>JALUXU010000015.1 GCA_027013225.1 Acidihalobacter sp. | reverse complement strand
AGGGGGCCTCTATGCCAAGCCCCAGGAGCAGTATCTGGTTGCCGTCCATTCCGGTTCCTCATCGCGGATTCTCTGGATACACTGGCATAGATTTCCCGGGAAATTCCACTCGAAACGTCGAGGAGCCGATAATTATCCGGGATGCGACCTTCCAAGAATCCCGCCAGGCATTCCCCATTCTCCCGGGGCAAATGGTTATCGTTGATCTGCATGCAAGCCTTCCGTGACCTGCTTTAACGGGGCGTTGAGAAGGTTTTTTCAACGGCCCGTTAAGCCCTGCCCTTCAGCTTTAAGTTCTTCGCGCGCCTCACGGATCCGTTCGCGCACGGCTTGAGGCGCCGTGCCCCCGTAATGCCGTCGCGCGGCAACGGAGCCTTCGAGCGTGAGCATATCGTAGACATCGGCATCGATTTCCGGGCTGAACCGGCGCAAGGTTTCAAGATCCAGTTCAGCCAGATCGCGTCCGAGCGCGATCGCCTGACGCACCGCTTTGCCCACAATTTCGTGCGCATCCCTGAAGGGAATGCCCTTGCGGACCAGATAGTCGGCGAGGTCTGTGGCTGTGGCGTAGCCTTGGCGGGCTGCCTCACGCATGCGCTCGCGCTTGACGCGAATGGCCGGCAGCATATCCGCGAACGCCCGCAAGCTGGCACTCACCGTATCCACGGCATCGAATAGGGGCTCCTTGTCTTCCTGATTGTCCTTGTTGTAAGCCAGGGGCTGGGCTTTCATCAGGGTGAGCAAAGCGAACAAGTCGCCATTGACCCGACCGGCCTTGCCTCGCAGTAGCTCCGGAACGTCGGGATTTTTCTTCTGCGGCATGATGGAAGAGCCGGTACAGAAGCGGTCGGGGAGCTCGATGAAATCGAACTGGGCTGACGACCAAAACACCATTTCTTCGGCCGCTCGCGATAGATGGGTCATGATGAGGGCGGCAGCGGCGGTGAATTCGATGGCGAAATCGCGGTCTGAAACGGCATCCAGGGAATTGGCGGCGACAGCTTCGAAACCCAACAGACCGGCAGTATACGCTCGATCGATGGGGTAACTCGTGCCAGCCAGCGCCGCCGCCCCCAAAGGAAGCACATTCACCCGCCGGCGGGCATCCCGTAGGCGCGCGCTGTCCCGGCGCAGCATCTCGTGCCATGCCAGCATGTGATGACCGAAGGTCACCGGCATGGCCACTTGCAGATGAGTGAAGCCAGGCATGATGGTATCTGCCTCGCGCTCAGCCAAATCGAGAAGAGACCGCCGTGCTCGCCGCAATTCGCTGAGTAGATCATCGATCTGCTCGCGCAACCAGAGGCGGATATCCGTGGCCACCTGATCGTTGCGCGACCGCCCCGTATGGAGTTTTTTGCCGACATCGCCTATGCGCCCGGTCAGGCGCGCCTCGATGTTCATGTGGACATCTTCAAGAGAAACGTCCCAGCGGAACGTCCCGGCTTCGATCTCGGCCTGGATGGCGTCGAGGCCTTGGCAGATCGCTTGGCTCTCGGCTTCGCTCAAGACACCCACATGGGCAAGCATTTGCGCGTGCGCCTTCGACCCCTCGATGTCTTGACGATAAAGACGGCGATCAAAATCGACCGATGCGGTGAAAGCTTCGACAAAGGCGTCCGTGCTCTCGCCGAAACGCCCGCCCCAGAGTTTGGCGGAATTGGATTCTGTCATGGTGACCTCATGGTGGTGATGAAAATGCGCAAAAGCCAAAGCGATGAATTGATCAGGAAAGTATACTCAGCTTGCGTGCGTTACGCTTCTTGATGAGAGTCTTTCACCATGGCGACCCTGCATTCTGATTCCGGCGATACCTTCCTGCCCGATTTCTGTGCCGACGGAACGCTGCTTTTGATCGTGGTGATCGCCGAATTACTGGCACTGGTGCTTACACTCGCTACCTGGCCTCTGGCGCCGTTCTGGCCGACGCTCGCCATGACATCCCTGTTCGCGCAATGGATCGCGTTGGGATCGGTTGCCGCTTTGTGCCGAATGAAAAAATATCTGCGGCAGGCGTCACCGTTTGCAGGGGCGGTGACAGCCTATGCTGTGATTCTGTTTGTGACCCTCGCCTTTTCGTTTCTGGCCGCCGCCTTCATGGATGTGTTCATTCATCCAGACGCCGCCAACTGGCGGTACGAGATGGATTTCGTGCTCAAAAATGCCATCATAAGCTCCATTATCTCGGCCATCGGACTACGCTATCTGTATTTACAGCATGACTGGAAGCGGAGCATGGAGGCGCGCATGACTGCCCGCCTGCATGCTTTACAGGCGCGCATCCGTCCCCACTTCCTATTCAACAGCATGAATACCATCGCCGCCTTGATTCAAAGTCGGCCACGAGCCGCCGAGCAAGCTGTCGAGGATCTTTCCGGCCTGTTTCGCTCCGTTCTGCGCGAAGGTGAATGGGCGCGTCTGGGTGACGAAATTGAACTCTGCCGCCGCTATCTTGCTCTGGAAAGCTTACGCCTGGGAAAACGTTTGCGTGTGAGCTGGCGACTCTCCATCGATCCAGCCGACGAGGATCGTCTCGTGCCGGCCCTATGTCTGCAACCGCTGGTGGAAAACGCCGTCTATCATGGCATTCAGGTGATTCCGGAAGGAGGCGAGTTGACGATCACGATTGCCCGCGAAGGACGCGAATTCAGACTCGAGGTTGCCAATCCCCGCCCTGCGATCATGCCGGGGTCGCATCATGGCGGCCAAGGAATGGCGCTCGCGAACATTCGCGAACGTCTCAGGCTAGGATACCGGCAAGCACAAATGATCATTCAGGAAGAAGCAGAACGATTTACGGTCACCTTGCGGCTTCCCGTGGGCGAAATGGAGGAGGAACATGCGGATTTTGATCGTGGATGACGAACCTTTGGCGCGAGAGCGTTTGAAATCCCTCATCGCCGCGATTGGAAGGGACACGGTGTGTGGCGAGGCGGACAGCGGCCAAGCCGCGTTGAACTTGATCGGCGAATGTCAACCAGATGTACTTTTGATGGATATACGCATGCCCGGCATGGACGGGCTCGAGGCGGCGCAGCAGGTAGCGAAATTGCAGCCAGCGCCAACGGTTATATTCACCACCGCTTTCGATCAGCATGCCCTGGCGGCTTTCGAAACCAGGGCCATGGATTACCTGCTCAAACCGGTCGGTCGAGCACGACTCGAAGAAGCACTCGAGAGAGCGCGCGAGAGAGCAGATCACGGCACGTCGGACAAGACGCAGAAGGCCGGAGCACATATTTGCGCGCGTGGGCGAAACAAAATCGAGCTGATTCCACTCGAGGAAGTGATCTACTTGCGCGCTGATAAGAAATACATCACGGTGCGGCATCTGCATGGAGAAGCGCTGATCGAGGATTCACTCAAGGCGCTGGAAGAAAAACATCCCCGGCAATTCGCTCGCATTCATCGCAATGCGCTGGTGAACCCCGCATATCTTTCTGGTTTGGAAAGAGATCGCAATGGACGCCTTTGCACGACTTTTAGGAATATCGATGACTGCCTGGAAGTAAGCCGGCGGCACAGCAGCGAAATAAGGGCGTTGATTTTAGGGAATCGCTGAGCCCCTGTCGTCATCTCATCCCTATCACCGGCAGAAAGTGCCCGGTTCATCCTTGGGTTCGCGCGCCAGCAGTCGCTCGACGGCTTCGGAAGCAGACACACCTTCATAGAGCACATAGTGAACCTGCTCGCAAATCGGCAATTCGATGCCATAGCGGCGGATAAGCACCGGTACGATCCTGGCTGTGGTCGCCCCTTCCACGGCTTGGCCGATGGCATGCAGGGCTTCATCCAGCGATTGCCGTTTACCTATTGCCATCCCCAGACGACGGTTACGCGATTGATCGTCCGTGCAGGTCAATACTAAATCGCCCACGCCTGACAGTCCCATGAGGGTTTCGCTGCGTGCCCCAGCGGCGCGGTAAAGTCGTGACAATTCGGCCAAGCCTCGGGTGATCAAGGCTGCGCGCGCATTTGCGCCCATGCCGAGGCCATCGGCAATGCCTACCGCGATAGCGAGCACGTTCTTGAGCGCCCCTCCGAGTTCGACGCCAATCATGTCGTCGCTGGTATAGGCGCGCAGACCGGGCCCGTGTAACCAGCCTGCGACAACTTGCGCGAGACTTTGCGGTCGCGCCGCTACGGTGACGGCTGTGGGCAGGCCACGGGCGACTTCGCGGGCAAAGGTCGGGCCGGATACAACGGCCTGGGGCGTACTCTCGCCCAACATTCTGGCAATGACGCGGTCCAAGGTATCGGCTGTTTCCATCTCCAGACCCTTGGTCAAAGAAATGAGTCTGGAGCCCGGTTTCAGCCGATCTTGCAAGGAGTTGATAAAGCTCGGGAAAGCAGCGCTGGGAATGGCGATGAAGATATCGCGGGCGCTTTGGAGCACCTTGTCCAAATCAGCGCAGGCTTCCACCGCAACCGGTATCTCGATGTCTCCCAGATAGGTCTCGTTTCGCCGCGTTTGGCGAATGCGATCGATCAGCTGGGGATCGCGCCCCCAAAGAAAGCTTTCATGCCCATTGCGAGCCAGCGCGATGGCCACGGCAGTCCCCCAGGAACCGGCACCGAGAACGGCCAAAGGACGAGAAGACGATTCAAAAAAGCTCACGGCAGGAAATGAGGCAAAATGAAAGGCAGCGGACAGGCAGTCACTGGACGCCGCCGCATGCGATCACATTGGCGAGACTAATTGATGCTGCCCGGAAGCTCCTGCCCGCCTTGTTGTTCAAGTTGCTGCATGTACAGCGCATCGAAATTTACGGGTGCCAGCAATAATTGGGGGAAACCGCCCTTGCCTACCAAGTCGGATACGGCCTCGCGGGCGAAGGGGAAGAGAATATTGGGGCAATAACTGCCGAGAAGATGTCCCTGGTGTTCTTCGGGAATGTTCTGCATCGTGAAAATGCCCGCCTGCTTAAGCTCGACCAGATAAATGATCTGTTGTTCGGCTTTGGCAGTGACGGTCAGCTGCAATTCGACTTCCCAGTTCAGTTCATCTAATTGCTGCTGCCTCACCTGAAGCTGGACTTCGACCTCAGGCGCCCATTCCTGAGTGAACACTTGAGGCGCATTAGGCGATTCGAAGGACATATCCTTAATATAGATTTTCTGTAAACCGAATTGTTGTTCTGTCTCTGGTGCAGCGTTTTCGCTCATAAGTCAAATCCTTGGATGTAGATTTCAATGATAATTGGTACAAGTTGATTTTCCAGCCCGAAAAGATGACCGTTCATCCATTATTCTTGTCGGCAAGCAGATCGTCGAGCTTTCCAGCACGATCCAGAGCGGCCATGTCATCATACCCGCCAATATGGATGTCGCCTACGAAGATTTGCGGGACACTGGTGCGCCCACTGCGCGCCTCCATCTCCGAGCGAAGATCCATACGCCCTTCGATACGCAAATCTTCGAATGTAATGCCTTTCTCTTCCAGCAAGCGGCGGGCGCGAACGCAATACGGACACCACGCGGACCCGTATACAGTCACTTTTGGCCTATCGTCGCTCAACGCTTGCGCACCGGCAGTTTGGCTTCGCGCCAGGCGATCAGCCCGCCGCGTAGGTTGGTAACCTGTTCGAAACCAGCCTTGCGCAACACGGCACAGGCGCGAGCGGAACGTGCGCCGCTCCGGCAGTAGACGATGATGTTTTTGTTACGGTGCTTTTCCAGTTCTTTCAATCGCTTGTCAAGATCCCTAAGGGGAATGTGCTTGGCTTTACCGATTCTGCCTTCGCGCAATTCGGCATCTTCGCGCACATCAAGCACGAGGGTATCGTCCTGATTCATCAACCTGACGGCTTCGTTGGCGTCAAGATGTTTGACGCCACTACCGATGCGCTGGAATTCGACCCAGGCAATAGTGGCGAGAATCGCTGCCAAGGCAGCAAACAAGAGTATGTGGTTACTGGCGAAATGAAGGTATTCCTGCATGATTAGAACAAGGCTTCCATGAAGTTATGATTAAAGGCTCACTACTAGATTTCCGCGAGCCTGATTCTACTTCGTTGCGATAAATTAATCAGCGAATCCCCAGATACTGACCCAAGCGATTGAAGGTGAGAATCTTTCGGCTCGAAACACGAATCGCGATTATTCATTGTCAGTTGTAACTGAAACAATAGCGCCAGGACTGCCACTACTTGGAAAACATCGTGGAGCCGCGCCAAGGAATGCGCGTTAAAGATAAAATATAGCGTAATTATTTACAGACCGCTATTGCAAAACACTTCCTGCATCATCCCGATCAGGCGCAAAGTACGCGGGTCGCTGACCCGGTAGAAAACTTTGTTGGCCTCCTTGCGCGCGGATAGAATTCCCTTGTCCCGCAAGATAGCCAAATGCTGCGATATGTTGCTCTGTGAGGTGCCCACGCTGTCGACGATATCCTGAACACTGACCTCACGGTCGCCGAGCACACACAAGATCTTCAAGCGTAAAGGGTGGGACATGGCTTTCAATGAACGCGAAGCGCGATCGATGTCCCGATCCTGGCTCATTAACTCCTGGCTTGCGATGGCCATAATATATCCTCATGTTTCCGAGGTTGATGCTTCAGCCCGAACATTATTATTCGGTCGCTGATAGAATTTGATAAAGTGAAGCTCAACAATTGAGTTTCGCTGTTTAACGGCAAGTAAGGAAATGTATTCCGGACTGGCCATCAATGCTGTCGGCAATCGCCTGAGAGCGTCCGTCTCGGCACGATCACCCCGTCCTCAAAGTGAAGTATTCACTCAGATCATTTTAGCGCCTCATAATAAAGCAAGATGGGCATAAGATACGAATATATGCGTGTAGGCGCTTTTTTCGTCTGGCTATCCAATCTTATTGCGCTTGAAGCACTTATCGCAACTGGCGTCTTCCTTTATTCATCCTATAGGAGCGCGATACCGCCTGGTGTCGAGCCGTTTTCTTACCACATCACGATGAATACCTGGGATTGCTTATGAGGAGCGTTCTAAAAACACTCCACAGCGTGAACGCAAGACGACCGCAGGCTCCCAAGCCACTCCGAGCAATCATGGCTTTTACTCGCCGAATAGTTTCATTGATCTTTGCCGCGCTGCTGACCGGCTTCCTTCCTGGCTACGCAGCGGCTACTGATCTCTCCAGCAAACATCGATTGGAGTCTATCCAGTTACAAATAGAGCAGATTACGAAACAAGTCGAATACGCACAAGAGAAAAGAGGAAAACTCTCGGCCAGCCTGCGTCAGGCCGAGCTGAAAATCGCCCGGGCGGTGGAATCCTTGAGAATCATACGAATTCAACTTGCCAAGCAAGAATCAAGCATAAAACGCCTCGACCGTAAGGCGAGCCTGGAGAAAAAAACAGTCGCCGAGCAGATCGAATTGCTTCGGGCACAGGTGATTGCCGCCTATGAAATGGGTCAAGAGCCCGTTCTCAAGCTACTGCTCAATCAGAAAAATCTGGCTTTGATCGGCCGCATTCTCGGTTATTACGATTACTTGAACAAGGAAAGAGAGAAAACGCTGGACGCTGCACGCGCTTCCCTGGCAGCGCTCCTAGCCACACGACGGCAGATCGATGATGAACGCAAACAACTCCAGGCGCTGCTCGAAAGCCAACAAGCCAAAGAGATCGCTCTTAAAAACGCTGAAAAATCGCGTATTGCGGCGCTCGCCGCACTCGACAGAAACATCGTCAGCAAACAAAACCGCCTGAAACGCCTGAGGGCCGACGCGAAAGGATTGCAGAGTCTGATTGCCCGCGTAGGTCGTGTTATCGGCAAAGACAACACCCTCAACAAGCTGTCGCAACGGCCGTTCGCACAACAGCGGGGCCGTCTGCCATGGCCAACCAATGGACCACTCGAGGTAAGTTATGGCGCCCTTCGCAGTGGAAGCGGAGGCTCCCTGCGTTGGGAAGGTGTCTTGATCCGCGCCCCCAAGGGCCGCCTGGTGCGCGCCATTGATGCGGGACATATCGTATTCGCCAACTGGCTGCGCGGCTATGGCCTCTTGTTGATCATCGACCATGGAAACGGTTTCATGAGCTTGTATGGCCATCTGGAGGCAATATATCGCCCAGTGGGCACGTGGGTTCGACGCGGCGAAGTGGTGGCCAGCGTGGGTGACAGTGGCGGCTTGCGCCAAAGCGCGCTTTATTTCGCGATTCGCCATCGCGGGGCTCCATTGAATCCACAGGCATGGTGCCGCGGCACGCCTTAACGTCTAGTAAACAATCGGAATTCAGATCATACGACGCACTGCGGCAATATCCCTAAACGGCTATTTACCGGCGGTTTTGGAAGAGCCCCTAATTGCAACCTCTTTGGGAGCCTGGATGGCTCGATGCCACAGGCGTTTTCTTCAATAAGGCGGCAAAAGCCAGACCGCCTCCGATCAAAGTCAGGTAAAACACGCAGGCACGCCACAGTAACAAGAGTGTGCCGAGCATCTCCCGGTCGGCCCATTGAGCTAATAGCACAGCGAAAACCACCTCCACTGACACGGCGCCTCCGGGGAGTACCGACAATTGACCGGCAAACACGGCGAGCACCTGAACAAGCACCAGATAAGGCCAAGGGATGGACACGCCCAGGCCTAACGCCAGAACCGGCAAGACGGCGAAGCGACAAGCCCAATAGCCGGCAGCAAACAGCAGTAAAAGACCAAGACGCCGTGGCGGTTGAGACATCACCCGGCGCACATCGCGCCGAAAGCCCAACCCCCAACGCAGCCAGCGGTATCTGATTTTCTCGGCCACTCCAAGGCGCCGCATCAGGCTGGCGGTGAATTGCAACACGACTCGAGCGCCACTGGCACCGCCTCCGATCGCTGCCAAAAGCGCCACGCTGAATGCCGCGGCTGCGCCGAGGGAGTACCAGGGCGCATGGCCGGGCCCCAGCCATGCCAAGAGGCTGAGGCTGACTATCAAAGTAGCAAAAAAAATCAACAGATCCAGCAGCTTTTCCAGAGCGAACAGAGCCACAGCAGTAAACGAAGGCACTCCTTGGCGGGTGGTGAGCAGGACATAAGCACCCACTCCTGTCACCAGCCCGGGACCTAGCGCGCCGCCAAAATCCCCCCCGGCGGCGATCAGCCAGGCGCGCCCGAAAGGAATGGGATGGCGGTTAATGCCAAGAAGATAATGCACTCTGAAGCCATTGATGAACCAGGCCGCAAGCATGAGGAGCGGCGCAAGGATCAATGCCCAGGCCGCAGTATGGCTGATGTAGAGGAACGCATCGGCGCCGCTGATCCAAGCGGGGATGCCCAGGCTGGCTGCGAGGGCAAGAAAAAGCCCCAGCGCAACACGGCTACGTGTGGTCAAGTGTCGAAGCCGGACAGACGGCACAATTCCTGGTACGTGTCCAGCACGTAAGCAGGCGCCTTCACAGGCGCAGAACGTTGCAGGCGCTTGTCCGGAAAATTCCGGTCGATAGGCGCATTCAACAACGTTTCTATCTCTTCGGCCCTAGAACCGTCGAGCATCTGATCGAAATGAATGAATAACCAATCGCCACGGTGGCGGTGCCGTTCAAGAACATGGCGATACATGTCATTCCATACGCCGAACGCTTCTTCAATGCTGAAAGGCAAATCCGAATAGACTCTCTGGTGTTCCTTGAGCATACTTTGAACCGTGCGGCCGGGCTCGCGGAAAATGCATAAAAACGCAGTATCTTCGGGCAAGTGATTTCGCCAAGCGTCCAGAGTGTAACAAAAGCGTGGATCCTTGAAGGCAAAAGGCGTTTTCGAGGTCAGGCGTTCTATGCGCTTGAGCGAACGCGGATCGCCTTCGATCGGTGTATCAACGGGCAGGCGGATGAGCCAACGCTCGGAAGGAAAACGCGTGCGCCATATTCTCTTGAACGCCGATCGGCTGCGCGTGCTGGGTGATACGCTGGTCAGCAGGCGTTCATTGACCGAGTTGACGGAAAAAGATTCAAAAAAACCTTTGGGATTGGCGGCGTTGGCGCGATATAACCAGCCGCCCATGTAATACCCTGCTCGGGCGAGCGTGCCGGCCAGCATGCTGGTTCCGCTACGTCCACATCCCAGGATCAGACAATTTCTCATGATGTTGTTCGCTGTCGAAAACGATCCTACTTGATGGAAATCGCTTGAGCGGCCGCATGGACAAAAAGCCGCCATTGAGAATATCTACCGCAAATGCTCCAAATCGATGCACAGCCCGTTCTAACCTTGGGAAAATACCGGGCATGATATCAAAGCTTGGGCAATACCCTACTTACTGTTGACGCGACTCGCCATCACGCTTTGGTTTAAAGTCTAGCAATTGTAGCGACCATGATAACAGAGGCGGTAATTTTTTCATGATGAAGGATCACGTACGCGGCGGAATCTGGCGATGGTGAATCACGAGGAGCCGGTTATAAGATGCCGATGGGCAGCGGTGGACGATCCACTTTATGTCGATTATCACGACAATGAATGGGGCATTCCCTGCCACGATGAACGCCATCTGTTCGAAATGCTGATTCTCGAGGGCGCTCAAGCTGGCCTGTCCTGGGCCACCATCCTGCATAAAAGAGAAGGTTATCGCCAAGCCTTCGAAGGCTTCGATCCAGAACGTATCGCGCGCTATGGGGAAAGCCATATCTTACGGTTATTAAGCAATCCGGCCATCGTTCGCAACCGCCGAAAGATTGAAGCGGCCGTTTCCAATGCCAGAGCCTGGCTGGAGCTTGGCGAACGCGGAATAAAGCCGGTCGAATTCCTTTGGGATTTCGTAGAGGGGCGCACCATTCACTCTCATTGGCATTCAGAAGCAGATGTGCCTGCTTTCACCATTGAATCCACACGCATGAGCCGCGCCCTCAAGGAGCGCGGCTTCAAGTTTGTCGGGCCGACCATCTGTTACGCTTTCATGCAAGCCACCGGTATGGTCAACGACCATGTCATCGGTTGCTTTCGGCACGCCGAATTGACCACTAGCGACTCATAGCGCACCTTCCGCGCCCGCCTTGATGATCTGCATGAGACCGTTGATCACGTCATCGGCCTGCTTTTTCAGGGCAGGCGGCATGTTCGGGGACAACAGCAATTTTGGATTGAGCATGGTCAGATAGTATTTACCGTGAGCATCTTCGACCAGAGCGATGCGGCACGGTAGGTAGGCAGCATAGGCGATGTTGAATTGGACCATGTCATAAGCCACGTCAGGCTTGCAGAACTGATAGATATCGAGGGTGCGTACGTTCTTCCTGCCCATTGCCTTGACCTGGGCTGACAAGGGTTGTTCGGCGACTAGCTTGAAATTGAGAAAATTTGCGCGCAGTTTCATCGACTGCACCGCATCGCTGGGCGAAAGCCCAGGAGCCAGAGGAAGAGTGATTACCGTGGCTGAAATATCGAGATGCATCGGCGCTTTCTCGGCGTTAGCCTGAATCGGGGCGCCTGCCAGCAAAAGCAGAAAAAGGCCGAAGATCAGGCCATTCAAAAGTTTGCTCGAGTGGGAATCCATATGAGTATCTCCGGTAAAGTTGAGGCCGTGGCCTATGGGGTTTGGGAAAAATCGATCCGCTCGACCATGAAGGACGCGCTAAAGTTGGTTTTTATTCAACGCGATGATTGCGCCATACTTAGAGGTGCGAGCTGAATAGCTGGCGTGGAATGTCAAAAAAAGGCCACAAGTACTACTAAAGCGTGCAGCATCAATCCGATCAATCCGCCAACGAGGGTGCCGTTGAAACGGATGTATTGCAAATCCGGGCCCACTTCCAACTCCAGCTTGGCAATCAATTCGCGCTCGTTCCAGTTCTCCACCGTCTGAAGGATGTGCCGGTGAATGAACATGTCCACGCCGGGCGCGATGGCGATAGCCAAGCGCATGATCTGATCCTCCATTTCTTCGCGCAACGCAGAATCATGTCGCAAGCGCTCGGCAAAGGCTTTCAGCATCTCCGCCAACCAGTGAGACAGCAAGGAATCGCTGCTAGCCAGATCGGCGCGCAACCAGGCGCGGACATCCCGGCCGACCTCCGCAAGATAGGCCTGGAATTCCGCGCCGGCCATGAAACCCTGTACTCGCTCGTTTAGCCATGCGCGGGTTTGAGGGTCCTGCTGCAAACGCTCGACCATATGACCGAGCCATTCGTCGAATGCCTTACGGTTGGGATGGTCTGGATTGCGCAGACTTTCCTGAAAGGTTTCAATCATCTGCGGCAGGCTCTTGGTGATTTCTCCTGAAATCAGATCGGCCAGCCCCACGGCATTCAACACACGCCACCATCCTGACTGGTTCTCGATTCCCTCAACGACGCTCTTGAATATACGCTCTTGGACCTTGGTTTCGGCGAGCAGGTCGGCCAGCCAGGCGAGAAATTCGTCCAAGGCCTGATGATGGCGGCCGTTGCGGGTCAGTAATTCCAGCCAATTGCCGCTCAGGCGGGCGACATCCAGCCGCTTGAGCGCATTCATGAGCCATTGGGCAGTCAGCGCTTCGAGGTGAGAACCACTCAGCGCATCGAAAAGGCTGAGGGCGTAGTGCCGCGTTCGATCAGCAACGGCACGGGCATTTTCGGCGCGAGACAGGTGCAAGGCGAAACGCCTGACGAGCGCCTGCTCCCGTAGCTTGGCGGCAAGCTGTTCGGGCTGGAGAAAATTCTCGCTGACAAAATCGGCGAGGCCCGCGCCGATCTCGTGTTTGCGTCGTGCAAGAACGTCTGTATGGGGTATGGGAAGGCCCAGAGGGCGGTGGAACAAAGCGCTCACGGCAAACCAGTCGGCGAGCGCGCCCACTGCGGCCGCTTCGCAAAAGGCCATGCTCCACGCCCAGCCGCCAGTACCACCGAAGGCCGCACTCACCAGCATGCCGGTTACCGCAGCCGCCAGCAGCCCAAGAGCGGTGAACCGCAAGCGACGCAAGCGCGATTTCTTGCGTTCCAGCAAGGCTTCACGAGCCAGAACATTGATGGCTTCCATTGAATCGGTCCGTGAATTCATCGGCACAAGCGTTCCTTAAGGCATCAATAACATGAACATGGGGGTTTTTCGCGATTTAGCTCGCAAATCATCTAATCTCCCAAAAGCACACATATTGCATGGTCAGCGCAGGATAATGCCGGCTGCCAGCCACAGAGCTGGCCCGATGGGAGTCGAAGGTCGATCGAGAAGGCTCCTCTTGAGATGCACACTCTTTCTTTAAGGATGAAGCATCCGGCTCAAGTACTTTACATCCACCAACAAAAAGTTGACAGTTAAGGGCTGCTTCAAGACAATCACGCAAATACGAATCATTCTTGTTTATGAGGGGCTTTTCATGGGGTCGCCGGTAGCAACCGTTTCTCCTCCGTTCACGCGCTGGAAACTCTTTTTTTCAGTACTTGGCCCTGGTCTGGTCGTCATGTTGGCCGATACCGATGTCGGCAGCGTCATCACCGCGGCCCAGAGTGGCGCGCAGTGGGGTTACAAGCTGTTGGCGCTGCAAATCATACTGATCCCCATCTTGTATGTGGTTCAGGAACTCACTGTGCGTCTGGGCATTTTCACTGGCAAAGGACATGGCGAACTGATTCGCGAGAAATTCGGACCAAGCTGGGCCTGGGTGTCGGTCACCGGACTCGGTATCGCCGCTGTGGGCGCTTTGCTCACCGAATTCTCCGGGGTGGCCGGTGTCTCGGAATTGTTCGGGGTGCCGCGGGCGATCGGCGTAGCCATCGCTGTGACTTTCCTGCTGATCGCGGTCTGGACTGGCTCCTACCGGCGTGTGGAGCGCATCGCCATTCTTCTGGGCTTGTTCGAGCTGGTATTCTTAGCGGTGGCGGTGATCGCTCATCCTGACCCGACCGCCATCCTGGAGGGATTAGCGCATGCGCCGCTGCACGATCCGCACTACATGTATCTGGTCGCCGCCAACATCGGCGCGGTGATCATGCCGTGGATGATTTTCTATCAGCAATCCGCCGTTGCCGATAAAGGCTTGCACCCCGAGCATTACCGCAACGCCCGATGGGACACAGCCTTAGGCGCCGTACTCACCCAGATAGTCATGGCGGCAGTGCTGATCGCCGTGGCCGCCACCATTGGCCGGTCTGGCGCTGATGTACGTCTTGATACGGTGGGTCAGATCGCACACGCACTGATCCCTTTTCTAGGTCCAGCGTGGGGCAGCATCGTGTTCAGCCTTGGCATTCTCGGCGCCGGGATGGTAGCGGCCATCGTCGTTTCGCTGGCTGCGGCGTGGGGATTCGGGGAAGTTACGGGTTACCGCCACTCCCTTCAATACCACCCCAGGGAAGCGCCCTGGTTTTACGCCATATACACTTTCGCCCTGATCGCTGGCGGCGTCGCGGTTGTCTATGTCCCCGACCTCGTGAGTCTGAACATCGCCGTAGAGGTGATGAACGCGCTGCTTCTTCCCCTTGTGCTGGGATTTCTGGTCGCTTTGGCAGTCAAGGCCCTGCCACCTGAGCACCGCCTGCGGGGATGGTATTTGTGGGTAGTGGTGAGCGTCAGCGTGCTGACCGCCGGCTTGGGCGTCTATGGGAGCTTGTCCAGTTTGCCGGTTTTCTGAGTGGCTTTATGTTTATGCGAAACGCTCCAGGAGGATGTCCAGCGCCTGCTTTTTGCTGGCGAAGAAACGCCCTGCACCCAGCCTATCGACCAAGCCGCTGCGTTTATGCGAGGTAAGAACCTGGTGTTTGAGGCCGCTAAAATACAGCTCGATGCCTGCTTGCCTGAGGTGTTCTGAGATTTCACGCATCTTTTCCTCACCCGAGGCATCAATGGCGTTGATGCCGCTGCCGATGACCAGGACGGCCTTTACCTTGGGATAAGAGGCGATCACTTCCAGTATCACATCTTCGAAATAGGAAACATTGGCAAAGGTAAGAGAACCATCAAAGCGCACCGGAACCAGCCGCTGGCTAAGAGGTTCCAGCGCATGCGTCTTGATTCCGGCGAGAGTTCCATCGGGTTTGTAGGCCACGATTTCGGCGCGCGGCCTCATGCTCTTGACAAGAAAGGCGAGCAAGGTCGATACAATGCCGAGCAGAATCCCATTGGCGATGGCCGGCGCCATCAGCGAAGTGGTCACGAAGGTGATGAGCCCGATAATGGCATCCAGACGATCCACCTTCCAGGCGTGAACCAGCGGAGCAACCCTGATCAAGCCAAAGACGGCCATCATGACGATCACCGCCAAAACAGCCTGGGGTAGCGCATACAGGTATTGGGTGAAAAACAGCAATACCAACATCACCGCCAGGGCGCTGACGATGGCGAATAATCCGGTCTTGGCGCCAGTGCGTGCTGCTACCGCAGAGCGCGAGAAAGATCCACTGACCGTATAGGCGCCAAAAAAGCTGTCGGCGATGTTGGCCAATCCCTGGCCGACGAGTTCCTTGCTCGCGTCGATGCGCTCTCCCGTTGTGGTGGCGATGGCCTTGGAAATGGATGTCGCCTCCATGAAGCCGATAAGCGCCATTACCAAAGCTGAGGGCAACAAGGCGAGCATCAGGCTCCAGTCCAATGCAGGCACCGCGAATCGCGGTAGCCCAGCAGGTATATAACCAACCACGGCACCTCCAGAAGACAGTACGACGCGATTACCCGAAATCCTCGAAAAACGCCAGGCCTCGCCATCGCCATGCATGTCAGGGGGAAGCTTTCCGGCAGAAAAGAACATCAGGCCGGAGGGAGTTTTTACGCCTTCCAGTCGCAGCGCATGCAAAACGATACGTCGTTTATTGTTTTGAGCTTTTAACTGCGCCCGCTGCACTTCCAGCGGGCGCAGCATTTTGCCCGCTTCAGCCGCACGCTTGATGTTTTCCAGACCTCCCGCGCGCTCGAGCTGAGCCACTTATCGCCGCATGGTGGCGATTTCCTTTGTCAATGCATCAATGCGCCCGCGCGTTTGCGCATAGTTTTTGATCATGTCCACTTCCTGAGGAGACCGCAGCTGAGACAGCGAGATTTCGGCCTTTTTTCAAAGCCGATCAGCGCGGATAGAACGGTTGCCAGAACCACCACCATCAGGACGCCGGGCAATCTGGGCCTCCATTTGCTCAACAAAACGATAACTGCATACGCGCCGATGGCGAAGCCCACCGTCGGCCAGTGTGCCATGCCGACCTGCCCAATGACGCGCCACAAATCCGCCAGATACACGTCGAAACGCGGAAATGGCACGCCGATGATTTTACTCAGTTGTGAGAAGCCGATAATCAACGCTGCCGCATTGGTAAAACCAACGATAACCGGGCTGGAGAGAAGATTGACGATGGCCCCGCGTTTGAAAATGCCAAGCGCCAGCCTCAATACACCCACCATCAGGGCAAGCATAATCGACAGCGCAATGAAGTCATGACTACCGGGGGTAGCTAAGGGGGTGAGCGCGGCGGCGGACATCAATGAAAGCATGGCCACAGGACCGCTATGGAGCTGACTTGAAGAACCCCATAAGGACGCCACGATCACGGGTATAGATGAGGCGTACAACCCATAGAGCACGGGCAAACCGGCCAGTTGCGCATAAGCCATGCTTTGCGGCACCAAGATCAAGGCCACAGTAATGCCGGCGACCAAGTCGGCGCGAATACTCGCATGACTCATCGGAAACCAGCGCAAAAAAGGGAAAACAGCTTGCATTCTTTGTATCGCCACCATCAGTGATTATTCCTGAACTGATAGATAAAAAAGCCCCATTCTTAGTGGCCACGGCGACCCTCACAACCTTAAAATCGCAAGGGCATTGGCAACAAGCATTGCCTCGAACGGCGGCTTAGGGTAAATTCTCAAGAGGATTAGGGGCTCTATATCAAAGATAAAGTAGAGAGCAAATTGTGACTGATAACGCTGACAAGACCGATCGCCAAGGGCGCAAGCCACTCAAAGTGATGGTCATCGATGATAGTAAGACCATACGCAAGACTGCTGAGACTTTGTTGCGCAAGCAAGGATACGATGTCGAGACCGCCAATGATGGTTTCGAGGCATTGGCGAAAGTCGCCGAATTCAAGCCTGACATCATCTTCGTGGATATCATGATGCCTCGTCTCGATGGCTATCAAACATGCGCCTTGATCAAGCAGAACGAGGCGTTTCGAAATACGCCGGTAATCATGCTGTCGAGCAAAGACAGCATCTTTGACAAGGCGCGCGGCCGTCTGGTGGGGTCCGAAGAATATCTAACCAAGCCTTTCGCCCGCGACGACCTCATGGAAGCGATCGAGCGCTTCTCGCCGTGAGTGGGTTTTCCTGGCAACTTGCCTTGTCGGAAGGCCAGATCAACCATCGTTAATTTAATTTTTATATGAAACAAAACAGCTTCGGAACGAGAGACCAAGAATGACGCACATACTGGTAGTAGATGATTCCCCCACGGAATTACACGTTATCAAGGGTATGCTTGAAAAACACGGTTTTCAGGTCACTTCAGCCCTCAGCGGAGAAGACGGTGTCGCCGCTGCAAAACGCATCAAACCCGACCTGATTTTAATGGACGTGGTCATGCCGGGAATGAACGGCTTTCAAGCCACCCGGCAACTGGCACGGGAAGCGGATACGGCCTCGATTCCCGTTATTATGGTGACTACAAAGGATCAAGAGACGGACAAGGTATGGGCCATGCGTCAGGGAGCCAAAGACTACGTGGTCAAGCCGGCGAAGGAAAAGGATCTTATCGAACGCGTAAACAGCCTGCTCCGAGCCTGAGCGCCCACATGAACTCCGGCGATACTACATTCAAACAAACGCCGTTCGATGTGCTGGTTCGTATCGAACGAAAATGGCGGGTGCTCACCCCTGTCCTGCCTCAGGAAGAAGGCGATCGGAGGAGGTGGACAGGCGTGCATTTCCGTATTCGAGGCTTCGACTTGGTCGTTCCCATAGGTCAGCTGCATGAGATCATTGATATGCCGACCGCTTTTCCTATTCCAGGCGTCAAGCACTGGGTTCTGGGGATGGCTAACAGGCGCGGCAATTTATTACCTATTGTCGATCTGGGCAAATTTATATTTGCCGACGACGTCTCGGCGCAAGGACGGCTTCTCATCATCAAGATTGAAGGATCAATGGTTGGCTTGCGGGTGGACGCGGTATATGGCATGCGCCATTTTTGGGAAGATCACAAAATCCCCAAGATTCCTGAATTGCCGGATCGATTACGAAAATTTGTCAAGGAGGCCTACCTGGAGGGGGATCGCGTCTGGGCGATATTTGATATCGACGCATTGAAAACAAGCCAGGATTTTATGGACGCGGCCGCCTGATGGCCTCTTCTTATGTGAACGTCATGTCGCTATCCGCCCAGCCTGAGTTTGCAAAGACATATAGCAATGATGGTTTTTTAGCATACACCTGAATAGTGAATAACGTGTGGAGATGAGTGATGAAGCTGTTTTCCCGATCTGACGAATCCCTTAAGGGCGGTGGAGCCAAAACGGTTCTGCCCTTGGCGCTCGCCATCATTTTCCTTGGACTGGCTGTTTATGCCTTCTACTATCCAATCGCCAAGAGGGACGAAAACAGGCAACGCTTGAGGGCTGTCGCCAAGATTCAGGTCCAGATGCCACAACTGATTGGCGCCGCTCAATCCGCGGTAAACAACGGCGACGCTCAGGGCTTCGATCAAATAGCCTCCATCCGCAACCAAATCAATCGATCGCTGCAGATGCTTGCATCCGGAAATTCAAGCGGATTGCCCCCGATGCCAGAAATCTTGCGTCCACAACTTGCCCAGCTCGATACCCAGTGGCGCAAGATGGAGACTGAAGTCGATGAAATCCTCCGGCAACGCCAATCCGTAAGCAAAGTGATACAGTATTCGAAGACCGTCAACGAGCTGCTGCCACAACTCCTCAATTTGTCGGATTCTTTCGTAAAAAGTTTATTGGCTGAAAAAGCATCAAGCCATGTTATCTACCTGGCTGAACGCCAAGCTTCACTGACCCTCTTGATCGAAGCGGATCTCTCTCGCTTTTTAACCGGCAGCGGCAATCTCAAGTCCTCCATCAAGTCATTCGAGACTGATACCAACCGTTTTGGCACGGTGCTGCAGGGATTTCTCACCGGCGATGCGAAATTGGGTCTGACGCCCGTGACCCAGCCTCGCGACCGAGCTATTTTGCGCCAGGAAGCGATGCTGTTTAGCGCGCTTAGGGACGGCGTCAAGGCCATTCTGGAACTTGCCCCGAAGTATGGCACCGCGCGCGAAGATTTGGCAAAACTTCCAAACGCCGCGACCGGCGTGCTGGTGTCGGCCAGAGCCCTCTCCAACCAAACCCTTGCCTACGGACAAGGCTTAAGACGTTACACCTATGCAGGTTTCGGCTTGGTGCTCCTGAGCGTATTGATGCTGTTTTTCCTGGGATGGAACATCTATTCGCAAAACAAGCGGGAACTCGCGCTTGCCAGCGAGCAAAACAAGCGTAATCAGCGCGCCATCTTACGCTTGCTCGATGAGATGACCAATCTGGCGGAGGGTGATCTCAGTTTTCATGCCACGGTAAGTGAGGACATCACCGGCGCTATCGCGGATGCGGTTAATTACGCCATCGACGCATTGCGTAGTCTTGTCGCAACGATCAACCAGACATCGGTGAGGGTGGCTACGGCGTCTGAAAAGACACAGGCGACGGCCTTGCGTCTGGCGGATGCGAGCAATCATCAGGCGCGTGAGATCGAAGCCGCTTCTGCGGCCATTACCGAAATGAGCGACTCGGTCGAACATGTAGCCACCGACGCGATGGAAGCCTCCGAGGTTGCCAAGCAGTCGGTTGACATCGCTCACAAGGGGGCTGAAACGGTGCGACGCTCGATTGATGGCATGGAAACCCTAAGAGAGCAAATCCAAGACACCTCCAAACGCATCAAGCGCCTTGGCGAAAGTTCGCAGGAAATCGGTGAAATCGTCGGCTTGATCAACGACATTGCAGATCAAACCAATATCCTTGCCCTGAATGCAGCAATTCAGGCCTCCGCGGCAGGTGAAGCAGGACGAGGCTTCGCAGTGGTGGCCGACGAAGTCCAGCGTTTGGCCGAAAGATCGGCCAATGCCACCCGCCAGATCGACGCGCTGGTCAAAACTATCCAAGCCGATACCAATGAAGCCATCCACTCGATGGAGATCAGTACTTCGAATGTGGTGGCGGGTGGCGAACTTGCCAACGAGGCGGGCACATCTCTCGCTGAGATAGAAAAGGCATCGGATCAACTCGCCCAAAAGATCATCGCTATCGCCAGCGCCGCGCGTCAGCAGGTTGCAGTAGCGGGCAACGTTGTTAACACCATGAGCGTGATCCAGGAGATTACCGCGCAAACATCAGAGGGCACTGATGAGGTGGCACGCTCCATCGGACAGCTTGCTTCCTTGGCGGCGGAATTGCGCACCACCGTGGCCGGCTTCAAACTCCCCGACAGTGAGGACGAAAACACATTCATTATCGAACACGAAGCCCAAAACAATGCGGCCTGAGACCCATGCGCATGCTAATAGGTTTCTGCCCAAAGAGAACACTATTCGGCCAGGGCTTCGGAGGACGAACAAAATATGAATGCGTTAGGGGACAGGATGCAGCTAGCCTGGATCCACTTACACGCCCGAGCATGGAACATATCTGTTCAGCCAGTGTGTGCTATGACTCGAACATGAAGGCGGTATCTGGGCAGCCGGATTAGCTCAATTAAGGAAGAGTGGTAATGAGTCAAGATGCCAAGGCCGAGTATGACGCCCTGAGATGGGTGAAGCCCGAACTGGACGTGCTGCTCGATAGTGCGCGCCAGGCGCTGGAAACGTATGTCGAGGATCAGTCTAGACAAGAGCTGCTGGCCAAGCTGCTGCAATTGCTCAAACAGGTCAGGGGAACGCTGCAAATAGTGGATTTGCCTGGTGGCGTAATGTTTGCTGAAGAAATGGAAGCACTGACACAGGCATTAGAATCGAATCAGATAAAGAATCGGGAAGCGGCTCTTGGCGTACTAACCACGGCCATTTTGCAATTACCGGCCTATCTGGAGCACATCCAAGCGGGCCACGCGGATTCCCCCTTGATTATATTGCCCATACTGAATGACTTGAGAGCCTCGAGAGAGGCGCCTCTGCTCTCGGAAAATATAGTCTTTTTGCCGCGCATCGAAGTCCAAGAAGATGAGGTTGATGACCTCACAGGACAAGCGGATTTGGTCGAAGCGATCAAAACCATACGTCCTGTTTACCAGCGTGCATTACTGAAGGTGTTAAAGGATCAGCTGGACAGATCAACCCTGGAGAAAATGGCGTATTCACTGGACTCGCTAGCCCAGACCGGCATCCAAAAAAACCTGAAAACCTTATGGCGCACAGCAGCGGCCTTAGTCGATACACTGGATATCGATGAGGCTGTGCCAGTAGCGATAAAGTTGCTGCTTGGACGATTGGAACGGGTTCAAAGGGAAGTTATTCGCCGCGGTGAAATCGAAGTCGCAAAAAATTTTCCGTCCGATCTTTTGAAAAATATTCTTTTTTACGTAGGAAGATCGCCGAATACGAGTGCCCGATTAGAATCCATACGGGCTGAATTCAACCTAAATGAATTAGTTCCTCCGGTCACGGATCTCGAGCAGGCACGACAAAAATTGGCTTCTCCGGATCTGAAACTGCTCGAAACCGTGGAAAAAGCGGCGTTAGAGGACCTGGCCGAAGTTCGTGATCAGGTGGAAATCTTCACTCATGCAAAAAGCGCAAGTCCTCTCGATCTTGGCCCCATTGCGGAGCAATTGCGTAAGATCGGCGATACCCTGAGTATCTTGGGGCTGGCTCATGCCGGCAATTCGCTTGTGGAGAGCGCCAATCAAATCAAAGACGCCATCACGAATCACACGGCCCTCGATGAAGCCATGCTGATGAAGCTGGCGGAAACAATGCTGAATGCGGAACACGCTCTGAGAGAGATGGTTCAACTTCGCCGCGAAGGCGAACATGGGTCCTCGGAGATCAGCGAAGTCCGCGCCGCAGGCATCCATGAAGCATTGCGAGAATTGAACAAGGTAAAAGATGCCTTGCTTCAATACTATGCCGATCAAAGTAATACAGCCGCATTGAAAGCGGCCATCAAGAGTTTGCAAGATATTGGGGCGGCATTGTCTTTTATTCAAGTGTATGAGCCGGCACAACGATTGCAAACTCTGTCAGCATGGGTCGAGGGCATATTACAACAAAGCGGCGTGCTTCCTGCCCTATTGCAGAATGATTTGGCGGAACTAATAACCGCCATTGAAATGTACCTGGAGTCATTCGCTGATCAACATAAAGAGAATCCCCCTCTCCTTTCGCGTGCTGACGAGATTTTAGAACGTCTGCAGTCTCACAAAGTCCAGCCCTCACAGGAACCGGCGTTAACCGGCCTCGATGAAAACGATCTTCAGAAAACCGGATCAGAATCTGCTCTTTCCGAAACAACTGAACCTTCTTCCCCAACAGTCAAGACACAGACGCCAAAAGTCGCCGCCTCGACCTCGATGGGCATTGGTACCCAGGAGGATACGGCGTTTTTGGATGCCGAATCCCTATCTGTACTAAAGAAGAGCGAAGAACCCCTTAAAACAGCCTCCATAGTAGAAAAATCCTCGCCGGTAACAGGTGAAGAACCCCCCGCCGGCCTCAAGTTTCTCCGCGATGATGCCGATGTAGAGATTTTGGAAATCTTCATTGAAGAGGCCAAGGAAGAAATAGAGCGTATTTCCGAATATTTGCCCAAGTGGCAAGAAAACACCTCAGATGAAGAATCACTTGCTACGATCCGCCGAAGCTTCCATACCTTGAAAGGAAGCGGGCGCATCGCCGGCGCGGAACTTCTGGGCGAATTTGCATGGATTTTCGAAAACCTACTCAACCGGATCTTGAGTCATTCCATTGATGTGAGCAAGGCGCATTTTGATTTACTGAATGAAGCAGTGCTCATGTTGCGCCGCATGGTCGGGCAACTCGAAGGTGAGAGTGAGCCGCCGACAGGTAAAATTCTTTCTTTGATGGAACGCGCCAAGGCAGCAGCAAAAGAAAAGTCGCTGCCGTCGACGACACCCGCCGAGCAGAAACAGGCTGAGCCGCAGACTGAAATCGTATCGAACCATCAGGATGTTCAAATCGATGCATTTGGGGCTACACCCCAAGCCGAAGAAACGCTATTGGAAGCGCCTCCCGATTTATCTGAAGAAGGCGAGCCTGGGTTGATCGAAAGCAAGACCGCCCCGGTTGTCGCCGGCGAAGAAACATCGGCAACATCCATCCGGCCAATCGAAGCCATCCCTCCTGCAACAGAGGAAACTCCTCAGGAAACCGAAGCGAAGATCGAGACCGGCGAGAGCGCGGAGTCCAAATCCGAAGACGAGGACATGTCCAAAGGACCCGCGCAGCTGTCGGAGGAAACTCAAACCCCTGATCTGGAAACAGCCGGACATACAGAGTTGTCTTTCGTGTCTGGGCAGCAAGAGTCCCTTCCAGAGCATAGAGCTAGCGCCGAGCTAATCAACATATTTACTCAGGAGGCAAGACGTCATCTCAATGCTTTGGAGAATGCTCTGAGTTACCGGAGCGGCAAGGCTGGCATCAATACAATTGATGAAAGATGTATTGTTGCGCTGCACACACTGAATGGTAGCTCAAGAGCGATCGACGTTCCGTCGCTTAGTTCCCTGTTTGGGCCATTGGAAAAAGCTCTGGATCAGCTAAAGCGTAGAGGGCGGCCCCTTTCCCATGCGATTTTCCAGCTTATGCAGGAGGTGATCCCTGCGTCCGAAAGCACTCTCGATGCCCTGGAACAAGGCAAACCATTGCCTGACACCTCGGCGCTTGCCAGTCGCATCGCCTCCGTTGTGGATGGGCTGCAGAATCTTGAATCGAATGGATCCGAACCTGGATTGCAATCTCAGGAGCCGTCCTCTGAGCTCCCAACTACTACTCCCCCGATTCCAGAGAACGAGCCTTTATCCGAGACTGGGCCAGCCGCTGTCTCACCGAAAGAGTTTGAGACGGACAATCCAGCGGATAAGGATGAGGAATTAACGTCGATCTTCCTCGAAGAAGCGGAAGAGCTTATCCGCAGTACCGATGAGGCCATTGAACGCTGGGAAAACGGAAGGGATGACTCCCGCGAAGCAATCGAGATAATTCAACGGGATTTACATACCCTCAAGGGAAGTGCCCGCATGGCGGGCTACAAAACGATCGGCGATTTGACCCATGCACTTGAATCTCACGTGTTTGCGCTGGTAGAGAATCCTGGCTCGGTTCCTGCCGAAGAATATTCGTTGCTGCACAAGGCGGTTGACCGGTTGAGTGACATGCTTCAATCGGTCCGCGACAAGCAACCCGTTCACGCCCAGAATGAACTGATCACTGAGCTGTCAGGACGCCTGTCAATCCCCTTGGGCGAAAGTAGCCAGCCTCCTGCTGCTATAAAGTCCCAACATGATGTCGAATCATCCCAGACTCTCCCGTTTGCTGGAAAGCCAGGCTCCGGGCCAGCCGAAATCTCGATACTGAAGGTTGACACCTCCACCTCCAGGCCGAGCACGACCCAGGCGGGTCAGCCATCAGAGAAACCGGCACAAAACGAGGTGGCGGAGATCGGGACCAAAGACATAACGGCAGCGGTTCCACCTGCTTCAGAAATATCCCATAAACCGACGGCCGAACAGGTGAGGATCCGTGCCGAGTTGCTGGACAAACTGGTGAACCAAGCCGGCGAAGTCAATATTTATCATTCCCGGCTGGAGCAGCAATTCAGCTCATCAGAAAACAATCTGATGGAATTAGACCAAACTATTTCGCGCTTGCGCAATCAATTGCGTAAGCTGGAGCTGGAAACCGAAGCTCAAATCCTTTATCGATTCAAGGGCGGCAAAGCCGCAAACGGAGAATTCGACGAGAGCGAGATACATCAGGGATTCGATCCGCTGGAGTTGGACCGCTATTCCAACATTCAACAACTATCCAGAGCCCTAGCCGAAAGTTTGAACGATCTGAACAGCATCGAAAATTTTTTGATGGAGGGCATGGAGACGGCACAAACGCTATTGCGTCAACAGCAGCGGGTGAGCACGGATCTGCAAGAAGGTTTGATGCGGAGCCGCATGGTCCCGTTCGGCGTGCTCGGCCCACGCCTTCGCAGGATCGTCCGCCAGACGGCGGAGGAGCTAGGCAAATCGGTTAATTTCAGAATAGAAGGTGATCAAAGCGAACTCGATCGTATCGTATTGGATCGTTTGGCGGCACCGCTAGAACACATACTCAGAAATGCGGTGGACCATGGTCTGGAGCAGCCTGAAGAACGCCTTTTACAAAGCAAACCGGAAAAAGGGCTGATAAGAATTCATGTGTCGCGCGAGGGCGCAGAGATCGTCATCGAGATCGAAGACGACGGCCGTGGCATCGATATCCAGGCGGTGAGGAAGACGGCAATCGACAAAGGGCTGATTGCCGAAGACGCCACTCTTGATGAAAAGCACCTCATGCAGCTCATCATGGAGCCTGGGTTTACGACAACCGAGCGACTCAGCCAGATTTCCGGCCGTGGCGTCGGCCTCGATGTGGTCACAAGCGAAGTGAAGCAGCTTGGCGGGCAGATTAATATCGAATCTGAACCCGGGAAAGGAACTCGATTCACGCTTCGACTTCCATTCACCTTGAGCATTACCCAAGCCTTGCTTGTCTATGCCGAAGATTCCATTTTTTCATTACCATTGGCTGGACTCACCGCCTTAGTTCGCATCCAGGGCGCAGAACTTGAAAGACTTTATTCCCAGCAGGCCCCCTACTATGAATATTTGGGGGAGAACTATGAGCTAAGACCATTGCTGGCACTTCTTGAAAGGCGCCCTTCAGTCCCTGCTGTGCTTAAGGATATGTACTATCCCGTCCTTTTGCTGCGCTCAGGCACTCAGGGTGTCGCCTTACAGGCTGAACGCCTTGGAGGGAGCCAGGAAATCGTGGTGAATAGTCTCGGGTCGCAATTTTCACGGCTTCGTGGCGTAGCAGGCGCCACCATTCTTGGCGACGGGCAAGTCTCCCTTGTCCTTGATCCAGCGGGACTCGTTCGCCATGCGGCACTGATCGGATTACAAGAATTCGCGGCCAAGAAAGAAGTTAAACAGACCGCCGTTCGCAAACCAACAATCATGGTAGTCGATGATTCGATTACCATCCGCAAGGTCACGGCCAGGGTGCTGGAGCGACACGGATATGACGTGGTCACGGCACGTGATGGGATGGAAGCAGTGGCGTTACTGGAAGAACGCAAGCCGGATCTTGTCTTGACCGACATCGAAATGCCGCGCATGGATGGTTACGAACTTTCATCCCATATGCGCAATGACGCGCGCTTTAAGGATATTCCGATCGTTATGATCACTTCCAGAACAGGTGACAAGCATCGCCTCAAAGCGAAAGAGCTCGGGATTGAACATTACATCGGCAAACCCTATCAGGAATCCGAACTGATCGATACGCTGCATGAGCTCGTGGCGACAAAGTGACCTATTGGCCTGTCATTACTTGAAAACTGAGGCATGCTTTAGATGGCCCTAAGAAAACTGAATACACTGCTTCTGGAATTGATGAGCGGGATTACCCTGGCCATTCCCGAGATTGAATTGGCTGAAGTTGTAGATCAATCTTTATCCCAACCCAATGAAAAAAACAAACCTTGGCTGCTGGGAAAGCTGGAGTGGCGCGGCCTCGAGATTCCGGCGATAGACCCCGGCGTTATCTGTGGTAAGCAGGTATCACCGTTAGAGGGTATTCATCGTTTTGGCATCTTATTTGCCTTGGAGCGAATACCTGGTCTTGGCTACTATGCTGTTCCCCTGAAAGCGCCTCCTCATCCGGTCAGGGTGGGTCCTGAAGATTTACTTACCACCACGGATGCGCAGGAATTGTCCAGGTGCGAGGTGACCGCCAGTATGGCCGAGATAGAGGGGAAGATGGTTGTGATTCCTGATCTTGCCTACATAGAACGCACAATTCAATCATTTGCTCCTGTGTAGACGCGCGAAGCCTTTTTCCAGATCAAGCATGAGATCATCAAGAGCCTCCAAACCTATATAGAAGCGCAATGCGGGGCCGGGAGCATCCCAGGGGGCGGCAGTACGTATCCCGCTGGGATCGAAGGGGATCACTAGACTTTCGAATCCGCCCCAAGAGTACCCCATGCCGAATAGTTCGAACCCATCGAGCATGGCGGCGAGCGCAGCTCGGGACACAGGGTTCAAAACCACGGAAAACAACCCTGACGAGCCAGTGAAGTCGCGTCGCCATAGCGCATGATCCGGGTGCTGTTCCAGCGCAGGATGCAATACATTTACGACTTCCGGTCGCTTTTCCAGCCAGCGAGCAATAGTCAGTGCTTGGCGTTCGGATTCCCTCAGTCTCGGTTCCAGGGTGCGTAAACCCCGGAGACAAAGATACACATCCTCTGAACCCGCTGCGCTGCCGAGGGAGGTATGGGCGGCATGCAGGAGAGGCCAATAGCGGCTGTTAGCCGAAACCAAGCCAAGCAGAAGGTCGGAGCTGCCGCCAAGATATTTGGTGCCGGCCTCGATATTGATATCCACGCCATGCGCATAAGCGTCGAAAAATAATGGTGTAGCCCAAGTGTTGTCCAAAAGTACGGCGGCGGCGTGAGCATGCGCAACCTGCGCGATGGCTGGTACGTCCTGAATCTCGAAAGTCAGCGAACCCGGTGATTCGAGAAAAACGGCGCGCGTGTTGGGGCGCATCAAAACCTTAATCTTTGCACCCATACGCGGATCGAAATACTCAGTTTCGACACCGAATTGTTTGAGTACCGTGTCGCAGAACCTTCGGGTAGGGCCGTACACCGAATCGGTGACCAAAAGGTGATCGCCATTTTGAAGTACGGCAAGCAGCGCGGTGGTGATCGCCATTAAACCGGAAGGAGCCAAAAGAGTGCCTGCAGCGCCTGTCAACTGGTTCCAGGCAGTTTGTAAGGCAGTGTGCGTGGGGGTGCCCTGCAGTCCGTAGGTGTACTCTGCCCGGTCGTGGAGCAAATCGTCCATACTTTCGAAAAGCACCGTGGAGCCGCGATAGATGGGAGGATTGACGAAACCATGCTGGACAGCAGGGTCTCTTCCTAAATGGACAAGGCGGGTGCGCTGGCCAAAACGCTCAAGATGCGCGGGTTTTCTCATGGGCTTTACATTTTTGTAACGGACATAAAAATGGGCGAACCTAAGTCCGCCCCTTGCATTGGATTTCAAAAGGTTTGATCAACCGCCATTTTGCATGCTGGCAGGCACCTCTTTTTTCACCACCATATCGATACGCACCACAGTGCGGCGGTTGGGCGCCAAGCATTTGATCAGAGCGGGCGTAACCTTGGTGCCGGGGCAGTTGACCACAGGATCGGCGGGTCCCATAGATTTGATCATGATCTTGTCCGCCGGAATGCCGTAATGGGTTTCGATGTATTTGGCCACGGTTTCGGCACGCTTGAGACCCAGCTTCATGTTGTATTTGAGGGAACCAATTCGATCGGTGTAACCGGTGACTTTGACATCCTTGATGTCAGCATTCTTAAGCCCTTTGAACGCTGCACTCAGTTTGGCGATCTGGCCGGGAGTCAAGTCATATTTGTTGAATCCGAAATAAGCTTCGCCACTGGCAACGGTATTCAGGGTTACGATCTTGTAACTCGGTTTCGGTGCCGGTGCCGGCATGGCTACGGGCTTCGGTTTGGGCATCAGGTAGGCATCGCACTGGGCGTTGGCATCGCCTTTTTGCCACCAAGGCGTTCTCCAGCAATGGCCCTTGGCATAGGCGCTGTTCCAGGCTTGGCCGTTACTGTTCGTCCAATAGCCCGGCATGGCGAAAGCGCTCATAGGCAAAGCAAGACCGATGCCTAGAGCCAATTTGCTCAGAATACGGGTTTTGGTTTGATACATGTTGAATCTCCTGAATGTTAAAAGTGGGTCGACCGAATTTGGCTTTACCTACGATGTGGATTCTAGGCGCGGTAAGGATTGCTTGGCAACTGTCGCCAGAAACCGACATCATAACGCTGAGTAGAGCACCAGTATCAATTTATCACGCTTAATTGGGATCATTGTATTGTTCGTCAAGTAAACTGGCCCATTGATTCTCATGATTTTCGATTAATTTCAATAGAGTGTGGCGAAAATGCAACAGTTTTTTCTCGAACGCGGGGAAATCTACGCCGCCGTTCAACGTCTGTGCGGCGCGTTCCAGTCCCAGTAAGGTATCTCTGAGTTTCACGCTCGACCCCATGGCGCTCTTGATCTGTTCGCGCGGATGGGGAATCCAACTGCGATCGTTGGTGAGCGAGTGCAGACCTTCCCCGCATTCAAGCAGGCGCTTACGCAGTCGGTCGATCGCGCCAAGCTTGTTGGCGCGAATGTCGCCGAATACGGCCACGTCCAGTAGTTCGATCCATTCCTGGCGTAAGGTTTGCAAAATACCTTCTTCGAAGGCAAATGAAGCGTTGACGCGATCAGGGTCGAATGTCATGGGACACTCCCGGTTGTGTGACCTGCGGCGGTCATTGGTTAGAGATTTTAGCCTTTTGATATCGATGAAATAAAACGCGATCGCAGCCGGCGCAATCGTTCGGGCGTTCCCACATCCATCCATTCACCACGGTGATATTCTCCGCGTACGCGCCCCTTTCTCATTGCGCGCCTTAAGACGGGTGCGAGCGGGCCCGACTTCTCTTGCAAGCCGGCGAACAATTCCGGGGAAAAAAAACCGATGCCACTGTAAGTCAAGCGCCTGTCGCCATATAAGCTCACGCGATCACCATCCAGGGAAAAGTCGCCTTGCGGATGATGCGGCGGATTGTCTACCAGCACCAGATGCCCCAAATCATCCCCCAAGTCATGAGGAGCGAGGGGATGGTCGCACCATATATCGGCGCTTATGGCCAGAAAAGGGGCGTCGCCCAACAAGGACAAAGCGCGCCGAATTCCACCCGCGGTTTCAAGCCCTCCGGGGGGTTCCGGTGAATAGTGTATGCGTACCCCGAACCGACTGCCGTCGCCGAGCGACTGGCGGATCTTCTCACCCAGCCAAGCGAGGTTGATCACGATGTCTTTGTACCCTGCATCAGCCAGGCGGATGAGATGATACTCGATCAAGGGTCGCCCAGCCACGGAAAGGAGTGGCTTGGGGATGCGGTCGCTCAGCGGACGCATGCGCTCACCGCGTCCTGCAGCGAGGATCATGGCGCGCATGTCGCGGCCTTTGATTTGAGAAGTGCGTCCATGGGAAGCGCGCTCAGTAATTCGGCGAGCGGCTGGCTTTGTGGATAAAGAGGGGCAATATCCGCTACATAAGTCAGGACACGGGGCATGTCCGCGAGATACCCACTCTTGCGATCCCGATGATGGAGTCTTGCGAAAATGCCAAGTATCTTGAGATGACGTTGCAGCCCCATGAGATCAAACCAGCGCAGGAACGTATCCTCGTCTATGGGCTCTATGACTTCGCTCGTGATCGCCAGAGCATGATACTGGAGCGCCCAGCGGCGAATTTTTTCGCTTGGCCAAGCGACATAGGCATCGCGCAACAGCGAGACAAGATCATAAGTGAATGGTCCACACACGGCATCCTGATGATCGAGCACGCCAGGGCTGTTAGTAGGAAGCCACATCAAGTTGCGCGAGTGATAGTCTCGATGGACGAATACGCAAGGTTGCTCCAAGGCACTGGCTATCAGGTTTTCCCGGGTCGTAGCGAGAAGTCCAGCGTGCATGGAGCCAAGCCTGAGATTCAGATGACGGCCGAGAAACCATTCATCAAACAGGTCGATTTCCTTTCCCAGCAGGCTCGCATCGTAGGCGAGCAATCCACGGGTGTCGGCCTTCTGGATGCGGATCAATGCGGCAAATGCCTCGGCATAGAGAGTGTCTTGGCAACGAAATCCGGAGGTGCCGTCGATATCAGGCGAAGTGGCGAAGTGAACGCTTAAGGCACAAGCCTTCAGGGAGTCCAGATACGACGTTGATCCCAAGTCTTCAAGCAGAACAAAGCCTTGCTCCGTATCATGCGCGTGGATCACGGGCGCATGCACACCCGCGGCACGCAGCCTTTCATTGATGTCAAGAAACGCGTGCAGAGGCTCTTTCTGCGGCGGGGCATCCATGACGATATAGGTCTGACCGCTGCGTGTGAAGGCGCGGAAATAGCGCCTGAAGCTGGCATCGCCTGACACGGGTTTAAGCTCGATACCATCCGGGAACCAGGCATCGAGCCAGTTTTGCAGCCAGGTCGAGCGAGCGTCTTTCAATGCAGGTGCATACCTTGTTGTTGCAAGCTAATGATTAGATCGCGGATCTCGGCCGCATCCTCGGCATTCGGCTGAGCCGCAAGATAATGGCGCAAATCACGTAGCGCAGCGAAAGAATAACCGACTTCATAGAACAACAAACCACGGTCACGGTATTCTTCGTCCAGATGTGGGTTTATCGCAATGATCAGATCGATGATTTCAAGGGCGCGCTGGATTTCGCCTTGCATCTGATAAATCCCTTTCAGATTGCGCAGCATGCGCACTAGGATTTCACGATGGCTCGCCCGATACAGCAAAGGCTGAATAGTGGCGGGCGCTTTGCCATACTGGGAGATCAGGCGCAGTCGCAGGTCATCCTCGTCCAGGCTCACTCCCTTGTTATAGGGGTCGAGAACGACCTGTCCCCCCATTACGGTCAGTTTAACCAAGAAGTGGCCGGGGAAGGAAACCCCTTCCAGCTCAAGGCCGATGCGCCGACCAAGCGCCATGTAGATCAAAGCGAGGGTGATAGGAATACCACGCCGACGATCCAGCACCTCATTGAGGCAACTGTTCTGTGAGCTGTAATAGTCTTCTTGCGCAGCGCTAAAGCCCAGCTCCTCGAACATGAAATGATTGAGTCGGGCAATACGGGTAGGAACGTCAGCCTTCTCGGGCAGGGTTTTCGCCAAATCGTCTGCCCATCGCGCCAGTCGATCTATGTATGGATCTGGATCGAGTTCGGCATGGGCATGGCGGGCGACGAGCAAAGCCATACGAAGGACGTCGATTTCCTCGTCTGGGCGTTTGGCTTCGGCCTGCAGAATCTGGCGCAATGCTTCATGCATTTGGCGCATACCTATTTGGCCTTGGAAACTCTTTGATCTTACGCAAATGCCCCGCCAATTTCATCCACGATATCCCATGCACCGATAGAAATAATAGGTGGTGGCTATTTTCCCTCCAACCTTGATCGGCATGGGAGGCGTCGCTTGGCAGCGTTCGAACTTTGCCTGCCAGGCGGGTGCTTTGTCAGCAAAGTGTTGAGGAACGACGAGCACGCCGCGCCCGCCTTTTACCGGGTTGCCATACCACAAGGTCATTTGGCGCAGCGTACGATCGGTGATCTGCACCGGCGTGGGTCGGGCATACCAGGCGAGCTGGCTGGCATAGGACCAGTTGCCGGCATACAAGACGGGCGCTGGCCCCGGCGTTGCAGCCATCTCAGAGCGCAGTGCTTCAGCATGAACGGCGGCCCGCTCCCAACCATAGAGTCCCGCGGTTGCCAAGGGATTTCGATTGACCGGAAACGGATTGACCGAAGTGCCCAGAAAGAAAAACAACGTTCCGATTACCAGCATGGAGTAGCCAGCGGATGCATACGTTCCCACACGCAGCCACCTGGATGTGCGCCAGTAACGGTGCAATAGCCATGCGATCAGGATGCAAACTGTGGCCCAGCCTACGGCTGGCCAGTGCGGCAGGGAGGTTTCCCTGCCCGAAGCGCCATCAATAAAAATAAACAACGGCAAAGCGATTGCCAGCAACAGGCGCATGCGCTCTTCTTGCCAATGGCGCAACGCCAGAAGCAAGCTCACATAACCCAAGATATAGATTCCCGGCGAATAGGAAAAAAACTGAATCACCTGGGATTTTGCGAACCTTTGCCATTCCCAGGGCCGGGGATCGCCTATGTGCAGTATCTGGTAACGCAGCCACATCCAATCGTGATGCGCATTCCACCAAAGAATGGGGCTGATCAGAGCCAGCGCCACAAGAATGGCGAGCCACGGCCACGGGGTGCGCAATTGAGACCAGCGTCGTTCCGTGATCATCAGCACGATGGCGGACACCACCAAGGTGACGGCGGTGCCCTTGGAGAGGCCGGCAAGCCCAAACCAGAGTCCGATCCATAACCATTGCCGGGGATCATTCTGGACAAGGGCTCGATACAAGGCATGCGCCGATAGAATCCAGAACAACAGCAAGGGATCATCTGGCAACATGGAAAAGCCCATGAGCTGGATGATGACCGCGGATTGCAATACCAGCACAGCGGTCAACCCAATCCAGGGCGATTCTTCGGGAAACAATTCGCGGGTCAGGCGGAATAATGTAATGCAGCTCGCCGCCATCAGCGCCATGGGCCAGGCACGCAGTGCCAGATTACTGCTACTCACGCGTTCGACGAGAAACTGCATCCAACCGATCAAGGGGGGATGGTCGAAGTAGCTGAGCGCAGGATAAAAGCCATACAAGGCATAGTGCGCGGCATCTTCGGAAAGATCCGCCCAAAAACCGGCGAATACATGTGCCCCTGTGAGTACGAGGATGAAACCCATAAGAGCTACAAGCGGTTCGGACAGAACGAGGCGTTTTATCTTCATGAGACCAACGGCAGGCTGGGGGTCGAGGCGAATCAGCGGCAAAAGAGTCGCTTTTGGGTTCCAACTGCTTGTTAAGCGTCAATATCAGGGATCAACCGGCTTTCCAGGCGGGCAATCATGTCCTTCAATCTCAGCTTGCGCCGTTTCATTCGGCTAAGCTGGAGTTGATCGATGGCCGGATTGCCGGCAAGTGCGGCGATCTGCGCGTCCAGATCACGATGCTCGAGCCGCAAGGCTTCGAGCCGTTCCTGTATTTCAGAAAAAGTTTCACTGCCTGGCATCGTATATTTTCTGTCTGTCGAACTATCCATCAATCATGCCCGCCATGCCCCGAATCAGGCAAGTAGCAGAGCTTCACAGGTCGATCAATTCCACTTCGTACGGCCTAAGATTTTGAGGCAGAAAGCGCGCAGCCACGCGAGCGAAGCGTTCGGGCGCATCGGTAGACATGAAATGTACGCTGGCAGGCTGGGCTCTGGGCTCGGCAGCAAGGTCCATGCGCACCAGCATTTCTGCCACGGCTTGGGCCGTCGTATGCGCTGAATCCACGAGCTGTATCCCCGGCCCGGCCACTTTGGCCAGTGTATCCGCGAGCACAGGAAAATGCGTGCATCCCAGCACCAGCACGTCAGTGGAAGTTCGGGAAAAAACCGGCTCGAGGTACTGTTTCGCTATGGCTTCGACGATGGCGCCGGAATGCCAGCCTTCCTCGGCCAGGGCCACGAACAAAGGGCATGGCACAGCCAGAATCTCGGCGCCTGGACGCAGCGACTGGATGGCGCGAGTGTAGGCACCTTCGCGCACAGTGGCCTCCGTGGCGATGACCACGATTCGCCCCGTCCGGGTGGCGGCGCAGGCAGCAGTCGCCCCAGGCTCCAACACACCCACGATGGGAAGGGGATGAAAAGCCCGACGCAACTCGTCCAACGCCAGTGCCGAGGCTGTATTGCAAGCAACCACCAGCATCTTGATACCGCGGGAAATCAGCACAGATGCCGCCTGGCGCGCATAACGGATGATGGTTTGCGGGCTTTTGTTGCCATAAGGCAGGCGCGCCATGTCTCCCAGATAGAGCAGAGATTCATGAGGCAAGCGCTCATGCAGTGCGGCCAACACCGTGAGTCCTCCCACGCCGGAGTCGAACACCCCAATGGGTTGCTTGCGCACATCGCCCTGGGCAGGGGCAGATGAAGCAGCCGTCGGGAGGAGCGCGGTCAATCGAGCAATGCCTTCAAGCTGGCGAGGTGGGCGCGTCCGACATTGCGGACCTCTTCCCGGCTCGCAGGTTCGCGACGCCATTCCAGGTGCTCTGTTGGCAGTTCCTCAAGGAAACGGCTGGGTTCACATACGATTTCCTCGCCATAACGCTTGCGTTTTTCCGCATATGTCAAGGTGAGTGTACGCTTTGCGCGCGTAATACCCACATAGGCAAGCCGGCGCTCTTCCTCGATGGCATCGGCTTCGATGCTGGAACGGTGAGGCAATAGCTCTTCTTCCATGCCAACCAGAAAGACATGTGCGAACTCGAGCCCCTTAGCGGCATGCAAAGTCATGAGATTCACCGCATCACGGTCCTGTTCATCGCTGTTTTTATCAAGGATGTCCATGAGAGACAGATGTCCCACCAGGTCGCCTAGACTTTTTTCGGGCGCTTCGGCGTGCAGACGGCCGATCCAATCGATAAGCTCGTCTATTGTGTCCAGCCTCCGCCGAGCCGCACGAGGATCAGCATAAACTTCCTCCAGCCAGTGGGCATATTCCACTTCTTCGAGCAAACGGCGAATGAGTGTCGTGGGGTCAGTGTCAGGATCCTGTGCATTCCGAGCAAACTCGTTTATCCAGTCGCCAAATCGGCGCAGGGCGGCTAGAGCGCGCTGTGTCAATCGCGGCTCCAGACCGAGCTCCGACGAGGCTTCAAGAAGGCTGACTCCGCGCTCCTGGGCATAGCGCCCCAAAGTTTCCAGCGTGCCTGCGCCTATCCCCCGGCGCGGGGTGTTGACCACCCTCAGGAAGGCGGCGTCATCACAGGGATTCACCAACAAGCGAAGATAAGCCATCAGATCCTTGACTTCCTGGCGTTCGAACAGGGAGGTGCCGCCGGAGAGCTTGTAAGGAATATTTTGTTCTCGCAGCCGGCGCTCGAACTCCCTAGCTTGATGGTTGCCTCGATAGAGAATGGCGAAATCCTTGTAGGCGGCGCGCTCCTGGAAATGGCGCCTGATGATTTCGGAAACCACCTTGACCGCTTCGTCTTCTGCATCCTTGGCGGCAAGCACGCGCAGCATCTCTCCGGCACCCAGACGGCTCCAGAGCTTTTTTTCGTGCAAATGCGGATTATTGGCAATGAGGTGATTGGCGCTTTGGAGAATCCGCCCCATGGAGCGATAATTCTGCTCCAGCTTGATGACTTCGAGACGAGGGAAATCGCGGCCCAGTTGCGTCAGATTTTCGGGGCGAGCCCCACGCCAGGCATAGATGGACTGATCATCGTCGCCAACGGCGGTCAGCCCCCCGTCCACACCCACTAAAAGACGCATGAGCCTGTATTGACAAGCGTTGGTATCTTGATATTCGTCCACCAACAGATGGCGCACGCGATTCTGCCAGCGTTCGCGCACCTCAGGAGATTCCTCTAGCAGACGCGTTGGGCGCAAGATGAGATCGTCAAAATCCATGGCATTATAGGCGGCCAGAGAGCGCTCATAAGCGGAATACACCTTCGCCGCATTCAGTTGCTCATTGTCGGCCGCCTGACTAATGGCTTTTTCGGGCAAAATCCCCTCGTTTTTCCAACTCGAAATCTGCCAGCGGATGACATCATTGTCCACATTGGCTTCTTTGTGCGTCAGTTCGCGAACCAGGCTGGCGCTGTCCTGAGCATCGAATATGGAAAAGCCGGGCCTCATGCCAAGATGTGAAAGCTCCTGGCGCACAATCCCGAGGCCAAGCGTATGAAAGGTGGATACATTCAGACCACGACTTTCTTCGCGCGCCAATAGGGCTGTGACCCGGGATTTCATTTCGCGAGCGGCTTTGTTGGTGAAGGTCACTGCAAATATGTTGCGCGGGGGAAGGCCGCAGTGACGCACCAGATAGGTGATTTTTGCGGTGATTACGCGGGTCTTACCGCTGCCTGCGCCGGCCAACACCAACAAAGGGCGATCGATCAGTTTGACCGCGGCACGCTGGGCAGGGTTGAGACCATCGAGTTCCGGCAAGGCGTTCATAAGGGCGGGAATTCTAAATCAAATGCAGAAGAACTGTTGCATAAATTGTTGTCGCGTTCCGCATATTTTCCTCATGAATGGAGTGGGCAGGCACCCAGAGGCCGGCGCAGCCAGGCAAACCAGTGACACACGGCCTATTCATGCCTGGCGCGAGCGAATGCGGCTTCGGCCCATGGACCGCCCCTATCGGATCTCGGCTATCCAGAGCTACTTTCCGCGTAGCTTGAGGTATGCCCTGCCCAGCCAGGGATGAGAGTAAAGGTCGAGACGCCTTTTCAACCACGCCCCAGGCTTTTCCTTGGTGTCGATTCGTTTTATGAACAGCGGATCATCACCGCGAAGGTTGAGGCCTCTCTCCACCGTGTACTGGGCGTGGTAACCGAGTTCACGGGCTATATCCTGATAATTGGCGTCGTAATAGCCCCACGGCCAGCACAAGTGGCGGCTGGAGTGACCAAGGCATTGTTCCAGTGTGTCTCGAGCAAGGATGAGATCCTGACGCAGCGCATCCAACCGCGCCGTGGATTCAGGATAGAGGGTATCCCAGCGCACATGGGTATGAGTGTGGGAGTGGAATTCCATAACGCCGTCGGCTTGCATGCGCTCGATTTCAGCCCAGCGAAGCATGACGCTGTCGGCTCGCCCCTCGGCGATAGCGCGTTTGCATTCCTTGTGACTGGGCAGTGGTGGCACTTCGCGTCTCTCGGCGGCGTGGGCGCGCGGGCGGCCTGCTCCTATCCAAGCGGTGACCAGAAAAATGACGGCATGCAGGCCCAGCCGTTTGAGGGTTGGGTAGGCATGAACGTAGTTGTCGAGATAACCGTCGTCGAAGGTGATGAGAACGCTTTTTTCCGGCACCTTCTCGCGCCCCTGCAACCAGTCGAGGAACTGATCCGCCCGCAGCGTGGAATAGCCGCCGCGGGCCAGATGCTCCATGTGCGCGGCGAACGTTTCAGGATGCAACGTCACCAGTCCCGGACTGGGACTGACATGGTGATACATGAGTACGGGAACGGCTTTGGCATTCATCGTTAAGGCAGATGCGTGTTGGTGTTTGCATGCAAGTAATCGAGGATATCCGCCATCAACGCATTTATTGAAGTGTAACATTCCATGGGAGCAGACAATATTTCCGTCTCCGACTGGATAAAGGCGCCTTCGACGAGTTCATTTTTGCAATTTTCCACGATCCGCCGGGCGGATTCCGGCGTGGTTTCGATGTGAAATTGCAAACCGATGACATGACGGCCGATTTGGAATGCCTGATTCTCGCAACCCTGGCTCCTGGCGAGCAGAACCGCCCCCTGAGGCAGACTGAATGTTTCGCCATGCCAATGAAAAACTTTTATTTTATTAGGAAACTGAAAAACATCTTCGCCTTTCTGACCCGCCGCTTCCACGAAAAACCAGCCAATTTCCTTCTCCGGATTCGGAAAAACCACGGCGCCCATCGCCGTGGCAATGAGTTGCGCGCCCAAGCAGACGCCGAGGACGGGCTTGCCTGTTTCGATAAAGCGTTTGATGAATTTTTTTTCTTTTGAAAGCCAAGGGTGTTGTGCTTCATCGTTCACGCTCATCGGCCCACCCAGGATGATGAGAAAATCGATTTCTTCAGCATTGGGAAGCGCTGAAGAATTGAAGAAACAGGTGGTCGAGAGCTCATAACCAGCATTTTTTAGCCAAGGCTCGATGCTGCCCAAGCCCTCGAAGGGGACGTGTTGAAAGCAATGTGCGCGCATTTTCAGCTCTTTTCCTCCAGCGCTTGAGCATACACTTTTTCGGTTGCATCCAGCATCGCCTCGAGGCTGTAGTGCGCCCGCACATGGGCCTGACCGTTCGCCGCGAGTTGGCGCGCCCATGCCAGATCATCGAGCAGGCGCGCCAGCGCATGGGCTAGGGCATCGGCGTCCTCGGGTGGAGCGAGCAAGCCCGTGCGTTCATGGTCTATGAGCTCAGAAACGCTACCGACGCGAGTGGAAACCACCGGCAGGCCGAGACCGAGCGCCTGGGTGATGACCTGAGGCACGCCTTCCGAACGCGAAGTCAGCAACAGTGCGTCGGCGGCCTGCATGAGGTCGGGAATGTCTTCACGGTGGCCGAGGAAATGCACACTGTCCTCGAGGCGGAGTTGGCGCGCGCGGGCCTCTACTTCCGCCCGCATCGGCCCGTCTCCGGCAATCCATAAGCGCAGGCGAGGGCGCTCGGGGACGAGCCGGGCAATGACGTCGAGGGCGAGGAGATGGCGCTTTACTCCGCGGATTACGCCGACCATCAACACGATTTCGTCGCTTTCCCCGCAATTCTCCTGCGTGCGCACGGCGGTACGCCCCCGTACAGGCTTGAAAGTGGAAAAATCGATGCCGGTAGGAATGCTGACCACCTGGCTTGCAGGAAAACCGCATTCATCCACCAAACGCGCACGTACCGCATCGCCACAGGCGATGATGCGGGCAGGAAGATAGTGGACAAAATTGCTGGGCCGGCGCTTCAATGGAATATTCAGATGTCGCGTACGCACAAGCGGCGTAGCGCTCAATCTCGCGGCCAAGCCTCCAACCCAGCTGTCAACGCCGCTGTGGGTGTTGATCAGATCGACATGGCGGCGGCGCGCCAGCCTCGCCAGGCGAAAACTACTGAGCATATCCGCGGCATTGCGAAACGGCAAGGTGAGAGTTTCTATGCCGGCCGCTTCGGCTTTTTCACGGATCTGCGCCTCAGGGCGGGTAACGAGGATGAGTTCATGACCACGCGTTTGCATGCCGCGCATTTCGCTCACGATGCGCCGTTCTTGCCCACCCCACCCATCTGACCATTCCGTGTGCAGGATGCGCATCAGCGGCCTTTTTCCTGGTGTGAAGCCTTCATGGCCCGCCAGATAGTGGCGATGACATCTTCGGCCTTGGTTTGTTCCAGGCAAGCCGAACGCTTGCTTCCTTCGCAACCGTCTTGTCCGCAAGGCGCGCATGCCCAGTTTTGTTGCACCACTTGATGGGGGCCTGCGATCTGCAAGCCGTTGCGATGTGGATATGGATTTTGCGTTTCTTGCCAGCCGTTTGGCCACGGCCCCCAATCGAACGCCCCCGATGGGCCGAACAAGGCGACCACTGGCGTGCCGACCGCAGCGGCCATGTGCATAGGAGCGGTATCCACGCCGAAAAAAACACAAGCCAGACGGGAAAGGGCAGCGGTCTGCTTGAGCGTGAGGCGTCCCCCGAGGTCCATGGGACGATGCCGGCACAAACCGAGAATGGCATCGAGCTTGGCCCGTTCGCGCTCGCCGGGACCGCAACTGAGCGACACCTGGACACCGTGATCGATAAAATGATCGATCACGCTCGCCATCCCGGAGTCGGTCCAGCATTTGAAGAACCAGCGTGAAGTAGGATGTATATGAATCATCGGCTTGCCGGGATCATAGCCTTCGGCGGCCAGGAGGCGGCCAACCTCCTTGAGATCGGACTCGGCCACGGCGAGATCGACCGCTATCGGCCCGCGAGCAGCTTCTGGCTGGCCCAGATCGAGATTGCGGAGTACGGTATGACGCCGCTCACTCACCGGCAAGACGGTTTCGGTGAGCAGGCGGCAACGCCAAGCTTTGTCCTTTCCCGGTGTAAAGGGGCCACGCCGGCGCTTTGCGCCACAAAGAAAGGCGGCAAGTACTCCCCGGTCGCCCTCGGTGGTGGTGATGGCAAGATCGAAAGCATGTTTTTTCAAGTGGCGATAAAAGGCCAGTTCGCGCCGCAGATAGGCGAACCGACCCTCACCAGCGTTCCGTGGCGGATAGACGAACAGGGCATCGAGATCGGAATGATTTTCAAGCACAGCCTCGGTGCCCGCTTTCACCAGGGCGCTAACGCGATGACCGCCACGGCGCAAGGCGCTGATCAGTGGCGCGGTTAATAGCACGTCGCCGATGTTGCGGAATTTTATCACCAGGATGTTCATCAATAGAAACGCGGCTCGTCGCCAGGGCGATCCTTAAAGCGGCGGTGGGTCCAAAAGTACTGTTCCGGCGCCTGTCTGACCCAGTCCTCGATGATCCGGTTGATGCGCGTGGCATCTGCCCGGGGACTCTCGCCGGGAAAATCCTCCAATGCCGGCGCGATGATTTGTTCATAGCGCCCATCGGGAAGGCGGCGTGTAAAAAAAGGAACCACCGCGGCGCCGGTCATGGACGCAAGACGGCTGGCAGCTGTGTTGGTCGCCGCCGGAATACCGAAAAAAGGAGCAAATACGCCTCCTTTGTGACCGAAATTCTGATCCGAGGCATACCACACGGCTTCGCCACGCTTTAGCGCACGCAGCAAAGCACGGATGTCATCGCGCGGAATGGGGTCGCCGAATTGGCGTTGACGATTGCGGCGGATCAGCCATTCCAGAAGTGGATTATCGCTGGGGCGATACATGGCCTTGAGCGGCAAACCTTCCGCATCAAGGGCGAGAAAACGTCCGCCTATTTCGAGCGTGGTGAAATGCGCCGAGAGCAAAATGACCCCCTTGCCTTTGGCCAAGGCCGCGCGCAGGTGCTCAAGTCCGCTCAGTTGCACCAGAGGGCGAACGCGTCTTTGAGGAGCCCACCACCCGAATGCGAGCTCAAAAAGGCCGATGCCGAAGGCGTGGAAATGCCTGCGCACCAGCGCCGTACGGGCACGTTCGTCGAGCTCGGGAAAACACAGATCTATGTTGATTCGGGCGATTTTCGCACGCCGTCTTCCCAAAAGGCGAAAACCTTCGCCGAGGGCAACACCGATCGCCCGTTGCCAGCGCAGGGGAAGAAACGTGCCGGCACGAAGCAAAGCGAAAGCCGCCCAGGCCGGCCAATGGCGAGGATGCGACAAGGCGCTCATGGCAAGTGAAGTGAATTTACAAGCCATCGATTATATTGACTTTGACAACGATGGAACAAGGAAAAGATGACAAAGAAACAGGACCACGTCATCTAACCCAGGTGGCGGAGCGGGTTCTGCCCGGAAAAACGCCGTAAATACATCCCTGTAGGCTCGACGGCGGCCTCCTTGCCGCCGACGTTTTGCGAGCAGACGCCCGCTCCACTTTTCAACGGCTTACGAATTTAGATGACAGGGCCCTGGACAAAGAAATGGTTTTCTATATTAGAATTTGGTTATAAACAGGAATGATGAGGAGTCTTGCCCATGGAAGCCACACAGACGACACGTCCCACGCCTTACGAACTCATGGGCGGCGCGCCCGCTGTGCGCAAGCTGGTCAGGCGTTTCTATGAACTGATGGACGAAATGCCTGAGGTCTGGGAAACACGCAAGATTCATCCGCAGAATTTGCGCGGCTCGGAAGAAAAGTTGTTCAAATTTCTTTCCGGCTGGCTGGGCGGGCCACAGCTCTATGTAGAGGAATATGGGCACCCTATGCTGAGGCGGCGCCATTTACCGTTTGCCATTGGTGTGCGTGAGCGAGATCAATGGTTGATGTGCATGCATCAGGCGCTTGAAGAACAGGAAATCGACACTGAACTGCGGGCCGCCATTCGCACTGCGATCGACGGCTTGGCCGATCACATGCGCAATCAGCCTGAATGATCATTTATGCACGGGGTCGAAAACAACCAGACGGCGCACCTTGGGAAACAGCTCGTTGGCCAGTGAGTTGTCCTTTTTCAGGATCGCCATCCAGTGTGGAAACAGATTGTTCTCTTCCCGCCATTCATGCTTGGCGAGTTGGGCGGAAATGATGGCGAAAAAGGGCGCGATCATGCCCGCGTCATCCATGCCTTCGGCAACCATCTCCTCGATCATCACTGTATGTTCTACGATTTCATCGTGCTCGCGCAGCATGATGGATGTGGGGTCGTCTCCCCGCGCTGAGCGCGGCAAGTCAAGTACCGGCACCACAATTTCGTTCTCGGCTTCCACATGCATGCGCAGCCGTTTGGCGTATTCGCCGAAAACAGGTAATGCGGCTTCCATGTCACCTGCATTGGTGTGATGCAAGGCGGTGGCGAAGAGACGATCGATACGGACGTGATCTCGCGTCAGAAGATCCACAAGATCGCTGGCCTCCACGTCTTCCCGCCTGCGGATGCGTACCCGCCAGTATTCAGGGCCGGATTCAAGCACGTCCCAGTAGATGGCATTACGCAGCTCCAGCGTCACCGCATCCATCAACAAGCGAGGGTCTTCCTGGGTAAGAAGAACAACCTCTTCGCCACGCTGAAGATCGCGCACCTTGGAGAGCACGTAACTGTACTCGGTCAGATTGCCCCGTTCGGCAACATCAATCAGATAATCAGACATTGAATCGCCCTCTTAACGAATGGCTTTGGCTGGAATCCGTCTGGCTCTACTTACTGAAAGTTGACAGACCACAATAGTGTACATTGGAATGGAAAAATGCGCCTTCCGGTAAGTTTTGACTTTCCTCACCACGTTTTCACGGAGTCTTTATGCAAACCCTAACCTTGACGTTGCCCGACGATTTTCATGTCCATTTTCGTGACGGGCCGATGCTCGCGGAAACGGTTCCGGCGACTGCGCGTGCTTTCGGGCGGGCCATCGCCATGCCCAATCTGTCCCCGCCTGTGAGAACGCCCCAGGAAGCGCTGGAATACATGGATCGATTGCGAAAAGCGCTCCCGCCCGATGTCGAATTTGAACCCCTGATGAGCTTGTATCTGACCGAGGCCACCACGAGCGCGCGCATTCAAGAAGCCCAACGGCTTGGCATTCTTGCCGCAAAGCTCTATCCCGCGGGAGCCACCACCAATTCCGAGGCGGGGGTGGGCGATCTCGAGGCGCTGTATCCGGTGTTCGAGGCCATGCAGGCGGAGGGGCTTTTGCTCCTTGTTCACGGCGAAGCGACCGATCCCGAGGTGGATATTTTCGACCGCGAAGCGTTTTTCATCGAACGTCACTTGCGACCGATCATTGCCGCCTTTCCTGAGCTCAAAATTGTGCTTGAGCACATAAGCACCGAGGAAGCCGTTGAATTCGTAAACGACGGCCCGCCGACGCTCGCCGCGACCATCACCCCACAGCATCTGCTACTCAATCGCAACGACATGTTGGCCGGGGGAATCAGGCCGCACCACTACTGCCTGCCGGTGCTCAAACGACGACGTCATCAAGAGGCGCTTCGTCGTGCCGCCATTTCTGGTTCAAGCAAATTCTTTCTTGGCAGTGATTCGGCGCCTCATGAAAGACAACGCAAGGAAGCCAGCTGCGGTTGCGCTGGGGTCTATAGTGCGCCTTTTGCGCTGGAGCTCTATGCAGAAGCCTTCGATCAACTCGATGCGCTAGATCGGCTGGAGGCCTTCGCCGGTCATTTCGGCGCCGACTTCTATGGTTTGGCGCGCAACAAATCCAAGGTCACTCTTGTGCGGGAGCCATGGACTGTGCCTTTGAAAATCGATTTGCCCAATGGTGGGCAACTGGTGCCCTTGATGGCCGGACACACTCTGCATTGGAAACTGGCCGCGCGTTGACGATCGCTCATACAACGCCCTTGCGCCCTGACTTGGCGGTTGTCAGACATTGAATCTGAAGTGGACAACATCCCCTTCTTGCAAGACATAGTCCTTGCCTTCCAAACGCCATTTGCCGGCGTCTTTGGCGCCTTGCTCACCGCCATAAGCAATGAAATCCTCATAGGCGATGACTTCAGCGCGGATGAAGCCTTTTTCGAAATCGGTATGAATGCGTCCCGCTCCCTGCGGGGCGGTGGCGCCACGAGGCACCGTCCAGGCACGGACTTCTTTCACTCCCGCAGTGAAGAAAGTCTGCAATCCGAGCAGTTGGTAGCCGGCGCGGATCACGCGATCCAATCCCGGTTCGCTCAAGCCCATCTCCTCAAGAAATGCGCCTTTGTCAGCCTCATCCAATTGCGCGATTTCGGCTTCAATCGCAGCGCATACTGGAACGACTTGCGCACCCTCGGCCGCGGCGTATCTGCGCACCTCATCGAGATACGGATTGGTATCGAAACCGTCTTCGTTGACATTGGCGATATACAAGGCGGGCTTTTGCGTGATCAGGTGCAAGCTGCGCAAAAGGCGGTGCTGTTCCTCATCCATGGCCATTGATCTCACCGGCTGGCCACTATCGAGATGCGATTGCAGTTTCTCGCACAACCCCATGAGTTCCACGGCTTCCTTGTCGCCGGACTTGGCCATGCGAGCAAGGCGCTTAACAGCCTTGTCTACCGTTTCCATATCCGCAAGAATCAATTCGGTATTGATTACCTCGATGTCGGCCAGCGGATCGACCCGACCCGCCACGTGAATGACGTCGTCATTGTCGAAACAGCGAACCACCTGGGCAATGGCGTCCGTTTCCCGGATGTGGGCAAGGAACTGGTTACCAAGCCCCTCCCCTTTGGAAGCACCTGCGACCAGTCCGGCAATATCGACGAACTCCATCGTGGTTGGCAAGACGCGTTCGGGCTGTACGATCTTCGCCAAGGCATCGAGCCGCGGATCAGGCACCGGTACAACGCCCACATTTGGATCTATGGTGCAGAAAGGGTAGTTTTCGGCTTGGATTCCAGCCTTTGTAAGCGCATTGAAAAGAGTCGACTTGCCGACATTCGGCAGCCCAACGATACCGCACTTAAAACCCATATTGGTCCAGCCTCACTATTTGTTGGAATGCAACGCCTGCATGGCGCGCTCACTGTCACCGGCCACCAGAAAAGGCAGGCAATCCAGGGCACGATCAATGGCCTCGTCAATGCGTATCTGCTCCTCGGCAGGCGGGCGGTCGAGAACATATGCGATCACCTGATCGCGATGCCCAGGGTGGCCAACGCCGATCCGTATCCGCCAGAAGTCCCGGCCCAAATGGGCGAAAATGTCGCGCAAGCCATTATGGCCGCCGTGCCCTCCGCCAAACTTGAAACGCACGCCCCCCGGCGGAAGGTCGATCTCGTCATGCGCAATCGCCAGCTCAGCTGGAGCAATCTTGTAATAGCTTGCCATCGCGGCTACGGATAACCCGCTCCTGTTCATGAAGGTCGAGGGCTTTAGCAGATAGACGTCGCGCCCATCAATATCGATACGGGCGGCCTGCCCATGAAAGCGCTTTTCCTCACGCCACTGCCCACAATAGCGCCGAGCCAGGCGTTCGAGTAGCCAGAACCCGGCATTGTGCCGGGTTCTGTCATATTTTTCGCCAGGGTTACCCAGCCCGACGATCAAGCGCAAAGGCTTACCCATGGTTTAGTAGCTTGTCGTAATCAAGGATTATAGTGAAGCGGGCAGGACTTTAAGACCGATCCCTTCGCCGCAGTGGATTCTTCCTGAACACCACAGGCTATTGGAGGCCCGCCGTGTTCAGGGAATCGCGAAATGACGAGGGCGCGGATGATACGCGCCTTTATGCCGACCGAGCGACATGCTCACTCAGAGCTTTTTTCCTCGCCCTCAGCACCCTCCGCACCCTCGGCAGACTCTTCTTCAGCGCGTTCCGCTCGCGGTGATTCGATGCCGACCACAGGTTGATCATTTTCTTCGTCTTCAATCTCCTCAGCCAATTTCACTCCGGCAGGCAACTTCAGTTCCGACAAGTGAATGGACTCACCGAGTCGCAACTGTCCAAGGTCGACTTCGATGGCTTCTGGCAAATCCTTGGGCAAACATTTGATCTCGATGTCGACCATGAAATGCACGACGACTCCGCCGCCCAACTTCACGCCAGGAGCCGTTTCTTCATTGATGAAATGCAGGGGCACGCTCATGGTGATTTCCTCGCCAGCCACTACCCGCTGCAGATCGAAATGCAGGATTACTGGACGCGCTGGATGGCGCTGCAGATCACGAACAATGGCCCTTTCCTTCTGGTTGCCTATCTTGACTTCCAGAACGCGCGAGAAGAAAGCTTCGTTTTGGATTTGCTGGGCGAACCGGTTGGCATCCACGCTGATCGACACGGGCTCGCCTTCGCCGCCGTAGAGGATGCCGGGCACTCGGCCGGCGCGACGCAGGCGGCGGCTCGCACCTTTCCCTTCATCGTCGCGTTTTTCGGCAATGATTTGAAATACGTTTTCCATAATTTTACTCCAATGACAAAAGCCGCATCGCTGCGGCCGATCCGCTCCCGCGACCAGGAGCGACCCAATAGCGGGCGTACGCCGCCCGCAGACTAATCCATGAACAAGCTGCTGACCGATTCTTCGCGATTTATCCTGTAAATGGTTTCAGCCAGAATGCCCGCTACGGAAAGTTGGCGGATTTTCACGCACGCCTTGGCGTCCGGCGCCAAGGGAATCGTATCCGTGACCACCAGTTCGTCCAAGGCAGAGTCGCGTATAGTCTCGACCGCCTTGCCAGAAAGGATTGGATGGGTGGCATAGGCCACCACGCGCCGAGCTCCGTGAGCCTTGAGCGCATCCGCGCCCTTGCACAGCGTACCCGCCGTATCGACCATGTCGTCCACGATCAGGCAGGTTTTGTCCTCGACTTCACCGATCACATGCATGACCTGCGAGACGTTGGCGCGAGGACGGCGCTTGTCGATGATCGCCAGTTCGGCGTCATCCAGCCGTTTGGCCAGCGCCCTCGCCCGCACAACACCGCCGACATCGGGAGAGACCACGATCAGATCTTCATATTTTTGCCGCCAAACATCGCCTAGCAGCACCGGTGAGGCATAGATGTTGTCAACAGGAACGTCGAAAAACCCTTGCACCTGGTCGGCATGCAGATCAACGGTGAGGATCCGGTCGGCACCGGCTACCGTGAGCAGATTAGCGACCACCTTGGCTGAGATCGGCACCCGCGCTGAACGCACGCGCCGATCCTGCCGCGAGTACCCAAGATAGGGGATGACGGTCGTGATCCGGCCGGCCGATGCGCGGTGCAGGGCATCGCACATGATGGCCAACTCCATCAGGTTGTCATTTGTCGGCCGACACGTGGGCTGAACGATGAACACGTCCTTTCCGCGTACGTTCTCCAGAATTTCAACCTGAATCTCTCCATCGCTAAAGCGCCCGACCAAGGCCTTGCCCAAGGGAATATTGAGGTGGTGGACCACTTTCTCTGCAAGCCTGGGATTGGCGTTGCCTGAGAAAACCATCATTCTGCTGTTTTCGGAATCGGACACGGTGAGTGCAAGGCTCGATAGAGGGAGTTGAACGCTCATTTAGCGGTGTATGGCTGGGCCGCCAGGATTCGAACCTGGGAATGACGGGATCAAAACCCGTTGCCTTACCGCTTGGCTACGGCCCAATAAACTTTGCATCCTCGGCAGCGGCGCGAAATACAGCTACGCCATTATGCCGGCCTTTCCTGCTGCAGGCGCCGCCACAAGGGGGAAATATTCACACCTCGCGCCACAAACCCGCGCCAGCGATCAGGAAGATGCTGCAACGCCTCGCGGGCGGCGCCTTCATTCGGAAAGGGCGCAAACACACAGGCGCCTGTTCCGGTCAGGCGGGCAGGCGCATATCCGTTCAAGAAATCGAGGGCACGCGCGATCTCTGGATATTGTTCGCGCACCACCGGCTCAAAAACGTTCCCGCCCTCGCCGTGCAGGAAGTCGCGTATTTTGATGGGATGACAATCGCGTGTCAATTTCTCGTTCGCGAATAATTGCGCCGTGGCGACATGCACGGGCGGAGCGATAACAACATACCAGGGTTCTGGCAGCTCATCGAGGGGTTGTAAGCGCTCACCTACGCCCTCGCCCCAGGCGGCGTGCCCGCGTATGAATACCGGCACGTCCGCACCCAGTTCCAGGCCGAGCTCGGCAAGCTCTTCCACGCTCAGACCGGCTTTCCATAAGTGATTGAGGGCAACCAGGGTGGTTGCCGCATCCGAACTGCCTCCTCCTAATCCGCCTCCCATAGGCAAGTGCTTGTGAAGTTCGATGAGCGCCCCTTCGCGGATATTGGCGACTTCTTGGAGGCGATTGGCCGCGCGTATGCAAAGATCATCCGCTTCCGGCACTCCCGCCGCTCCACCATCGCGGCGCAGGCGTCCTCCCGAAAGAGATTCGAAACGCAGGGCATCGCCATAATCCAAAAACTGGAACACGGTCTGCAAAAGATGATAGCCATCCGCCCGGCGTCCCACGATGTGCAGAAACAGATTCAGCTTTGCCGGCGCCGGCCAGAATGTCATTTCCATCATCCGTTCTCCCAGCGATCGATCAAGAGCATGATGCGGACATCGCCGTGTACCAGACGGATGCGTGTTGGCAATGCCTGCGGGCCAAGGGCCACGTCATATTCGAGGTAATGAATTTTCCATCCATCCTGGCGTATAAAAACCGCTCTGCCAGCGCCATCGATACGCATTTTCACCGGCGCCGAATCCGGGGCAGATATGCCACGCACCCAAAAACGCAAGCCGGCTACCGGCAAACTCCAGCCGAGGGTTTCACGCATCAAGCCAGAAGCGGACCTCGCCGTGCGCGGCGGTTTGCCGGCCAATTTCAGGCTCACCCATTCTATTCCTCCCTTGAGGATCGCCTGGGTACGCCCCAGAGGACCGAACACCTCGATACGATAGCGCGAACCCTCTTGTTGCCATTCGAGACCGCCGCTTAAGCCGCGGTGACCGACGCTCAGGGCGAAACGGCCCTTAAGGCGCCAATCTGGTTGGCCTTGAACCCAGGTCAGGTGACGTTGCCAGGCCACATTTTCTTGCTCACCAACAGGTTGCGGAACCACCGCGCAACCACCGAGGACGGCTGTCAAAAGAGCAATAAAAAGGAAAACAGCAGGGGCTGGGGAAAATTTCATGGCTTGGATTTCTGGGTGGAGGAAGCGATGCGTGCCTGTAAATTCATCAGACCAGAGTTGTGCGGGAATTTCTTCAAAGCCGTTCGCAAGACATCATCCGCTTCGCGCGGCTGTCCATTGGCCAGCAGGGCTTCAACCAGATGCGCGGCGATTTCAGGGTCGGGAGCCTCGGCATAGGCTTGACGCAAATAAACCAGCGCATGGGAGTAATTGCCAAGGCGATATTGTACCCAACCCATGCTGTCGAGAATTGCCGGGGCATTTGGCTTCAATTCCAGGGCGCGCCGGATATAGCTCTGGGCTTCGGTATACCGGTCGGTGTGCTCAACGAGGATATATCCCAGCGCGTTCAGCGCCATCGCGTCATCGGGATGAAGGCTCACGATGGACTTGAGATCCGCCTCGGCAAGCCGCAGGTTTCCCATTTTTTCGGCAAGCAAGGCGCGCGCATAGCGCAGGCGCGGGTTGCCGGGATGATGCCTAAGCCCCTGCCCATAAACCTTCATGGCCTTGGCGTCATTATCCGCTTTAATATCGATTTCGGCTTCAATCAGATAGAGATCAACCCGCCTTGCCGGCTCGGTAACGAGCTGGCGAAGTTGATCGAGATAATCACGTGCTTGCTCGACTTGGCCCAGTTCGGCGAGCAGGTAGGCAATTCTCACTCTGGCCGCGAATACAAAAGGGCCGGAGTTCACCTCGCTGTAGCGCCGGAGGGCAGCGATCGGACGATGTTCGCGCTCGTCGATACGTCCAAGGAAAAAGGCGGCGGTGCCGGCAAAGGATGCCCCATCTCCAAGGCGTTGAAAATAGCGACGCGCCTGAGGGTATCTCCCCGTATCAAATTCAAGCACGGCCAAGCCATAGAGCACCGACGAATTGTGTGGGTGCTGGCGCAGCAATCGCTGATAGTGAACACGCACATCGGCGTACCGACCCGATTGCACCAGAACCTCGGCATAGGCCAGTTGTAAATCGACATCCTCAGGATTTCTTTGCATGGCGGCCCGCAGGAGATTCAAAGCAGCTTCCGGCCGCTCCAGGGCCACCAATGCGTCGGCTTGAAGAACGATAGCCTCATAAAGCCCCGGATCGATTTTCAAGGCGCTTTTCGCTTCCCTTAACGCCAGCTCGGCGTAATTCAGACGCTGCGCAAGCAGGCCATAGGCATAATGCGCTCTGGCATCATCCGGCGAATCTGCAACGAACTCGCGCATGATACGCAAAGCCTCGCCAGGCTTGACTTCGTGCGCGAGCACTGCGGCGAGCTGATTCAGTTTTGCATCTCTATATCCGTCCAAACCGAGGAATCGGCGCAGATCGGCTGTTGCCGGCTCAACCTGGCCGAGGCGGGCTTCAAGGAGCCCCGCGGCGCGCCAGGCGTCGGGGTTTTTCGGAGACAGTTCAGTCCACCGTCGGGCCGCGGCAAGGGCCATGTTCTGCTTCCCCTGCATTACGGCCAAGGCGACCACTTCTTCCGCAAGGGCTGGCTCAGGAATCAATCTCAGGGCTTTCTGGTAATAAGTCAGCGCTACAGCGTCATCGCCCTGTTTGCGTGCCAGATCTGCAGTCAGAACGTCTAAAACCGCCTGATAGCCAGGAGATAAGGAGGCGATTGGCGTGGCTATCGTCTTTGCATGCACCGCCGGCCGTTTTTCTGCCACCCCCGACAACGGAGTCGCCGCGCAGCCACCAAGAAGCAGCGTGCCGAGCAACAATCCCGCAAGAGGCGCACGCTTCAGCAGGGCGATCCCATCGACAGAGTCCATTGTGATTCCCAATAATGCATGGTGATTCAAATCATACCGGCCGTGATCGCGGCTTTTTCTGTTACTGTCTAATATCAGCACCGGCGGCATCGTAACTCCGCTTTTTCTTTGCGGCATTCAGAATGCCCCGACTTGTAAATAAACCCCTTATCCAGCAGAATTCTGGATTCTATTAGCCTCTTTCGCGAATATGCCGCTGGTCGTCATCGGAATCAATCACAAGACAGCTCCGCTTGAAATTCGCGAGAAACTCGTCTTTACACCCGAGCAAATCGCGCATGCGCTGCAGCAATTACTCCGGCTGCAAGACGTTCGCGAAGCCGCCATCATATCCACCTGCAATCGCAGCGAACTATACTGCCATCTTGCCGACAGCGCTCCATCAGAGGCAGTGACCGAGTGGTGGGGCGGCTACCATCACATCAATAGCCAACATTTCTCACCTTATCTTTACATATATCGCGAAGCGGAAGCGGTCAAGCATGTGCTGCGTGTCGCCTGCGGCCTTGATTCCATGGTGCTGGGCGAACCCCAGATTCTCGGGCAGTTAAAAAGCGCTTTCAACACGGCGGAAAAACGGGGCGCCCTCGGCAAACAGCTTCGTCGTCTGTTTCAGCATGCGTTTGCAGTGGCTAAACAGGTACGTACCGATACGGCCATCGGATCCAGTGCCGTCTCCGTTGCGTTTGCCGCCGTCAGCCTGGCAAAGCAGATATTCGCCGATTTGCGCGATCAGCAGGCACTACTGATCGGAGCTGGCGAAACGATTGAGCTGGCTGCGCGCCATCTGCATGGCAATGGCTTGCGCGGTGCTTTTGTTGCCAACCGCACTGTTGAGCGCGCGGCGATACTGGCTCAGGAAATCGGTGCCAAAGCAATTGCGCTGCCTGACATTCCCAATGTGCTGCATCAGGCGGATATCGTCGTTTCATCCACCGCCAGCCCTTTGCCTATTCTTGGCAAAGGCGCGGTTGAAAAGGCATTGCGCCAACGCCGGCGCAAGCCTATGTTTCTGGTCGATCTGGCCGTGCCGCGAGACATCGAGGTAGAAGTGGCCGAACTCGATGATGTCTATCTCTATACGGTGGACGATCTCGAGTCCGTCATCCAGGACAACATGGCTTCGCGCCGCGAAGCCGCGAGCCAGGCCGAACGAATCATCGATGCCCAAACCAAGCATTTCATGGGTTGGCTGCGCGCGCAGGAGGCGGTACATTTGATCCGCCATTACCGCGAGCGCGCCGAACACGAACGCGACCAAATCCTGCAAAAGGCCCTGCGGCAACTGGAGCATGGACGCCCTCCGGAGCAGGTGCTGGCCTATCTGGCGGACACCTTGACCAACAAACTGATTCACGATCCCAGCGCCGCGCTTTCGCAAGCGGCTCGCGACGGCCGGTTGGAAATCGTCGCCGCCGCTCATGAGTTGTTACATTTGCCTCCGGATCTCTAAACCTCATGAAATCCTCCATAGGACAAAAGCTCGATGATCTCGTCGAAAGACATGCGGAAATAGCCGCCTTACTGGCGGATCCCGAAGTGATCGCAGATCAAGATCGCTTTCGCCGTCTGTCCATGGAATACGCCCAACTCGAACCCCTGCTGGCGGATTATGAGCAATATCGCGTAGCGCATGAAAACCTGCGAGCCGCCGGGGAGCTCGCAGAAGAAGCAGATGCCGATATACGCGCACTCGCTCGCGAAGAGATAGCCGCCACTGAGGCGCAAATCGAGGTTCTCGAAAAGCGCCTCAAACGGCATTTGCTTCCCGTAGACCCAAATGACACCCGCAATTGCTTCCTGGAAATACGCGCGGGCACCGGCGGCGACGAGGCGGCATTGTTTGCCGGCGATTTGCTTCGGATGTATACGCGTTACGCCGAACAGCGCGGCTGGAGGATAGAAATTCTGCAGCAAAGCGAGGGTGAGCATGGCGGCTATAAAGAAGTCATCGCGCGCGTTATCGGCCAAGGCGTGTATTCCAGGCTCAAATTCGAATCCGGTGCGCACAGGGTGCAACGGGTTCCGGTCACAGAATCCCAGGGGCGTATCCATACCTCCGCTGCCACAGTCGCGGTGATGCCTGAGGTCGAGGAAGTAGAAGTGGCCAAGATCAATCCCGCCGAGCTTCGCATCGACACTTTTCGTGCTTCCGGCGCGGGTGGCCAGCATGTCAACAAAACCGACTCGGCGGTGCGCATCACTCATTTACCCACCAGCATCGTGGTCGAATGCCAGGACGAGCGGTCGCAACACAAAAACCGAGCCCGCGCCATGAGCCTGCTCGCCGCCCGGCTACTCGATCAGGAGCGCAGCAAACGGGAGGCGGAACAGGCTGCAACACGCAAACGCCTGGTCGGTAGTGGGGATCGGTCCGAGCGCATACGCACCTACAATTTCCCTCAGGGGAGGGTAACCGATCACCGCATCAACCTCACGCTCTACAAGCTGGACGAAATCCTGGCCGGGCAACTCGATGAGATCATCGAACCGTTGTTGAATGAATACCAGGCCGACCAACTCGCCGCGCTGGGCCTTGAGTAAGAACATGCGCATAGATGAGGCGCTGGCCACAGGGCGGGCGCATCTTATGAACCTCACCGAAACCGCCGCCCTGGAAGCCGAATTATTGCTCTGTGAAGTCATCGGCAAACCACGGAGCCACTTGCGGGCCTGGCCCGAAAAGCGACTCGAACCGGAGCAGACGCGGCGCTTTATGTCGCTGCTGGATCGCCGCGCCGCAGGGGAGCCTCTCGCGTATATTACAGGGCGACGTGAGTTCTGGTCGTTGACATTGGAGGTCACTGCCGACGTGCTGATTCCGCGTCCTGACACGGAAACCCTGGTGGAACGCGCCCTTGAAATCATCCCGCCTTCGGCAAAAGCGGCTGTCGCCGATCTTGGAACTGGCTCGGGCGCCATTGCGCTGGCTATTGCCAGCGAGAGACCTCATTGCCGGATCGTCGCCACGGATCGTTCGGAGGCGGCGCTGCGCGTGGCCCGCTCCAATGCGGTCCGCCTGGGTTTGAAGCAGGTCGAGTTTCGTCTCGGCGACTGGTGCCAAGCCCTGGGAAAAGAGCGCTTCGCTTTGCTGATTTCCAACCCTCCCTATATTGCGCAGTCAGACCCTCATTTAGAGATGGGCGACCTGCGGCATGAGCCTCAAGAAGCCCTGGTCAGCAGCGAAGAGGGTCTAGACGACCTGCAGCGCATCATCGACTGCGCGCCCCACCATCTTCTTCCCGGCGGTAGGCTTCTCATCGAACATGGTTTTTCCCAGGGCAAAGCGGTTCGAGAGCTGCTTCGGGCAGCGGGTTTCGAAACCGTCAGAACATATTGTGACCTTGCGCGCAAGGAGCGCGTCAGTGAAGGGGAGCTGGCGCAATAAGGAAATCATTTTGGAGGATCTGGCGCCCCCTGAAAATTCGATGTCGAAAAATGCCTATGCCTGGGCCAGATTCGTCCCGGCTTTATTTTATATGCGATACGATTCCATCCAGCTCATCTAGGCTATTATATTTAATAACTATTTTTCCTCCGCCCTTGACATTGGCATCGATCTTTATCCGCGCACCCAAACATTCCGAAAGCTTGGTTTCCAAGCGTTTGACGTCGACAGGGACAGGCTGCGGCTTTGGTTTTGGTTTACGCCAATTTTTTATCAGCCTCTCGGCCTGTCGGACATTGAGGCCCTCATTGACCACCTTGCGAGCCACCACCGATTGGTCTTCGGGCGGCAGGGCCAGCAAAGCACGAGCGTGCCCCATTTCAATCTTTCCCGCCTCGAGCAATTCCCTTGGCTCATCGCAAAGGTCGCGCAACCGCAACAGATTCGAAACAGCGGCTCTTGAGCGGCCCACGGCGTTCGCCACTTCTTGATGCGTCAGTCCGAACTCTTCTATCAACCGCGCCAGGGCGTTAGCTTCTTCGAGTGGATTTAGATCTTCACGCTGGATATTTTCAATCAGCGACATCGCCGCAGCCGCCTGATCCGGAATATCCTTGATGACAGCCGGGATCTCACCCAGCCCGGCCATTTGCGCCGCTCGCCAGCGTCGTTCTCCGGCAATTAATTCATAAGCCTGGCCTTCGATTTTTCTAAGCACGACCGGCTGGATGAGCCCCTGGCTGCGAATCGATGCGGCCAGCTCTTCCAGCTCCTCGGGATCCATATGCAGCCTCGGCTGATAACGGCCACGCTGTATCTCTTCGATCGGCACTAGGCGCAACGTTTCTCCAGACGACTGTGCATCCGTCTTGGTTTTTACCGAAAGCAACTCGTCCAGTCCTCGGGTTCCAAGTCCACTTTTTCGTGCCATCGCTATCAAGTCCTCCCCGCAATCGACGGTTCCGCGCGTCTTAGCATTTCGCCCGCGAGTGCAATATAGGCGAGCGCTCCGGTCGAGTTTTTTTCATAATGAATCACTGGCTTTCCGTAACTCGGCGCTTCTGCAAGACGCACGTTCCTGGGAATGATCGTTCGAAAGACATGGTCGCCGAAATGGTCGGTCAGTTCACGGGATACGTCATTGGCAAGGTTGTTGCGCGGATCGAACATGGTTCTGAGCAGACCCTCTATTTCGAGCTTCGGATTCGAGCTTTCTCTAATGCGATCTATGGTTTTTAGAAGCGCGCTCAGCCCCTCCAAAGCGTAATATTCACACTGCACCGGAATCACCACCCCTTGTGCCGCCACCAGCGCATTCACTGTCAGCATATTCAGCGAAGGGGGACAGTCGACAAGAATATAGTCATAACGCTCGCTCAGAGGAGACAAGGCATCCCGCAGGCGAAACTCCCGCCTCTGAAGTTGCATAAGCCTCACCTCGGCCAGGGTCAGATCACCGTTGGCAGGTAATATGTCGTACCCTGCCGCTCGTGAATGGATGAGGACATCAGCGGCCCCTTCTTCGCCTAGCAAAACATCGAGAACTGATCCCTCGAGTTCATGTTTGTCCAGCCCGCTGCCCATGGTTGCATTGCCTTGAGGATCAAGATCCACCAACAAAGTCCGACGCCTGGCAGCAGCGAGGCAAGCCGCAAGATTGACGCTCGTAGTCGTCTTGCCAACACCGCCTTTCTGATTTGCAAATGCAATTATTTTATTCATCGAATCGCTTTGTTGAATGAGCTTCTCCACCAGGCGCGAAAACCAGATCGATGAGGTGACGCTCCCCCTCCAGGCCCGGAACCTGCAATTTATGAACCTTTTGCACGAAAAGATCCGGCGGCACTTCAGCCACTTCATCTTCACTCATGCGGCCTTTCATGGCAAGAATATGACCCGTACTTTCGAGCAACGGCTTGGCCGCGCTCGTGAAGCGGCCCAGCGAGGCAAACGCTCGGCTTACAATGGTGTCAAAAAACCTGGCCGGTCGAAAATTCTCTACACGATCATGGACGATTGCCACATTTTCAAGGCCAATTTCAGTCGCCACTTGACGCAGAAATCGAACGCGCTTGCCGTTGGCATCAAGAAGTGTAAAACAACGTTTTGGATTGACAAGCGCCAAAGGCACTCCGGGAAGGCCGGCGCCGCTTCCCATATCAAGGAGACTTTGTCCATGCAAAAAGGAGTTTATTGACAGGCTGTCCAGCAAGTGATGGACGATCATCGCTTTGGGGTCGCGAACCGCTGTCAAGTTATGCACTCGGTTCCAACGCGCCAGCAGGTCGCGGTAAGCTAGTAAAGCCTCAAGCGCCTCATGGGAAGCTTGCAATTCCAAGGCATGCAGGCCACTGGCAAGTAGTTTCCAGTCCTCAGTCGCCGCCATAATCACGCCGAGCGGTGCTGACCATGGCGCTTGCGCAGATGGATCAGCAAAAGTGAAATGGCCGCCGGCGTCACGCCGGCGATACGGGCCGCCTGCCCCACAGTAGACGGTCGATGATTCTCCAGCAACTGGCGCGCTTCATGTGACAAGCCGGCAACCATGGAAAAATCCATGTCTTCGGGAATGCTCGACTCCTCATGAGCGCGACGTTTTTTAATTTCATTTTGCTGCCGATCTATATAGCCGGCGTATTTGTACTGTATTTCGACCTGTTCGCGTACCGTCTGATCATCCGAAAGCGGCGTGTAAAGCCCGCTTTCTTCGAGGAAATCGAGGGTGATCCCTGGCCGGCAGAGCAAACTTTGCACTCGGACGGAACCGTTTAGGGTCATCTGTGTCGGCCCTCCGATTCCGGCTTGATGCAGCGCCTCTGATTTGATCAATGTTTCAGCACAACGTAACTGCTCGCGCTCGATTGCATTTCGTTTTGCTTCAAATGCCCGCCAACGCACATCATCGACCAGCCCGAGTTCACGGCCAAGAGGGGTAAGGCGTAAATCGGCATTGTCTTCGCGTAGCAACAGCCGGTATTCGGCGCGGCTGGTGAACATGCGATAAGGTTCCTGGGTTCCGCGCGCGATGAGGTCATCGATCAAAACGCCCATATAAGCTTGATCACGGCGCGGTATCCAGGACGGCAAGCCAAATACGTGCCGCGCGGCATTGATGCCCGCCACCAAGCCTTGAGCAGCGGCTTCTTCATAGCCTGTGGTGCCATTGATCTGGCCAGCAAAGAACAAACCGCTCAAGCGGCGTGTTTCCAAGCTGGGACGCAGGTCCCGTGGATCAAAAAAGTCATATTCGATTGCATAGCCGGGGCGAGTAATATGCGCTTTTTCAAACCCGCGAATAGAACGCACCACAGCGAGTTGCACATCATGCGGCAAACTGGTGGAGATGCCGTTAGGATAAACTTCAGTGGTGCGTAATCCCTCCGGCTCGACAAAAATCTGATGTGAATCCTTATCGGCAAAACGCACGATCTTGTCTTCGATGGAAGGACAATATCGTGGCCCCACACCTTCGATCTGGCCAGTATACAAAGGAGAACGGTCCAATGAGGCGGCAATGATCTCATGCGTATGGGGATTGGTGCGCGTAATATGGCATACCCGCTGAGGGGGATGATCTTTGGGGTCGCCCATAAAGGAAAATACCGGCCTGGGTTCATCGCCGGGCTGAACTTCCATGGCGGAATAATCTATGCTGCGCCCATCGATACGCGGAGGGGTTCCGGTTTTCAGGCGACTGACACGCGGCATTAATTCCCGCATCCGTCCCGCCAAGCGCAATGCGGGGGCGTCGCCCATACGCCCACCGTCTGATTGCGCCGGCCCCACATGGATTTTTCCTGCCAGAAAGGTGCCTGCCGTCAATACCACAGCTTGTCCATATATACGCAAGCCCATTTGAGTAATAACGCCATGCACCTGATCCCCACTCACGATCAGATCATCGGCGGCCTGTTGAAAGACGCATAAATTCTCTTGGGTTTCTATGGCCTCGCGGATATACGCTTTATAAAGGGCGCGGTCGCATTGCGACCGCGTGGCTCTAACGGCAGGGCCTTTGCGGGCATTGAGGGTGCGCCAATGAATCCCGGCGTGATCCGCCGCCCGCGCCATGACCCCACCCAAAGCATCGATTTCGCGCACCAAATGCCCCTTCCCAATCCCGCCTATCGCCGGATTGCAGCTCATTTGACCGATGGTTTCGATGTTGTGGGTCAGCAGTAAGGTGCGCGCCCCCATTCGCGCAGAGGCCAGCGCGGCTTCTGTACCGGCATGCCCTCCGCCGACAACAATCACGTCGAAGCGTTCTACCATCTCCTTATTCGCCTATTTTGGCCCGTCTCTATTTGCCTATGCAAAAAGTGGAAAAGATAGCTCCAAGCAGATCTTCATTGCTTACCTGGCCGGTTATCTCTCCCAGACTATTCTGGGCGGCCCGCAATTCTTCCGCAAGCAATTCGGCGCCAAAACCTTCGGCATGGACTTCTTGTGCATGGCACAAGCCATTCAGGCAGGATTTCAGCGCAGCTACATGTCGCGCTCTGGCTATAAAAGCATTTTCGGGCGTCTCGGATAGCCCCAATTTCTCCATCAGTCCTGTACGCAACGCCTGCATGCCGGTACCCTCCAGCGCCGACACGCCATAGGCGTCATCTTTCCTTCGCCCGGCTTCGCCTTTGCTCAAATCGATTTTATTGTAGATCTGAAGCACGGGAACATCGCTGGCCTCCAAGCTCTCGGATGCGATCGAAAGTTCCGGATGGCAATCATCTAACAAATGCAGAATCAAGTCGGCCTGTGCAAGGGCCTCGTTCGCGCGCCGAACGCCTTCCTGTTCGATCGGATCCGAGGTTTCGCGCAAGCCGGCTGTATCAACGACCTCAACGCTCACTCCTTCAAATTCGATATGCGCACGCAACAGGTCGCGGGTTGTGCCAGGGATGGGCGTGACTATTGCCACGTCTCTGTCCGCAAGGCGATTTAACAAGCTGGATTTTCCAACATTGGGAGGGCCACTCAAAACCACAACGAAGCCCCGTCCAAGGCGCACGCCTTGACGCGCCTGATTAAGCAATTCTTCTAGATTTGATCGCATGGCTTCTAGCCTGGAAGCAATTTCCTGAGCCGCACTGGGATCGATATCTTCATCTGAAAAATCGAGATCTGCTTCCACGCGAACCCGAAGACGTATCAAATCTTCGACCAACATCTGGATTTTTCTGGAAAATCCTCCTTGCAGGCTGCGCAATGCACATCGCGCCGCTGTTCGACTGGATGCGGCTATGAGGTCGGCGATCGCTTCTGCCTGAGCAAGATCGATACGTCCATTGAGAAAAGCGCGTTCCGAAAATTCTCCTGGACGCGCAGGCCGCCCCCCCAGCTCGATGACTCGCTCGAGAATCATTTCAAGAACGGCCGGGCCGCCATGTCCCTGTAATTCGACCACGTCTTCGCCAGTAAACGAATTCGGCCCTGGAAAGGCGATTACCACTGCCTCATCGATCACCATCCCCGCCTCATCGCGCAAGCGACGTAATCCGGCCTGCCTAGGAGGAGGCAGGTCGCCGGCCAGGTCACTGGCTATAGAAAAACTTTGCGGCCCCGAAAGCCGAATAACACCTATCGCACCCGTGCCTGGAGGCGTCGATATCGCCGCGATGGTATCACCATGAACTTGAAGCTCGCTTTGGGAGTACATGCCGCCTTCGCCTCATCTTTTCGGTGCTCGGCTCAGCCAGCCTCAGCCGCCTTTTCAATACGCCGGGTAATCACCCACTGCTGAGCAATCGACAATATATTGTTAGTCAGCCAATACAACACCAAACCCGAGGGGAAAAAGGCGAAGAAAACTGTGAATGCCATTGGCAAAATGGTCATCACCCTCTTCTGCAGAGGATCGAGAGGTGCCGGGTTCAGTTTTTGCTGAAGCAGCATAGTGATACCCATCAGGATGGGCAAAACGAAATAAGGATCCGGAGCGGACAGATCCCGAATCCAAAGGATAAAGGGGGCTTGCCGCAATTCGACGCTTTCCAGCAATACCCAGTAGAGTGCGATGAATACCGGAATCTGCACAATCATGGGTAAACAGCCGCCCAATGGATTGACCTTTTCCTTTTTATACAACTCCATCGTCGCCTGGCCCAGGCGCTGGCGATCATCACCAAATTTTTCCTTCAAGGCTTGCAGCTTTGGCTGAAGCCTCCGCATTCTCGCCATGGAGCGATAACTCGTTTCGGAAAGCTTGTAAAAAGCCAGTTTAATCATCAAGGTGAGTAGAACTATGGACCATCCCCAGTTACCCACGACGCCATGAATCCTGGCCAGCAACCAATAAAGCGGTTGGGAAATGAATGTGAATATGCCGTATCCCGTGGTCAAATTCAGCCCGGGAGCAACAGATGCAAGGTGCTCTTGCAGCTCAGGGCCTATCCACATACGCGTATCCAGCGAGGTGCTATCGCCCGGCGTCACCTGAAGCAAGGGAGACTGGAAACCTATCAAATAACGCTCGCCACCATTATCCTGAAGCGCGCGCGTAAAAAACTTGAAATCTTCCTTTCGCGGCGGAATCCAGGCCACTAGAAAATAATGTTCGACCATGGCGATCCAGCCATCACTCACCGACTTATCGAGAGGATTTTTCGCCATTCCGTCGAATCCGACTTTCTGATAGCTGCCATCATAATAAGCAGCTCCGAGATAAGAATGCGTATTCACGTCCAGTAAGTTATAACCCTTCCCGGAGGGACTGCGCATAATCTGGCCATAAATGCTTCCAACCCATGGCTTACTTGCCTTATTGATGATCTTGAAGTTGACGTCAACCAGAAAACTGCCCCGATGGAAAACATAAGTCTTGATCACCTTGATACCTGATGGGCTTGTCCATGTGAATGGGATCGCGAGCGTCTTTTCTCCCGGCTTGAGCACATAACTGGTTTTCGGGGCCTTGAACAAGGCAAATTCACCCGGAGCGACTTCACCTTGGTGGCCAGGCACGACGCCTGACAAGGCCACGAATACGGCTCGGCCCTTGTCATACATCAAAGGATAGGGCTCATTGGGTTTATTAACTGAAACCGGATAAGTGGGTAGCAATGCCTGTACAATACCCGCGCCACGCGTATCTATGCTTAATTCAAGTACATCAGTCCTGATTTTAACGATCTCGCCTTTTGTGAGCATTTTCGCGCCGGGCTGCGCTGCAACCGAAGCCATTCCCTTGGAAGTCGAAGGCAATGTTGGGGTAGCCGATCCGCTATTGCTCATGGATTTTTGAGCCACCGATTGTTGAGAACGAGGCGTCGAATGATCTTGCTGCCACGCCTGCCAGATCAGGAATAAAACGAAAAACAAGGAGACATAGAGCAGGGGACGCAAATTATCCATCGCGATGACTCGAGGTGGTTGATGCTGATGAGTGTTTGGGGGTGGGAACCGGGTCGAACCCCCCCTCATGCCAAGGGTGGCACCGGGAAATTCGTTTGACGGCAAGCCAAGTGCCCCGAAGAAACCCATGCTGTTGAAGCGCATCGATAGCATAGGCCGAGCAGCTCGGCTCGTAGCGGCAATGTTGTCCAAGATAGGGGCTAATGAATAGGCGATAGCCCTTAATCAGAAGCACCATGAGGCGGCGTATCATTTGCTCAGTTTCCTCCATTGATTTTCCAATGCCTTACGAACTTCGGCATTGGAACACTGCGAAACGCCCGAACGGCAGCTCACGATGACATCGATGGAAGGCAGAGATCCGCGTGCATGACGGAACGAGTCTCGCACCAATCGCTTGATGCGATGTCTATCTACCGCCCGCTTGGCGGATTTGCGAGATATCGCTAGACCCAGGCGGGCCACTCCAAGGTCATTGGAGGTCCAAACAAAATTAAAAAAACCGCTCCGGCTTCGTGCCGGACGGTTATAAACTCTTTTGTAATCCCATTTGCTCGTGAGCCGGGCGTCACGCGGGAATGAGTTGTCAGATTGCACTCAGGCCAGATTCATGGCGTCAACCGCGCACGCCCCTTTCTTCTGCGCGAGGCAAGAATGGCTCGACCTGCTTTGGTGCGCATCCGAGCACGAAAGCCGTGAGTTCGCTTGCGGTGCAAGTTACTGGGCTGGAAAGTGCGTTTCATGGTCTATGGATCCTGTTCAAAACCATCTGCAAAGCAGACTGACATCTCTCGGAAAGAGGCGAAACATACTTTTATGACTTGTCGTTGTCAAGCTCGATCAATCGATTGTCAAGCTGTTATCATCCAAATGGGTGGTGAGAGATACTGAAACGGGAAACGTATACCACCGAGAGGCTTATGCCATAATATTATGTAAGGTATGGTTTCAACTTGAAATTACTGTTGTGGGTCAGTGTGCGGCTTTAAATACGGCTCATTGGATGCTCATAGCGACCCACGCCCCACGTAATCCACCACCCAGCTGCAAACTGCACCGCAAAGCAGGCATTGCCCCGAGGTAATCCTCTTGGTGTTCAACTGAAAGAGCCTAAAATCAAAATGCTCAACTCGAGTATTGAAAACTCAGTTTTCCAATTTGGTTCGGTGTTCCGGTAATGAATGAGCGTCAATTCTATATAAATCAACCCAGCCGATCACGCAGCGTGAAAAATAATGACCTTTGGCAGTACTGCATTTCACAACTCCTGGAAGAACTTCCGGAACAGCAGATAAACACCTGGTTGCGTCCGCTGCAGGTGATCCAGGATAAACAGCATATAAAGTTGCTCGCCCCCAATAGATTCGTATTGGACTGGGTACGGGATAATTATTTGCCAAGAATTCTAGAGCTAGTAAAAGAATTCAATGAACCCGACCCGGACATCGTGGTGAATCTTGAAATCGGCTCGAACAATAAAATGGCAGAGCGGGGCAAGACTCCCAAGCAGCCACAATCTCGACCGCCATCTGCAAATCCCGAGCATCAAAACAACATAAATGGTAATTTCACCTTCGAGAATTTTGTCGAAGGAAAATCCAATCAGTTTGCTCGAGCCGCTGCCGTACAAGTCGCCACCAATCCAGGCAAGGCATATAACCCTTTGTTTATATATGGTGGGGTCGGCTTGGGCAAGACACACTTGATGTACGCCATTGGCAACATGATATTGCAAGCCAAACCAGATGCCCGCGTGTTCTACCTTCACTCCGAGCGATTTGTCGCCGACATGATCAAAGCCCTGCAACACAATTCCATGGCGGATTTCAAGAATTTCTACCGCTCAGTAGATGCGCTTTTGATTGACGACATCCAGTTTTTTGCCAACAAAGACCGCTCTCAGGAGGAATTCTTTCATACTTTCAATGCCTTACTTGAAGGGCATCATCAGATAATTCTCACCAGTGATCGTTATCCAAAAGAAGTAGATGGTTTGGAGGATAGACTAAAGTCACGGTTCGGATGGGGATTGACCGTGGCGATAGAACCTCCGGAATTGGAAACGAGGGTCGCGATCTTACAGCGCAAAGCCTACGAGAGCCATGTCGATCTTTCCAATGAGGTCGCTTTTTTCGTTGCCAAACGAATTCGATCCAATGTAAGAGAGCTCGAAGGCGCGCTACGCAGAATCATCGCAAGCGCCGAATTCAGCGGAAGGGAAATAACCATCGACTTCACCAAAGAAGCCCTGAAAGACCTTTTCGCAGTTCAGGATAAGCTCGTTACTATTGAGAACATTCAAAAGATAGTAGCTCAATACTATAAACTTCGAACATCCGACCTTTTATCCAACCGAAGAACCCGATCGATCGCCCGCCCCAGACAAGTCGCGATGTATTTAGCCAAAGAACTGACCAATCATAGCTTGCCTGAGATTGGAGAAGCCTTTGGGGGGCGCGATCACACCACCGTCCTCCACGCCTGCAGGAAAATCGGTGAACTTATAGAATCCGATAGCAGAATGGAAGAAGACTGCAGAAACCTTATTAGAACTTTAACTTGCTGATTGAGTAAACGTTTTATGAACATCAAGCTGCTGCAGAAAGAGCTCCTCAAACCCTTACAACGGGTTTCTGGAGCCATTGAGCATCGCCAAACGATCCCCATTCTGGGAAACATCCTAGTAGAAACCGACAAGAATTCCCTCAGACTGATCGCCACAGATCTGGAAATAGAAATCATCGCGAACTGTTCTTTCATTTCCTCTGAAGAAGGGGCTAGATTCACTGCCCCCGCGAGAAAACTCTTGGAAATTTGCAAGAATCTACCCTCGGAGGCGGTTATCGATATATCCATCGACAAAAACCGCCTTACGCTAAAATCAGGCAAAAGCAAATTTTATCTCTCTACTTTACCGCCGGACGACTTTCCAAGATTGGAGTCTCCCGCCGCCGCATTGGAAGTCATACTGGACACCGCCACCCTTGCAGCCATGATAGAACATACAAGTTTTGCCATCGCTGTTGAAGATGTACGTTACTATTTGAACGGACTGTATTTTGAAATTAAATCCAACTCGATTACCGCGGTAGCCACAGACGGCCACAGGCTGGCTTTATATAGATCAACCCAGGAAATTCCTCTCCCTCAACAACAAATCGCGCCGATAATTCCAAGAAAAACTGTTCTGGAATTGCTTAAAATCATCAAAGATTCAGGATCCGAACTCAAAATAGATTTCGCCGAAAACACCATCGTATTTTCATCAGAAAATCTCAATCTGACCTCCAAACTCATCGACGGCAGGTTCCCTGATTATGAACGTGTAATCCCAAAGAACAACAAAAATATCGCGCGCGTTGACAAGGAAGAGCTTCGATCCGCCATCCAAAGGGTTTCAGTTCTCTCAAACGAAAAGCACAAAGGCATAAGAATGACATTAAAGCAAGGAACAATATGCTTGGAATCGAGCAATCCGGAACACGATGAGGCAATCGAAGAGATTAAGGCGGAATACGATGGTCTCAATATCGAATGTGGATTCAATTACGCTTATTTGATCGACGTTTTGAATGCATGTGATAGCAACGAAATCCAAATGGCATTCAATGATTCCTCCAGCAGCGTACTACTAACCGACCCGCATCATCCACAGGCCACTTACGTGATAATGCCTATGCGGCTCTAAAACCAGCAGCAAAAGCAACAAGCACACCCAAATGACCTAATCAGTACGCCATAGTCATTTTACTTTATGCTTGGCTCTAAACCATGCTTCAGAGCCAATTCTTCTGAAATATTTAAAACCATGCTTATCGAGCTACGAGGGGCCGGAGTCAGGAATCTCGAAAACTTTCATCTCGAGCCCCATCCAAAGCTGAATATCATCTATGGTAGGAATGCCGCCGGGAAAACCAGCCTTCTCGAAGCTATATATTTTTCTGGAACTGGCAAGTCGTTCAGAACATCCGCCACGCAAAATATCATCTCCTTTGGGGACGATACACTATGGATCAAAACACTTATCGGATCTTGCTCCACCGGTTTTATGGACAACATCACCATCACCAGACATCGCAACACGAAAAACGTTTTCAAAGTTAATAATTGTACGTCAGCCTCCATCTCCGAAATTGCCAGAATCTTCCCTATTCAGGCGATCCATCCTGAAACATATCAATTAATAACGGGCTCTCCCGTTATTAGACGATTGTTTCTCAATAAAGGCTGTTTTTACATCGATGAGACCTTTGTCAAAATCTGGAAGAGATACAACCATGCCTTGAAACAAAGGAACGCTCATTTACGTGGAAAGACCCAACCCCAAGTGCTTACTGCGATTGAAAAGGAATTACATGAATCAGGAACCTTGATAGATAGGGTCAGGCAAAATTTTATTGCTGCTTTGAACAACAAATTAAGCGAGAGTCGAAAATTTTGTCCTTACCCAAAGCTGCGCCTTTTGTATCAAAGGGGATGGTCCAGCTCTGTTGAGCTGGCCGAATCACTTTATGATTCACGAAAAGCGGATATCAAAGCTGGGTACACATCCCCAGGACCTCATCGGGCAGACATGATTTTGCAGCTGGAAGGCCGAAACGTTAAGGATTTCTTTTCCAGAAGCCAGCTCAAACTCGCCAGTATTTCATTATTAATTATCCAGCTTGATATAATACGAGATGCAACTCATAAGGACTGCGTGCTACTAATCGATGATCTTTCTTCGGAGCTCGATTCTTTGGCTCGAGATCATTTAGTTAATGAACTGCATGATTCCAGGCACCAATGCTTCCTTACTTCCATCCAAAATGATGACGTCAATCAATCAAACCCAGCAAATCATAAAATGTTCCACGTGAAACATGGTCGAATCATCGAAAGTTAAGGGACATTTAGAGGTAACAGTATGTCAAAAACATCAGCACTAAATCACGAACAATATGACTCATCTAGCATCAAGGTGCTTAGAGGTCTTGATGCCGTTAGGAAACGTCCCGGAATGTATATTGGTGACACCGACGATGGATCTGGATTGCACCACCTGGTATTTGAAGTCGTAGACAACTCCATAGACGAGGCTCTGGCCGGTTACTGTGACAGAATAAAAGTAACAATAAATGCCGACGGCTCGGTTACAGTGGAGGATAATGGTAGAGGAATTCCCGTAGACATCCATCCGGAAGAAGGTCGCTCCGCTGCAGAAGTCATCATGACAGTGCTGCACGCGGGGGGCAAATTCGACGATAACTCCTATAAAGTTTCTGGGGGGCTCCATGGGGTTGGAGTTTCCGTTGTAAACGCTTTATCCGAATGGTTGGTTCTTACCATTTATAGAAACGGAAAAATTTACCAACAAAAATATAAACTCGGAGAACCTCAAGCGCCCCTGGCTGAAATTGGTATTTCCGATAAATCAGGAACCGTTATTCACTTCAAGCCAAGTAATGTTATTTTTTCGCAAACAGAATTTAATTACGAGGTATTGTCTAAGCGTCTTCGTGAACTTGCATTTTTGAATTCCGGGATACAGATAGAGTTAGTCGACGAGAAAAGCGGCAAAAACCGATGCTTCCAATATGAAGGCGGAATCAAGGCCTTCGTTGAGTTTATCAACAAAAACAAGCAAGTGATACATACGGATATATGTTATTTCAAAACGACCAAGAATAATGTTGTAGTGGAAGGTGCTCTGCAGTGGAATGATTCGTATCAAGAGTCTTTGTTCTGCTACACAAATAATATTCCTCAAAAGGACGGAGGCACTCATTTGGCTGGCTTCAGGGCCGGTCTTACTCGCACTATAAACCAATATGCAGAAAGCGAAGGACTATTGAAAAAACAAAAAATTAACATTAGCGGCGATGACATAAGGGAGGGTTTAACGGCCATCATTTCAGTAAAAGTCCCTGATCCCAAATTTTCTTCCCAGACCAAAGACAAACTCGTTTCATCCGAAGTGAAAGGTATTGTCGAGTCTGCCATGGGGGAGTTTTTCAATGCCTTCCTAATGGAGCATCCTAACGATGCAAAAAATATTATCAGCAAGATAATGGAAGCGTCGCGGGCGAGGGAAGCGGCGCGCAAGGCCCGGGAGTTGACTCGCAGGAAAGGCGCGCTGGACGTGGCTGGTCTGCCGGGTAAGCTCGCCGACTGTCAGGAACGAGATCCTGCGCTTTCCGAGTTATTCTTAGTAGAGGGTGATTCAGCGGGAGGATCAGCAAAACAAGGCAGAGATCGAAAAACACAAGCTATATTGCCTTTAAAAGGAAAAATATTGAATGTCGAAAAGGCGCGTTTTGACAAGATGTTGGGATCGGCTGAGGTAGGAACATTGATAACCGCCTTGGGCTGCGGCATCGGGAGAGAGGAATTTGATCCGGATAAGTTGCGTTATCACAGAATAATCATTATGACCGATGCGGACGTAGACGGTTCGCATATTAGAACGCTATTGCTCACTTTCTTCTACCGGCAGATGCAAGAACTAATCGCACGCGGTCATGTTTATATTGCCCAACCCCCTTTGTACAAGATCAAACGAGGTAAAAGCGAACATTATGTTAAAGATGAAAGCGAATTGAATTCATATCTTTTGAATATGTCGCTAAATTCTGTCTCCCTATACCTGAATGACGCTTCAGATGCCCTTCCCAAGGATTCATTAGAAACGCTCGCCAGGGATTATCAGCTTGTCGATGCGACTTTGGATCGCCTCTCAAAGCGTTATCCACAAGAAATACTTAATGCCATGATCGACTTTCCACTCCAAACACCGAGTGATGACCCGAAGTTCAATAAAAAACTAAATAACTGGCTAGCCGAACTTGTAAACAGAGCGAATGAAGAAAACGGAGTCAAGAGCTTTTCTTTTAATCTGAACGAAGAAGAGAAAGTGATTTACTTTTATTCCGAGCAACATGGGATCCAAACAGCCCATGTTATGCCGCTTAGTTTTCTACGTTCAAAGGAATTTAGTCTAATCAATGAGTTATCGCACAATTTGCTAGGCCTGGTGGAAAAAGGCGCATATATACAAAAAGGTGATTTGAAGCAATCTGTGGATAATTTCCATCAAGTTATGGATTGGTTGCTGAAGGAAGGCAAGCGTGGCGTATCGATTCAACGCTACAAAGGGCTAGGCGAAATGAACGCCGATCAATTGTGGGAAACCACCATGAATCCCGAAACGAGAAGATTGCTGCAAGTGAAAATCGAAGACGCCATAGAAGCAGATGCGATTTTTTCGACTCTCATGGGCGACCAAGTCGAGCCAAGAAGGGTATTTATTGAGCAGAATGCAATCATGGCAGTAAATCTGGATGTTTAAGAGCTGTTTGGATACATTTCGAGGTGCTGAAGCCACAAAACATGATTATCACAGCCAGATCGGTATGCGATTGGCCATATTCATTTCAAACATACGGCCGCTCATAACACAGGATGCGAATTCAACTCGGCACTGACCTTCTCTATTGGGGATTGCGATTAGCACATATTCTTGGGCGCCGCCCTGTTCCGGCGACTGTTTTTCAACCTGAAAATGTAAAAACACTACTTATCGTATCGACCACGGCTGTGGGAGATACAGTCATGAGTACCAGCGGCCTACGTGCCTTGCGCCAACGTTATCCTGAAGGTCGGTTGGTTGCTCTACTACATCCAGTAACTGGCCGTCTGTTAGATCATCACCCCGCGATTGACGAAACAATCTTTTACAGCGGCCGGTATACTGACTTTTGGCCTACCTTGTTTCGTTTACGTCGGTTGAAAGCGGATGTTGCCCTCGTTTTCCATGGCAATGAACCTCAGATAACTCCCTTGTTGTCCTTAGCCGGCATTCCCTTCCTGTTCAAGCTACCCAATACCAGTCGCTACCGTTTTCTTTTGAGCAACGCCGAGCCCCGCCAGGACTGGGCGAGGCTTGGCCATGGGCTGCGCCAGCGCCTTGCCGTAGCGCGCCTAGCCGGCGCCGACAGCAAGGACACGCACATGTGGCTTCCGGTCTCGGCCCAAGCCAGGGAACATGTGGCCCACAGACTGCAAGCACACAGCTTGGGGTCGCACGCGCGTCTTGTCGGCCTGCAGATAGGCGCTTCCAAACCACACCGGGTCTGGCCGGAGCAAAACTTCATCGCGCTGGGCCGGGCGCTGGCAGTCAGCCAACCCGAGCTGCGTCTGCTGATCACCGGCAGCCACCGTGAAACCGAGGCAGCCCGCCGCGTGGCCGGCGCCATCGGGCCCGCCGCCATCGATGTCTCAGGCCAGTTCGATCTGGCACGACTACCCGCATTGATCCAAAGGCTGAATTTGTTGATCACCGGCGACACGGGCCCCATGCACATCGCCTTCGCCGTGGGCACACCCACGGTCTGCCTGTTCGGGGGCTCCGACCCATCCGCCGCTGGCCCGCTGAACGACCTCGATCGTCATCGCGTGATCGCCGCTCCCTGGGATGCGGCCGCCCGAACTCTGGACGTGCCCATGGGCCGCATCAGCGTGGCGGATGTGCTAGCCGAAGCACAAGCGCTCTTGAGCTCTGTCGCCTGAGGAGTGGCGCATGCGCATTCTACTCATCAGCGACCAGAACCGCAGCAGCGATCATTCCGCCATCGAGGCGCTGTTCGGTCGTCATCTGCGCGAGCGCGCCGAAGTCGATCGGGTCTATTTCGATCCGGCCCTGCAAGGCCCGGAACGCGCTGACGGAGGGCGCCTGTTTCTGCCGCGCCGCTGCCGGCGTCTTGGCTTGCTTGCGGCCCTGAATCATGTTGAGGACATGAGTGCCTATGACATCGTGGTGGTGCGCAACCTGTTTCCGGCGCTTCGCGCCCTGCTTGCCGGACGCTCACGCCACGGCTACCGTGTGGTGTTCTGGGAATCCTTTCCGCATGCCTACCGGCGACGGCACGAAGCCGAAGTGACGGGCCACGCGAAGTTACGCAAAGCGCTGGAATACCGCTGGCGACAATACCGGGAAAATCGCCTGCTCGCGGCCTGCGATGCTTATCTTCCGATCACCCGCACCCATGCGGCGCTGTTTCATCCGCATCTGGAAGTACCCACTCATCCGCTGCCCATGGGCTTCGATTTCAGCGCTTATCCCCAGGCCACGAACCGCCCGGCGCGTCACGGCCCGATCCGTTTCATCTACGCCGGCACCATCGACCGTCTGCGGCGCATGGATATCGTGCTGGACGGCTTTTGCCGCGCCCAGGGCGAATTCGAACTGCATCTATACACATCTACGCCTGAAGACAGACGCCAAGCGCTGGGCCTGCAAGATGATCCACGCTTCGTTTTCCACGCGCCGCTTCCACGCGCCGAACTCATGCAACGCATCGCAGCCTGCGACGTCGGCGTGAGCCTCATCCCGCCGGAAAAACTATACCTGGGCTCATCCCCCACCAAGACCCTGGAGTACTATGCCGTTGGCCTGCCATCGCTGCTTTCCGAATTGGACGAGCACCGCGCCCTGTTCGACGACGAAAGCGGCTTTTTCGCAGCCTTCGACGCGCTCCATATCGCAAAAGCCGTGACGCGCGCCGCGCGGTGCCCACGTCCGGCGCTGGAAACGATGGGGCAGCGTGGGCGCCAGCGCGTTCTTGAGATGAGACATTACGCTCAGATGAGTGCAAAACTCATGGAATTTTTTCTAACTGTGCTCCGCACCCCGCCCAGACTCAAGTAATTTACTGCATAACATAAAATGAAAAAATCTCTACAGATCCACTTTTGGGGGCATGTCAAGAATCAGACCGGCAGCGTTGAAAAATTGGTGCTCACCTTTGCTCGCCATCAGACGCGCTATCTGCCATCCATCGCCTGTAAAGGCGAGCGCAACGGCAGCGGGGAAGTCGAAGGCCTGGCGGTACGCAGCTTCGCCGAATCCGCGCTCAAGAACCGGCTGCTGAACAAGCTGCTCGGCCTCCATGCCTTCACTTTCGACAGTCTTGTTCCAATCGTCGAGAAAGAGCGGCCCGACGTGCTGCACGTGCACAACCGCCAGGAACTGGTCGACCGGCTGGTGGCCCGGCTGAGTTACCGCCCGGCCGTCGTGGTCCACTACCATCGCAACTTCGCCCAACCCAGCGTGCCCCAGAGGGCCGACCTTCTGCTGGCGGTCAGCGACGCCACGCGCCAACACATCGTCGACGTCAGCGGCACGCGAAAACCCTTCCGGGTCCTGCACAACCCGCTGTCCGACGCCTTGCTGCAACATGCCCCCACGAACCCCGAGAATCCACGGCCGGTGATCCTGTTTGGCGGCGGGCAGGTGGAACGCAAGGGATTCCCCGAGTTCGTGCAGGCGATCCTCCGGCTCAAGGGCGACTGCTTAATCAAGATCTGCGGCCCCAAGCTCGAGGGCTACGCACCCGGGCAGGGCAACGTCGAGGTGCTGGGGCTGATCCCCTACACGCGCTTCATCCACGAGATGCAGCAGGCGGACATCATCGCCATGCCCTCGCGCAAGGAACCCTTCGGGCTGATGGCGCTGGAGTCGCTGTATCTGGGCAAGCTGCTGGTCGCCAGCAACGACGGGGGCTTCGCGGAAATGCTCGGTCCCGACTACGCCATCCTGACCGAGCCCGGCGACGTCGAAAGCCTGACCTCAGGATTGCAATCAGCTTTGGACATGGTCACCAACGGCGACGAGCGCGCCGAGCGATTGCGTACGGCGGCGCGGCGCGTAGCCGAGAATTACACCCCCGACGTGGTCACCGAACGTCTGGAAAGCTTCTACGACGAAGCGCTCGCATTGGCCACGACGCGGGCGTGACGACCGTGAACCGCTTCACCGCCGCGCGCAAGAAGCTGACCCGCTGGTTCAAGCGGGTGATCAAGGACAACCTGCTGCTGGCACTGCACTACGTCGGCTATCCGCTGGTGCTGGGCGTCAACGCCTGGCTGCGGCGCCGGAAGCTGTTCGTGCTCTACCGCCTGCACGGCAGCGCGATCGGCGACACCGTCGTGATGACCGGCGTAGTACGCTGCATTGCGGAGGACCTGGGCTGCCGCGTCATCGTCTACGTCAAGCAGAACGACGACATCTTCCTGCACAACCCGCACGTGCTGTTCTGCCGCTCCTACGAAAAGATGAACCGGCTGGAAAAAACGCTGATCAAGAGCGGCCTCGACATCCTGCACGGCTCGCATATCGCCAAGTACCACCCGCAGATGCGTGACCTGGAAGGCTATCTGCTCAGTCATCGCGAACACTCCATCGTCACCAACTCGCGCCACATTCCGGGCCTGCAGTACCGTACCCTGCGCACCGAGATCGCCTTCGACGACGACGAGCTCGAACGACTGGGTCGCGCACTGGCCCTGCCAACGGCCTACGCCGTGGTCAAACCGACCGGCAAGACCAGCGTGACCACCAAGAAGGAATGGGGGCTGGAGAATTTCCAGGCGGTGATCGACGCCTTCCCCGACGTCGCCTGGGTGCAGCCCGGAGCACCCGACGAACCGCTGCTCGAAGGCGTCATCGATTTGCGTGGCAAAACCAACCTTCGTGAGCTCTTTTATCTGATAGCCAACGCCCGTTTCACGCTGACCATCGAGGGGCTGTACAACCATATCGCAGGGGCATTCACAAACCCTTCTTTCGTCGTGTACTCAGGCCATTTCTTCCCTGAAGCATTCGACTACGACAACACGATAGCCATTATTCAGAACGGGTTGCCCTCTTGTTCGCCCTGCTTCGCAGACGGTTCACGAGACTGCCCGATCCCTGGCAAGCCCTGCATGAGTGAACTCACGCCCGAGTTCGCCATCGACACGATCAGAAAAACGCTGGAGCCACATGCCCTGAAAGAAGCCTAGGCAGAAGCGGATGGCCGTCCAATCAGTCCTTGGGCCGCCATGGCAACCTCGTTCACCGTCAATGCCTCAACCTCGCGCGACCCGTCCTGCAACAAAATGTGCGGCACATGCCAGGGATGCCAGCGCACCTGATCCGTGCCTCCAAACAGACAAACTATGGGTTTCTCCAGCGCAGCGGCGATATGCATAGCGCCGCCGTCGCTGCACACCACCAGATCGCACAGCGACAGCCCGGCGATCAGTTCCGAAAGCCGGTGGCTGGGCACCGCGTAGAGCCATTCGGCACCCACGGCTTCCACGATCTGCCGCGCCTTGCGATCATCGCCCGGGTGGAAAGGATCGTCCGCCGCGCCCGGCGACCAGAACAGCAGGAAACGCGCATCCAGTTGCGCATACAGCCGGTGCGCCAATTCGATGAAACGCTCAACCGGCCAGCGGTTGGAGGGCTTGCGGGCGCTGATGTGCAAGCCGATCAACGGATGACCCATGAAAGACCGCGGCAGCGAGGCGACAAGGGCATCGCGCAGCGTTATCTGTGGATACAAGCGCGCCGCGGGCGGTGGGCCCTGAATATCGAAGGCAGCGGCGAGACGAAACACGTCTTCCACCTCGTGCAGGCCGTCTCCGCTGCCGTATGGCATGCCAAGGTCGATGCGCGCCGCGCCGCGCCGCCCCGGCTCGGTAAAACCCACGATATGGCGTGCCGCCAGCGGGCGCGCCAGACGCAGAGCGCGCGGCAGGAAATGGGCGCCGGCGAGCACCACGTAGTCGAAACGCTGTTTGCGCAGACGCAAAAACAGGATGAGGCGGCGCCAGTACACGCCGAGCGCCGTTTCCCCGGCCTGCCGGTGCTTGGCCTTAGTATAGGCGAAGACTTCGTCCACGTCCGGATGCCCGTCCAGCACCTCGCGGTTGTAGCTGTTGACCAGGGCGGCGAGATAGGCCTCCGGGAACCGCTGCCTGAGCGCATGAATGAGGGGCAAGGTGCACACAAGATCCCCGATGTTGTCGCGGCGAATCACCAAAATGCGGGGACTGCGCTCAATCATGCCCGGTGATGCGGCGGCGCTCCACCGCGGTCCAGGTGGCGAGGAAGCCGGCAAGGAACATGAACTGCTGCCACATGTGATCGGCCAGAATGCTGTCCACGGCACTGCGCGCGGTGAAATCGAATACCAAAAGCAGCAATGGCGCGGCCGGTGCGATGCGCTGCTCACGGAATGTGCCGAGCGCCCAGAACCACACGCCGAGCACGAAGCCAAGCCACAGAATGAGGCCGGGCAACCCCGTGCCGTCGGCCAGATCCAGCAAGCCGCTGTGACTGTGATTTCCACGCTGGGCATCCGTGTGATAGATGGCGTCCACGCCGTACCCGAAGGCCTGGTTCTGGAATCCTACCCCAAAGGGGAAAACCATCAAGACATGCACAGCCTCCTTGGCCCAGGCGATGCGCTGGTAATTGGATTGATCCACCGTCACCCCGTTGGGGAATTTGGGCAAGCCGCCGGTGAGCCATTCTCTGTTGTGTTGGGTGTCGAGAGCGATAGGAAAGGTTTCTACCAGAGAACGCCAGCGCGGTTGATGCGAGATCATGTAACCCATGAACACACCGCCGAAGGCCAGAAGCAACAGCACGACCACCGCCTCGCGCCGGCGGCGCTGCGGTGGAGCGACTGCAATCAAAAGGGCGAGGGTAAGCAGCACCATGAGGCCGAAGGCGACGGTGCCGTTACGCATGTCCTCGATCCATGACGCCATGAATCCAATGACGAAAAGGATGGCGATGGGAGCGTATCCCAAGCCCAGCAGGCTCTTTCTGCCTGCCCGGCGCAAGACGATCTCGGCCAGCAAGAATGCGAAATACATATTGGTGAGATAATTGGCTTTGTCCATCGCGTTGTTGTTGACGAAAAGATCAATGGATTCCAGTCCGCCATAGCGGCGCAGAAAGTGGCCGTGTTGAATCCAGTACCACACATCCAGCAGCACCAGCGCCCACACATTCACGGCCAGCACGGCGAACAGCAGCCTCAACAGCAAGTGGCGTTGATCGGGGAGCAGATAGGCGGCGCTCGCGCCAATGCCGAAACAGAGCAAGGTCACCAGCCATTGGGAAGCGATCTGGTGCAAGGTCTTGGCCGGATCCAGCGCCCAGCCGAAGGCACCGATATACATCCACACAGTCAACAGCCCCAGCGTCCACCAGATAAAAGCAGGCAGTTTGCCTCCTTGCCTTCCTCTGCCATATAAACTCCAACCGAAGAAGCTCCAGATAAGCGCCAGCCCAAGCAAAAAATATCGCAAGGCGATGGTATGCTGAATCGGCCAGACGAACATAAGTGCGGTGAGTAGCACCAATCCGCTAGTAGCGAATAAGGGTGGCGTCGTTGAATGAATAGGCATTGGCTGGGTTGGGTCAGCTATGGATGGATGCTGGCGTTGCATGATAAAGCATCGACAATAGCCTGCAAACAGGGGAAGTCTTCTTGAAATCCAGACTTATTCTCATCCGCCAAAAATACACCCCTTTCGGGGGGGCTGAACGCTTTTTGGAACGTGCCCTGAGCGGTTTGTCGGCGGAAGGAGTCAAGCTCAGCGTCATCGCCAGGGATTGGCAACCCCAGGATGGCGTGGAGTTGATTCCTTGCCGCCCGTTTCATATCGGCAGGACATGGAGAGACAGCGCCTTCGCCCGCTGTGCCTGCCGCCATGTCGCCGCCCATCCCGACGCATTGGTACAGGCACACGAACGGCTTTCTTGTTGCGATATTTTTCGCGCCGGGGATGGCACCCACCGAGGCTGGCTTTACCAACGCGCGCGGGCGCGAGGATGGCGTGACCGCTGGTTGCAATCCTTTTCGCCCTACCATCAGCATATCTTGCGAGCCGAGCGGTCCATGTTCTTGAGCCCTCGCCTCAAGGCGGTAATCTGCAATTCGCGTCTTATCCGAGATGAGATTCACCGCTTTTATGGCGTGGACGAGACCAAATTGCATGTCATTTACAATGGCGTTGACACGCAACGATTCCATCCCCGCCTGCGCGCTTTGCGTGAAACCACCCGCCGGGCATTCGGTATTCCTTCCCAGAGTCTGCTCTACCTTTTCGTAGGCTCCGGATTCGAGCGCAAAGGCGTGGATGCGCTGCTTGAGGCCTTTGCCCGTCAACCTGACGACGCTCACCTGCTGGTGGTAGGCAAGGAGCGGCACATCGATCACTATCGGCGCAAGACCCAACGCCTGAGCCTCGCCTCGCGGGTGATATTCACCGGCCCACGGACAGATGTCGAACGACTCTATGGCGCCGCCGATGTATTCGTATTACCTACCTTGTACGATCCCTTTCCCAACGCTGCACTCGAGGCCATGGCAAGCGGCTTGCCGCTCGTCACCAGCTATCAGTGCGGGGCGAGCGATTTCATACGCGATGGCGAAAACGGCAGCGTCTGCGACGCCTTGGACATAGTCGCTCTGGCTGATCGCCTGCACGCACTGCGCGATCCTGAACTTCGCACCCAGTTTGGTGAGAGCATGCGTGAACTGGCGAATACTCTAGACATCGGGAGCATGAGCCGCCGCCTGCTCGAACTCTATGGATCCTTGCTGAAGTAAGGATCGTCCTTGCGAGAGTGAAGTCTGTTTAGTTCCATCAATTTCGCATACTTGCTGAAACTATTGAAGCAACCGATAGCGATATGCACCAGCCCTGGCACGCCATCGAGAAAGCCGAGGCGCACAACATAGAAACGAAGAAATCGCGCCAAGGGGCTTCCCAAAAGCTTGAGGATACTCACCCGCTCACCACGTTCATGGAGTATATTGGCTTGCAGGCTGGTATAGCGGTTTTGCTTGGCCAGATAAGTTTGCAGGTCCGTCTCGGAATGATGCAGTAAATCTCCATGCAGGGTGATCACGGGCGCATCGTTCGTCTCCACGGTTTCGTGTACGGGATCCTCGCTCCACTGAGCATGACGCCTGTCGAAAAGACGAATGACGTAATCGGGGTACCCTTCCCCATGGCGCAACCAGCGTCCCATGAAGCGATTGCGGCGCACCAGGCGGCAGGCTCTGGCTTTGGAGGGAGTTTCCAGCACGGTCCGGATGCTGTCGCGGAGTTCTGGACTGAGGCGCTCGTCGGCATCCATGCACAATACCCATTCGTGCCTTGCCTGGGCGACGGCAAAGCGTTTTTGCCCCCCGTAGCCGAGCCAGGGCTGATGAATCACACGCGCTCCGAAGCGTTCTGCTATAGCCACCGTTTCATCCGTGCTTCCCGAATCGACCACCAGAATCTCATCGGCAAAACTGAGCGATTGCAGACATTCGGGCAAGCGCTCGGCCTCGTTGAAGGTCACCACCACTGCTGAAAGGGGTTCGTCTGCCATCTCAGCCTTCCTTTGTCTGCGCCATCAAATCCCGCAGCTCGCTCCAGACACGACCCGCTGGCAGCGAAGCAAAACACGCCGGCCGCGACTCGGCTGGGCCGCGATAGGTGCAGCGCCTTTGCATGCAAGGGGCACAGGAAAATTCAGCCGCAAGATGCCATTGATTCACCCCAAACGTACCGGTGCGGTCAGGGCGTGTCGGACCGTATAAAGTCAGCGTGGGTACTGCCAACGCCGCCGCCAGATGGGCAAGACCGGTATCCACGCCCACGGTCGCGCGCGCAGATGCCATCACGCCGGCCAGTTGGGCCAGGTCGAGGCGCGGCAATACTTCCACCGCCCTGGGTGCAGAGGCGGCGATGCGCCTGGCACGCTCATATTCTTCATTACTGCCCCAAGGAATCAGCACGCGCCAGCCTTCATCCTCGGCATGGCGGGCGAGCTTTTGCCAATACTGTTCTGGCCAGTGTTTATGCGGCCAGGTGGTTCCATGCAAGAACACGATATCGCCGTGCTTGACAGGCAACGGCAAACGCTTCATATCAAGCCCGTAATCGATAGCGGTCGAGGGTCTTGGATAGGCAAGGGCGGTGGCGAACAGTTGCCGCATGCGTTCGACGGCATGATGCTCCCAACTCACCGGAATCCGCTGATGATAGCTCAAGGTGGCCAGGGAATCCCGGGCTGAACGCGGCGACAAGCCGCGCCGCTGGCCGTGCGCCATACGGCCGACCCACGCGCTCTTGAACAATCCCTGGGCGTCAAGCACGATGTCATATCGCCTTTCTTTCACCGCCGCTCTGAAAAGGCGGCGCTCCATGCGCGTGTCCAACCAGTTTTTTCGCCACCGCCGCAAAGCAATGGGAATGACGCGAGCAACCGCCGGATGCCAGGATGGAACCTCCGCAAGTCCCTCCTCGACCACCCAGTCCACCTGCAATCCAGGCAATGCATGCCAGGCATCGGTAAGTGCCGGCAAGGCATGCACTACATCGCCCAGAGAAGACATTTTTATCAGCAATACGCGCATTTATTCCGCTTTCACCAATCGCTCGAGAGAATGTATCACGCGTTCAGGCGGCAATTCTTGCAAACACTTAAGATGCCCTAAAGGGCATTCCCGCTCGAAACAGGGGCTGCAAGGCAGACCAAGCCGCTCCACCTTCGCCCGGGATGACAAGGGAGGAGTAAATTTTGGATCCGATGACCCATATACGGCCACCAGCGGACGGTCGAGCGCGGCGGCCATGTGCATCAGGCCGGAATCATTGCTGACCACGGCACCCGCCTGCGCCATCAGATCGATGGCCTCGCCAAGAGAAGTGCGGCCAGCGAGATTCACGCATCCTGCGCCCGCTTCGGCGCACACCGCCTCGGCCGCGGCGGAATCACGCGAGGAACCAAACACCCAGCTCTGCCAGCCGCGTTGTTGGAAATGCCGGGCAACAGCGGCGAAGTAATTCGCCGGCCAACGCTTGGCAGAGCCATATTCAGCGCCTGGACACAGGGCCAACACTGGGCGAGAGGCATCCAGACCCAAGCGGCGCAGGGTGCGACAGCCAAGATCGGCGTCGCTGGCAAGCGACGGCCGCGGACAATCCAAAAGATCGATATCATGGTGAGCGGGCAAGGCGAGCGCGGCGAATCGCTGCACCGTGGTCGGCAGACGGGATGTGTCCAGCCGGCGCATGTCATTGAGCAGGCCGTAGCGCTGTTCGCCACGATACCCCGTGCGCCGCGGAATCCTGGCCCACCAGGGAATCAACGCTGACTTGAAGGAATTGGGCAGCACGATGGCTTGGGCATATGATTTTTTGCGCAGCCATTTTCCCAGCTCAAAGCGGGATTTCAAACCCAGCTGGCCATGCCCCAAGGCAAGCGGAATGTATCCTTCCACCTGGGGCATGCGTTCGAGCAATGGGAGCGTCCATTCCGGAGCGAGGACGTCGATTGAAAGCCCGGGTTGGCGACGTTTCAAAAGCGCGAACAAGCTTTGCGCCATGATCATGTCGCCCACCCAAGACGGCCCTACGATCAGGCCGCGTTGCCCCCCGTCGCTCATGGCCGCAGGATTACTTTGGAAACGAAGTTGTTCAAGAGGCCGCGAGCATGTATTCCGTACCGCAATAAGGACAGCGCCAATGCCGCATCCCGTCGGCTTCGGCGGGTGCCGACTCGATCGGCAGAAATACGCGCGGATGAGCACTCCACAAAGCGCTGCCAGGTAGTGGGCAACGCAGCGGGAGATTATTTGCCTCGAGTTTTATGCATGCGGCCGCAGAGGCGCTGGAACGCTCAGACATGGGTCAACCATTGCTGATGCGTGTCCAACCGTCCATGCACCAGGTCAAAATAGCGGCTCTGGAGCTGTTCGGTAATCGGTCCGCGCCCGCCTTCGCCTATAGGACGGCCATCTACTTCGCGGATAGGGGTCACTTCGGCCGCCGTACCGGTGAAAAATGCCTCATCGGCGATATAGACTTCATCGCGGGTAATGCGCTTTTCACGCACCGAAATACCAAGTTCCTCGGCCAAGGCGAAAATAGTGCGCCGCGTAATGCCATCGAGTGCAGAAGTTAAGTCGGGCGTATAAAGCACGCCATCATGGACGATGAATATGTTCTCTCCGCTGCCTTCCGCCACATAACCTTCTGTATCGAGCAGCAGGGCTTCGTCATAGCCGCAGGCGGTGGCGTCCTGGACCGCCAGCAGCGAGTTCATGTAACTGCCATTGGATTTGGCCCGGCACATATTCACGTTGACATGATGCCTAGAAAAAGAGGACACCTTGACACGAATGCCGCGCTCCATGTTTTCCTTGCCTAGATAAGAACCCCATTCCCAGGCGGCGACGATGCAATGCACTTTCAGATGGTCTGCATGCAGCCCCATGCTTTCCGAACCATAGAAACACATCGGGCGTATATAAGCGCTGGCCAGCTTGTTCTCCCGCACCATATCGAGCTGGGCGCGGCGTATGTCTTCATAGGAAAAAGGGATGGACATGCCCACAATCTTGGCCGAATTGAACAGGCGGCGCGTATGATCATCGAGGCGGAAGATCGCCGGCCCGTGTTCGGTGGCATAGGCACGCACACCTTCGAATACGCCCATGCCGTAATGCAGGGTATGAGTCAATACATGCACCTTGGCCTCGCGCCAGGGCAACCATTCTCCATCCATCCAGATCAGACCGTCACGGTCATCCATCGCCATCGTCGCCATCTCCAAAATAAGTTCATCTCAAGGTGTATTGCCCGGATCGAAGCATGCCTTCCAAATTCTGCCCACGCGCTCACGCAGGTGTTGAAATTCATCCGCCGAAACCACGCTTGGCTGATCCTGCAATGTCAAGGCATGAATCCGGTCACGCAGTGTCTTGTATGCCTCGGCCAAAAATCCGGCATCCTCTGCCGGCAGAAAACCATGCTTGGCCAACTGCTCCAGCAAACGTATCGTGTCGGTATAGCCTAGCAGTTCATCACACTCGCAGGCATGCGCCAAGACCTTATATTGCACCAGAAATTCGATGTCGGCGATACCACCGGGATCTTTTTTCAGATCGAATTTCTCCGGATCGGGATTTCCCAGTTCGCGCCACATGCGTTCACGCATCTTTCGCACCGCCTCACGCAATTCAGCCACATCGCGCGGGCGGGCCAGAACCTCACGCCGGATGGCGTCAAAATGTTGGCCCACCCGGGCATCGCCTGCAACGAATCGTGCCCGCACCAGTGCCTGATGCTCCCATGTCCATGCTTTCTCGGCCTGATAGAAAGCAAATGCAGGGAGCGTGCTCACCAACAGACCGGATGCACCACTGGGACGCAAGCGGATATCAACCTCATACAATTTGCCTGCCGGGGTATATGCGGTGAGCATATGGGCAATACGTTGAGCCAAACGAGCAAAGAAAACCGGAGCTTCCAAAGGCCGCGCCCCATCGGTGCTGGCGGCCAGATCCTCACTTTCGTAAAGAAACACCAGATCGAGATCGGAGCCATAGCCCATTTCCAAACCACCGAGCTTACCGTAGCCGATCACTCCAAAACCGGCAGGCCGACCATCGGCGAGTCGGGGCTCACCGTGACGACGAGACAGATCGGCTCGCGCGATGGCCGCCACCTCTTTGAGAATGACCTCTGCGATCCAGGTCAGATGATCACTGACCTGCATCAAAGGGAGCGCGTCCATAATGTCGGCCGCGGCCACTTTGAGAACCTGGGATTCCTTGAAATGGCGCAGACAGTCCATGACCGCTTCGAGATCATCCTCCTCGATATCAGTGAGCTCGACCTTCAGCGCCTGAGCCAGGCCGATTCGATCCGGCGGCGCATACAGAAGCCGTGGATCCAGCAGATCATCGAGCAACAGCGGCATGGACGCCAGTCTCTGGCTGATCCAAGGACTGGCCGCACACAGCTTGACCAGTTGCGACAAGACCAAGGGATTTTCCGCCAGCAGAGCCAGGTACACCGAGCGGCTTGCCACCGACTGGATCACCTTCAGTGACCGCTCCAGGGCGATATCCGGAGCATTCTGGGCGGCCGCGGCTCTGATCAACAAGGGCATGAGGCGACTGATGCGTTGCCAGCCCATTTCGCCCAGACCTTGCACGCTGCGGCTTTCGCGCACTGCGACGAGCTTGGCGGCGCTGTGCGCAGCTTTGGCATATCCCAACCCATTGAGTATTTCAGCGATAGCGTGTTCGTCTCCAGCCTGCCAAACTGCGATCGATTTTTGGGTATCGTTGGCGGAATCAACAATCTGCGGTGAGGCGAATGTCTGCTGAAAATGGGCATGCACCCGGTGCATGTGAGTCTCCAGCGCCTTGGCAAAAGCGTTCCAATTCTCTCCGTACCCCATGCTCCAAGCGAGGCGCAGACGCCCCAGTTCGTCTTTTGGCAGGGCATGAATTTGCTGATCAGACATCATTTGCAAGCGGTTTTCCACGCGACGTAGAAAAACATAGGCGGACTGAAGCTCAGCTTCCTCCCAATCAGGCAGCAACCCACGCTCGGCCTCGCATGCTAACGTTTCCCTCAATCCGGACGTTTGCAGGCCTGGATCGCGGCCGCCGCGCACGAGTTGAAACACCTGGGCGATGAATTCGACCTCGCGGATACCGCCGGCAGAAAGTTTTATGTCATTCAGCTTGTCTTTGCGCGCCGCCTGCTGATCAATCAACCCTTTCATTTCGCGCAACGCAGCAAAAGCGCCATAGTCGAGATAGCGTCTGTAGATAAAAGGCCGCAGGCGCTCCAACAAGCGCCGCCCTGCTTCGATATCTCCGGCAATCGGTCGCGCCTTGATCAAGGCATAGCGCTCCCATTCCCTGCCATGGCGCTGATAGTACTCCTCCATCGCATCAAAGCTCATCGCCAAAGGCCCTGCATCGCCAAAAGGCCGCAAGCGCATATCCACCCGATAGGCCAGTCCATCCTCCGTGGGCGCTGAAAGCAAACCAATCAGTATCTGCCCGAGACGGATGAAATAGCTTTGACGGTCAAGCATTCGGGAGCCATATGTGGCGGCGCCATCGGAAAATGCAAACACAATATCGATGTCCGAGGAAAAATTAAGTTCTTTCCCACCCAGTTTGCCCATGGCTAATACGGTGAGTCGCGCGGCTTGGCCATTTGCGTCGCGAGGAAACCCAAAACGGGGTTCTAGCAATATTTCGGCGAACCTCAGAGCACTTTCTACGCATATTTCCGCCAGCGAGGAAAGTGTCGTCAAAACTTCATCCAGATTGGCTTCTCCAGTCAGATCGCGCCAAGCGATACGTGCCAGTTCTTGATGGCGAAAACGACGCAAAAGACGCTTGAAACCAGCCTCATCCTCGGCCTCACTGAGGGCTTGCTTCGCCAAGGAGGACAGTTCTTCGTGCGAACACTGGCGAAAAAGCCGTCCACTTTCTATCAGGAAAAAAAAGGCCGTGGGATAGCGTAAGCAAAAATCGGCCACAAAATCACTCGTCGCCCAAACCATAGGCAAACTTGCCGGTAAAATCCGGGGAAAGCCGAGGCCTTGCGTACGAAGTTTGTCCTCGAACGATTGCCAGCGATTTGCAAAAATACGCCACAGAGGCGATGGAAGTGTTTTGGCCATAGAGGAAAGATTAGCAGCCAGTACGATCACAATGAAATTGATAGGCACCTCGAAAAAAGATCGAAAGCGGGCCTATTCCTTAGCGCCTCTATAGAATGTGATTCATCCGCACTCTTCGGAATCGATCATGTCATCTCTTCGTCGCGCAAAAAACCAGCTGGGCGCCATGTTCAAGGAACATGGCTGGGTTCGCTTGCTTTTGACGCACAACTTTCATGCCGTCGGTCGGCAGGCGTTTCGTTCTGGCCAGCTCCCCCCGTGGATTCTCAAACGCAAGATACACCGCTATGGCCTTCGCACCGTAATCAATCTGCGCGGCCCCATCGATACGCCCTCATTGATCATGGAACGCGAAGTCTGCGCGCGCGAAGGAGTGGCGCATATCGATCTCAGGCTTTCATCCAGGGACACTCATCGCCCCGAGTTACTGCTCGACATCAAATCCCTGCTGGAGAAGATCGAATACCCCGCCTTGTTCCATTGCATGTCGGGCGCCGATCGGGCCGGCTTCATGTCCACTCTGTATCTACATTGGGTCGAGAACGTGCCCATAGAAAAAACCCGGCAGCTACGACTCTGGCCTTATTGGCATTATCGCTGGGCGAAAACGGGCCTGCTCGATCATTTTTTCGATTGTTATCTGGCAGCCCGATCGGAACGGAATCTCAGTCTGGAAGATTGGATCAGTCAACAATACCGCCAAGACGACGTACGCGGGAGTTTCAGCAGCAATCCCTGGCTGGACAGTCTCGTAGACCGCCTACTGCGGAGAGAATGAAGTTTTCATCACTTATACAATGGAAAACCATCGGCATCCTTACGCCGCAAGCGCCGCGACAACACCTGAAAAGAAAGTCGATTCGCCACCACGATGAAAACTTTCCGCAAACGATCAGGAGGACAGCGCAACTCTCTTACGGCATGCCATGAACGGGCGGTCTGGGCAAATAGAAAACTGGAATTTCCCAACACCCGGGAAGCGGCCACCTCTTTGAACTGATCGAAATCCGGGGCGGAGTGTCGTTTAAAGCGTCCACCGTCATCGAGAACCAGCGTCTGGCCACCCCATGATTCATCCCAATCTTCAGGTGTATTCAAATAAAAAATATGTGAACCCAACTTGCGGCGCGCGTCCGTGTGGGGAGAAACAGACGCACCCGCCGGCGCGTAATGCCAATGCATGCTCAAAACGACAGGCGTCATGGGTTTCACTCCGAGCATCGTCTTCAAAAACTGAAGATACTCAGGGCTTCGCAATTCCGCAATGAATTGCCGCCAACTCGTTGAAATCTGATTCTCTGTGCGAGGCAGGACCTGAAGGCTGAGACGTTCATGCGTTTTTTGCCCATACGCCCGCTTTCGATTTTCTTTTGTCATGATTTCCTGTGAAGGCGCGTCTTTACACAAACGCTCGAATGCTTCAGGTCTTAAAAATCCTTCTATCGTTTGATGCGGATAAGGGTGGGTGGTTTGGAAACTTTCAGCATCCCTTATCAAGGACTGCATTACCCGGTCATTTATGTAATCCATCCCCTACACTCCTAATAATCGCTTGAATAGCGTCTTACCAACCGTGGAGCGCACATTATAAGCGAGTGACATAAAAGTTCGTTGATATCACGTCCAAGATCCTGTGGAAAAGCATTGGATAAAAAACCAGAACTTCTTTTCACTTTATTCATATACAACTTATCCACAGCAGATTCAGATCTTCAGACGGTGGTTAGCTGTCAGGTTTATTTATAGAACATCATAATAACGTTATATTTTTTTAAGTTGTCAACAAGCATTGGCGTACTCTAAAACAACTATTATTTTATTTTTAAAAACAATATAGTTTTAGAAATCGTCTGAAAACCATTAGATTTTTACTTAACTCGTGCGTTCAAGCGCACTCTCTTCAGGGAAATGCGGTAAGCTTAGTTTAATCTTGTGAAAATCCACAAACAATTCAAGGAAAACATTTGCATATGGATTTAGTTCAGAGAGGCCATGGATGAAGCTGTTCCGTGATTTCCGTGCTGAACGAAACATAAACCGAGCGTTGGCGCTGTCTGAATTCAAGAGTCAAGAAGCTCGGAAAACACTTCTAAAACTCAAAGATTCAGCGGATATTGCCGTACCGCGACTCCTGCAGATGTTCACGCTTTCCTCTCAGGCAGACAAAACCCGATTGGAAAAGCTCTTACACCATATTGTGGATAACATGACGCTGAATGCTTTTTGCCGGACATTGCGGGACAATGAACTGAGAACAGTGCCAGCCATCGTTGAAATTTTGTCGACCAATCAGCGTTTTGACCCTAATCTTTTGCTCGAATACCTTGATGACCCAAGCATGCCGAAAACAGCGTTGCTGGATGTTCTATCTGCCCATGTAGATCAAATAGATGGCCATGCCCTTTTACGCCGGCTTGGCGCCTTGGATCTTTCCGACCGGCACCTGGCTTTCGTGCTCTTGGAAAAAATAGCTGACGAAACCCTGCTCCCAGAGCTGATTAATCGCGCGAGTGCGAAAGATTTGCAAATTCGGCAGGGTGTAGCGCGTTTGCTGGGTAAGCGCCAAGGTATCCACCCCCTTGACGCCTGATCCCCAGAGGTGACAAGGCCCCACCAGCGTCCTTGCCAATGGGGCCTTACGGGAACCGGTGCGAACATTCCTTATCCGCTGATGACATTCC
>JALUXU010000014.1 GCA_027013225.1 Acidihalobacter sp. | reverse complement strand
TCCTGAAGACACACCAAGGCGAGCCCCAGCAGATCCTGGAGGTGGTGTGCGACATGTCCGGCGCCTTTCTCAGTGGCATCGCCGAGCAACTGCCCAAGGCCCAGGTGACCGTGGACTGGTTCCATATCGTGCAGATCTTTATCCGGGCGCTGGATGAGGTGCGTAAGACAGAGGGACGTGTGAAGCCGTTGCCCAAGCACCTTCGATGGGCGGTGCTCAAGCGCGGCGATGTCGACCACCTCACGACCAATCAGCTCAAGGCCATGGCGGCGCTGCTGGATCAGGGGCTCGACACCGCAACCGCCTGGCGGGTCAAGGAACGGCTGCGCTGGGTACGTGAGGCACCGACCCCGCGAGCGGCCAAGTGGCGAATTACACGCTTTATCAACTATGCATCCGAATTGGTGGGCGAGTCCCCGCTGCTCGAGCCGATACGCAAGGCCCTGCAGACACTCCGAAGCCATGCGCAGCGCGTCGTAAGACAGTGGACCTCAACCTATACGAATGCCCGCCTTGAGGGGCTCAATGGCCTGTTTCAGGCCGCACGTACAAGAGCCAGGGGCTACCGTAACACCGAGACCTTTACCACCATGATCTACCTGATTGCCAGCCCGGCGGGTTCCGTGCTCAAATCCAGATGAAACGTCGAAGAACCTGATTTTTACCCTCGCCCAGTTAGCCAACGCTCTATAACCATCCAGGTGGTTGATCAAGATCACGCGCTATGCGATGCGTTAATCCCTCACGAAAAACTAGTGCCCAGAGGCTTCTTGTTCCCTGCTTGGCTGGTTTTAGCCCGTGACGTTGTAGAGAGGTGCTTCATCGACTGACTTGGCACGGCTTCAGTTCCAAAGTTGATCGCATCTCGTGAGCGGGTGGCAAGCCAGGAGGAGGCTACCTATGTCACGTCTTGGGGGGAATCTGTGGCTTCCAATCCGCCACCGGCAGGCTTTCATCGCAATGCCATGGGCCAGGTTTCCCGGGCATGCGTATATCACGATCGATCAGTTGTAAAAAATCTGCGCGTGGAATTTCTCGTGCCCCAAGAAAAGTCAGGTGATGAGTGGCCTGCTGACAATCGACTAGCCGAAATCCCCAGTCCTGTAAATGACAGAGCAGAGTGGCGAAACCAATCTTGGATGCATCGTTGCAATGGCTGAACATGGATTCACCAAAGAAAACCCTTCCCAGAGCGATGCCATAGAGCCCACCGATCAGATTGTTGGAATCATCCCGCACTTCAACAGAATGGGCATGGCCCATGTGATGCAATAATGTATAGGCCTGCAGCATTTCTGGCGAAATCCATGTGCCGTGCTGACCTCGGCGAGGTGTGCGCGCGCATTCGGCCATAACATCTGGAAAGGCCTGGTCAAAGGTAACCCGCATCCCCGCGTGACGTACTTTCTTTCGCAAGCTGCGATGAAACTTGAATTCATGAATGAATAGTACGGCGCGCGGGTTGGGTGACCACCACAGAATGGGATGCCCTGCTTCATACCAGGGGAAGATGCCATTTTTATAGGCGTTGAGCAGCCGTTGGGGGTTCAGATCGCCTCCGGCAGCGAGCAGACCATCGGGTTCCGTCAAAGCGTGTTCCGCCGGCGGGAATCCTTGAGTCTGATCGAGAGGGTCAAGCCAGGGAATCGATACCATCGTTTGACTGGTGGTCTCCAAAGGACGACTTGTAAGGGCTGTGGCTCTGCAGCGAGTCGCATTGAGCCTGCATTATTTGTTTCTCGTGCCGGCAAAAAGCCTCGAGGTGAGGACGCATGAAATCATTGCTGATCCAGTGGGCCGACCAGGTTGGCGTGGGCAGGAATCCTCGGCTGATCTTATGTTCGCCCTGGGCTCCCGGCTCAAATCGTGACAGTCCTCTGGAAATGCAGTATTCGATCCCCTGGTAATAGCAGGTTTCGAAATGCAGGCTATGGAAGGTATCTCTGCATCCCCAATAGCGTCCGTATAAGGTGGTGTCACTGAGAAAATGGACTGCGCCGGCAACCCACTGATTTTCGTATTCGGCCATGACGAGCATAAAACGCCGTCCCAAGGAATGAGCGGCATTGTGGAAAAACTCGCGGCTCAGAGTTGGGATGCCCATGTGACGCTCGAAAGTGGCAACATAAAACTCATAAAATGTATCCAGGACGGTGTTGTCGATTTCATCGCCGTGGAAAATCTTCATGCGAATGCCTGCTTCCGCGATACGTCGCCTTTCCCGTTTGATTTTTTTTCGTTTTTTAGAACTCAATTCGGCCAAGAAGGAATCGAATTCAAAATAGCCTCGATTACGCCAGTGATACTGGCATCCCAAGCGAAGCATCAATCCTTGTTGGTCGAGCAGGGCCGTATCGGTTTCATCCGTGAACAACCAGTGCATGCTTGAGATGTCATTCTTTTGCGTCAACGCAATCGTTTCCTGGATCAGGAACTTTCTCAGCAAATGCTTTTTCGCGGCAGGCATTCTCGGCGCAATCAGCAGCCGGGAGCCAGTAACCGGCGTATAAGGGATGGCTGAAACCAGCTTTGGGTAGTATGAAAGACCGGCTCTTTCGTAGGCACTTGCCCAGCTCCAGTCGAAAACGAATTCGCCATAGGAGTTCGTTTTCACGTATAACGGTGTGGCGGCAACTGGTCGGCCCAGTTCGTCGTGAATGACTAAATGGCGGGGAAACCACCCATGGGGTTCAAGACAATCTGTTGTTTCGAGGGTGCATAAAAAAGCATGACTGAGAAAAGGATCGTCATTGCCGCCCAAGTGATCCCAGTCTTTGGCGGCAATGCTTCCCAATCCTTCATGAACCTTGAGTGTCAACCATTCCAACTCCCCTTCGGGATTCATTTCTTAGGGTGAGCTTCTTGCTTCTTGTTGGCTAGGCGATCAAGGTACTTTTCAGCATCCAAGGCGGCCATGCATCCCGTCCCTGCAGAGGTGATGGCCTGTCGATACACGTGATCCATAACATCTCCGGCCGCGAAAACGCCTTGCACACTGGTTGCCGTGGCGTCACCGTGAAGCCCGCTTTTGACGACGATATAGCCATCCTGCATCTTGAGTTGGCCATCGAATATCTGGGTGTTGGGTTTATGCCCTATAGCAATGAAAACACCTGCCACTTCGAGGTCCTGAGTGGATCCGTCTTCCGTGTTTTTGATACGCACTCCCGTAACCCCGCTGTTGTCACCTAAAACTTCCTCAACCGTGTGATTCCAGATTATCCGTATGTTGCCTGTTTTCGCTTTTTCAAAGAGCTGGTCTTGCAGAATTTTTTCCGCTCTAAGCGAGTCCCTTCGGTGGATGAGCGTCACCTCGCTGGCTATGTTGGATAAATATAAGGCTTCCTCGACAGCTGTATTGCCTCCGCCGACGACCGCTACTTTCTGGTTGCGATAAAAAAAGCCATCGCAAGTGGCGCAAGCCGATACGCCTTTGCCGCGGTATTTCTCCTCAGACTCGAGTCCCAGATACATGGCAGAGGCGCCCGTTGCGATAATCAGGGCATCACAGGTATAACTTCCAGAATCTCCCGTTAGCAGGAAGGGCCGCTGATCGACTTTGACTGTATGGATATGATCGAAAATCATTTCCGTGCCAAAACGTTCTGCGTGTTTTCTCATGCGCTCCATGAGTTCAGGCCCTTGGACACCAGCGTCGTCACCGGGCCAGTTGTCCACCTCTGTAGTCGTCATGAGTTGCCCGCCTTGTTCCAGGCCGGTTATGAGAACCGGCTTGAGATTGGCGCGCGCCGCATAGATCGATGCGGTATAGCCGGCAGGCCCAGAGCCAAGAATGAGGAGGCGGCAGTGTTTTGGATCGCTCATGTATAATCCTTCTGACTTCAATTCAGTGTTTGGGTTCAACCAGAGTACTCTGTGCTAAATAATAGAGCCGCCCTGCTTTCTTTCAAGCGTGATGATAGTACGCCATCGAACCGCTGTCGAGAAAGCCCAGGCTGGATCGCATGGGAGGGGTCTCTTGTGAAATTATATCCCGTGACTGATGGCAAGCCAGAAGGAATCAACGGGCCTCGGTTCAAATTCGATGAACGGATTACTAGGGCGTTCTCCCTCAACCCGGCCCCTGTTCCGGTAGGCACCTGCATTTCATATCCATTGTAAATATTTTAGATTTCATATTATTATAAATAAAATTTCAAGTTGATTATGATACAAGGTCTTGGCTGATTCTTCGAGAACCAAAGGATTTTTGAAATCGCTCAACGTGGGCCTGAGTAGAGGGCTGCGGGAAGGCGGCTTGCTGCTGTCTATCGCCGCAGCCGTTTATCTTCTGCTTGCGCTTATTAGTTACCATCCAAGCGATCCTGGCTGGACCCAAACCGCGTTGCATCGCCATGTGGCCAATCTCGGCGGGCGAGCCGGCGCATGGTTTGCTGATTTCTTCTTTTTCCTTTTTGGCTACGTCGCCTATCTAGCTCCTTTGATAGTGGCTTTCAGCGGATATTTGATTTATCGGGGCAAGCCCGCCGATGGAGCATTCGATCCCTGGGGAGTGTTGTTGCGATGGCTGGGTTTTGTGGTCACGGTGGGAGCAGCTTGCGGCTTGGCCGCCCAGCATTTAACGGCTCAGAGGCTTCCTGCAGAGGCGGGGGGGATGCTGGGTTCATTGGTCAGCGCCGAACTCGCAAGCAGTTTGGGGACGCTGGGCACCACCTTGTTGCTGTCAGGTTTTCTGCTGGCCGGCATCACCTTGTCCACGGGCCTTTCCTGGCTTTCTTTGCTCGATCAAACAGGGCGATTGTTTATCGACATGTTTCGCTTCTTGTCGAATCTTGCGCGTGCGCTGCGTGAGCGACGCCTACCCAAACGCGACCGTCTAGAGGAACGCGAAGCCACCGTCAGACTGAAAACTATACAGCACGCAGAAAAACTGCCTCTTAGGAAAGAGCCTAAAATCGTTAAGCCAAAGGCGAAGGAACGGGTTGACCGTGAGCGCGAAATTGCGTTTTTCGAACCTCCCGCAAAAATGGCTGGACTGCCGCCCTTGACCCTGCTCGACCCTCCGAAAGAGGAGCAGGGCGCCTATTCCGAGGAAGCCTTGGCAGCCATGTCCCAATTGGTCGAGCTCAAGCTTGCGGATTTTGGCATTGAAGTTACCGTGGTAGCAGTGCATCCCGGGCCAGTGATTACGCGTTTTGAGCTGCAGCCGGCTCCTGGTATCAAAGTGAGTCGGATTACCAACCTGGCAAAAGATTTGGCACGGGCCCTTTCAGTAGTGAGTGTGCGCATCGTAGAGGTTATACCCGGGAAATCGGTGATTGGTCTGGAGATTCCGAATCAAAAGCGGGAGGTGATTGCGCTTAGCGAGATTCTGCGTTCACGCACTTATGATGATTCCAATTCCTCACTGACACTGGCACTCGGAAAGGACATCAGCGGCGCCCCAGTCGTTGCGGATCTGGCACGCATGCCGCATTTGCTGGTAGCGGGAACGACAGGTTCCGGAAAGTCCGTGGCTGTCAACGCGATGTTGTTAAGCTTGCTGTACAAAGCGCAGCCGCAAGAGGTGAGACTGATACTGATCGATCCGAAAATGCTCGAATTGAGCGTTTACGAAGGTATTCCGCATTTGCTTACCCCCGTAGTGACCGATATGAAAGACGCAGCCAATGCCTTGCGCTGGTGCGTGGCGGAGATGGAGCGGCGTTACAAACTGATGTCACAGCTCGGCGTGAGAAATCTGGGTGGATACAACCGGAAGCTTCGAGATCTGGCTGCGAGAGGAGAAACCGTGCCTGATCCCCTCTATCGCGCCGAAGAAGACATTGCCGGGGAAGGCCCCCAAGCGCTCGAACCGATGCCCTCCATAGTCGTTGTGGTGGATGAATTCGCCGACATGATGATGGTGGTAGGCAAAAAGGTCGAGGAGCTGATTGCCCGCCTGGCGCAAAAAGCCCGCGCCGCCGGCATCCACCTTGTTCTTGCCACTCAGCGCCCTTCGGTCGATGTCATCACCGGGCTTATCAAGGCCAATATTCCTTCCCGGATCGCCTTCCAGGTTTCCTCGCGCATCGATTCGCGAACCATTCTCGACCAGCAAGGTGCCGAACAACTACTGGGCGCGGGTGATATGCTTTATTTGCCTCCTGGCCGCGCTTTGCCTGAACGGGTACACGGCGCCTTTGTTTCCGATCAGGAAGTGCACAGGGTGGTCGAGGCCATCAAGAAACTCGGTAAGCCGGATTATGTCGATGAGATCGTCAATGAACCTTTGCCCGGCGAAGGCGTCCCCGGCATGGATGGAGGCAATGATGACCGCGAAAACGACCCCTTGTATGATGAAGCAGTGGCTATCGTTACCGAATCACGCAAGGCATCGATTTCCTACGTTCAGCGGCGCCTGAAAATTGGTTATAACCGTGCCGCGCGTATGATAGAGGATATGGAAGCGGCGGGCATCGTCAGCCAGGTGCAAGGCAGTGGCAATCGTGAAGTGTTGGCGCCACCACCGCCGCAAGATTGACGCTCTTACAAGCCCCCCTGCCCACATAAAGGAATCGGCCTATGCGTGGATTGATCGCACTGAGTTTACTGTTTTTGAGTACCGTTTCTCACGCGGATGCGGTCGCCTCCCTGGAACGGTTTTTCCAGACCACCCGCAGCCTCAGCGGGGAATTTACGCAGCAGGTGTTTCAAAATGAAGGCGGGAAAATCAGCCAATCAAAAGGGAAGTTCGAACTGGCCCGCCCGGATCGGTTTCGCTGGGCTTACCTGAAGCCGCATGAGCAAATTCTCGTTTCGGATGGGCGCGCATTATGGATCTACGACAAAGACCTTGCTCAGGTCACAGTGCGCCGGGTTGGCAAGGCACTGGGCCAGGCTCCGATCGCACTTCTCGGCGGCGCCACGCCCCTGACGAAAAATTACTCGCTCAAGGATGCAGGTAACAGCAAGGGACTCGAATGGGTGAAGTTATCGCCCAAACAGCTGCAAAACGCTCAATTTCAGAAAATCCTTTTGGGATTGAGCAATGGGCTGATCCGCAAGATGATATTGTTCGATTCATTTGGTCACCGCACTGTCATCACCTTTGAAAAAGTCCATCGGAACATCCGGTTGCCCGAAAAAGACTTCCAATTCAAAGCACCTAAAGGGGTCGACGTCGTCGACATGATGTAATGACGGATTTGTTTGCTGACGCCATGGCTGACGCCTATCGGCCCTTGGCCGATCGGATGCGGCCGCGAACCCTCCATGAGTTCATTGGACAATCACATTTGCTTGGTCAAGGCAAACCCCTGCGCAACTCATTGGAAAGCGGACATCTTCATTCCATGATTTTGTGGGGCCCGCCGGGGACGGGCAAGACGACATTGGCCCGATTGATGTCAAATCAGGGAAACGCCCTTTTTCTTACCATTTCCGCTGTGCTCGCAGGCGTTAAGGATATCCGTGAGGCAGTGCACAAAGCGCGTTCGGCGCGTGAACTCGAACATAAACCTACGCTTTTGTTTGTGGATGAAGTGCATCGTTTCAACAAGGCGCAACAGGACGCTTTTTTGCCTCATGTCGAGGACGGCACTCTGTTTTTCGTCGGCGCCACCACTGAAAATCCTTCTTTTGAACTGAACAATGCCTTGCTGTCGCGAGTGCGTACCTATGTGCTCAAGTCGCTGGATAAAGAAGAACTGAAGCAAGTCCTCATCCAGGCATTGAATGATAAGGAAAGAGGACTGGGAAACGAGAACATCCTCCTCACCGAAAAAGCACTGGAATCCCTGACCGCCGCAGCGGATGGCGACGCCCGCAGAGGACTCAATCTGCTCGAATTGGCGGCCGATCTGGCCGAACAACAAGCCGATGGCACTCGATCCATAGATGTTGGGGTAGTAGGGGAGGTAGCCAGCCAATCATTACGCCGTTTCGATAAAGGTGGTGAATATTTTTACGATCAAATCTCCGCCTTGCATAAATCCTTGCGCGGGTCCAATCCGGATGCGGCCTTATATTGGATGTGCCGCATGCTCGACGGAGGGTGTGATGCGCTGTATATCGCTCGACGACTCGTTCGTTTTGCCAGCGAAGACGTTGGGACCGCCGATCCGCGCGCACTTGCATTGACGCTCGACGCCTGGGACACCTATGAGCGTCTGGGTTCTCCAGAAGGCGAGCTGGCGCTCGCCCATGCGGTTGTCTACTTGGCTGCCGCCCCCAAAAGTAACGCCGTTTACAAGGCATTCGGAGCGGCCATGCGGGCAGCCCGGCAGCATGGTTCACTGGAAGTCCCGCTGCACCTACGTAATGCGCCGACCGGGTTGATGAAAGAATTGGGACATGGGAAGAATTACCGCTATGCCCACGATGAAATGGATGCCTATGCGGCCGGAGAGCGCTATTTCCCTGAAGGCATGGGCGAGGAGAGGTATTATCAGCCTACTGATCGCGGCCTGGAAGAAAGGATACGCAATCGTTTGCAGCAGCTAAGAGAATTGGATCGGCGGTATCGAGAATCATCCGGCTGATGATCATCACGAGGTGGCCACACCTATGAATTGATCAGGATTTGCTGGCCGCCGGCGCGTCAATCGTTTTGAGCACCCGATACGCCACTGTAATCACATAGCGCAGCACATATTGCGTCTGACCGGATAAAACCAGCTTCAGCAATGAAAAAAGGCCGCCGCCCTTGTTGGGATTGTCACGTATCTCTTGCTGGGCATCACGGATCGCGCAGATGATTTCCTTTGTGGCCGCCGCCGGGTCGCCGCCACCACAGTTGCCTAGCAGCGTGCGCGCCTCATGGGCCACGCCGGTCCACACTTTGACAGAGCTGGTGAACTTGGTCAGGGTTAGGCGGAAACTTTCCGTATCTATAATATGCGGGGCGGTTCCCAACACGGTTTCCCACGCCACCAGAAGCTCGTTCGCCCAGCGTTCAATGCGCTCGAGCAAGTTGTTGAGGCTGGATGCCAACGAGGGCGAGGCTCCTTGCAGCAGGTGGCGGGCACGTTGCATTACGGCCATCCATTCCACCGTGGAGGCGGCCAGAGACTCGATGGTGCCAGAATGAGACAGATCCTGAATGACTTCAGGCAATGTGCCTTTTAGGGTTTCAATGGCGACGAAAACAGGCTCCAGAGCGGCAATAGCCGCATCCACGCGGGCTTCGAGATCGGCGGCGGAATGTACGCCGGCGGCATGAGCCATGAGGGAGGCGGCGTTCCACAAGTGGCGGGCGTCGACCGACATATCGATGACAGCCTGATGAACGGTTGGATCTTGGACGCCTTCCTCTAGGAGAGTGCGAAGCAGGATGATTTGATCATTGAGTTTTTCGGCGAGTTCGGCGACCGGGGTGAGATCGATGTTCTTCGAAGACGAGGTGGGGAGTGGCTCAACGGCAGACATTGATATTCCTCCAGATTTTCAGTTGATTGCTTTGTAGTAAGCGTATGCCGCGACGTTGCCGGGAAGCTTAGCCGCGGCATCACTTGAGTTCAGGCGCTTTTCTTAAAAGGCTTGGGTTCATCGCTTTTCAGTCGCGAGATGCCAAGCATCTGGAAGAGCAATTTCTCGTAGAACGGCTCGGAGACACCCGCCTTCATCTTGGCCATGAAATATTTCTCGAAGGCGATCTTCGCCCAGTGAACCCAGGGGCCTTCGCCATACCAGTCGATCCGACGGGGCTTGAACTGGGGCAGGGCGACGAACCCCACGCCGGTATCGCCAAGGTCTGCCAAACAAATGGCATTCCAGGTGCCCATTTCTTCCTTGCCTTCCTTGCCTTCGATGTTGGACTTAATGTTGTGCACCAGGGCGGTAACCATGGATTCGATCATATAACCGGTTTTGGGAGCCCCAGTAGGTACCGGCGTGGCTTCGACCGGAGGAATGGCGATGCATACGCCGGCGGAATAGATGTTGGGGTATTTCGGGCTGCGCTGGTGCTCGTCGACGATGACGAACCCCTTGGGGTTGCACAGACCTTCTACATTGGCCACCGCGTCAACGCCCTTGAAGGCGGGCAGCATCATTGAGAAGCCGAAATCGAAAGTCTCTTCCTTGACCGGCTCGCCTTTTTCATTGACTTGCTGGGAAAAGATTTTGCCGTCTTCGACTTTTTGGGTGTTCATGTTCACATGCCCATGGACGCCCAATTCTTTGATGTGGCGGCTGAGAATGGCGGGTGAATCGCCTACTCCGGCAATGCCCAAGTGCCCCAGATAAGGTTCTGAAGTCACAAAATGAACCTCTGGTATCTTGCTTCGCGCACCCCGCTTTTCGAGATCCTTGAGCACGATAAGCAAATACTCATAGGCCGGACCGAAACAGCTGGCGCCGGGCATGGCGCCGATGACGATCGGATCGGGATTGTCCGAATCCAGATTGTTCATATAGGCCTCATGGGCCTTTTCGGCATGATCTATGGTGCAGATCGAATGCGTCGCCTTATTGAAACCACTGAAGGGGCCGGCGCCGGGAACCGCTTCGAAGGCCAGAGCCGGCCCGGTGGTGATGACCAGATAGTCGTAATCGATGGTGGAGTCATCGGAAAGGGTGAGTACGTTGTTTTCGGCATCGATCTTGTCGCAGCGCTTGGCGATGAAGTCGATATGCTTGCGCTTGGTATGAGGTTCGATCTCGAACACGATTTCTTCGCGTGAGCGCCAGCCCACTCCCGCCCAGGGATTGGATGGGACAAACTGAAAATAGGGGTTTTCGCTGACCAGCGTGACCTGATGCGCCGGGCCGAGCATTTCTTTCATTTCATAAGCCGCCGGCAAGCCGCCGGTACCGGCGCCCAGGATAACTACATGTGCCATAATTCACTCTCCTTTTAGTTAATCCGCTTTAGATTTTCTATGATAGAAATGGGGAAATTAGACTCGCCCCATGACGGTAAAGCTCTTGATGAATGGGCCCGCCATGCGCGGATCCTTGAGCATGCTTCCGTAATCGCCGACTTTGAACTTGATCTTGCCGGTGGTAAAAGCAAGCCCGAGGCCGGTCATGCCTGGAGGCTTCTTCATCCATTTTTCCCACTGTTCAGGTGTTGCCCGAATATCCCAATTGAGAGTTTGCCCCTCATAAGATCCGGCCACCGTGGCTTTTCCGTTTTCAACCACCAACACGCCTTTTGGCTCGGAATCATCGGGAAAGCCATAACCGATTGTAGACGTGAAATCGATTTTCGCAAGTTCATCGGACAGTCCGGGTTCCTTGTTCCATTCGTCAGCATAACGAGCCATCCATTCGGCGGTAAAAAAATCTGACATCGCAGCATCTCCTTGAAATGGTCGTCAAATTCAATACATAAAGCACCATGAAAATTTCATGCCAAAATTATGCTTTTAATTTTCACAGATATAACAAATAGATAGAAGCGAGCGAGTCGCAGTCAGATAAAATATGTTTCATGTGATGTTGCATCTATCTAAAAAAAGCCTGCCTGCAACATGTGAAATGGAGGGTGTTTTTGGCGGGGTGCACTTTTTTCGGCGAGCAGAGCCCAAGGTTCAGGTATGCCTGTAAAGATTCGATATGACAGAAGGCAGCCGGGATATAGGCCGCCCCCGCATCGATCAGAGGTTTGTTAGTTTTTGCCCGGCGGGGTGATTTCGAATCTCTGCATCCAGCGCCACAGCGTGCTACGGTCCACCCCCAGACTTTTGGCGGCTTTGCTGCGGTTCCAGTTCATGGTTTCCAGTGTGGCGACGACTTTGTCCTTGTTGATTTGTTCAATATCGGAGACATCGGCGATACGCTCCCGGTATTGGCGGATGTCGAAAGGCAGACTGTCAAGCTCGATTTGGCCATCGATGGCGCAGATGACACCGTGTTCAATGGCGTTGGCCAATTCGCGCACATTGCCTGGCCAAGGATAGTCCATCAGCAATCTCAATGTTTCAGGAGCTATCGTTGGGCGCGAAAGTTCAAGGCGCAGGCTGGATTTTTCAATGAAGTGCTCGATCAAAAAGCGAATGTCGGCAGGGCGAGCTCTCAAGGGAGGAACACACAAGGGAATGACGGCGATGCGATAATAGAGATCGGCACGAAAGCTGCCGGTCTTCACCCGTTCTTTCAGATCCTGATTCGAAGCGGCGATGATTCGAATATTTACTTTCACGCTTTTGCTCGATCCAACGGGTTCGAACATTTGATCCTGCAACGCTCTTAATAACTTAGCCTGTAAACTTAAAGGTATTTCTCCAATTTCATCCAGAAATAGCGTACCGCCGTCCGCTGTTTTGAAGCGCCCCTCTCGATCTTTGTGTGCACCGGTAAACGAGCCCTTGAGGTGACCGAAAAATTCCGTCTCCAGGAGGGTTTCCGGTACAGCGGCGCAGTTGACTTCCACAAATGCTTTTCCAGCACGGGGGCTTTTCGCATGGATCATGCGAGCCAGACGTGTTTTGCCCGTGCCTGACTCGCCTTCGAGCAGCACCGGAACATCGATCGGAGCGACCTTCTCTATTCGCTTGAGGATTTCGATCATGGCTGGATCACGGGTGAGAAAGCCCTTGGATTTTTCCTCCTCAAAGAAGGCCTGCATGCGCCGTTCGCCGGTGTGGTCGCTCAGAATCAAGACCTTCAGAGGCTGCTTGTCAAGATTACATTTCACCCGCCCGGCCAAAACCTCTATCCAGCGCTCGCCAGAAGCACCTTGAATGGCCTCCCGAAAGCGTACGAATCGATCACTCGGGCGACCCGCAGCATCCGCTTCGCCATGTTCCAGGGCTGCCTTCAAAGCGCGTTTGCTCACGTTGACCCCTCTTAGTTTCAGATCCCCCAGATGCCTGGGCGCATGCGGAAGGTCCAGCAACGTGGCTGCCGCTCGGTTGGCGTAAACAATTTCACCGTGTTCTCTGGCGATGATGACACCCTCATCCAGATGAGACATGGTCGCCCCCAGCAAGGGATAGATTGCCTTTTCATCCATGGCTTGCGCTCGCGAATATATCGTCTATTAAGTTAATGCAGTATTTCATATTTGTTGCAAAGTAGGCGAGTGAAATGTCGCACAGGTGTTTCAATGTTGCAATGCACCGCTGATGCAACAGCCGTTTTGTGTTAATTCTAAATAAAAACAAGGCGCCATTAATTGGCATAAAACATGCTGGGTAATAACCCACAAGTCTATGCCTGAGCATAGTACAAACGAAAGCGAACAGGAGCGATCATCGAATGCAAGCGACGTTCAGCTGGCCACAGCGATTCATCTATTATTTGCTCCCTGGGCTTTTCTTATTTTGTATTGCTGCGGCCCAGGCGGCGACCGGCCTGTATACAGTGAAAAGCCTTTCGGGGGTGGGCTCGACGCTCGGCGGATACGTTATTCCACGTTATGAGGTGATCCTCAGTGCGCAAATGCCGGGAACGGTCACTTTCATCAAGGGCGGGGCGGGTACTCGATTCGTGCGAGGCGAAGTGCTGGCTGGACTGGATCAATCCGTATTGCGCGCCAAGCGCTTACAAGCCGTCGCCCAATACGACGCGGCGCTAGCGGCCTGGGAAAACGCCAGGGCGCAATTGGCCTATGGCTTTGCACAGAACGTTCCACCTTCCGCCTCCGGCAATCCCTTCGCCTCCTTCGGCTCCATGTTCGGCTTCAACCAGGGTTTTTCGTCCTTGATGGGGCAGGGCGTTAACAACCCTTACGCCACCTATGAATCCCAATTGACCAACCGCCGGTATCAGGCAGCGATGGCCTGGGCGAAGGTGCAAGCGTCCAAAGCCGCTATCCAGGAAATAGATACCAATCTGCAACATACCCTTTCCGTTGCGCCCTTTGATGGAATCGTCTTGTTCAAGAAGGTCAACGTGGGGGACAGTGTCCAGCCGGGAATGCCTCTGCTCGTCGTGGCCAGCACCGGGCAAAGGCAGATCGAAGTGAAGGTGCCCGATGCGCTTGCCGAAGAATTGAAGGTAGGAGAGGCATTGTGGGCTAATTTGTCCAGTCAGCCACGGGCGATCGCTACGACTGTGGCCGTAATTTATCCTGAAGCCAATCCACAAACACATACGGTCACCATAAAACTGAATCTTCCGCAGGATATTCACCCCCGAATCGGGAGTTACGTTCAGGTGACATTCCCTGCCTATAACATGCCGCAGGTGCCCGTTATTCCAATGAGCGCCCTGCTTCAGGGGCATATTCTTCCTACCGTGCTCGTGGTCAAAAATGGCACTTCAGTCATCCGGGTTCTACGCCTTGGGCAGCCTCTGCAGGGCGGAGTGGTACAAGTACTTGCGGGCCTGCATGATGGCGAAGTCATTGTCGATAATCCACCTCCCGGAGCAAAGGCCGGCTATCTTCCGGGCGGCAGCGCAACGGCCAGCAGCGCGGAGCATGGCCGATGAAAGATGAAAACCTGAAAAAAAATACAAAATCCTCACCGGATTCGTCGGCTGCTTCGTCTTATCTTGAGGGCGATGCCGGCGCAGCGGGGAAAGATTCCGGGGCGAAAGCCCATGCGCGGGCAGGCAAGAGTAACGGTGGCAACGGCAAAATGCACGGCAAGGAGGACATGGGGTTTGCCGGAAACCTCGCCCGCCAGTTTTTGCGCTCGCCGCTGACCCTGCTTCTATTGATTCTTCTGCTGGCCGCCGGCGTGCTGGGAATGATTGTGACACCAAGGGAGGAAAACCCCCAGATTTCGGTGCCCATGGTCGATATCTTCGTGTCCTATCCAGGGAACTCTCCCCAAGAAGTGGCGCGCATGGTCACGGACCCCTTGCAACGGATCATGAGCGAGATCGCGGGCGTCAAACATGTCTATTCCTACTCCGCGCGTGGCCAATCGATGGTGGTGGTGCGCTTCAAGGTGGGTGAAAAGCTCGGCCCCTCTCTGGTCAAGGTTTACCGCAAACTGGCGTCCAACATGGATAAGATCCCGCCCGGGGCGAGTCAACCGTTGATCCGGCCCAAGGGAATCAATGACGTGCCTATCGTCACGTTTACTTTGTGGTCGAAGACTGTGGGTGAAGCGCGCCTGTATGAGATCGGCCGTGCCGTACTGCAGAAAATCAAGCAGGTGCCCGACACCGGCCTCAGCTTTATTCAACATGGCCCCCGCGACGTGCTTTCCGTCGATGTGCTGCCGGATCGTCTTGCCGCCTACGGGATTACGCCGCAGCAGGCCGCCAATGTCATTCGGGCGGCCAACACCCAGATCCAGACCGGCCGCACGGAGTGGGCGGGTAAAAGCCTGAGTGTGATTTCAGGGAAGTTTCTGAGCTCGCCTGATGCCGTCAGGAATCTGGTGGTGGGGACGTATCAGAAGCAGCCGGTCTATCTGCATCAGGTAGCGCGGGTTCGCTACGGGCCGGGTGAGGTCCACAGCCTAGTGCAGTATTACACCGGCGCGGCGGCGCATGCCGCTGATCCCACTGCCGGAGCCCCGGCTGTCACCCTCGCTGTGGCCAAGACGGCGGGCAGCAATGGGGTCACGGTGGCCTCCGAGGCCATCGCCCGGGTGAAATCTCTCGAAGGCTCGGTGATCCCGAATGACGTGCATGTCAGCATCACCCGCGATTACGGCAAGACGGCCAACGACAAGGTCAACGAGCTGTTTGAAAAACTATTTGAAGCCAGCATCGTAGTGGCTTTGTTGATACTGGTCACACTGGGTTGGCGCGCCGCTGTGGCATCCACGGTGTCGGTGATCCCGGCGATTTTGATTACTGTGTTTTTCGCCATGATTCTTGGCATGAGCATCAACCGGGTCAGCCTGTTCGCTTTCATCTTCGCCATCGGTATCTTGGTCGATAACGCCATCGTCATCGTGGAGAATGTTTATCGCCGCTGGCTGGAAGAAGGTAAGACATCAGCCTATACCCTAGTCGACGCCGTGCGCGAAGTGGGAAATCCTACCACGCTCGCCACCTTCGGGGTGATCGCCGCCTTGATGCCGATGATTTTCGTGCGCGGGATGATGGGGCCATACATGGCGCCGATCCCGATTCTCGGCTCGATCTCGATGCTGGCTTCCTTGTTCGCCGCCTTCATCTTTGCACCTTGGCTGGTGCTCAAGTACAAACCCAGCATGGATAAACTCGAGCGCATGGAGAAGAGCGAGCACCGGCTACAGGAGTTTCTGCATCGTTTCTACACGCGTGTACTGACCCCGCTGATCGAGCGCCGCTGGTTGGGCCGTTTTTTCCTGCTCGGCATCATCCTGGCGTTTTTCGGTAGCCTGGGTTTCCTCGCGTTCAAACTCGTGCCGTTCAAGATGCTGCCCTATGATAATTCTGAATATTTCAGTGTGGTGGTAAACATGCCGGCCGGTACGGCTCTGCCCGTGACCACAAACGTCACGAATGAAATGGCGGATGTCTTGCGTAAAATCCCTGAAGTCACCGCCTTGCAGACGTATATAGGCACCACGGCGCCCTTCAATTTCAATGGCATGGTGCGGCACTACTATCTGCGAGACAAGCCCTGGCAGGCGATGATCAACGTGCAATTGATCAACAAGCATAAGCGGCACTTGCAGAGTCACCAGATCGCCATCCGTGCGCGCGTCCTTCTGGAACCCATCGCCAAGGCGCATCATGCCCGCATCGTCATTGCAGAAGTGCCGCCGGGACCACCTGTGCAGGCACCGGTGGTGGCGGAAATCTATGGTCCCAGCGCTTCCGCCCGCGCCGCTGTAGCGAGCGAAGTCATGCGCGCCTTCGAGAAATCGAAAAATCTCACTGACATCGGTACCTCCCTGGAAGCACCTCATGATATCTGGCGATTCTCGCTCAATCGCATCAAAGCGGGATTGACCGGCGTGCAGGCCGCCTCGGTAAATCAGTCTTTGAGTCTGATCATGGGGCGGCACCAGATCGGCGATTACAAGCCGCTCGGCCAGATCGAACAGGTGCCGATCGAAATTCAGGCGCCGCTCGGCGTGCGCAGTGATATCTATTCTCTTGCCCAGTTGCCGGTTCCTTCCGCCTCCGGACACACGGTGCCACTCTATGAACTGGGCACGTTCCGCATGGAACCGGCCAAACAACCCATCTATCAGCAGGACTTGCAGCCTGTAGACTATGTGACCGCAGGGGTGCAGGGGCGCCTCTCGGCCCCGCTGTATGGCATGCTCGAAGCGGAACAACATCTAAAAGGCTATGTCTGCCCCAGCGGCCAGCCGATCCAGTTCAACTGGGTGGAACATCCAGCCAATCCGACTCATTGTGTCATCAAATGGGGCGGCGCGTGGACAGTAACCTATGAGACCTTCCGCGACATGGGCATCGCCTTCATGGTGGCGCTGGTCTTGATCTACATGCTAGTGGTATGGCAATTCGATAATTACATGCTGCCGCTCGTCATCATGGCGCCGATCCCGCTCACCCTGATCGGCATCCTGCCCGGGCACTGGTTGCTGAATGCCTCTTTCACCGCCACCTCGATGATCGGCTTTATCGCCCTGGCGGGCATCATTATCCGCAACTCCATCCTGCTGGTGGACTATGCCGTCAATCAGGTTCATGAAGGCGTGGCGCCCGTCGATGCCATCATCGACGCCTGTGCCAAGCGTACCCGTCCGATCGTGATTACCGCCCTGGCCTTAGCGCTAAGTTCATATTTCATCATCACGCAACCCATATTCCAGGGCATGGGTGTGTCCTTACTGTTCGGCGTTCTCGTTTCCACTTTGCTGACGCTTTTGGTGGTGCCGCTGGGTCTGTATTCGGCGCGGAAGTCGATGTATAAAGTCCATTACCCTGAAGAAAGCGATGAAATTGGCGAGATCCTCGCTGGAGCTGCGGAAATTGAAGCGGATGAGGTAGTAAGAGAATCCGCATCGCGGGATGAACCCTCCCTCCCTGACACTGAAGCCGGCAAGGCGCAAGGTGACCATGACCAGGCAACTTCGGGATCAGCCTCCGAAGACAAGGAAGCGACATCGGCCGAAGCGTCGAGCGCATCCGCCGAGAAGGCAGCGGATGTTTCGCAGGCGCCTTCGGCCAAGGTTACAAATGGCGAGAAACCCACGCCATCCGAAGCGGAAGAAACGTCGTCGATTACCACGAAACCAGAAACGGCTCAGGCGCCGACCAGCCCGGATAAGAAGGAGGCGGACAAGCCGAAGAGCAAGAAATCAAAAACCACCCGTCGTCAGTCCTCGAAGGCGAAGACTGGATCAACCCAAAAAACGAGTCGCACCACCCGAGAGAAACCCGCTAAACGGCCTGCGCGCGGGATTCGCTTGAAAACCACCAAGGCCAACGACAAACCTGAGGAGTGAACAAATGACGAAAGCATTGCAAACTCATCCCCGACATACGCGCCTCCACTTGGCTATTTTGCTGGGACTGGGGCTTATGGCTCCCGGCCTGGCCGCCGCAACTCCATCCACCAATGCGCCCGAACCCTATTACCAACCCCCGCAAGCGCCGGCTTATGTGCCGCCACCGCCGGGGCCTTACGGCGACATGCCGGCACCTATGCCCATGCAATACCCCGGCGCACGGCCGGCCTATCCGCCGCAAGGCCAGAGCTCCAATGCGAATTCGCCATCTTCCAATTCGGAGCAGGGGCAGCGATCGCAGACAGCCACACCGCCCGCGCCGCCTCCACCTTCGAGTTATAACGGCTGGAGTTACGGCACCGCGCCACAGCCCCCCGCACCTCCGAAAGCTCCCAGCGCACCGAACTACCAGCCACAGGCGCCTACACCGCCCGCGCCGCCACCCACGCCGCACTATGGCCCGTGGGGTTATGGTTCGGCACCGCAGCCA
>JALUXU010000013.1 GCA_027013225.1 Acidihalobacter sp. | reverse complement strand
AATCGCCCTGCTCCGGGCGTTGCAAGGGCTCACCTTCCCAGCTACCAAGCACTTGTTCAAAATAACCCTCTGGCCAGCCAGAAGATATATCTTTTTTTACTAGGGAAGCCAGATATTTCGACATGGACAGATGTTTTCTTTCCGCTTTTTTAGCCAGTTGAGAAGCTAAATCATCTGGAATATAACAATGTATTTGAGCCATAATTCCTCCAAATATATTTGATATATGTGGAAGCTATATATTCCTATAAAAAATACAACTCACTCACGAGACTTCACTGGCGTTGCAGGAGAACCAACACAAATCAACAACCAGCAAATGAATATGATGCGAAGTCACGATGTAATCCGAAACAATCAGACCATACCAAAAGCAGTTACCAATCCCCGGATTGACCATCCCGCCAGTGTGGGAATAAAAAATGGGGAGACTCCAGACTGAAACCTATTGCGCTAATGCCCCTAATATGGTACAGTCGGTTCCGCTGGCCTGTTGGCATGCCAATGGTGCGTAAGATGGAAGCAGGATTGTGGGAGGTTCGGGTTAATCTGTCTAGCGGCAAGATTGCACGCATCCTGTTCACCACATTTGAAGGTAATATGGTTTTGTTGCACGGCTTTATTAAAAAGAGCCAAAAAACTCCCGATAGCGATTTAAACCTTGCCCGCAGCAGGAAATAGTCCCAAAAGGAGATAAGACGATGGATAACAAACACCTTGGTAGTGATTTCAATGACTTCCTTGCAGAACAAGGCATACTGGAAGAGTGCGCGGCATCGGCTGTGAAAGCCGTACTGGCCATGGAACTGGCCGATACCATGAAGGCGGAACACATTACAAAAAGCACCCTGGTTGAACGTATGCATACCAGCAGATCACAGCTTGATCGAATTCTTGATCCGAACGAAACAGGTACGTCGATAGATTCGCTTGTGCGCGCCGCCGCCGCCATGGGAAGACACCTTGATATAAGGTTGGCATGAAGCCAAACGCCAGTCAATTGTAATACTCGAATTAAACGAGGGATGGTCTCTCTCACAGCCTTTCCCCTTAGTCCTGCCGCGTTACGACAACCGAAAACCCCGACATTATAGATTATTTTCCGTGTATTCCGTGTGTTCCGTGGTTAAGACTGTTTTTCTTCCCAGGCCCATGCATGAGAAACAATCGATTCCAAGTCTGCAGTGTGGCTGCCAGCCCGTATTCTCTCATCCCATTCGTTATTATACCCAGTTCTCCAGGCGCAGCCCCGGCACGCGCTCGAATTCTTTGAGGTTATTACTTACCAGCGTCATCTCCCTGGAGCGCGCATGTGCGGCAATCCAGAGGTCATTTGCCCCGATTGGACGGCCACTCTTCTCCAGCTGAGCCCTGATTTGCCCGTAATGGATTGATATTTCCGGGCCCGGCAGTTCAATCGGAATCAGCTCAACAAGGCGCTGCAACTTCTTTACCGTTGAGTCTCTGTAGCGGCTCTTTTCTGCACCAAACAAGAGTTCCCCATAAGTGATAAATGACATGGCGACATCGCCCGGCTGCAGTTGCTCAAAGCGACGCATCACACTGATCGGGTGATGCTTGGTAATATAGATACAGATATTGGTATCGATCAGGTATGTCGCCGCCACTACAGCGACTCTCTCTCTTCAGCTGGCAAATCATGCCTCCCGTCAGGAAAGAAATCAGCAGGCATGTCGCTGAGCAGCTTGAATGCTTCTGTCAGACTGGCGGGCTTCTTGCGAAGGACCACCTCATCCCCACGCCTGAATATCTCAACCTCATCCACATCAAAGCTGAATGCCTTCGGCAATCGCACGGCCTGAGAATTTCCGTTTCTAAATACCTTGGTTGTCGTCATTCTTACTCTCCTGTATTTGTACACACTGAAAGTATATACAACAGAACACCTAGCATGCAAGCCCTGCTCCTGATGCATCAAGGCAGGGTGGCATACTGGTGGATGACCGGGAGGCGGTAACTGTGGCTCGACTGCCTGGTCTAAACCCTACACCACAAACCTTTCCCCACCACGGAAGCGTTATTTAAGATCTGCTTTAAATGCCCTATACTTCATCAAGCACCGAGCGCAAATTCAGATATTGGACGAACGGTATAAAATCTCTATCAGAAAACAGTAGTGGTAGTTGGTTATCAATCACTATATTGGTTCTCATTCCGCACCCCATGTGTATATGATATTAAACATTACACGCTATAGTATCATGTGAAAAATAGAACAAGGGCCTTGCCACTTTTTAATGCGATTGCCCTGCGTCACCCACCCTAAAAAGGGTATGGCGACGTTGAAATAGGTAAACTGTCCCTATTCCCGAAGAGAGAGCGACTGATGGCTTGCTGCCCAGTGGTGCTAATAGTAGACCCCGCAGGCGCCTCCTACATTGCAATCAGGCATGCGCCGCATGCTCTAACTGCTCCAAAGCCCAGGCGTTCAGGCTCTTGCCATGCTCTGCGGCCACCTGTGCGAACCGTCCATGCAACTTCGGATCAGTGCGAAGGTTCAGCCGGCCTGAATATGTCTTTGAAGGCTGGATACCCTTTTCTTCACAGAAAGAGATATACTCATCCACCGAATTTTTCATTTCCGCTTTCAGCTCGTCCACCGACTTGCCATAGAAGGAAATAACGTCCTTGATATTGGCAACACGGCCATGGAACATTTCCATATCCTCATCATACTCAATGGTGCCAATGTAATTCTTGTATCGAATTGTATTCATGGTTTCACCCCACACAGTTTCAAAAATTCTCGCATGTCCGCCACAGCGCCCTTGTCCATTGTCGGTTGGGGGTGAGGCCTGTGCTGCAAGGTTGGAATACCATTCAATATAATGCCAACTCGCGACCCAGCCCTTGTTTCATCTACATCCGCGCCAAGCGACTCCAGAAGGGAAACCACTTCATGCCACTGAACATTTGCACTTACTGGCCTGGAAAAAATTAATTCCAATATCTTTCGATGCTTCCGCTTCATACGCTATATGGTGTCATTATTTGGTGCCACTGTCAAAGACTCCCTCCATTACATACTGGTTATTGCCTTTTAATTCGTGCCCATTCGTGAAAGAAGGTGAATGCGCTTGCGCAGAGAGGCTGCCCTGGGGCATCAGTGGCTATGCCTGTGATTGCTGCTTCTTAAAAAACTGCGGCAGCTTGCTCAAGTTTTTCCATGATTTTATGCCACATTAACAGACCTGACCCTCAACATATGTCCCCTATTTCCACAGAATTATTCCAACAGTCGAAATAACCTATGGCTGGATGCTTTTCTATCAAAGGTGATCGTATATTCGCAACCTGATGCCTGATTCATATGGGCAATCAGATAGTCCGAAAAGTCCGCACTCCCCTGTGCAAAAGAACGAAGTGCCGACCAGCCCTGCTCTTGTTGCTCAACAACCAGTTCAGAGGCCAAAAAAATCCGCTCCAGCACAGCTTGAATGGTTGCCTTTTCATAGCCATAAGCACGGGAAAGAACCCATACTGTTTCACAAAGCACGATAGCGCTAATCCATCCCGGCGTTTCTAC
>JALUXU010000012.1 GCA_027013225.1 Acidihalobacter sp. | reverse complement strand
ATGATCTTCGGGGACATAATCTTCAACGCTGGGTGGGAGCAGCCGCATTTGAGTGCGAGAAGTGCCTTCAAGATGTCTCATAAAAAACAACCGCGAGCCCCGTCGCGGTTGTTTTGCCAGCTTCGGAAAGTGTTTTCACACAGTCTCTCAAGGGCGGTCTTTTTTGCCATCCAGAAACGCGATTCAAGCCTAGTCAAACGGAGAACGACGACCCGCAGCCGCAGGTGGTTGTCGCATTCGGATTACGAATTACGAACTGGGCGCCTTCCAAACCTTCACTATAATCAATCTCCGCACCAACCAGATACTGATAGCTCATGGGATCGATCAGAAGAGTAACCCCTCCATTTTCGACAACCGTATCACCCTCGCCCACATTTTCGTCGAAAGTAAATCCATATTGGAATCCAGAGCATCCTCCGCCGGTGACGAATACGCGCAATTTGAGATCCGGATTTTCCTCTTCCTCAATCAACTCCTTGACCTTTTTCGCCGCTGCATCTGTGAACAACAAAGGGTCCGGCAAACTTTCATCAAGCAAATCTGTCGCTGACATGGTTACAACCTCCATCAAAATGGCTTTTCACTAGTACTTAACTTAGCTTAATCCCAGTTGGGCAGTCAAGAATTCAAATTCTATTGGTTATCTTCAAAACGTCTGAATCTGATATTGCTCTGCTTTCTAGACATCTTGCCACTCTCTTTGAGAACACGCATCCATCAAGGTAGCGCCGGCAATATATCAAGACCGGCTTTCTCGTCTATTCCAAACATCAAATTCATATTCTGAACTGCCTGGCCAGCGGCCCCCTTCACCAGATTGTCAATCACGGAAAGAACGATCGCCATCCGTCCAGCCGGGGACTGCGATACAGCCATACGACATAGATTTGCCCCCCGAACGCTCCTCGTCTCTGGTGATGTGCCGGGCGGCATGACATCGACGAAAGGCTCGGCGGCATATGCCTCTTCATAAATCGCCTGGAGATCGATTTTATCCTCTTTGATTTCGGCATATAAGGTGGCATGGATGCCGCGGATCATAGGCACCAAGTGAGGAACAAAGACAACATCCACATCTTCCTTTCTCACCTCGCTAAGAACCTGGGTGATTTCCGGTAGATGACGATGGCCTTGCACCCCATAAGCGCGAAAATTTTCACCGGCTTCGGCAAACAATGTGTTCAGAACCGCCTTCCGACCCGCTCCACTGGTGCCAGACTTTGCATCGGCAATCAACCGCAACGACCCTAAGACACCCGAATGCAGTAGAGGCAAAAATCCCAAAATGACCGCCGTCGGATAACAACCGGGATTGGCAACCAATCGCGCATTACGGATCAATTCTCGATTGATCTCCGGCAAGCCATAAACCGCCTCCTGCAAAAGTTCAGGGCAAGCATGCTCCATCCCGTACCACTGCGACCATATTTGTGGATCTCGCAAACGGAAATCGGCGGCCAAGTCGATTACGCGAACGCCCGCCTCCAATAAACGTCCAGCTTCATGCATGGCCGTTCCATTCGGAGTGGCGAAAAACACCACATCATACTCTTCGAGTGGCGCCTTACCCGGATCAGTGAATTCAAGATCGACCTCCCCTCTGAGATTCAAAAAGACCTCGTCAACACGACGGCCGGCGTCGGCCCGAGAAGTCAACAATGAAAGACTGGCCACAGGATGACGCGCCAGCAGACGTATCAATTCGACGCCAGCATATCCTGTTCCCCCAACGATTGCCGCCTTGATTTTCTTCATCGCTATCGCTACCGTGATGGATTACACATTCATATCTTAAACGTAGACGCACTATCTGGCGATCCGCGTTTGTTTTTTTCTGGGCAATGCAAAGAATTCAGAGCCTTTCGTGCGAGCCCATGGGCTTTCTTAAGAACACTTCTGGGCTCAACGTGTAGTAAAAAACAAAACCGCGGAACATGGCGTGTCCTCTTTTTTGAATGAATCCACCGCAACATTTTCTTGCTGACGTTAATTAAAAATCAGGCACCCTCCGATGTTGAAACGTTTCTATGAGCCGATACGAGATTTCTTTTCTCTAGAAAGTTGGCGTATACGCATAATTTTCTGGAGCGGCGCTCTGATTGTCGGACTGGTTGCGAGTGTATTTGCCATCGCCGCTGATTATTCCAACACCTTGTTTCATCGCCTGGCATCAACCGCTCCCTATGCGCCTCTGATCATCACCCCCACGATCATCATGATCGTGGCCTGGTTGACCAAACGCTATTTCCCAAGCACCCAAGGTAGTGGGATTCCACAATGTATTGCGGCGCTCGATATCCGTGAAGAAAATATGCGTGCCACTCTGCTGAGTTGGCGCGTCGCCATAGGAAAGTTCTTCCTCACCTTGATCGGCCTACTGAGTGGCGCGTCGATTGGTCGAGAAGGACCGACTGTCCACATCGGCGCCGCGATTCTTTTCAGCCTCGGGCGGTACGGTAGATTCCCCTTTCACTATATGGATAGAGGGCTTATTCTTGCGGGCGGCGCAGCAGGGATCGCAGCCGCCTTCAACACCCCTCTTGCCGGCATTCTCTTTGCCATTGAGGAAATGAGCCGCTCCTTCGAGGAACGCAGCAGCGGAACATTGATCACCGCCGTCATCCTCGCGGGCATCACATCAATTGCCTTTTTGGGAAACTATACCTATTTGGGAGTCGTGCCGGCTGACATATCGATCTCCCCGAATATCGTATTGCCCATCTTGGTATGCGGCGTCGCCGGCGGTTTATTGGGCGGACTCTTCAGCACCCTTGTGATCCAGGGACAACGCCTCATCCGCCCAATCTACCGCCATTACACCTTGCTGATTGCCGGCGCCTGCGGACTCGCCATTGCGCTTATAGGCCTGGCTTCCGGCGGCACCACCTACGGTTCGGGCTACGAAGCCGCACGCGGTCTCGTGCAAGGTACCGGGCACGTCAGCGAAACGTTCCCTTATTTGAAGTTACTAGCCACCGCCGTGACCTATTGGAGCGGCATACCCGGCGGTATATTCGCGCCGTCGCTGGCGGCAGGCGCTGGCCTCGGATCTCATCTTGCGCAGCTGTTTCCACATTTGCCGCTGGCCGCGATTGTATTGCTTGGCACAGTCGCCTATTTCACTGGCGTCGTGCAAACCCCCATTACGGCCTTCGTCATCGTGATGGAGATGACAGCCAACAACAATTTGCTCATCCCGTTGATGGCTACGGCCTTTATCGCCTATGGTTCTTCCAAGATCATCTGTCCCAAAGCGATTTACCAAACGCTGGCCGAGGATTTCATAATTACCCACCCAAAACCCGCTGATGAAACAAGCGAACCTCTGACCGAAAAACCCAGAAAACTATAAATCCAACTTCAATACGGCCCTATAACTTTTACCTGAATCCACGACTTCGAGCGGTGCTCAATGCCTGGCAGCCCGAGGATCATTGGGTACGATGATGATCCTGGTCATTTTCATGATTTCACCCACAGGATGAATGTCCCATGATCTCCGTCTTCGAGCAAAGCGGCGCCGAAAGCCATGCCTCTCATGCCGGCCTTTTCCGTGACTGCCCCGATCATCAATCGCCATAGTATGCCGCGCTGGTGCGCTGTTTCACGCACGCCCTGGCGCTTTGAGAAAATCCCGCCCCCCTTCGCCTCCGCCTCATCTGACCACAACCTGAATAGTTGCATCTGGGCCAAGAGCCTGTATCTTCGCAAGAAGGGGAGACCGGATCTGAACCTCAATGAAAGGATCGCAGTTGGAATTGATGTAAGCAAGACCAATCTGGATGTTTTTCCATGGTGGCCTGCAGCCGCATAAAGCGCTTGAACATCCCCCGGCCGCCATAGCCAAGTGGCCGCTGGGTTGCTCGAAAAAGGCCCTGTGCGATGCCAGGATTCCTACCATCCGAATCAACCCGAAGCGGGCGAGAGGTTTCGCCCGGGCATTGGGGTTGTTGGACAAAATCGATGCGTGTGTGCTAGCACTGTTTGGCGCCACCTTGTCGATAGCGCCGGATCGACCGAAAGAGAAGGCCTTGCAAGAGATAGAGGCCCGGCTGACGCGGCGCCAACAGCTGACTGCCGCATTGCCCGAACCGGGGCAGCTGAAGACGCTCTCAGCGATCCGCCACGATCCTGGCATGAAGGATTTCTACCAGCGTCTGGTACAGGTCGGAAACCCCAAGAAAATCGCCTTGGTCATTGCCAGGCGCGTGTTGTTAACCCTCGCCAACGCCGTGTTTCGAAGTGGTGACCCTTATCTGTGTTCTCTTGACAGATTAGCCGATTTCGGAAACACGCCTGCTGCTAGAGCTTTTCCTTGATCCGGGCCGCCTTACCCGTCCGTCCACGCAGATAATACAATTTCGCGCGGCGCACATCGCCACGGCGCTTGATGGTGATACTGTCGATGCTCGGGCTATGTGTCTGAAAAACGCGCTCCACCCCTTCGCCGTGAGACATCTTCCTGACAGTAAAAGCCGAATTGAGCCCGCGATTCCGCTTGGCGATCACTACGCCCTCGAATGCCTGGAGACGCTCACGGTTGCCTTCCTTGACCTTGACCTGAACCACGACGGTGTCCCCTGGAGCAAAATCGGGCACATCTTTTTTCATCTGCTCGGCTTCCAGCGCCTTGATAATCTCGTTCATTCTCGATTCCTCGTTGTTACGCCAATTCCACGTTCGGCCTGATACTCTTCCAGCAAACGCCGGTCATCTTTTCCCAATTCCATATTATCCAACAAATCGGGGCGTCGCTCCCATGTTCTACCCAATGCCTGCTTCCTTCTCCATCTGGCGATTTGCGCATGGTTTCCTTCACGTAGTATTGAAGGCACTGTCAGCCCATCCACCTTTTCCGGCCTCGTGTAATGCGGGCAATCCAAGATTCCTTCCATGAAGGAATCTTGAACGGCGGATTGAGCATCCCCCAACGCGCCAGGCAGCAATCGAGCAACAGCATCGATGATCACCATGGCGGCGAGTTCGCCTCCACTCAAAACATAATCACCGATCGACCATTCCTCATCGACTTCTAGCTCGATCAGACGCTCATCAATCCCCTCATAACGTCCGGCGAGCAAAACAATATTGCCACCACTGGCAAATCGCCTAATCGCTCCTTGATCCAAGCGTCGTCCCTGAGGACTGAGGTAAATCACTTTCCCGCCACCGGCCGCTCTGGCTGCCTGGATCGCCCGGCGCAAGGGCTCAACCTTCATCACCATGCCAGGTCCGCCCCCATAAGGGCGATCATCAACCGTACGGTGGCGATCGTTCGTAAAATCACGCGGATTCCACAATTTCAACTGAAAAAGGCCACGCTCCAAAGCGCGACCGGTAACCCCGCAGGATGTTAGCGAAGTAACCAGATCGGGAAACAGGGTGACAACATCTATTCTCAAGGATGACTCAAAAATCGGGGTCCCAGTCAACCTGCATACGCCTTTCAGCGAGGTCTATCTCCTTGATCACATCCGAACGCACATAAGGGATCAAATGCTCTTTTTCCCCGCGAACAATCAGCACGTCATTGGCACCTGTTTCGAATATTTTTTCGACCACACCCAAGCGGATGCCATCCATGGTACTCACTTCAAGACCAAGCAGATCAGCCCAGTAATATTCACCTTCTTCCAATGGCTCGAGCTGATCCCGCTTTACGGCTATTTCAAGCCCATAAAGCGATTCCGCCTGTGTGCGATCATCAATGTCTTTTAGCTTAGCGATCAGACCCTTACCATGAATGGCGCCATCGACAAGCTCAAAAGGCACCCATTTCTGATCCCTATGCAACCACCACGGGGAGTAACCCAAGAGCGCCTCTCTCGGGTCGGTATCCGAGAGGATCTTTAGCCATCCACGAATACCATGGGCACCTCCCACGCGCCCCATGCCGATCCACTTCTCCACCGGATCGGACTGATAATCAGGCGTCAACGGCAGCCGCAGCTTTTTTTGCCTCCTTCAGCAACTTGGCCACGCGTTCACTCGGCCTTGCCCCCTGTGACAGCCAATGCTCAACGCGCACGCTGTCTAGATGCAGCTTTGTTTCTCCGCCACGGGCGACTGGATTAAAAAAACCCAACCGCTCAATGGCGCCAGAATCGCGACGCACGCGCGAATCCGTAACCACAATGTGGTAAAAAGGGCGTTTCTTTGCCCCGCCTCGGGCCAGTCTGATAGTTACCATGTTTTTTTGCTCTATATAATATCTGTAAATTTCACTTCAGTGAAAAAATAACGGATTGCTTCATACAAGCGCGCAGATTTTACGCGAATTCATGCAAAAAGAAAGGGGGGCTGACAAGCCTCCGATCACCCTTTGTCTCTTTCTGGTGTATTGAAGTGGATATGGCACCGACAAGCCCCTAAGATAGCTCGATATTATTCGAATGCAAAGCGGCAATCAGCGGGCAGGTCACTTTTTTGTCACCTTGACCACATTTTTCCAACAAATACCCTAGCGTCTTTTCGATGCGCTGCAAGTCTCTCAACCTCGACTTGACTTCGAACAAATGTTGAGCCGCCAATTCAACCGCCGCATCGCACTGCATGCCCTGGTCGAGCTGCAGCAGGCGGCCGATCTCTTCCAGGCTGAATCCCAAACGTTGGGCCGCCTTGATGAAATGCAGCCGTTCCAGATCGTCCCGACCGTAACGCCGGACACCGCCGGGCGGTCGCGCCGGGGTACGCATCAGCCCCTTGCGCTGATAGAAGCGAATGGTCTCCACACCGACGCCGGCGCTTTTCGCCAGACGGCCTATGGTCCAGGAAGGATGTGATGCCTGCATGGTGCGCTTGACTCCGTACATTAGTACGGCAGTAAGTTTAGCCTACCGGAGTCCACCAAGCACTTACGAATCGTCACCCAGGAGGTTCTACCATGTCCGTCATCACCCGTATCGTCGACAAAACCGGTGTCATCGGCGCCATCGTCGGCAGTTTCAGTTGTGCCATGTGCTTCCCGGCAGCCGCGAGCTTGGGGGCTGCGATCGGATTGGGCTTTCTCAGTCACTGGGAAGGCCTGTTCGTGCATTGGCTGATCCCGATCTTCGCCAGTGTGGCGCTATTGGCGACCCTGGCGGGTTGGTTCTCGCACCACCAGTGGCAGCGCACGCTGCTGGGATCGATCGGTCCGGTGCTGGCGCTGATCGGCGTGTTTGGGCTGACCCATCATTTCCTCGTCAAGGATCTGGCGAGAGGGATTTTCTATACGGGTCTGATCGTCATGTTCCTGGCCTCCATCTGGGACATGATCAATCCGGCCAATCGCCGCTGTGACGAAGACGGCTGCACGCCTGCCTCCTCCAACCCGAGACCCTGACCATGACCACTGCACACGAAAACGCATCTACTTTCGACCTCGAACTCGCCGTCACCGGCATGACCTGCGACAGTTGCGCCGCGCACGTACGCAAGGCGCTGGAAAGCATCCCCGGCGTGCGCGAAGCGCGCGTCTCCTACCCCGAGGCCACCGCCTGGGTGACGCTGGAAGGCGATACGCCCGTCGAGGCGCTGACCGAAGCGGTCGCCAAAAGCGGCTACGGCGCACAACCGCGAAGCGGCGGGGCGGCATCCTCCGGCGCGAAGCAGAATCTGCACGTGGTCGTGATCGGCAGCGGCGGCGCCGCCATGGCCGGCGCGCTCAAGGCCGTGGAACGGGGCGCGCGAGTCACCCTGATTGAGCGCGGGCTGATCGGAGGCACCTGCGTGAACATCGGCTGCGTGCCTTCCAAGATCATGATCCGCCAGGCGCAGATCGCCCAGCTCCGCCGCCACAGCCCCTTCGATGAGGGCGTGTCGAACTGCGAACCCCGCATCCGCCGCGAGCGGCTGCTGGCCCAGCAACAGGCGCGGGTCGAAGAACTGCGTCATGCCAAATACGAATCCATCCTCGAAGACACGCCGCAGATCGAGGTGATCCGCGGCACGGCGGCCTTCCTCGACGGGCAACGCCTGCGCGTGCACCTGAACGAAGGCGACACCCGCGACATCGCCTTCGACCGCTGCCTCGTCGCCACCGGCGCCCATGCCGCCGTGCCACCCGTTCCGGGTTTGGCCGAAACACCGTACTGGACCTCGACCGAAGCCCTGGCGAGCGAGTGCATCCCCGCGCGTCTTGCCATCATTGGCGCCTCGGTGGTGGCGGTGGAGCTGGCCCAGGCCTTCGCCGGCCTGGGCAGCAGCCGGGTGACGATACTAGCCCGTCACACCCTGCTATCTCACGAAGACCCGGAAATCGGGCGCGTCCTCACCGACGTGTTCCGCGAAGAAGGCATCGAGGTGCTGGAACACACCCAGGCCAGCCGGGTCTCCTACGCAGGAGACGAGTTCGTGCTGACCCTGGACCAGGGCGACCGGGAATTGTGCGCCGACCGGTTGCTGGTGGCCACCGGACGCAGCCCGAACACGCAAGACCTGAACCTGGAAGCCGCAGGCGTCGAGATCGACCGGCGCGGCGCCATCGTGGTGGATGGCGGCCTGCGCACCAGTGCGCCAAACATCTATGCCGCCGGCGACTGCACCCACAATCCGCAGTTCGTGTATGTGGCCGCGGCCGGCGGCACCCGCGCGGCGATCAACATGACCGGCGGCCGAGCGCTGCTCGACCTGTCCGCCATGCCGGCGGTGGTGTTCACCGATCCGCAGGTGGCGACCGTGGGGCTGAGCGAGGCAGAAGCACAGGCCAAGGGGCTTGCCATCGAAAGCCGCACCCTCACCCTGGACAATGTACCGCGGGCCCTGGCCAACTTCGACACCCGCGGTTTCATCAAGCTGGTGGCCGAAGCCGGAACGGGCCGTCTGCTGGGGGTACAGGCGGTGGCGGGCGAAGCCGGCGAGCTGATCCAGGCGGCGGCGCTGGCCATCCACAACCGCATGACGGTGCAGGACCTGGCCGACCAGCTGTTCCCGTATCTGACCATGGTCGAAGGGCTCAAGCTGGCGGCGCAGACCTTCAGCAAGGACGTCAGCCGGCTGTCCTGCTGTGCCGGCTGAGGTTCGAGCAAAGAGGCGATCCATCATGATGCGAACGAAACACCCCAGGACCCTGTCATCTAAATTCGTAAGCCGTTAAAAGTGGAGCGGGCGTCTGGCTCAGAAAACGTCGGCGGCAAGGAGGCCGCCGTCGAGCCTACAGGGATGTATTCACGGCGTTTTGCCGGGCAGACACCCGCTCCGCCATGGTTTGATGACGTGGCCCTGCGAAACACCTCAAAACGCTGGCATCCGACTGCCGGTGCTGCTTGTCGCCGGCTTGCTGCTTTTCGTGCCGCCAAAAAACTGGATCAGCGGTGTTCGCCTTCGCGCTCGCGCTGCTGCTAGACATGATGTTTTGACCTGCCCATCCTCAACGGTAACCCACGATCGTTGAGGATGGGCAGGTCAAAACATCATGTCTAATACACTCTCGTAGAAACTATTTTTGCCGTTCATTTCATTAAAGCCTCTTTTGAATTTCAAGTGGGTAGTCTACGTCCATCACTGATAAATATGGAGTACCGACATGAACAACCCACTGTTTGAAGCCGCCCTTGGGGTGGCCGAGCCTTGGCACGTTGAAGGCGTGCGATTCGATGCCGCCAAGAAGACGCTAACCATCGTCATCGATTTGTTGCCGACAGCCGTTTCGCTCATCCCGATGCGTTCGGCCTGCGTTCCGGCGCATCCAGACAAGCCAGTGTTTCAATGCGCCTTTCACTGTCCTATGATGGCCAAAATTACCGGTCGAGATCCCGTCAAAGGCAAAACCTATGTCCGAGAAAATCGGTGAGATATTCACCTTGGACGAAGTGGCCAAGTATTTGAAGGTCGGCAAGCGCACCCTCTACCGGCTGGTGGCGGAGAAGAAGATCCCTGCTTTCAAGGTGGGGGGCGCGTGGCGTTTTACCCGGGCGGATATCGATCACTGGATCGAACAACAGCGGACCGCATCCAGGCGCTGACGCCAGATCCCGATTTTGCGCCGGAAGGGCGTACAGGCCCTTCCGGCTTTTGCGGTTCATGTCATGGGAGGAAGGAATGAGCAAGGCCAATAACGGCGCCAACCTGGGCTTCGAGAGCAAGCTGTGGGAGATGGCCGACAAGCTGCGGGGCCACATGGATGCCTCGGAATACAAGCACGTGGTGCTGGGGCTGATCTTCCTCAAGTACATCTCCGACGCCTTCCAGCGCAAGTACGACGAGCTGGCCGCCACGGCGGAGACGGAATACACCGACCCGGAAGACCGCGACGAATACCTGGCCGACAACATCTTCTGGGTGCCGCCCGACGCCCGCTGGGAACAGATCCAGGCCCAGGCGCCCCAGCCCACCATCGGCAAGGTGATCGACGAGGCCATGACCGCCATCGAGCGGGAAAACCCCAGCCTCAAGGGCGTGCTGCCCAAGGACTACTCCCGGCCCACCCTGGACAAGACCCGCCTTGGCGAGCTGGTCAAGCTGGTGGGCGACATCGACCTAAAGGCCAGGGAATCCGGCGTCAGGGACCCGCTGGGCCGGGTCTACGAATACTTCCTCGGGCGCTTCGCCGCCGCCGAGGGCAAGGGGGGCGGCGAGTTCTACACCCCCCAGTGCGTGGTGCAACTGCTGGTGCAGATGATCGAGCCCTACAAGGGCCGCGTGTACGACCCCTGCTGCGGTTCCGGCGGCATGTTCGTGCAGAGCGAAAAGTTCGTCGAGGAGCACGGCGGCCGGCTGGGCGACATCGCCGTCTATGGCCAGGAGTCCAACCCCACCACCTGGAAGCTGGCCCGAATGAACCTCGCCATCCGCGGCATCGACGCCGACCTCGGCCCCCACCAGGCCGACAGCTTCCACAACGATCTGCACAAGGATCTGAAGGCCGACTACATCCTCGCCAATCCGCCCTTCAACATGTCCGACTGGGGCGGCGAGCGCCTCAAAGAGGACGTGCGCTGGAAATACGGCGTGCCACCGGCAGGTAACGCCAACTACGCCTGGATCCAGCACTTCATCCACCACCTGGGGCCCAACGGCATCGCCGGTTTCGTCATGGCCAACGGCTCCATGTCCACCTCCACCACCGCCGAGCTGGCCATCCGCAAGGGGATCATCGAGGACGACCTGGTGGACTGCATCATCGCCCTGCCGGGCCAGCTCTTCTACACCACCCAGATCCCGGTCTGTCTCTGGTTCCTTACCCGCAACAAGAAGGCTGACCCCAAACGAGGTTACCGTGACCGCAGCGGCGAGACGCTCTTTATCGACGCCAGACGCTTAGGAACACTGGTGGACCGGGTGCACCGGGAACTGACCCCGGAAGACATCGACACCATCGCCGGTGTCTATCATGCCTGGCGAAGCGAAGGCGGCGAATACGAAGACAAGCCCGGCTGGTGGCAATCCGCGACGCTGGATGACATCAAGGGGCATGGCTATGTGCTCACCCCGGGCCGCTATGTGGGCGCCGAAGCCGTGGAAGACGACGGTGTACCCTTCGAGGAGAAGATGGCAGAGCTGACCGCGCGGCTCTATGAGCAGTTCGACACGAGCCGCAAGCTGGAAACCACCATCAAGAAGAATCTGGAGGTGTTGGGGTATGGGGGGTGAGTGGACTAAGGCTCTATTAGGAGATATATGCCAATTAAAGGCTGGCGGAGCCTTCAAAAAAGAGCTGCAGGGGAATTCTCATGGAGAGTTGCCATTCATAAAAGTCAGCGATATGAATCTGGCTGGCAATGAACTTTATATAAAAAATGCCAATAATTGGGTAAGCAAGGAGACTGCCAAGAACATAAGAGCGCCAATTCACCCAGCCGGATCAGTTGTTTTCGCCAAGATCGGAGTAGCTTTGACCTACAACCGGAGGCGCATACTCACAAGAAATACGCTTATTGACAATAATATGATGTCAGCAACTCCGGATGCCAAGCACGTTGATCCAAGGTTTTTCTATTACCTGTTGGTCAATATTGATTTTAATAAAATCGTTGAAGGCAGCGCGTTACCGTATCTGAAAGCTTCGACTATAAATTCGATTGATGTGCTTATCCCAAACATATCCGAACAACGCGCCATCGCCCACATCCTCGGCACGCTGGACGACAAGATCGAGCTGAACCGGCAGATGAACCGCACGCTGGAGGCCATGGCCCAGGCGCTGTTCAAGAGCTGGTTCATCGACTTCGACCCGGTGGTGGTCAACGCCCTGCGCGCTGACAACCCCATCCCCGAAAAATTCGCCCAACGCGCCGCCCACTACCGCAACAACCCGCGCGCCTTAAGCCTGCCCGAAGACATCCTGCGCCTCTTCCCCGATCGCTTCCAAGACTCCGAACTGGGGCCGATTCCGGAGGGGTGGAAGTTGTCCACCATCGGTGCCGAATTTGATTTAACAATGGGACAGTCGCCACCGGGAGCAACATACAACGAGAACGGAAATGGAATGCCTTTTTTTCAAGGGCGGCGAGATTTCGGATTTCGCTACCCTTCACTCCGCGTGTATTGCACAGCGCCGGCTCGGATTGCAAACGCAGGTGATACGCTCGTTAGTGTCAGAGCGCCTGTTGGCGATATTAATATGGCATATGACACATGCTGTGTTGGTCGAGGTGTGGCTGCCGTGCGTCATAAGTCAGGTAGTCGATCGTATACATACTATGCGATGCAATCTTTAGGGGAACGATTCAAAAGATTTGAAGCGGAAGGAACAGTATTTGGGTCAATCAACAAGAAACAATTCCAAGGCCTGCCCAGCGTGAAGGTGGCGCCGGATATTATCACTCTATTTGAAAGTCTCGCCTATCCGATTGATGAAAACATCCGATCAAACGAGGAGGAAATGCAGTCATTAGCCAAACTCCGCGACACCCTCCTCCCCAAACTTATCTCCGGCGAACTGCGCGTGCCGGATGCCGAGAAACTGCTGGAGGATGCCCTATGAGCCTGCGTGTCCCGGTCAATCCCGAGCTGTTGCACTGGGCGTTGCGCCGCTCCGGCCGGTCGCCGGAGGGCTTGTCCGACCGTTTCAAGAAACTGGGTGACTGGCTCGAAGGCAGGCTCCAGCCCACTCTGAACCAGTTGGAGGATTTCGCACGCGCAACCCATACGGCCATCGGTTACTTCTTTCTGCCCGAGCCGCCGGAGGAAGCATTGCCGATCCCTGATTTCCGCACCTTGCCCGAGGCGTGTAACCAGCCGCCCAGCGTCGATCTGCTGGAGACGATTTACTTGTGCCAACAGCGCCAGAGCTGGTATCGGGACTATGCCCGCCTGCAGGGCGAACCGGCGGTGGCCTTTGTGGGCTCGGCAAGGCTGGATGAATCGCCCGCTGCCGTAGCGGCCCGGATGCGGCAACATCTTGGCTTCGATATTGAGGCCCGCCGCCAGATGGGCACCTGGAGCGAGGCGTTGCGGGCATTCATCCGCCTGGCCGAGGAGGCCGGGGTGCTGGTGATGGTGAGCGGCATCGTCGGCAGCAATACCCGCCGCCCGCTGGATGTGACAGAGTTTCGTGGCTTTGCTCTGGCCGATGATCTGGCACCACTGGTGTTCATCAATAGCAAGGACAGCAAGGCAGCGCAGATGTTCACGCTGGCCCATGAGCTGGCCCATCTCTGGCTGGGGGCCTCCGGTGTTTCCGACAGCGAAGCACGCATTCTGCCCGACGAGCAGACCGAGCGATGGTGCAACGCGGTGGCTGCCGAACTGCTGGCGCCGCTGGAAGCCGTGCGGGCTGAGTCGACCGTACAGGAGGCTCTGCCCGACACCCTGCAACGGCTGGCTCGGCACTTCAAGGTCAGCACCCTGGTGATACTGCGCCGGCTGTTCGATGCGGGCCGGATCGACCGCGAAACCCTGGATGCCGCCTGGCTGGGGGAGCTGGAACGGCTGAAGCGGGTTGCACCCGCAGGCCCGGGCGGAGATTTCTACAACACCCTGGGCGCCCATGTAGGCAAGCGCCTGGCGCGGGCGGTGATCGTCAGCACCCTGGAGGGGCAGACCCCCTTCACCGACGCCTTCCGCCTGCTGGGCGTGCGCAAGAGTCGAACCTTTTATGAAGAGGCGCGACGGTTGGGGATTCAGGGATGAATTACTTGCTGGATGCCAATGTCTTCATGGCGGCCAACAATCTGCACTATGGCCTGGATTTCTGTCCCGCCTTCTGGGACTGGCTGATCGACTGCAACCAGGCCGGGCAGGTCTTCAGCATCGACAAGGTCAAGGACGAGATCGAGGCCGGCGACGATGAACTGGCCGAATGGACCAGGGCACGGGATGAGCCATTCTTCCTCAAGCCCGGCGCCGACATCTTCCCCGCCATGGGGCAGGTGACCAACTGGGTGAACGACAACGACTATACGCCGGATGCCAAGAACACCTTCTTTCAGGTGGCGGACTACTGGCTCATTGCCCATGCCCTGACTGGAGATTTCGTGGTGGTCACCCACGAGCGCCCCGCCGATACCCCGAACAAGGTCAAGATCCCCAATGTATGCGTGGGTGTGGGACTCAAGGTGATGACACCCTTCGAGATGCTGCGGCACGAACGGGCGCGGTTTATTCTGGAGCGTAGCGCATGAGTGGCGAGCGGCTGAATGTCGTGGCCATTCCATCGATCATCGAATGGCTGGCAGGCCAGATTCCCGGGAACGAAACGTGACTGAATTTTCGGACTACATCGTCTATGTGGACGAGAGCGGTGACCATGGGCTGAAGACGATCGACCCCAATTACAATGCTTCCCTTGAAAAACAAAAGGCCCCGATGCTTCCACCGAGGCCAATTGTCGACCGGGAACCCCCAGTCCTTTGAACACAGTATGAGCTCTGGCACCCGAGATTTCAAGCTCCGAAGGAATGGAATCTTCTGCTTTCCTGGGCAGGAACCCCCGGATGAAGCAGACTATTTTTGCATAAACAATAGCTTATGAACACGAAGACCACCGAGGACAGTATTGAGCAGATGGCCCTCTCCCAGCTCGAGGCGCTGGGCTTCGATGTCGCCCATGGCCCGGACATCGCCTTCGACGGCCCCAACCCCGAGCGTGACCCCGCGGCCAACTACGGCGATGTGGTGCTCGTGGAGCGGCTCCGCAGCGCCCTGACACGCATCAATGCCGGATTGCCACAGGCGGCCATCGAGGAAGCCATCCGCAAGGCACTCACCACCGAGAGCCCTGCGCTCATCGAGAACAACCGCCGCTTCCACCGGATGCTCACCGACGGGGTGGATACCTCCTGGATGGCGCCCGAGGGAGAGCGTCACGGCAAGGCGTGGCTGGTGGATATGGAAAATCCCGCCAACAACGACTGGCTGGCGGTCAACCAGTTCACGGTGATCGAGAACCGGCACGAGCGGCGGCCGGACATCGTGCTGTTCGTCAATGGCTTGCCGCTGGCGGTGATCGAGCTGAAGAACCCGGCTGACGAGAATGCTACCCTGCGCCATGCCTTCAACCAGTTGCAGACCTACAAGGAGCAGATCCCCTCCCTATTCGTTTATAACGCGCTGCTGGTGATCTCCGACGGCATGCAGGCCCGCTTCGGTACCCTGACAGCGGGCTGGGACCGCTTCATGCCCTGGCGCACCATCGATGGCACCGATCTGTACCGGGAGCCAGGCAACGAGAAGCAGACCGATGGCGAGGTGCAACCGGGATTGACCACCTTGCTCAAGGGGATGTTCGATCCCGCCCGGTTCCAGGACTATTTCCTGAATTTCATCACCTTTGAGGACGATGGTGGCGGCACAAACAGCATCGCCAAGAAGGCAGCCGGTTACCACCAATACCACGCTGTCAACAAGGCGGTGGGCTTTACCCTGGAAGCCTGCGGCATCGAGGCCCCGGCTGGGCTTCACTATGGCCGGTTCCTGGAGGCGGAACAAGGCGATCCATTCAAGAAGAACCTGAGGGACGGCCAGGGCAAGTATGTCTCGTCACGGGAATTCGGCGACCACCGCATCGGCGTGGTTTGGCATACCCAGGGGTCGGGCAAGAGCCTGTCCATGCTGTTCTACGCCAGCAAGGTGATCCGCCATCCCTACATGGAGAATCCCACCATCCTCGTCATCACTGATCGCAACGATCTGGACGATCAGCTCTTCGGCACCTTCGCCGCCAACAAGCTGCTGCTGCGCCAGACACCTGTGCAGGCAGAAAGCCGGGCCAAACTACGCGAATTGCTGCAAGTGGCCTCGGGCGGGGTGATCTTCACCACTATTCAGAAGTTCCTGCCAGACAAGAAGGGCGATGCCTACCCGCTGCTATCCGAGCGGCGCAACATCGTGGTGATCGCCGACGAGGCCCACCGCAGCCAGTATGACTTTATCGATGGCTTTGCCCGTCACATGCACGACGCCCTGCCCAATGCCTCCTTCATCGGCTTTACCGGCACCCCCATCGAGAAGGACGACCGCAGCACGCCGGCTGTGTTCGGCGACTACATCGACCGCTACGACATTCTGCGGGCCGTGGAGGATGGCGCCACGGTGCCCATCTACTACGAGAGTCGCCTGGCCCGAATCGAACTGGATGAATCGGAAAAGCCGCATCTGGATGCCGAGTTCGAGGAGATCACCGAGACCGAGGAGGAAGAAAGCAGTAAGCAACGGCTGCGCAGTAAATGGGCCTCGCTGGAGGCGCTGGTCGGCGCACCGAAACGCATCGGGCTGATTGCAAAGGATCTGGTAGAACATTTCGAGCGTCGCCAGGAGGCGATGACGGGCAAGGCCATGATTGTCTGCATGAGCCGCCGCATCTGCGTAGAGATGTACGACGCCATCACCCGGCTACGCCCCGAATGGCACAGCGAGGATGACGAGAAGGGCCGGATCAAGGTGATAATGTCGGGCTCGGCCACCGACCCTCTCGACTGGCAGAAGCACATCCGCAACAAGGCGGGCCGGGAGGCCCTGGCCAGGCGCTTCAAGGATCCCGATGATGAATTGCAACTGGTGATCGTGCGCGACATGTGGCTCACCGGATTCGATGCGCCCTGCATGCACACTATGTATCTGGACAAGCCCATGAGCGGCCACAACCTGATGCAAGGCATTGCCCGGGTCAACCGTGTTTTCCGTGACAAGCCGGGCGGACTGGTTGTCGACTACCTGGGGCTGGCGGACTCGCTCAAGCGTGCGCTGGCCACCTACACGGCCAGCGGGGGCAAGGGGCAGGCCACACTCGACCAGAACGAGGCGGTGGCCGTGATGAAGGAGAAATACGAGGTCGTGTGCGGGCTGCTGCACGGCTTCGACTATCGCGCGCTGCTTTCCGCGCCGACGGCCGAACGCATGGGCGGGATTGCGCAAGCCATGGAATTCATCCTGGCACAGGAAGACGGCAAGAAGCGTTATCTTCAGGCCGTCACCGCCTTGTCGAAGGCCTTTGCCCTGGCGGTGCCGCACGACGAGGCACTCGCCATTCGTGATGAGGTGGGCCTGTTCCAGGAGATCCGCGCCAACCTGGTGAAGGCCACGGTGAGCAACGCTGAGCGCTCACCGGAGGAGATGGAGGCCGCCGTCCGGCAACTGATTTCCAGGGCCGTGTCCAGTACTGAGGTGGTGGACATATTCGCTGCCGCCGGTCTGGACAAGCCGGACATATCGATTCTCTCCGACGAGTTCCTGGCCGAGGTGCGAGAACTGCCTCAGCGCAATCTGGCGCTAGAGCTGCTCAAGAAGCTGCTCAACGACGAGATCCGCACCCGGATGCGCAAAAACGTCGTCCAGGCGCGCGCCTTTTCGGAAATGCTGGAGGAGGCGGTCAACAAGTATCATAACCGCGCCATTGCCGCCGCCGAGGTGATCGAGGAGCTGATCAACCTGGCCAAAGAAATGCGTGAAGCTCAGAAACGGGGCGAGAATCTGGGGCTTTCCGAGGACGAGATCGCCTTCTACGATGCCCTTGAGGTCAATGACAGCGCGGTAAAGGTGCTGGGTGACGAGACCCTGAAGAAGATCGCCCAGGAGTTGGTGCAATCAGTCAGACGCAGCGTCACCGTCGATTGGACACAGCGGGAAAACGCGCGCGCCAAGATTCGCGTCATGGTCAAGCGGATTCTGCGCAAGTTTGGCTATCCGCCAGACAAACAGGAGTGTGCAACCGAATTGGTTCTCGAGCAGGCAGAGGTATTATGCAGGGAATGGGTCGTTCAATAGACCAATGAAGAGTAATTAGCTGCCTCAGCAGCGCGGCGTTTGATGAGCCCTTGAAGACGACGCCCGCCTGCCCATACCCACCGCATGAATTCCCGCGGCACTTGCTCATGCCCCTCCCGATTCACCTTCCGCCGCAAAGTAGAACTTGCACTGGATTGCCCAAAAGGTGCCCTCGTGCGTTTGAGCGACCGGATCGATGCCGGTGTTGTCGGCCTTCCAGTCGGCGGGGCGCTGCGGCCACTCCGCCCAGGGCCAGACTTCGGCGAGCGTGTTGGTATAGAACGGGTCGGTCTTGAGGTACTGGACGATCAGGCGCTCGAACAGCTTGCCTTGGTGGAGTTCGTCGATGGATCGGGATCGCAGATCATCCAAAACGGCATCGAGGGGATTATTCTGCTGCTCTGTTATATCGTCCATTGAGTGCTCTTACGAAAGTTGCCGTTCTGTAAAGCCCCTGAATGTCTGGACACTGTTTTGCACAAAAGTCACGCTGCTTCCGCCATGGGCGTATGGGCAGTACGCACATCGGCTGGCGTGGCGTAGCCATGCCGCTGGAGCAGCCAGTGTCGGTTAAACCGTTCCTTGAACTCGAGCAGCACCTGCCTGAGTTCCGCGACGGTGTTGAAGGTCTGCACCCAGAGCAACTGCTCCTTCAGGGTGCGGATGAACCGCTCGGCCACCCCGTTGCCCTCCGGCGCCCTGACGAAACTGGGACTGGACTCGATCCCAAGGAACCGGGT
>JALUXU010000011.1 GCA_027013225.1 Acidihalobacter sp. | reverse complement strand
AGACTGTTTGGTAGCAAATGGATACATCGTAGGATTATCACGATTTTTGTTCCGGATATCCGCCAACTGCTTGATGATCACATTTGGGTGCTGACCGGCAAGCTGGGGAAAGGTACCATCCTTCTTGCCCCAGCCTTCCGGAAGGTGACACGCGGAACAGACCTCGAAAATATCGCGGCCGTTATTTAGATTCGGCTTCAATTTAAGTGCTTTTAGCTCCTCACCCCCAATTTTATTCCATGCCAACGCCTGATATGACAACGTCATCCCTGCCGCTAATATGAAAGCAGTAGGTATCCAGTATTTCATCTTCGCCTCCAGTATGTTGAATTGAATCCGTCCGATCGATCAAACCCGTTAACGCCGACAGCACAACTCACAGGTTTCTATTTGAGGCTGCCAAGCCAATCGGCTATGGCCCGCATCTCCTTCTCGTTGACAAGCCCCATAACGCCCTTCATGGCCGCTGTATTACCGTTCGACCTTGCACCACTCTTGATATCCCGCATCTGATTGAACAGGTAATCGGCATTCTGGCCTGCCAGCTTTGGGTATGTCTTTAGAATGGGATGCCGGCCATTCTTTCCGTGGCAGGAAATACAGGTCTTCGTTTTGAATAATGTTGCACCATCAGCAGCCCAGACCGATGGCGTCAACATTGCGATTCCCAATCCCATGATTATCGTGGCTGTCGTGATCTTCATTGCAGATACCTCTATATACGCAAGGAAATTAACCGTATCTAATGGAAGGAGGGCTCGGTTGAGCCCTCCCCCACGTCAGGACTAATGTACACCCAGCGTCACTTTATCTTATGCGCACCGTGCTGGTCGAGGTAGGTCTTTGCCCGCAAGCCAATATCTGCGGTCTTGACCTGATACTGCCACCACTGATTGGCCCACAACATCGCATTTTGCCAATCGCCCTTGGCGGCGGCCGCCTCGGCCTTCTTACGCGCGCCCTTCGCAAAGTTCAGCTGATCGGTGGCGTCTTCCATCAGCGATACGACCTGTGGATAGTCCTTGTAGTTGCGACTTGTGATGTAGCGCACCACCTTATCTATCACGGCCTGGGTCTTCATGTTGGTTGCAACCTGCTTGTCATAGTCGGCCTTGGTGTATACAACACCATGTTTCAGGCTGACAGTTTGCGCTTTGTAGTTCTTTGGCTTGACAATCAGGTACCCTTCCATCTCCAGGTGTAGTGCCGAACAGAACTCCGTGCAATAGTAGGGATACACCCCGGGGCGGTCCGCTACGAATGTTGCAGATACGGTACTACCCGGCTCGATGGAGAGCTGCACGTTCTGACCATTGATGGCAAAGCCGTGCGTTTCGTCTTCGGCTCGTTCCAGGTTGGTGAAGTGCAGTGAGACCGTATCACCCTCATTGACCCGGATGATTTCGGGGGTGATATGCGACCTTATCACAGTCCCGTAGACATCCACACGCGTACCATGACGGACGATCCGTTCTCGACCTGGCCGCGTACGCCACCGGGACTTGTGATTGGCACGCGCATTCCAGCCGAACGGATACCGGATGAGTGGCTTGAGCTTAGTTGCCTTGATGGCTTGCGCATAGTGGGGTTCACCCAGCGGCACGGGCATATCGTACAACAGCCGCATCTTCTGGCCACTGATATCGATCAGCTGATGGTTTTGGGGATGCAGTGGGCCCACCGGATTGAACCGGTCGATGGCAAGTTTATTCAACGCAACGAGATACTTGCCATCAGGATGCTCCGTATCGCCCTCCATAGTCATCAGATGTCCAATATTATAATGGATGTCGATCTTGTCCAGGACCTTTCCCTTGCAGTAGTCGTACTTGACCACCTGGGAATCGACATAGAGCGATGTATAGGCAATACACTTCTTGGAATCGAACTGTGTATGCAACGGCCCCAGACCCACCTCGATCTGCGTGTGCAGTACATCCTTCATCGGGATGATCGGAATACCATAGGGATCCCGTCCCTCAAAGTCATGGGTCTTGATCGCCTTTTGGATCTTGGGCCAACTAAATACCGATACGTGACTGTCGAGTTTCCCCGCAACGATAATGTACTTGCCGTCCGGCGTCACATCGACACCGTGCGGACTCTTGGGCTCTGGAATCAGATAAAGGAGCCCTTCCTTCACCGCCTGCTTTATAGGGATGAAATACATACCGCGGCGCTTCTGGACCTTGCCTTCCTTGACAAGTTCAGCAGCCTTTTTCCAGTTCGTGACATGCATGTAGTCGGTGTCCTTCGAAGAACACCCCGCCTCGAACGGCGGCCGTCCCTGCATGTCGCCACCGACGTAACGCTCCGAACAAAAAGAATTCGTGAATCCCCATCCATAACTCGCCAGCTTGCCGGCGTCCGACAGATCCTGGCTGTAGGGAGGCAGCTCGAACACGAACGACTGACTCTTGTCCAACCGGCCCTTCTTGCGGTCGAACTTCCAGTAGGTCAGCCCGCCACGGTATTTCTCGTTGAACTTGCTCAACGGGACATACTTGCCGCCGTAGGGTGCCGGATATTGTGTTCCTTCCATCACGTACTCCGTATTCGGTGTCACGAAGGTACCGCCATGGTCGGACTGGAAGAAAGGGTTGTGGACGATCTGCTTGGTTTCAAAGTCCTTGAGATCGATAACCGCGAGCCGGGCGTTGGATTTATCGTTTATGAAGAGATATTGCCCGTCGTAATCACCATTGGTCTCCGACAGGGCCGGATGGTGGGTATCACCATAGGTGATCAGCTTTCCGTGCACCTTGCCTTCGGCAAGTACGGCCTTGGACTCGTCGTCGTAGCCATAGCCCTGCCATGGCTCCGGGGCGAACACTGCAATGTATTTCAGTATTCTCATTGAGGGGATGCCATAGACCATGACGCCCCCCTGCTGTCCGCCTGACGCAAAAGCGATGTACTCGTCCCGCTTGCCCGTCGGCGTATAGGTCTCCGCCGCCGCCAGCAGATCCTTCTGTGTCAGCCCCCTTGCCTTCATCACCTGCTGCAGGGTCGGTTCGGACCAGGCGCTCGCCGCAACGGAAACGCCCACCCCGATGCCCAGCAGCATCGAAAGGATTTTCTTGAAGCGCGGTTTCATGATCAGCCCTCGTTCGTTTGGCACTGGAATTTGCATCGGACATGACCGCGGCACTGCCCATGCCGTGGCATGAGGCACTGTAATTCCGCCCGCTTCGGGCCCCCTTGACCTGGATCAATCTCATGGCCGCCGAGCCGTTCGTCTTGCCAATCCTATGATCAGGATCAAACTCAGGTCCGGTCACATCCTGTTTCATGACGGAATCCCGGCGAAACGGGCGGGGCCGGCCTGCACCAGTTCGGGAATTTTCACCCAGGCAGACAGCGCCATGCGGGAGTGGTCGGGTACCGGCGGGGGGACGGGGCGCGGCTTGAACCCGCCCGGCCCGGCATGCCACCATGGCCCTGTGGGAGGCTCGATCCTCCGGCGCGAGAACCCCCATGAGCCAGTGCGAACATCAGGACGAGAGGGCATCCGGGCTGACCATTGGTCAGGTCGCCCGCCGTGCCGGCGTCGGGGTCGAGACGGTGCGTTACTACAGCCGCCGGGGCCT
>JALUXU010000010.1 GCA_027013225.1 Acidihalobacter sp. | reverse complement strand
AAGAAAGTCGCCTTGGTCGCCGCCATGCGCAAGCTGTTAACTATTATCAACGCAGTGTTTCGAAGTGGTGAGCCTTATCGCGTTCTCCAGACCGATTAGCCAATCTCGAAAACACAGTTGCTGCTAGTGCGTCTTATTGCGGCGGCGCTTTTGTTGTTGCATGTCTATCAGGGTCAGTAGGGGGCCGAGATTTTTCTTCTCAACGGTGGATACATGTGGATCGTTTTCAATAGCGTCCCGGGCCAGGCGTGCAAGTGATGCCAGCTCTTCTTCGCTAAGATTGTCGAAACTGAATTGATCACCGTGGCGCTGCTCCAATACATCAAAGTAGTCAGCCAGAGGCGGTCGATATTCACCGTTCTTTTTTCCTTTCATTGCGAATCTGCCTGGTGCCCGAGAGTGATGTTCAGTTCGAGCACCTCGCGCTCGCCCGCTTTGTCTACATGCAATTCAACCTGTTCGTCGTCGATTTCGTGATAGCGGCGGATCACTTCGAGGATGTCCTGCTTGAGGCGGGGCAGATAATCCGCGCTCGCGCGGTTGGCGCGTTCATGGGAGATGACGATTTGCAAGCGTTCCTTGGCAACCTGGGCGCTGCGTACTTTGGGTTTGCGGAAAATGTCTAGAAGTCCCATGATGATCACCCGAACAGGCGGTTGAACAGGCCGCGTTTTTGCGGAGTGATGAATCGATGAGGGAGATCTTCACCCAGGAAACGGCCAACCGCGTCGGCATAAGCCTGGCCGGCGTCGCTTTGTTCATCGAGGATCACGGGGGAGCCTGCGTTCGATGCCTTGAGCACCGCGGGCGATTCCGGTATCACGCCCAGCAGGGGAATTGCCAAAATGTCGAGAATGTCTTGCATGCCGAGCATATCTCCAGAATTGACCCTGTTGGGCTGATAGCGAGTGATCAGCAGATGTTCCTTGATCGGCTCGCCGCCGCTCTCGGCTCGCCGCGACTTGCTTTGCAGGATTCCGAGAATGCGGTCGGAATCCCTGACTGAGGACACCTCGGGGTTTGTGACCACCAGCGCCTCGTCGGCAAAATACATTGCCATTTGTGCGCCCTGTTCGATTCCAGCGGGCGAATCGCAGACGATGTATTCGAAGCCCATCTGGCCGAGTTCGCCGAGAATTCGCTCAATGCCTTCGCGATGAAGAGCATCCTTGTCGCGTGTCTGGGAGGCGGGGAGGATATAAAGGTTTTCGGCACGTTTGTCGCGGATCATCGCTTGGTTGAGTGTGGCCTCTTCCTGGATGACATTGATCAGGTCGTAGACCACCCGGCGTTCACATCCCATGATCAGATCGAGATTGCGTAGTCCTACATCGAAGTCGATGACCGCAGTTTTGTGTCCTCGCAAAGCGAGACCGGTAGAAAAGGCGGCAGCTGTAGTGGTCTTGCCGACCCCGCCTTTTCCGGAAGTTACAACGATGATTCTGGCCACTTGATTCTCCGGATCTTCTGTCTGGTTCCATCGGGCGCATGGATTGCGGTGGATGGCGCATACACGCGCAGTGTATCAGATGCTCATCAAAGAGGATCGACGATCAGCCGCTCCTCCTTTAGATGCGCATGCGCTGGACACCCATGATAAAGCGGATCGGCTTGTTCGAAAAGGCGATAACAGCCGGCGATGGAGAGCAGTTCAGCTTCCATGGATTGGCAGAAAATACGCGCAGCCTCATCACCGCAGGCGCCGGCCAGCGCGCGTCCGCGCAGGGCGCCATACACATGAATGCTGCCGTCGGCGATGATTTCTGCCCCGGGGCTGACGGCGCCAAGCACTACGAGATCCCTGTTTTTCGCATAAATCTGCTGGCCAGAACGCACGGGTCGCTCGACGATTTGCGCATGTGCAGAGGGAGGGCTCGACGGGGCGACCGGCGGTGCGGAAGATCCCGTCCTGGAAGGCGGCATGGGCGTACCGCCTTGGCTCATGAGAGGCAGCCCCAGTGAGCGCGCCTGCGTTTGCCAGGCTTGTGCGTGGCCGTGCATGCCGACCGGAAGCAAATGATGTTGTCTGAGCAATTCGATCAGGCCTTCAAGATTCTGCGCGAAAACCTCATCAAGCTCAGAGACATCGATCACCACCGGCGCATTGTTGAGGAAACCGGGGGCCCGTGCGATCGTGGACGTCAGTTGCGCGTCGATGGCGTCAAGATTGAAGTCATGCAAGCGTATGACCGACAGGCTAAAGCGGCTGCCTTTGAGCTCGAAAGCGCCATCGGCAGCATTAATGGGGTTTGTGGCGCGGGTGTTCACCGTCGGGCTCCGATCAATTCAATGGGATAACCATCGGGATCGGCGATGAATGCAATGATTGTGGTGCCGGCATTCATTGGACCCGGTTCGCGGATGATCTTGCCGCCCTTGGCGCGAATGGCTTCGGCGGCTTTGTAAACGTCATCGACTTCGATTGCGATATGCCCAAAACCCGTACCTAGCTCGTATTCATGCTGATCCCAGTTGTAGGTCAGTTCGAGCACGGTGTTGCGAGCTTCGTCACCATAGCCCACGAAGGCCAGGGTAAAGCGGCCTTCCGGATAGTTTTTGCGGCGCAACAGTTGCATGCCGAGTATGTCGCAATAGAATGCGATCGAGCGATCAAGATCGCCTACGCGAAGCATGGTATGGAGCAAACGCATGGCCGGATTACCTCCATCGTATGAAATAAGGTGAGCGGGCGGGGCGGCGTAACGGATTCTCACGTCCGACTCCACGCCTTAATGCCGATCGAGACCGAGTTGGATGCGGCAAGCCCGAAAAGATACACGGTTGCGCTTGATTTTTGCTCATTGAGGCAGAGGTTTGATAAAGATTTTCGAGTTACGCCGGTAATTGTAAAGCCTTCTTTTGGCCAGAGGCAGGGCTTCCGGGTCGCCGTTATCGAATCCTCGTTCTAAAAACCAGTGGGCGGTGCGCGTCGTTAGGACGAACAGGCGCTCAAGTTTCATAGAGCGCGCACGTTTTTCAACATGTTCGAGCAACACGTCGCCCAGTCCCTGATGGCGATATTCAGGGGCGACTGCAAGACAAGCGAGTTCGCCCAGGCGTTCATCGGGGTAGGGATACAGGGCCGCGCAGGCGATCACCATCCCATCGCGTTCAATCACGATGAAGTGGTCGATTTCCAATTCTAGCTGTTCCCGCGAACGACGAACCAGTATGCCTTCCGCTTCCAGAGGTTCGATCAGCGACAGGATGCCACCGATATCGTCGATGGTGGCGGTGCGCAGGCTTTCATAGCCATCGGCGCTGATGAGAGTGCCGATGCCGTCCCGCGTGAAAAGTTCGAGCAACAAGGCGCCGTCGATGTGACGGTCGAGCAGATGCACCCGGCGTACGCCACGCCGGCAGGCGTCGATAGCCGCACGCAAATGCGTGCGCTGTTCTTCATTGAGGTCGGTCTGTTTTTGAAGCAACGCCTTCACCTCAGGCAGAGCAAGTTGGCGCAGCGGGTGCCGATTTTCATCTCGTAAAGAGGGTGACTCTTCGAGCAGGATCAACTTGTCGGCGTGCAGGCTAGATGCAGCGGCAGATGCGATCTCTGTGGCGCTCAGATTGAAAACCTCGCCGGTGGGGGAATAGCCGAGCGGTGAAAGCAGAACGATCTGGCCGGAATTGAGATGCGAGCGGATGGCGGCCGCGTCGATGCGCCGCACTTCCCCGGTGTGCAAATAATCCACGCCACCGCGCACCCCGAGCGGTTTCGCGATGACGTGATTGCCGCCGGTCACGCTGAGACGAACGCCCGACATGGGCGTGTTGGCCGTGCCCATGGACAAGCGGGCCTCGAGGTCGACGCGCGCCTTGGTCGAGGCCGTGATGACTGCTTGCAAGGCAATGGCGTCGGTGATTCTGAGACCGTTGACGTAACGCATCTCGCGACTTTGAGCCCGCAGGTCCGCCTCGATCTGAGGGCGTGCGCCATGCACCAGCACCAGACGGATACCGAGGGAGGCGAGTAGTGCAAAATCATGTACCAGTGCAGGCAAACGCTCCTCGTCGGCCACGGCTTCGCCGCCGAAGCCAATTACGAAGGTCGCGCCACGGTGTGCATGGATATACGGCGCGGCATTGCGAAACCAAGCGATAGTGGGGATGACCGGCATGTCAGACACAATGAAGCTTTCCGCAGAAAGCTATCAATATAGCGCGTAATCGTGCGCACCGGAAAATTTTTCATGCGGCACGTCCCGTGCTGCCTGTGTGTGCGCGATGGATGTGCAAGATTCGCACTCCAAGAGGCCTGCGTCCGCTCGGCCGGTGAAAGATTGCATCTGTCGGATGCGGACGAGACGCTGTTCATGTAAGAGGCCGAGACGAGCTCTGCGGGTGATGCTATAACTATTATAAATAAAGTATATGTGCATAATAGCAATGTTTCAGTATTGACAACTGATGTATTAAATATTAATAATCATAACATGATTACTTCCGCTCAAATGCGCGCGGCGCGCGCCCTGCTCGGCCTCGACCAGCGTCAGCTTGCACAGGCCGCCGGCCTGTCTTTGCCTACTATCCAGCGCATGGAAGCGAGTGATGATCTGGTCCGCGGCAATGTGGATTCCTTGGTCAAAGTGGTTGAGGCCCTGGAGGGCCTCGGTGTCGAATTGATAGGGGAAGGCATGGTCAGCGCTGGCGGCGGTCGCGGCGTCCGCCTCAAGGTGGCGCCGGCGGCGAACGAAGGGGAGGTTGGCTCAACACGTACATGAGCGCCTTGTGGGTCATTGCGATGGCGGCGCCGGGCCTGGCCCTGGCTTCGTCCCTGACGGGCGTGTTCGCCACCGCGCGCCGGCCTGTGCCCTTGCGTTTTCTCAGTCTGCCGTTGTTCTCGCTGTCCGGCCTCGCCGCACTGCTGTGCGGCGCCATGGCGTTGGCCAACGGCGGCAGCGCCACCTTGCAGCTCCCGCTCGGCCTGCCGTGGTTACCCTGGCAGCTGCGGCTTGATGCGTTGTCCGGCTTTTTTCTCGTGCTGCTGGGCGCGCTGACTCTGGCCGTCGGCATCTATGGCGTGGGCTATGTGCGTGATTTCGAGCGCGGGCGTGATCAGTTGCCCCCGCTGGGCGCGTTTTCCGGGCTGTTCCTGCTCGGCATGGAACTGGTGCTGATGGCCGACGGCGCCTATCTGTTCATGGTCGCCTGGGAGCTGATGACGCTGTCGAGCTATTTCCTCGTCGCCTTCCAGCACGACCATGCCGCCAACCGCCGCGCCGCCTTTCTCTATCTGCTGATGGGGCATGTCAGCGGCCTGTGCATTCTGCTCGCTTTCGGCGTGCTGGCGAGTTTCAGCGGCAGTTTCGCCTTTGCCGCCATGCGCGCCGCGCATCCGGATTTTCTGTGGGCCAGCGTGGCTTTCGCCCTGGCTTTCACCGGCTTCGGTATCAAGGCCGGACTGGTGCCGGTGCATGCCTGGCTGCCCGAGGCGCACCCGGCCGCCCCCTCGCACATATCCGCGCTGATGTCCGGAGCCATGCTCAAGGTGGCGGTGTACGGCTTTCTGCGCGTGGTGTTCGATCTCATCGGGCCGCTGCACTGGCAGTGGGGCGTGGTAGTGCTGACGGTCGGGAGCCTGTCGGCCCTGCTCGGCGTGCTGCTCGCGCTGATGCAGACCGACCTGAAGCGCCTGCTCGCCTATTCCTCGGTGGAGAATCTCGGCATCGTGTTCATTGGCCTTGGCCTGTCGCTGATTTTCCTCGGCACCGGTCATCGCCTGCTCGGCGCGCTGGCGCTGGTCGCCGCGCTCTATCACGCGCTCAATCACGCCTTGTTCAAGGGGCTGTTGTTCATGGGCGCGGGAGCCATTTTGCACAGCGCGCATGAGCGCGATCTGGACCGCATGGGCGGACTGCTGCGGCGCATGCCCTGGACCGGCACGTTCTTTCTGATCGGCAGTCTGGCGATTTCCGGCCTGCCGCCGCTCAACGGCTTCGTCTCCGAATGGCTCACCTTTCAGGCGGCCTTGCAGACCTGGCAGCTGCACAGCGGCCTGTTGCGCACGCTGATTCCGGTCGCGGCGGCGGTGCTCGCGCTGAGCGCGGCGCTGGCCGCGGCGGCTTTCGTCAAGGCCTACGGCGTGGCCTTCCTCGGCCGGGCGCGCACGCGCCATGTACGCCGGGCGCGGCAGGTGCCGGTGAGCATGCGCGTGGGGCAGGGCCTGCTGGCGCTTGGCTGTGTGGCTGCCGGCGTGTTTCCGAGTCCGTTCATCGCCTGGATCGCGCGGGTGCCGCAGTCGCTGCTCGGCAGCGGTCTGCCGCAAGCGGGCGCGCAGGGCTGGCTGTGGCTGACGCCCGTTTCGCCGACGACCGCGAGCTACAGCGCGCCCGGCGTGCTCTTCGCGCTGCTGGTGCTCGCGGGCCTGACCGCGTGGCTGGTGCACCGGGGCGCGGTGCGCCGGGTGCGCCGCAGTGACGCCTGGGACTGTGGCCTGACGCCGCCGACGCCGCGCATGCAATACACCGCCACGGGGTTTGCCCAGCCGCTGCGCCGGGTGTTTGGCGCTTGGCTGCGGGTGGATGAGCAGGTGGAGATCGCAGGCAGCGGGCCTCGTTACCGTCTGCAGATCGCGGACCGCAGCTTGGCACTGTTCTACGCGCCCGTGGTGCGCGTGCTCGACCGTTTGACGCGGCTGGTGACGCGCATACAGGCAGGGAACTTGCGCGTGTATCTGGCCTGGACGCTGGGCACGCTGCTCCTGCTGTTATGGGTGGTGACGCTGTGAACGCCGCCGATACGGTGCTGGCCGTGGCGCAGGCGCTGCTGTGGCCGCTCGCCGCGCCGCTGCTGGTCGGCTGGGTGCGCAAGGCCAAGGCGATGCTGCAGAACCGGCGCGGGGCTTCGGTGCTGCAACCGGCACGCAACCTCGGCAAGCTGTTCGCCAAGGAGACGCGCGTGGCGCACACCGCCTCGCCGCTGTTCAGGGTCACGCCTTACATCGTGTTCACCGCCACCTGGCTGGCGGCGGCCGCGGTGCCTCTCCTTTCGACGCATCTGTACACTGCGGCGCTGGCCGACGTCATCGTCGTCGCCGGGCTGCTGGGGCTGGCGCGTTTCTTTCTGGCCCTGGCCGGCATGGATGTCGGCACCGCCTTCGGCGGCATGGGCGCGAGCCGCGAGATGATGGTGTCCGGGATGGCCGAGCCGGCGCTGCTGATGGCAGTGTTCACCCTGGCCATGAGCGCGCACAGCACGAATCTGTCCAGCGTGGTCGATCACCAGCTTACCGGCGGCACCTTGCTGCCCTCCATGTTGTTCGCGCTGGGCAGCCTGATTCTGGTAGCGGTGGCCGAAACCGGACGCATCCCCATCGACAACCCGACGACCCATCTTGAACTGACCATGATTCACGAGGCCATGGTTTTGGAATACTCGGGCCGTCATCTGGCGTTGCTGGAATGGGCCGCGCAGATTCGTCTGCTTCTCTATGGGACATTGATCGCCAATGTATTCTTTCCTTGGGGCATCGCCACCACGGCGCATCCTGCAGCATGGGGCATTGCGCTGGCCGCGCTTGCCGGCAAGCTGCTGGTGCTCGGCGCGGCGCTCGCGGTAGGCGAGACCGTGCTGGCGAAAAAACGCCTGTTCCAGGCGCCGGCCTTTTTGAGTCTGGCATTTCTGTTCGCATTGATCGGCTTGATCAGCCATGTGATTCTGGAGCAGGGATTGTGAGCGTCCAATTGTTACATTCGCTGGTACTGGTGCTGGCCGCGTTGGCCCTGTTCGCGGCGTTCGCCGTGCTCGGACAGGCCCGCCTGCTGGCGGCGATCCACGCCTTTGCCTGGCAGGGCGCGCTGGTGGCCGCGGTGACGCTGACGGTGGCCGTCGCCGAGTCGGCGCCGGAGCTGTATTTCTCCGCCGTGCTGACTTTTTCGCTCAAGGCGCTGTTGATTCCCTGGATGCTGCACCGGCTGGTGCGCCGGCTTGGGTTATCGCGTCATCTCGATCGTCCGCAACATCCCATGCTGGCCACAGTGTTCGCCGTGGGCATGGTGATGTTCGCTTACTGGCTGGTGCTGCCGCTGGTGCAGAGCAGCCTGGCGTTTACCCGCAACATCGTCGCCATCAGTCTGGCGGTGGTGCTGATCGGCCTGCTGACGCTGGTGGTGAGGCGGCAGGCGGTGGCCCAGGTGCTCGGTTTCATGGCAATGGAAAACGGCCTGTTCCTCGCCGCGGTGAGCGCCACCCACGGCATGCCGCTGGTGGTCGAGCTGGGCGTGGCCTTCGACGTGCTGATAGCGGCGGTGCTGTTCGGCGTATTCTTCTTTCAGCTGCGCGAGAGCATCGACTCGCTGGACGTGGATCGCCTCGACCGGCTCAACGAAGCCCGCGAGGATCAACCGTGAGCGCCGCGCTGCCCCTGGTCACCTACACCCCGCTGGCCGGTGCGCTACTGCTCGGACTGTTGCGCCACGACCGGCTGGCCGGCTGGCTGAACGTGGCGCTGGGCGCGGTGTCTTTCGGCGCTTCGGTGGTGCTCGCCTGGGATGTGACCCGCTTTGGCGTGGTGACCGGCTTCGGCCTGCGCGTGGACGATTTCAGCGTGTTTCTGGTGGTGCTCAACGCCTTCGTTGGCCTGACCACCTCGATCTTCTCGCGCTCCTACATGCGGCATGTGCTGCATACGCGCCTGACCGGGCCGCATGGGCTGCGTTTGTATCATGCGATGTATCAGAGTTTCTTGTTCACCATGCTGCTGGCGTTGACCACCAACAACCTCGGCGTCCTGTGGGTCGCCGTCGAGGGCGCTACCCTGAGCACCGTCATGCTGGTGTCGCTGTATCGCACGCCGGAAGCGGTGGAGGCGGCATGGAAGTACTTCATCCTATGCGGCGTTGGTATCGCCCTGGCCTTGTTCGGAACCGTGCTGGTGTATTACTCTGCCCAGCACGTGCTGCTGCATTCCGCGCAAGGCCTGGACTGGAGTGTGCTGAACGCCCACCGCGCGCAGTTGCAACCGGCGGTGATGAGCATCGCCTTCGTGTTTCTGCTGGTTGGCTACGGCACTAAGGTCGGCCTGGTGCCCATGCATCAGTGGTTGCCGGACGCACATTCCGAAGGCCCGGCGCCGATCTCGGCGATACTTTCCGGTCTGCTGCTCAACGTCGCCTTGTACGCCGTGGTGCGTTTCAAAATGTTGGTCGACGGCTCGCTCGCGCACACCTCGCATCCGCACTTGGCCGGCCTGTTGATGATGGGCTTCGGGCTGGTGTCGTTTCTCGTCGCCGGCTTGTTCCTGCACCGCCAGCGCGACGTCAAGCGCCTGTTCAGCTATTCCTCCATCGAGCACATGGGGCTGATGACCTTCGGTTTCGGCCTCGGCGGCCCGCTGGCGACTTTCGCCGCTTTGCTGCACATGCTGGTGCATTCGCTGACCAAGTCCGCGATCTTCGTCACCGTCGGCCATGCCACGCATCTTGCGGGCACCCAATCCATCGAACACATCAGGGGACTGCTACGCGCCCAGCCCGGCATCGGCTGGCCGTTTCTGCTTGGCGTCGCCGCCATCGCCGGCTTCCCGCCCTTTGGCATCTTCACCAGCGAATTTCTGCTGCTCAGCGCCACCATGCACGCCGAGCCTGCCTTGACCATCCTGCTACTGCTCGGGCTGGTGATCGCCTTCGCCGGCCTGTTCCGCCACCTCCAGCCAATGGTCTACGGCGCTGCGCCGGAGGGGTTGGCGCCGATCAAGGTCAACATGCTGCCGGTGGTGCTGCATCTGGTGCTGGTGTTGTGGCTGGGGTTGGCGATTCCGGCGGTGCTGGTCGCCTGGCTGAATCATGCGACCGTGTTGATTGCGGGGGCGGGGGTGCTATGAGCCGATCGATAGGGTTGTCCGAGTTCGAAGCGCGGCTTCAGGAAGCCGGTATCGCACTGGGTGACGACAGGAGGATTGCATCGGTCCGTACGCGCAGCATCGCCGCTTCGGACTGGGGGCCTGCAGCCGCGGTCGCGATGACATTCGGCTGTCGCTGGGCGGGCATGTGGGCCGAGGCCGATCACGCGCACATGCGCTTGTACTGCGTGCTGGATTACGCCGGCGACCCTTTGTTACTGAGCGCCGAAGCGCCGCTCGCAGCCCCCGAATTCACCTCGCAGACGCCGCATTTCCCGGCCGCCGACCGCATGGAGCGCCACGCCCGCGACCTGTTCGGCGTGATCTTCGTCGACCATCCCGACCCGCGGCGCTGGACGCGGCACTGCGCCTGGCCGGAGCACTGGCATCCTCTGCACCCCGCGCAGGCAGGCGATCCGCCCACGCCCGGCCGCACTCCGGCGGATGTCGATTACCCGTTCGCCGCCGTCCACGGCAACGGCGTGTTCGAGATCCCGGTCGGCCCGGTGCATGCCGGCATCATCGAGCCGGGGCATTTTCGTTTTCACGCCGCGGGCGAGCCGGTGTTGAAGCTGGAGGAGCGGCTCGGCTATGTGCACACGGGCATAGAGCGGCTCGCCGTGGGCCGCGATCCGGCGGGGCTCGCGCGCCTGGCCGCGCGGGTTTCCGGCGACAGTGCGGTGGCGCACGCTTGGGCCGCCTGTCAGGCCATGGAACGCGCCGCCGGCATCGAGGCGCCGCCGCGCGCGCTGGCCTTGCGCGGCCTGCTCGCCGAACGCGAACGGGTGGCCAACCACCTTGGTGACATCGGCGCCATCTGCAACGATGTGGGCTTTGCCTTCGCCCATGTGCAGACCGCGCGCCTGCGCGAACGCTGGCAACGCCGCAATCGTGAATGTTTCGGCCATCGCCTGTTGATGGATACGCTCGTGCCCGGCGGCGTGGCGCGCGACCTGCCGGCGGACGCAGCCGAGATCCTGCGCGCCGATCACGCCGCGCTGCGGCGCGAAGTCGAGCCGCTGTTCGACATCATCGACGACCACCCGCCGCTGGACGACCGCCTGGTCGGCACCGGCGTGCTGAGCCAGGACAACGCCCGAGCGCTGGGCTGCACGGGTTATCTCGGCAAGGCCAGCGGCTGCGGATTCGACCTGCGTCGCGATGCCCCGTATGCGCCTTACGACGCGCTGGAGGTGCCGCTCGTCACCGACGGCGAGGGCGACACCGCCGCCCGCGTGCGCGTGCGCATGGCGGAAGTGCGCGCCAGCCTCGATCTCATGGATCAATTACTGGACGCTACGCCGTCCGGCGAGACCATCGCGCCGCTGCCCGTGCCGCCTCCCGATGCCGCCGGCCTCGGGCGGGTCGAAGGCTGGCGCGGGGAAACGCTGGCCTGGGTGCGTTTCGATGATGAGGGGCGCATTGCGCGCTATTTCCCGCGCGATCCGAGCTGGTTCTACTGGCCGGCGCTGGAACGCCTGATCCTGGGCGAGATCGTGCCGGACTTTCCGGTGTGCAACAAATCGGTCAATGGTTCCTATTCGGGGGTGGATTTGTAATGCTTCGAATCCTGACTCAAGTGTTGCGTACCGGCATCGTCACCGAGCCGCCGCCGGCCACCGACGACGCCGCGCTGGAGGCGCTCGGACTGGAGCTGCGCCGCGCCATCGACGCCCGATTCGGCCGCAGCCTGGCGCTCAGGCATGTGGATGCCGGCTCCTGCAACGGCTGTGAGCTGGAAATCCACGCCCTCGCCAATCCCTATTACGACCTCGAGCGCTTCGGCGTAGGCTTCGTCGCCTCCCCGCGCCACGCCGATGCCTTGCTGGTCACCGGCCCCGTGTCGCGGCACATGGAAACCGCGCTGCGTCGCACCTGGCGGGCGATGCCTTCGCCCAAGTTCGTCATCGCCGCCGGCCAATGCGCCTGTGACGGCGGCGAGTTCGGTGTGTCCTACGCCAGCTGCGGCGCGGTCGAGAACGTCCTGCCGGTGGATGTGAAGATTCCAGGCTGCCCCCCGGCGCCCGACGAGTTGATACGCGGTCTGTTGGCGGCGTTGCGCGTTCCGGCGTAGCATTGCGTCCCGTTCGCAGCGACCCGGGCCTTTATCCCAGTCCGGGAGGGTCCGCGCCTCCAATCCCCATCCAGCGCCTGGGACATGAGCCGCCTATGATTCGCCCCGCTACGCTCGCCGATCTCGACGCCTTGCTGCATCTGGAGCAGATCTGCTTCGACAGCGACCGCCTGAGCCGGCGCCAGTTTCGCTATCTGCTGACCAAGGCCCATGCCCGGCTGCTGGTGTACGAAAGCAAGGGCGAAGTGATGGCCTATGTGCTGTTGCTGCTGAGCCGCGGCACTTCGATGGCACGCATCTATTCCATCTCGGTCGCGCCCGAGGCGCGCGGGCATCGGGTGATTCCGAGCGTGCGCACCATCCAGGATCTGAGCCGCAAGTCCATCTACACACTTGATACCGAAGAGCTGGAGCGCCTGGCGCGCAAGACCGCGGGCCGGGCGCAGCCTGACGTGATCGTCAACGGTATCGAACTCATGATCTATTTCGGCGAGTGCGCCGCCCCTGCCTGGCAAGAACTGGCGCGGCAACTGTTCGACGTTTTTCCCTGCCCCGCCCCGTGTTGCGGGTGGAGCTGCGCCGTCAGGGCGAATGGCGCATCAGCACCATCCAGGCGGCGCCCTGCAGACGCTCTCGCCCGAACAGCAAACCGGCTTCGCGACGGCGGTCGGCGGCTATGTGAATCGACGCTGGAAAAAACCGCGTTCGCGCACCCGCTATCGTTATGACCTGGCCATTTTGCATGATCCGCAGGAACAACTGCCGCCTTCCAACCGCGGTGCGCTGAAGAAAATGATCCGCGCCGGGCGGGCGATGGGGATGGATGTGGAGCTGATCACTAGCCGCGATTATGCGCGCCTGGCCGAGTACGATGCGCTGTTCATTCCACGAGACCACCCGCATCGACCATTACACCTATCGTTTTGCCAAGAAGGCGGAAAGCGAAGGCATGGTCGTGATCGATGATCCGGACTCCTCGCGCCGCGTGCCGCGGCCGAACACGCCCATTGTCAGCCGCGAAAACGTGAAGGATATCGGCGATGTGCTGGGCTTCCCTCTGGTGTTGAAGATACCCGACGGTTCCTTCTCGCGCGGCGTGAGCAAGGCGGCGAACACGGCCGAGTTGAAGAAACTGTCGGCCCAGTACTTCCGCGATTCATACCTGATCCTGGCGCAGGAATATATGTACACCGAGTTCGACTGGCGGGTGGGCATTCTCAACCGCCAGCCCCTGTTCGTGTGCCAGTATTTCATGTCGAAAAAGGACTGGCAGGTCGTCAATCACAACACCCGGTGCGCGCCGCAGTCTGGTGGTTTCAAGACGCTGAGCGTGGAGGAGGCCCCGCCCAAGGTAATCAAAACGGCGCTGCGCGCGGCGGATCTGGTCGGCGACGGACTCTACGCGTGGATCTCAAGCAGGTCGGCGACCGAGTGGTGGTGATCGAGATCAATGACAACCCCAACATTGACGCCGGTGTGGAAGACGCCGTGCTGGGTGAGGCGCTGTACCGGCGGCTGAAGGAGGAATTCGTGCGCCGCATAGAAACCGTGTCCGGATGGCGCGGCCCGGGGATGAACGGCTTCAAGCCTCTATCACCTGCGGCTGGACGCCGATCTCCCTGATCAGTTTGGCTACCGCCTGGTTGAAGGCCGGCGGGCCGCAGACATATACCCGCTCGCCGGATTCGTTCAGCAGCGACTCGAGCAGCTCGCGGTCGATCCGCCCCGGGCGGTGGTTCGGCCCCGCGCCTTCTTCGACCAGGAAGGTCGAACGGTCGGCGAAGTAATGGTGCAGCTCCTTTTCGCAAATGATGTCCGCCGGGCTGCGGTTGGCGAACACCAGCCGGCTGTCCTGCGGTGCCTTGAGGCCCTGTTCGCGGAACACAGCCAGAAAGGGCGTGATACCGGTGCCGCCGGCCAGGAATAGGCCGGGGCCGTTGTAGATAGCGTCGCCCTGTGGCGTGGACAGGCGCAGACTCTGCCCCGGCGAAAGCTCGGGAATGTGGCGGGTCACGCCGTTGGCATGGTCCGGATAGTGCTTGACCAGCAGCTCGATCACGCCGTCGCCTGCCAGCGAAACCGGGGTGAAGGGGCGCGCCTTGTCACGCAATTCCGGCGTGTCTATGGCGAGCTTGATGAACTGCCCCGCGGCATGGGTGAGGCCGGGCGGCTTTTCCAGGATCAGACGGTGCACATTGTGGGTTTCGAATTCCCGCAGCAGCAGGGTCGTGTGTAGTTCAAGTGGCACTTTGCTCATGGGACAACTTACCTTTTGCGTATCATTGCCTTTGATACATCATTGCGGCAGATGACGGTTTTTCAAGCCGCGCCCTGGCGCGGCATGCAGGCAAAAGGAGGTTTCATGATTTCACAGCATCACGAAAAGCACCGTGTCGAGCGCGCCGGCTGGCTGCGCGCCGCCGTACTCGGAGCCAACGACGGGCTAGTGTCGGTCGGGGCGCTGGTGCTTGGCGTTGCGGCCTCACACGCCACGCATGGCGGGGTCTTGATCGCCGGCGTATCGGCGTGGATCGCAGGGGCTTTGTCCATGGCGGCCGGCGAATATGTGTCGGTCAGTTCCCAGGCCGACATAGAAAAAGCTGATCTGGAGATGGAAAAGCGCGAGCTCGAGCGCAATCCCGAAGCTGAGAAGAAAGAGCTGACGGAGATCTATGTGGAACGCGGTCTGGATCCCGATCTGGCTGAGCAGGTGGCCGAGCAACTGATGGCGCATGACGCGTTGGCGGCCCACGCGCGTGATGAAATCGGCATTTCAGAAGCGCAAAGCGCCAAACCGTTGCAGGCGGCCTGGGCGTCGGCCGCGAGTTTCACCCTCGGTGTGGCGCCCGCGCTGCTGGCGCTGTGGTTGACGCCCCAGTCATCGCTGGTGCCGGTGGTGTTCGCCGTCTGCCTCGTCTTTCTGGCGGTGCTGGGCGCTCTGGGAGCATGGACGGGGGGCGCTAATCTGCTCAAGGGCACTTTCCGTGTGTTTTTCTGGGGCGCGCTGGCGATGGTGGCGACGGCGGCCGTGGGCGCGGTGCTCGGCAGTTCCGGAATCTGAACAGGGCGTCAGTGGAGCTTGATCTGCGGATCCACCGTGCGCCGCAGCAGGTGCGCGAGGGTGAGCGCGAGCGTGCGCAGCCAGCCATGCAGCGCGACCTGATGCATTTTGTACAGGCTCAGGTACACCATGCGGGCGATGAGGCCGGACACCCAGACGCTGCCAGTGAGTGAGCCCATGAGGCTGCCGACGGTGTCATAGCGCCCCAGCGTGACCAGGGAGCCGTAATCACGGTAAACGTATTCCCCAATTTCCCGCTTGCCTTTGAGCCGCCGACGGATGGCGCGGGCGATGAAGCGCGCTTGCTGATGGGCTGCCTGGGCGCGTGGGGGCGTTTTGTTGCCTTTGGCATCGGCGGGGATGTCGGCACAGTCGCCGATGGCGAAAATGCGCTCGTCCAGAGTGGTCAAGAGATTGCGCCGAACTTTGAGTTGGTGGCTGCGGTTGGTTTCGAGACCGTCGAGGTGATCAAGACAGTCAGGCGCACGTATGCCAGCCGCCCAGACCTTGATCGCGGCAGGCAAAAAATTACCCTCTGCGGTTTTCATTCCTTCGGCCGACACTTCAGTTACCCTTTCTCCAGTGATCACGCGTATTCCCAAAGATTCGAGTTCCTGTGTCACGTTTTGGCTGAGTCGATCCGGCAAGGCTGGAAGAATGCGGGGGCCGGCCTCAATGATCGTGATGCGTACCCGCTGATCTGGATCGAGTTCGTCGAAGCCGTACTGGGTCAGTTGGCGGCTGATTTGATGCAGCTGCGCGGCCAGTTCGACGCCAGTGGCGCCGCCGCCGACGATAATGACGTCGAGCGGATCCATGCCCGGTTTTCGCGGTTTGTGCGTACCCGCCTTGAGAAGGGCTTCGAGTAAATGGTGCTGGAATTTTTCGGCTTCCGGCAAGGTGTCGAGAAACCAGCAATGTTCAGCAACTCCGGGCGTGTGAAAGTCATTGGAAATGCTGCCGACGGCAATGATCAATGTATCATAGGGAAAACTGCGGCGCGGGATAAGTTCCTCCCCCTCCTCGTTGTAATAAGGCGCGAGCCAGACAAGGCTTTGCGATCGATCCAGCGTTTCCAGGCGGCCGATGCGAAAGCGCAGGTGATGGCGTCGGGCGTGAGCCAGCAGGGTAACCTCGTGTTCGGCAGGATCCAGAGTGCCGGCGGCGACTTCATGCAATAGGGGTTTCCAAAGATGGACGCGCTCTGCATCAATGAGGGTGATCTCGGCGCGGCCGCGCTTGCCGAGACGGTTGCCCAGGCGGGTGGCCAGTTCTAGGCCGGCGACGCCGGCGCCGACGATGACGATGCGGTGGGGTCGAGACATATTGCTCATCCGGAGAATTGAGTATCTATTCTACTGATTCCTAACATAGGAGGGGGCGTCTTTGCGGTGGAGGCTGGCATAGGTTTGACCATGATGAGCTTGTTGTTTGCGGCCGCATTGTTGGCCGGATTCGTGGATACCATCGCCGGCGGTGGGGGATTGATCACGCTGCCCATGCTGTTACTCGCCCAGCTTCCGCCTGTGCAAGCCTTGGCGACCAATAAGCTGCAGGGCAGTTTCGGCACGCTGACGTCTTCATGGAGCATGCTGAGGAGGGGGCTGGTGAGATGGAATGGCGTGCGGGGCATGTTCGCGGCCTCGCTGCTTGGGGCTGCGGCGGGCACGCTCGCCGTGCAGCGCGTTCATCCGCAAGCGCTGAATATCGCTATACCGATCGTGCTCGGCGTGGTCGGCCTGTATTTCCTGTTTTCCCCGAGGGCGGGAGAAAGGGAAGGTCAGCCCCGCATGGGGCAGCGTCTGTATGCCGGGTTGGTGGTGCCCGCCATAGGTTTTTACGATGGCTTCTTCGGGCCCGGTACCGGTTCGTTCTTTTCTCTTGGCGGCGTGGCGCTGCGCGGCCAGCCTTTGGTGACGGCGACGGCCCATACTAAAATGCTCAATTTCGCCAGCAATATCGCCTCGCTCGCCGTGTTCGTGATCGGCGGCAAGGTGCTGTGGGTGGTTGGCAGCGTCATGGTTGTCGGGCAAATGATCGGGGCTTGGCTGGGAGCGCATGCGGTGGTGCGCGGCGGCGCGCGCTTGATCCGGCCGCTGATCGTGGTCATGTGCGCATTGATGTTGTTGCGGTATGCTTGGGAGCGCGGCCTGCTTTCCGGGCTGGCGTGATCCAAGGCGCAGGGGGCGCATACGAAATGCAAGATCAGGTACAGATATCGATCGGCGGCGCGAACGGGGTGCCGGTGACGCAACTGGCGCGGATGAGCAACCGGCACGGCCTCATCGCCGGCGCCACCGGCACCGGCAAGACGGTGAGCCTGCAGATTCTGGCCGAGGGGTTTTCGCGACTTGGCGTGCCAGTGTTTGCGGCAGACATCAAAGGCGACCTGTCAGGTCTGGCGGCGGCCGCCGAGCCTCATCCGAAGATCCAGGAGCGGGTGGAAAAAATCCCGGTGCCGGATTACCGGCCCGAAGCCTCGCCCGTACTGTTCTGGGATCTGTTCGCAGAAAACGGACACCCACTGTGCACGACGGTTTCCGGGCCGCCGCTGAACGATTGAAGCCGGCAGCCGAACGAGGCCGCGCGGCGCTGGCCCGGATATTTCATCCGTATCCGAATCTTATGCTGAAGTGTCGTTGGCAAGGTCAATCCGTCTGTTCGAGGGTGACGGATGGCTGGCGTAGGGCTTTTTTCCGGATTGCGGGCGCAACTTCCCCTTACCCCATTGTTTGTCAACGTGCCGGGGCAGCACTCATTGAGGGCTACCCTGGGACGAGCCGCTTGACGACCCTGTAGAAGAGATCCTGATGGGGAAAAGCGCTCGACAGCAGAAAGCGGATCCGGCGCGTGTTGCGCAAGATGACTGCGCCGATCTTGAGCAGATTGAGCCGCAAGGTACCGACTTGGGCATGGGCCAGTTCCGTGTCATGCAGGGCCAGCCGACGGATGGCTTCCATCAGCACATAGGCCAGACTGGATAACAGCAGGCGGAACTGATTGGTCCACCAGTGGTGGGCGCTGGTGCGATCGGCGAACAGGCCCAGTTGCTGCTCCTTGATCCGGTTCTCCATCTCTCCACGGGCACAGTAGACCCGGTCATAGAGTGACTGGGCCTTGTCGTTGAGATGGGTGACGACAAAGCGGGGATTACGCTCTTGTACGGTGACTTCGAGCTTGGCCATCACCGCGCGGCGGTGTCCCCACGACTTGGCGCCATCGATCTTGCCCGGGCGCAGATGGCTGACCAGCAACGGCTCACCGCAAAAGACATACAAGGGAAGGAAGCCGTAGGCATCGTAATACCCGTGAAAGAAGCGCCCTTCCTGCAGACCATGTACCCGGTCATCGGTGGCATCTAAGTCGAGGGTCAACTCTTCAGGCGGTTCGGAAAAGGAAGGGATGAACTGCTCCACCAGCACCTGTTGAATAGTGATCGCCGCGAGGTTTTCATAGCCCAGACACAGGGCATGCACGCGTTGGCTCAGCAGGGTCAGCTGATCATGCCTGACATAACGGCCGTCGCGGGGATCAGGGAGTCTCGCCTTGACCGCCTCGAGCCGTCTCAGCCGCTGGTCGGTGTACACCACCGTCGCTGGTGATCTCCCCGCCTGAGAATCGGACCTCGATCCGGCGGCGTTTTACAGGTGGAAAGTCAAAGCCTTCCAGGATACATTCTGTCACGGGCAAAACGTAAGCGCCCACGAATCAACACCTGTTCTCTGATCGCCACCTGTTACAGACTTTTTCCTGTCTCACCACAACGCAGGAGAATCCCATGGCACCGACCGACACCACTGACCGCATCATCTTCTGGCAGGATCACGTCACGACCTGGCAGGCATCCGGCCTGACCCAGAAGGCCTACTGCCAGAAACAGGATCTTCGGTATTTTGTCTTTGGCTATTGGGTACGCAAGCGGCGCTCGGAAGCAAGCGATCACCAAGCCACTGCATCAGGCTTCGTGCTCGTCACGTTCGCGTCCGATACCACTGGCCTGATCCTGGCCCTGCCCAACGGCCTCGAGATCCGAGGCATCGAGGCCGGGAACCTTTTGGGCTCCTCGACGTTTCGAGTGGAATTTCCCGGGAAATCTATGCCAGTGTATCCAGAGAATCCGCGATGAGGAACCGGAATGGACGGCAACCAGATACTGCTCCTGGGGCTTGGCATAGAGGCCCCCT
>JALUXU010000009.1 GCA_027013225.1 Acidihalobacter sp. | reverse complement strand
CTAAGAAAGTCGCCTTGGTCGCCGCCATGCGCAAGCTGTTAACTATTATCAACGCAGTGTTTCGAAGTGGTGAGCCTTATCGCGTTCTCCAGACCGATTAGCCAATCTCGAAAACACAGTTGCTGCTGCTAATCCCTTTTACTTGCGCTTCGGGACATAAAGATCAGTGATCGTCCCTTCAGCAACCTCCGCTGCGAAACACACCGTTTCCGATAAGGTGGGATGAGGATGGATCGTCAACCCAAGATCAGCAGCTTCGGCACCCATTTCCAAGGCCAGGGTGACTTCTGCGATCAGTTCTCCGGCATTGGGTCCGACGATACCTCCCCCAATCACGTGCTTGCTCTCAGGGTCGAACAGAAGCTTGGTCAGCCCTTCGTCTCGTCCTAGTGACAAGGAACGACCGCTGGCCGCCCATGGGAACACCCCTTTTTCGTAAGGTATTCCTTTGGTTTTGGCTTCGGTTTCCGTTATGCCGGTCCAAGCCACCTCGGGATCTGTGTACGCAACCGCAGGAATAGCGCGGGCATCGAAATGCGCTTTTTTGCCGGCAATGACCTCTGCAGCTACTTTGCCTTCATGGGTAGCCTTGTGGGCCAGCATGGGTTGGCCGACGATATCACCAATCGCGAAAATATGTTCCACATTTGTGCGCTGTTGGCTGTCCACAGGGATAAAGCCCCGCTCATCGACTGTCACTCCAGCGGCTTCGGCGTTGATCAATTTACCATTCGGCCAACGACCAATGGCCACCAATACGGCATCGAAGGTGTCTTCAGAGGGCGCGCCATCTCCCTGAAAGCGGCACAGCAATCCCTCATCCCGCGGCTCTATGGCTGTCACCTGAGTTTTAAGCAAAATACTTTCATAACGCGCCTTGACACGTTTTTCCAATGGCCTGACGATATCTCTGTCAGCACCAGGAATGATGCCGTCCGCCAGCTCCACAAGGGTGATGTGCGCTCCCAGGGCATGGTAGACCGTCGCCATTTCCAGGCCAATGATCCCACCGCCGATAATCAGCATTCGTTCTGGTACCCTTTTGACTTCGAGCGCGTCTGTCGAATCCATCACCCGGGGATCGTCCCAGGGAACGAATGGCAACTTGGCCACACGCGATCCCGCGGCGATAATCGCTTGCTGAAAGCGTATCCGCTTGGTGCCTTCGGATGTTTCCACAACAAAGGCATGAGGATCTTCGAAGCGGCCAACGCCATGCACCACCTGAACCTTTCTTTGCTTGGCCAGCTGAGTCAGTCCTCCAGTAAGCCGTTTGACCACTCCGTCCTTGAAACCGCGCAACCCATCCAGGTCGATTTCGGGCGCCCCAAAGCGGATACCATGGGCAGCAAATTCAGCTGCTTCCTCAATCACCTGCGCCGCATGCAGCAGAGCCTTGGATGGTATGCAGCCCACATTCAGACAGACACCGCCTATCACTTCATGGCGCTCGATCAATACGACTTTTTTCCCCAAATCTGCGGCCCGGAAGGCGGCGGTATAACCACCGGGGCCAGAGCCTAAAACTGCAACATCTGTTTCAATATCGACCTGACCAGGCGTAATCATTGGTATTTCAGGGTTCTGCGCAGAACCTTGTTCCTTATTTTCACTTACACCACCTGACGTGGTTGCAGCAGGATTCCCTGCAGGTTCCTGATGTTCTACTTCCAGCGTTAAGATCGGCGTGCCTTGATTGACCCGATCTCCCACCTTGACCAATATCTCTTTGACTTTCCCGCCTTGCGGAGCAGGTATTTCCATGCTGGCTTTGTCGGATTCAAGGGTGATAAGCGATTCTTCAGGCCGAACCACGTCGCCTGGGGAGACCAGGACTTCAATGACTTCGACATCTTTGAAGTCGCCGATATCGGGGATGGTGACGGTCATCATATCTGTCATGGCTGATTCCTCCGGCGATTATTAGAGCAGCATCCGCCGCGTGTCCGACAGCAATTTACTGAGGAAGGTGGTAAAACGCGCGCCCAGAGCACCGTCGATGACCCGATGGTCATATGAGAGCGATAAAGGCAGCATCAATCTCGGCACAAATTCGCCGTCTTTGTAAACAGGATGCCAACGGGTACGTGATACGCCCAGGATGGCTACTTCTGGCGCGTTGATGATAGGGGTAAAAGCAGTCCCTCCTATGCCACCCAGGCTGGAAATGGAAAAACAGCCACCCTGCATGTCGGAAGGTTTAAGTTTCTTTTCCCTGGCACGAATTGAAACCTCACCCAATTCGCGCGCCAGATCCATCAGGCTCTTCCGATCAACATCCCGAATTACCGGCACAACCAAACCATCCTGCGTATCCACTGCGATTCCGATGTGGAAATATTTCTTGAGAATCAGATTTTCCCGGCTCGCATCCAGTGAAGCATTGAACCGGGGGAATTCCCGCAAGGCGGATACAACGGCCTTCATCAGGAAGGCGAGCAAGGTAAGCTTCACGCCTTTTTCCGCATATTCCCTCACCATTTCTTTGCGGAAAGATTCAAGCTCAGTGACATCGGCCTCGTCGAATTGAGTGACATGGGGCACGGTCACCCAGTTGCGATGCAGATTCTGTCCGGTCAATTTATTGATGCGGGTCAACGGCTGCGTTTCAACTTCACCGAATTGGGCAAAGTCGATCTCGGGCATGGGCGCCACACCCAAACCGCCGCCAGCGGACAATTGCGACAGGACATGCTTGACATGCGATTGTACGTCCTTACGCAAGATCCGTCCTTTGTTCCCACTGCCATGCACATCTCCCAGATCGACGCCCAGCTCTCTAGCGAATCGGCGTACCGACGGGCTCGCATGCGCTTTGCGAAAGCGTTCCTCATGAATATGTGCGGTCGGCGATGGTTTGTTATGGGGAGGCGCCGCTTGAGATCGGCTCTCGCTCGTTGGGGGCGCAAAGGCCGATGGAGAAGGCGCAGCCGACTTTGTTGATGTTTCCGTGGGGGATGAGGAAAGCTTATTTGCATCCACCTTCTCGCCAACCGGCTCAATAACCAGAATAGGCGAGCCCTCAGCGACATGATCGCCGACCTTGACCTTGACCTCGCGAACCGTGCCTGCTTCTGGAGCGGGAATTTCCATGCTCGCCTTATCTGATTCCAGAGTAATCAACGAATCCTCGGGCGCGATGACATCACCTTCGTGAACCAAAACCTCAATGACTTCGACCGACTTGAAATCACCGATATCAGGCACGCGTATTTCTTTCAATTCCGACATACGTCTACTCCCGGCGCTCAGACAGTGGGTGGATTGGGTTTGTTCGGGTCGATCCCATAGAGCTTGATCGCTTTTCCAACCTCTGAAGCAGAAATGGCACCTTCATCCGCCAGCGCCTTGAGCGCCGCTATGACTACATGATAGCGATCGACCTCAAAAAACTTGCGCAATTGAGCCCGTGTATCGCTACGTCCATAACCATCCGTACCCAGCACCACATAATGGCCGGGCACCCAGGCTCTAATCTGATCGGCAAACGCTTTCACATAGTCCGTGGCCGCCACGAATGGACCGCTTACTCCTTTGAATTGGCGCTGCACATGGCATTCGCGCGGAGATTCCTCCGGATGCAGGCGATTCCAGCGTTCGGTTGCCAGGCAGTCACGGTAAAGCTCGTTGAAACTCGGTGCGCTCCAGATATCGGCGGCCACGCCGAAGTCTTTCTCCAAAAGTTCGGAAGCGGCGACCACTTCGCGCAAAATAGTACCCGAACCGAGCAACTGAACCTTCTTCTTTTTGGGCTTTCCCTTATGGAAAAGATACAGCCCTTTGATGATATCGGCCTCAACCCCTGCGGGCATGGCGGGATGGTGATAATTTTCATTCATCACCGTGATGTAATAAAAAATCTTATCCTGCTCGTGATACATGCGGCGCAAGCCCTCACGCACGATGACGGCGAGTTCATAGGCGAACGTCGGATCGTAGCTCACGCAATTAGGCACCAGGCCCGCCATGATCTGACTATGGCCGTCTTGATGCTGCAAGCCTTCTCCGGCCAGCGTCGTGCGCCCCGCTGTTCCCCCTATCAGAAAACCTCTCGACTGCATATCGCCAGCCGCCCAGATGAAATCACCCACTCTTTGGAAACCGAACATGGAATAGAAGATATAGAACGGCACCATGTTCACGCCATGGTTGGCGTACGCCGTTGAAGCGGCAATCCAGGAGCAGACCGCGCCCGCCTCGTTGATGCCCTCTTCCAGTATCTGCCCGCTCTTGTCTTCCTTGTAGAACATGATCTGGTCTTTGTCTTCAGGCGTATAAATCTGGCCCACTGAAGAATAAATGCCAAGTTGCCGGAACATGCCCTCCATGCCAAAAGTACGAGCCTCGTCCGGAACGATGGGAACGATGTTTTTCCCTATCTTCTTGTCTCTGACCAGCGTGGTAAGAATGCGGACAAAAGCCATTGTGGTTGACAATTCGCGATCACCACTGTCCTTGAGCAAGGCCTCGAATGCCTCCAGTCCCGGCACCTCCAGCGGAGTAGCCAAAGAGTGGCGAACCGGCAGAGAACCACCTAACGCGGCGCGCCGCTCACGCAAGTATTTGATCTCCGGACTATCATCGGCGGGACAAACATATTTGCAGGCCTTGGCTTCTTCATCCGTAAGCGGAATATCAAAACGATCGCGAAAAGACACCAGGTCATCATCATGCAGTTTTTTCTGCTGATGAGTGCGGTTTTGACCCTGCCCCGCTGTTCCCATTCCATAACCTTTGACCGTGTGGGCCAAAATAACTGTGGGCTGCCCTGTATGCTTGCTTGCTTGGGCATAAGCGGCATACACCTTATAGGGGTCATGCCCGCCCCTGTTCAAGCGCCAGATATCCTCATCAGACATGCTGGCGACCATCGCCTTGAGCTCCGGATACTTCCCGAAAAAATGTTCCCGCACATAAGCGCCATCCTTGGACTTGTAATTCTGATAATCGCCGTCCACGGCTTCCATCATGCGTTTTTGCAACAGGCCATCATGATCCCGCGCTAATAAAGGATCCCAATAACGCCCCCACAATACCTTGATGACGTTCCAGCCGGCACCGCGGAACAATGCTTCGAATTCCTGAACAACTTTTCCGTTGCCTCGAACAGGCCCATCGAGCCGCTGCAGATTGCAGTTAATGACGAAAATCAGGTTATCGAGTTTTTCACGCGCCGCCAAAGAAATGCCGGCGGTACTCTCGGGCTCGTCCATTTCACCATCGCCAATGAAGCACCACACTTTCCGATCGTGGGTATCGACAATCCCGCGATGATGCAAATATTTCATGAATCTGGCCTGATATACGGCCTGCAGCGGCCCCAGCCCCATTGAAACGGTCGGGAATTGCCAGAAATCAGGCATCAACCAGGGGTGAGGATAGGAAGGCAAACCGTGGCCATCCACTTCCTGGCGAAAATTATCCAGCTGTTCCTCGGTCAGCCGCCCCTCGAGAAAAGCGCGCGCATAAATTCCAGGAGAAGAGTGTCCCTGGAAATAAATGAGGTCTCCACCATGCTCATGGCTCGGTGCGCGCCAAAAATGATTAAAGCCCACATCGTAAAGCGTAGCTATGGAGGCAAAACTTGCGATATGCCCCCCCAGCTCGGAACTTTTGCGATTGGCCTTTACCACCATGGCCAGTGCATTCCAGCGAATCAATGAGCGGATGCGGCGCTCCATGGCAGGATCGCCCGGCAGGATTTCTTCCAGATGCGGCGGAATAGTATTGACATAAGCTGTATTCGCCGAATAAGGAAGATATGCTCCAGAACGACGTGCCTTGTCGATAAGGTGTTCGAGCAGGAAATGCGCGCGCTCGATACCTTCGCGCTCGATGACCGATTCAAGCGCTTCGATCCATTCCTGGGTTTCTTGCGCATCAGCATCCATATCCATATAAGGGGGTACAGCGTTCATTCAAACCTCCGCGGTTTTAATAAATTTCTATCTTCCATAGAGCCAAGATCCAACCAACTGCCGGAATCGAGGGAAAGGCCAAAGCTCGCGGATACCAGCTCCAATTTTGAGACATCCTTAAGGATATCTCCTTCTCCTCAGAACATCACAACCGTCTTCAATTACGGCGGGCCTTGCTTGATCCAGCTACGACGAATATTAAGTAAAATTTCACGAATTGATTGATTATGCCTTGTTTTGGACGCGTCTTCAGCGGTCTGATATGCAAAACATGGCGCCTTCGCACCTTTTAAAATCACTCCTGGACTGGAATTGACGGTTCCGGTTTGTATAAAAGTTTTCCACATAGCGCTTTGTTTTTGAATGCCATATTTCTCTCGATTAGGCGCCTCATTCTCACTTTCATCGCATCAAATACATCGATTGCGGTAAGCTTCACATCATGAACGAATCTTACAAAAATGACGCCGCAGGCGAATTCACTCCAATGGGCAAACGCTTTCGAGGTTTTTTGCCCGTCGTGGTCGATGTCGAGACAGGGGGGTTCAATCCCCAGACAGACGCTTTGTTACAAATCGCCGCGGTCACGCTGCGCATGGATGCCGATGGTTACTTGAGGCGTGACCAAACGATCTCGCGGCACGTCGCCCCTTTCGAGGGCGCCAACATGGATCCGGCTTCGCTTTCAATCACTGGAATCGATCCTTGGCATCCGCTGCGGCCAGCCATGCCGGAAGACCAGGCTCTGAGTGAAATTTTCAAGGAAATTCGCCGGGCCGTGAGGGAAAATGAATGCAGTCGCGCGATTCTGGTAGGGCACAATGCCGGCTTCGACCTGGCTTTTCTCAACGCCGCTGTGGAACGGGCAGGAAACAAACGCAATCCGTTTCATCCTTTCAGTACTTTCGATACCGTCACCCTCGCAGGCATGGCTTACGGGCAAACAGTTCTGTCACGCGCGGTGCGCGCAGCCGGATTGAAATGGGAGGACGAACGCGCACACAGCGCCAGCTATGACGCCGAACGCACGGCCGACCTGTTTTGCGCCGTGCTCAATACGTGGAACCGCTTCCAAAAGCGATCATAGGCTGATCTTAATCCGAATACTTCCTCTTCTTGGCGGCCCTCAACCAACCCTCAACCTAATCCGCCATCCTATTGATATTAGATTAAATATCGCCGAATGCCTGGCTAATATCGCAAAGGGACTAATCGCTCTCTTTTTCCTGTTTTGCCTTTATGGCTTCTTCAAGCATCGGCTTGAGCTCGCCCTTTTCAAACAGCTCAAGGGTGATATCGCATCCTCCCACCAGTTTGCCGCCAATATATAACTGCGGAAAGGTTGGCCAGTTGGCAAAACGGGGCAGATTTTCGAAGATTTCAGGATCTGCCAACACGTTTACATATGCGAAATCAACATCACAACGTTTCAGCGCTTCGGCGGCACGGGATGAAAAGCCGCACATCGGGAACTGTGGGGTGCCCTTCATATATAAAACGACGGGGTTGTTTTCAACCTGTTGGCGTATCCGATCCAGAACGTCCATATAAATACTCCATTAAGATTTGCGTCGATTTTACCTGCCGGTTTCCAAACCAATACAAAGAAATTCGCCGGCTCATTAGCGCGGTGAGTCTACATTATCTGGCAAACGAATACGAAAGATCGTCCAGAGCTAGCGACAATGGATTGCCATATACAAGCGGAGCGCATTATTTTGTCCATTCATGCGATGCGTTCAAACACGTCCTCGCAATGCACGCACGGCGGCGCTTCTCGCGGCAAGCAGCGTACCCTGAGGCGCATGCTGACTCAAATAGCCTTTAATGCCTTTGAGCAGAGCCACTGCCATTCGTTGCCGGAAAACCGGGCTTCTCAACAAGCGTTCCTGTTGCGGATTGGAAATGAATGCCGTCTCCACCAAAAGCGAAGGAAATGCCGGCGAAGCCAGAACCACAAATGGAGCCCTTTGAACGCTGGTGTAACGATAGGGGTCTACATGCGTAATACTGTCCATGATGTATTTGCCGAAGATCAGGCTTTCATCGATGACCGCATGGCTTTCGAGATCAAAAAGGGTCCGGCTCAACAATGAATCCTTATGACTCCCAAGCCCCACGGATCGGTCGAGGCGATTCTGGCTTTCCGCCAGCACTGCGGCCGATTCGCTGCTCGCACCGTGAGCAGTAAAGACGTAAACAGAAGAACCGTGGGGTTGAGGTGTAGGAAACGAGTCGGCGTGAATGGCGACGAATAAGTCGGCGCGATGTTCCTGAGCAAAGTAAACCCGCTCTTCAAGGGTGACATAGCGGTCAGAATCACGCGCCATCACCGGGCTCATCCCCGCTTCAGCCTTAATTAATTTTCGAAGACGATGACCGATATCGAGCACCACATCTTTTTCATAGGTGCCGTGAGGACCGATGGCGCCTGGATCGCGTCCACCATGACCAGGGTCTATGCAGATTACCACATCCCGCAAGTGCCAGGGCCGCGCCTGTGCTGCCGTGATAACCGGCTTGAGAACCTCCGCATGCGCCCGACTCATGGCCATGCCACCCAATAAGCCCAAAGAGCCGAGCAAAAAACGCCGACGATTAGAATCATTCATGACCACGCTCCCTCTTCACCAGCCTTCGACTCAGGCAAAACTCAGGGAAAATGATACGCCTCATACTTTATTCGCACAATACCTCAAGTCATCAATGTAACCCTATGTTTTATATAACATCAACCCCCAGGTTCCGGCATAAATATCAGGAGTGTCCAGAGCATCCGTCAACAAAAAAATCATTGTTTTTTGAATATCTTTGCAAGTCCTTATCGACATGAAGGCAGGCGATCGACGTTTTGCTGCAACCAGAGTTCCAGCACAGCAAGGTGCCATAACTTATTGCCGCGAATGGCGGTAAACGCCTGCTCGCTTTCAGGATTCGACAACAATTCATCCACATATTCGCGCTGCAGAAGGCCACGTTCCCGACATGCCTGTGAATTAAGGATATCGGCCATAAAATCATAAGCCTGTCCGCGCACGTATTTGAGCGCTGGAACGGGAAAATAGCCTTTTTTACGATCAATCACCGCATCCGGCAAGCGGCCTCGCGCGACCCTCTTGAGCGCATATTTCCCCCCGTCGCGGAGTTTGAGTTCTGGCGGCATAGAGGCGGCCAATTCCACGAGTTCATGATCGAGGAAAGGAACCCGCGCCTCGAGCCCCCATGCCATGGTCATGTTGTCCACCCGCTTCACCGGATCGTCAACTATCAAGGTGGTTACATCGAGACGCAATACCTGATCGATGAATTCTTCAGCTTCTGGTTCTTGCAGGCGGGCGGATATGTATGCCGAAGTCACGTCACCGCATGCATAGCGGGGGGATACAAGGCGCAAATATTCCGCATGATCACGATCGAAATAAAAGGGCCTGAAACGATCTACAGGCGCTCCCTTTGCGCCCGCCATCTTCGGATACCAGAAATATCCGCCGAATACTTCGTCCGCCCCTTGCCCGGATTGCACGGCTTTCACATGTTTTGAAACCTGCTCGGACAGAAGATAAAAAGCGACTGCATCCTGGGCCACCATAGGTTCAGCCATTTGTGCAACAGCTTCTGGCAAACGGTGTAAGACTTCGTTGTTGGGGATTTCGAACTTGTGATGTTCTGTTGTATAGCGCTCAGCCACCGGATCTGAGTACTCGAATTCACTTCCCTTCTCCTCCGGCTGATCTTCGAACCCTATCGTGAACGTCTTGAGGCGATCGGCCCCTGATTCGGCGAGTAACGCCACCAGAAGACTCGAATCCAGACCTCCGGACAACAATACTCCAACAGGCACATCGGCAATTCGCAGACGCCTTTCGACGGCGGTGCGCAACGCCTGGTGAACCACCTCGAGCCATTCGGCCTCACTTTTTGGCTGAGGAGGACGCATAGCCCGCAAGTGCCAGTAGCGACGGAAGCGCAAGCGGCCATCTTCAGAAATACTCAGCGTATGAGCCGGAGGCAATTTACGCACGCTTCTTAATAATGTGCGCGGCGCCGGCACTACCGCGTGCAAGGTGAAATGATGATGCAAGGCGATCGGATCGAATTCCGTTGTGGCACCTGCCGCGCGCAAAGCCTGCAGATTGGAAGCAAAGCGAAAACAAGCGGCGGTCTTGCTGTAATACAAAGGCTTTATGCCAAGGCGATCGCGGGCCAGGAAAAGCCGCTGCGTGGCTTCATCCCAAATTGCGAAGGCAAACATACCCAGCAAATGTTCGACGCACGCCTCCCCCCATTCGGCATAGGCCTTCAGGATCACCTCGGTATCGCTATGAGAACGGAAGACATGTCCTTTGGCCTGTAGTTCCTGGCGCAATAAGGGATAGTTGTATATGGTGCCGTTGAACACGATGGTTGAGTGGGTGTCGCGATCATGCATGGGTTGATCCGCGGCTGCAGACAAGTCGATGATCGACAGGCGGCGATGGCCCAACAACACCGCGCCCTTTACATAGACACCCTCATGATCCGGCCCGCGCCCTCGCAAGCACCCCAGCATGGCTTGCATGACACCGATCTGTGGCCTGGTTTCATCCAAACGTAATTCGCCAGCGATGCCGCACATAATAAATTCACCTTAAAGGGTATAATGAGAAAAAACTGTCGACAGCAATATTTGAGTGCTTGTCTCGGAATTATTGCATGTCGCAAACGAGTATCCTATGTTATCCCCTAACACCTGTCGCTGAGATGGATCACACTTCAGTATCTTCAGGGCAGGGTTTTGTCAACACGATTTCAAGGAGAAATAAAAATGGCTTTCGAACTTCCTCCATTACCGTACGAAAAAACCGCGCTCGAACCTTATATTTCAGCAGAAACCCTCGACTATCATCACGACAAGCATCACGCCGCCTATGTGGCCAATGTCAACAAACTGATCCCCGGCACCGAGTTTGAAAACGCCACTCTCGAGGACATTATTCTCAAGGCACCTGCCGGCGGCATCTTCAACAATGGCGCCCAGGTCTGGAACCATACTTTCTACTTCAACTGCATGGGTCCCGACGCAGGCGGCGAACCCAGTGGCGACCTGGCCAAGGCATTGGAGAAAGCTTTTGGGAGTTTTGACGCTTTCAAAGGAAAATATGCCGCTTCCGCCACCGGAAATTTCGGTTCCGGCTGGACATGGCTGGTCAAGGATTCGAGTGGTGAACTTAGCATCGTCAACACCAGCAATGCGGCCAACCCCATGCGTGACGGACTCACGCCCTTGCTGACAGTCGACGTATGGGAACACGCCTATTACATCGACTACCGCAATGCACGGCCCAAGTATCTGGAAAATTTCTGGAATGTTGTCAATTGGGAGTTCGTTGCCTCAAACTTTGAATCCTAAAAAACGCGCACTCGAAGACAGTCGGGGCCACACCTGAAACGACACCAAATTAACACCCTTGAAGCAAAAGCGTTCCGACCCGTCTTCCCATGCCGGATCAACGGCATCATGAGCGCATGATGCCGGAGCGGCAGACACTGGCAGCCTCAAAAGCTGCCGGTGTCGTTTTTCAGGCCACTCCTTCCACCCATTGCATTTACAGAGATCCCGATGAGTGATTTTCTCATGCCAACATATGCACGCCAACCCATTGCCTTCATAAAAGGAGAAGGCCCCTGGCTCATCGATGAGGCGGGCAAACGTTACTTGGATGCCATTTCCGGTATCGCCGTATGCGGACTTGGACATGCCCATACAGCGATCAGCAAGGCCGTTTGCGAGCAAGCGGACACACTCATTCATACCTCCAATCTCTATCGGGTCGAAATACAGGAAAAACTAGCGCGGCGCCTGTGCCAGCTAGCAGGCATGGACGCCGCCTTTTTTGCCAATTCCGGGGCCGAAGCCAATGAGACCGCCATCAAGCTTGCGCGTCTGTATGGACACAAACGGGGCGTGGCGGAACCCGAGATTTTGGTTATGGAACACAGTTTTCATGGCCGCACTCTGGCAACATTGAGCGCGACCGGAAACCGCAAAGTGCAGGCAGGATTCGAGCCTCTGGTCAGGGGCTTCGTGCGCGCGCCTTTTGGAGATCTTGAAGCGGCGCGCCGCATCGCCTCCGAACGGCCGAACATGGTGGCCATTCTGGTCGAACCCATTCAGGGAGAAGGCGGTGTCAAGACCCCTCCCAGTGGGTATCTTGCGGGCTTGCGCTCCCTTTGCGACGAACTCGGTTGGCTTCTTATGGTTGATGAAGTACAGACTGGCATGGGCCGTGCTGGACGCTGGTTCGCACATCAGCTCGAAGGGATACGCCCTGATGTCATGACGCTCGCCAAGGCATTGGGCAATGGCGTACCCATCGGCGCATGTCTTGCACGTGGTCCCGCCGCTGGCGTCTTTTCACCTGGCAATCATGGTTCAACCTTTGGAGGCAATCCACTCGCTTGCCGCGCGGCCTTGGCAGTGATCGAAACGATTGAGGCCAATGGCTTGGTCGAACGCGCGGCCGCGCTTGGACAACACATGCTCGAAGAATTTACGCATCTACTCTCTGATCTACCGGGTGTCATTGATGTCCGCGGCACCGGTTTGCTGCTTGGCATCGAGCTGGATCGCCCTTGCGGCCCGCTGGTCGACCGCGCCCGTGAACAGGGGTTATTGATCAACGTCACCGCGCAAAATGTTGTGCGCCTTCTTCCTCCCTTGATTCTGGATGACTCGCAAGCCCATTTTCTCGTGGAGATGGTATCCGAGCTCATAAAGGACTTTCTTCAAGATAACCAGGAGAGCTAAACATGCTTTTACGCCATTTTCTCAGCCTGCGCGATCTCTCTCCTGAAGAATTGAAGCGCATCATAGAACGTGCCAGCGAGCTCAAATCCATGCGCCGCCGCGGCGATCGGCATAGACCGCTGATCGGCAAGACCTTGGCGATGATTTTTGAAAAATCTTCGACTCGCACGCGGGTTTCCTTCGAAGCTGGTATGGCCCAGCTTGGCGGCAATGCCCTGTTTCTTTCACCGCGAGATACCCAGCTCGGCCGCGGGGAGCCCATAGAAGATACGGCGCGAGTCATTTCTCGCATGGTCGATGCCGTCATGATCCGCACTTTCGCCCACGCCACATTGGAACGCTTCGCCGCCCACTCCTGTGTGCCTGTGATCAATGGCCTGAGTGATGATGTACATCCCTGCCAGCTACTTGCTGATCTGCAAACTTACCGCGAGCATCGTGGCGATATTCGAGGGCGGACGGTGGCCTGGATCGGCGATGGCAACAACATGTGTCACTCATGGATCAACGCCGCCGCACTGCTCGACTTCAAACTCAAAATCGCTTGCCCTCCCGGATATGAGCCCGATCAGCGCTTCGTAGATGCTGCCGCCGAGCATGTGGAAATTCTGAGAGATCCCCACGAGGCGGCGCGTGGCGCGGATCTTGTGACTACCGACGTATGGGCGAGCATGGGACAGGAAGAAGAGCAGGCCAAGCGTAGCGCAGCCTTCTCCAGCTATCGAGTGGATTCCAAACTCATGAGCGAAGCCGCGCCCGATGCCCTGTTCATGCACTGCTTGCCCGCGCACCGGGGTGAAGAAGTGACTGCCGATGTCATCGATGGGCCTCAAAGCGTAGTCTGGGACGAAGCCGAAAACCGATTGCATGCGCAAAAGGCTTTGCTGGAGTTTCTTCTCAATGCTTCCGCTTGATAGCCACCCTGCCGCGTACGCATTCTGCAGGGTGCGGTGATTCTCATCGGGCCAAGCGCGCCACACTGATAAGGGCCCATCCAGCCTTGGCCCGCTTACATTTCGTAGCGTTATACACAGAATATTAGCGTTAATCAGCATCCTAGCAATGACCGGAAAAATATTCGGCTGAACTGGAGATGGGTAACATGCGCCTGAAAAATTCCGTCCAAAAAAACCGATTGCTAGCCTTTTTTGCATTTGTTTTTGCCTGTTTCCCAATCGCCGCCCAGGCGACTGAAACGCTGACCGTCGATTATGCCGGCTCTATGGGAGCCATCATGGACCGCGTCATCGGCCCCCGCTTTGCAAAAACCCACGGTGTGATCTATCAGGGAATAGGCCGCGGCGCTTGGGGGCTAGCCCATTTATTGGCGAGCGGCCAGATGCGCGCTGATGTATTCATTTCCATCACCCCCGGGCCTATGATAATGCTGATCAAAAAGGGCTTGATCAAGCGGGCGATTCCCATCGCCAGCACGCGCATGGTGATCGCCTACAGCCCCAAATCTCGCTTTACGCATGAATTTCAGTTAGCGGCACATGGCAAGATTCCCTGGTACACAGTGCTAGAAAGCCCTGGCGTGCGCTTTGGACGCACAGATCCCCGTACAGATCCGCAGGGGCGCAATATCATTTTTACTTTTCTTTTGGCGGAGAAATACTACCACCGGCCGGATCTGGCAAAAAAAATCCTCGGCACTTACCTCAATCCTCGCCAGATTTTCACTGAAGCCTCTCTGTTGAGCCGTCTGCAAGCTGGACAGATAGATGCTGCAAGCGGTTACCAAAGCGCGGTTATTTCTCATCATCTGCCATACATTCCGCTTCCTTCGGCTATTGACCTGGACAATCCCGAATCCATGGAAACTCACGGCAAAAACATCTACTTCAAACTCAAAAGTACCGATGGCCGATCGATTATTTTGCGCCCTCAGCCGCTGGTATTTTATGCCGCGGTCTTGAACAACGCAGCGCATCCCGAATTGGCGCGAAAATTCGTGGCCTACCTTACAAGCCCGGCAGCACAGGCCCTTTTCAGGCAATATGGCTACAGCAAGCCTCAAGGAAGCCCATTGCCGGTAAGGAAATAATGAAAACGGATTTGGGGCGAAAGGACTCCGTTTTTACCTTTTCTATCCGCAAAGGCGCCGCTTTGCTCGCAGCCAGCGGCGCGGCGGGCTTGCTGTTGCTGACCCTACCCTTTTTCAGCTTAATAACGGCCACCTCCTGGAGCCGGTTTCATCTGGCCCCAGGGGATCTGGCAGCCGTTGAAGTCTCCGTGATATATACCGCAGTGGCGCTGATCTTTATCGTGTTCATCGGAACGCCTACCGCCTACTGGATGGCACGCCATCGTTTTCACGGAAAGTGGTTGATCGAGCTATTACTGTTGCTGCCTTTGCTGACGCCCCCCCTGGCCATGGGCTTGTTGCTGGCCACCTTGTACGGGCCCTATGGATGGGTCGGTGCCCCGTTGCAGCATCTTGGCCTGCTTCTGACCAACAGCGCACCGGCCTTCATACTCGCCCAATTCTATGGAGCCGCACCGTATTTCATCATTGCGGCGCGCACTGCTTTCGAAGGCATCCCCATGGAGCTGGAGCAGGTATCACTTACGCTCGGCAAAAACCGCTGGCAAACCTTCCTTCACGTGACCCTGCCGCTGGCGCGCCTTGGTCTGGCCACAGGATTGGCGCTGGCATGGGTGAGGGCACTGGGAGAATTCGGAATCGTGCTGGTGATCGCTTATTTTCCTCAAGGCATCCCCGTCAAGCTATGGGTGAACTTGCAGGACATCGGACTCGGCGCGGTGTATCCATTGCTGTGGCTATTCTTCCTCATCGCCATGCCGTTCCCATTGCTGCTGGGCGTACTTTCTCGTCGCGGAAGGCTGGCTGCTTGAGATTAGCATGCGGATCGAATATCACATCGAACACCCCATTCGTCTCGATATCGATCTTGAGGTCGAGGGTTTCACCGCCTTGCTCGGCCTTAGCGGTGAAGGCAAAACCACCCTGCTAAAGAGTATCGCCGGCCTAATCCAGGCCAAAAAAGGAACACCATTCGACGGCCTGCCTCCTGAACAGCGGCCTGTCGGCTACCTCCCCCAGGGTTATGCCCTGTTCCCTCACTTGGATGTCAGGCGTAACGTCGCTTTTGGGCTGGACAAAACCTCATCCGATCACCAAGCGAGCGCCGATTTCTGGCTGGAGCGCGTGGGGATGCGCGACCATGCCTCAGCCATGCCGCATGAATTATCAGGTGGCCAGCAACAGCGCGTTGCCGTGGCCAGAGCCCTTGCCCGCCGGCCCCGCCTCCTGTTGCTGGACGAACCCACCTCGGCGCTGGATATAGTCACGAGAGACGAGCTGCTCGAAAGATTGATTGAGCTGATCGACGCTCTAGGGATTCCCGCGCTCGCCGTCACCCATGACCCTCATCTGGCCGCCATTTCCGACCACATGGCTATTCTCTCTAGAGGCCACATTGTTCAGCAAGGCACACCTTCGGAAGTATTCCTCTCACCGAGCAGCCTGACTGCCGCCAGGTTATTAGGTTATCGAAACGTGTTGCCTGGCGCCGTGAAAACATGCGCGGGCTACGAATGTGTGTTCGAGACAGGGAACCTCACCCTCCTTGGGCAATGCGCCCAGCCATTCGATCCCAACCAGCCAGCCGCGGCGGTGATCCGACCTGAAGACATCGAAGTCTCGCCTGATCTCTTTCGAGGAGAAAACAGCTGGTTCGCCCATGTCCACAAGGTCCGCACAGAAGGCACTGGAATGCGGCTTTTTTTAGACCATCCCGCCCCCTTGGAAATCAGACTCCCTCTTGAATCCGCGGCAACGCTCAAGGATGCCGTATCCCGGGGAATCTACGTACATGTTCCGCCCCAGCGCGTCAGGCTGTTAGCGGGTGAACACGATCATTCAATGCCTGGTTAAAACTATCGTTTTATTCTCCGCACGATAATCATAAACCCGCACTCAAGGGGCGGAAAACAATCAGTCAGGGAGCGGCCTTTGCCAAGACCGCCGCCATATCCTTGGGATCGAGCGCGCCTTCGATCAATTCGACCTTGCCGTTCTTGCGCAAGAAAAGAATCTTCGGCACCACATACAGCCCACCAGTGGCTTTCAAAAAGGTCCCATTTTCTTTCAATGCCATAAGGGTTTGCGAAGTGATTTCTTTTCTTGGCAGTGGTGTGATACCGCCGAGCTTGCCGCGCGCCCTGACGAATCGGGTCTCGTTTTCGCGCAAGGCGGCGTCCGGATTCTTTGCCTGCAGAATCGCCGCCGCCTTGCCTGGACTGCTGGGGGTGAGTATGCCAACGGGGATCCAGCGGAACTGATAGTCTTTCAGATAGGCCTGCGACTCTTTCCACACCAGATGGCAATAAGAGCAATTGGGGTCGAAGATGACATACACGATGCGGCTTCCCCGACCTTCGACCACCCAATGCGCCCTAGCCGCGGCTTGCAGCAAAGCAGGGCCGGATAAGGCGCGCCGCTGGGCCGCGGGATTTGGCTCGAATGCGCCGTCAGCGGCTTTGGGTGCTCCGGCGAACGCATTCGCGGCGCTTGCGAGCAAGACGATCAACGCCCAGAGCGTTAAAACGGATTTGACAAGGGACATGCGCTGCCTCTTAAAAAGGTTCTTGGTGATGAAAGTATGGAATATGAACATCTTGTTCCGGCGGATCGCCCTGCGCCTGCGGGCACGGGTTCGGCAGCGAAACATGGATCGTCCTTTCTTAATCCAGATGCACACATACAGGCTTGTATTCCATGCCGACGCACCATACCGGTGCGGCCAGGAGCGCCTTGCCACGTCGCCCCCCATAAAACACGCCTTGTTTGGATTTACGCGATACGCCCAGTGCGTCGCCATCCGTGAAAACATAAGGATGGCATATTTATTGCTTAGTTTTCGGCAATCATTAAAGGTGACTTACAGCGCCAGATCCTGCGGCAGAGCAAATGCCTGGCCAACTCGGTTGGGCGAAAACAGCCTCAACAGAAATGGATTGAGAAGGCTGCACCGCAGTTCCGCTGGTCACAGCCCTCGGGAGAGATCGACAGACATGAGCACGCCTCATAAAGCATCGGGTCGCATCGGACTGCTCACCGCCGGCGGTGATTGCCAGGCGCTCAATCCGGCGCTGCGCGCTCTCACCCTGGCCGCCATCTACGGCCACGACTGGGAAGTCTATGGTTTCAAGGACGGGTTTCTCGGCCTGCAGGAAGGCCGCTTCAAACGCCTGATGCCGGCCCAGGTCGCCGGCATTCAGGGATTGGGCGGCACCATCATCGGCACCGGCCGCGGCCAGTCCGGCGCCGTCGGCAGCATCGAGGAAGCCACCGAGCGCTGCCGCGAGGTCTACGAAGACCTCGGCCTCTCCGCGCTAATCTGCCTGGGCGGCGACGGCACCCAGCGCTTCGCCCGCCACCTGCACGAACAGGCCGGCCTGAACATCATCACCCTGCCCAAAACCATCGACAACGACATCCGCGGCACCGACACCTGCTTCGGCTTCGATACCGCAACCCAGATCGGTGCCGAAGCCATAGATCGGCTGCACACCACAGCCAGCAGTCACCATCGCGTCATGCTGGTGGAGGTCATGGGCCGCGATGCCGGCTGGCTGGCGGCTGCCTCCGCTCTGGCCGGCGGCGCCGATGTGGCACTGGTGCCCGAGATCCCCTACCAACTCGAAAACCTGGTCGAAGCCGTGCGCAAGGACGTGCGCAAGGAACGCGCCTACTCCATCGTGGTGATCGCCGAAGGCGCGATCGACGCCGAACGCTCAGCGCGTGGTGAAAAAGTGCGTGCCCATACCGCCGCCATGGAGCTGGTCGATCGATTGCCGCGGCTCACCGGCGCCGAGGTTCGGCTGACCTCGCTGGGCCATGTCATGCGCGGAGGCAGCCCCACCTCAGCCGACCGTATTCTGGCGAGCCAGCTCGGCGTGCGCGCCATAGAACTGGCGGCATCCGGCCATTACGGAGTCATGGTGGCCGTCAAGGGCGGCGATCTGCGTCCCGTCCCCTTGCGCGAAGTCGGCGGCGCACCGCGCCGCATCCCGCTGGATCATCCACTGTTGTCCACACTGCGTGCCATCGGTACGGCGCTGGGAGATTGAGCTGTGGATATTCATCTGACTGGAGGGAAAAGACACGCTCATACGCCTCTCAGATTGCGTCGTGTTCGCTTTGCGGCCATGGTTCCACCTTCCTCGCCCATCCATCTACGATACAAACCTGGGATTCATGCATGATCGAAGTCCGCATTCACGGCCGCGGCGGCCAAGGCAATGTCGCCGCCTCTTATCTGCTGGCGGGAACCGCCATCGGTCAGGGCTGGCACGCGCTGGCCTTTCCCACCTTTGGCGCCGAACGCCGAGGGGCGCCGGTAGCCGCATTCGTGCGCATGGAGCAGCGGCCATTCCGCCGCCGCGACCAAGTCAAGCAGCCGGACTATCTCATCGTGCAGGATGAAACCCTGTTGCACGACCCGGCCACGCTGGCCGGTCTCAAGCCAGGCGGCGGTATCCTGGTCAACAGCCGGCGGCCTGCGACCGAGCTGGGCTTCGAGGGCCGGGTCCATACCCTGCCAGCTACCTCGCTGGCGGAAAATTATATCGGTCGGCCTGTGCCCAATACCGCTCTATTGGCCGCCTTCCTCGGCCTGACGACGTTGCTGCCGATAGAGGCCCTGAGCAATGAACTCGCCCGCCGATTCAAAGGTGAAGTGCTCGCCAAGAACCGCGCCCTGGTCGCCGCCGTCGCCCAAATGATCGAAACCGGCGCCTGGAAAGAAATGGAGGCTCCCCATGCCATTGGCACTTGAAGGCTCGCAAGCTATCGCCCGGGCGGTTGCTCTGTGCCGCCCGCAGGTCGTTTCGGCCTACCCGATCACGCCGCAGACGCACATCGTCGAAAACATCGCCAAGCTGGTCGCCGACGGCGCGCTCGACTGCGAATACGTCAGCGTCGAATCCGAACATTCCGCAGCCAGCACCGCGCTCGGCGCGGCCGCCGCGGGCGCACGTGCCTACACAGCCACCGCCTCGCAGGGCATGCTATACATGAGCGAGGTGCTATTCGACATCTCCGGCCTGCGCGTGCCGCTGGTACTGACCTGCGCCAACCGGGCACTGTCCGGCCCGCTGTCGATCTGGAACGACCAATCCGACTCCATGGCCGTGCGCGACGCCGGCTGGATCCAGCTCTACTGCACCTCCAACCAGGAGGCCATCGACACCCACATCCAGGCCTTTCGCATCGCGCAGGAAACCACATTGCCGGTGATGGTTTGCGTGGACGGCTTTACCCTCACCCACACCATGGAACCGCTGGAACTGCCCGCGCAGGAAACCGTCGACGCCTTCCTGCCGGCGCACCGCTTCGCCCGCATGCTCGACCCTCAGGCACCGCTCACCATCGGCACCATGGTCGGCCCCGAAGCCTACAGCGAAGTGCGTCACGACCATCACCACGCCCTGCTCGCCGCCGCCGACAACATCCTACGCGCCAACGCCGACTGGGCCGCCGCCAGCGGTCGCGACTGGGGCGGCCTGCTGCGCGCCAGCGGCCCGGCCGACGCGCGCATCGGCATTCTCGGACTCGGCAGCCTGATCGGCACCCTGGAAGATGCCGCCGAACAACACCCTGAACTGCCGCCGACCCGCATCATCGCCCTGCGCGCCTTTCGTCCCTTCCCGTTCGAAGCGCTGCAGGCCATCTGCGCCGACCTAGACGAACTGGTGGTCGTCGAACGCGCCATCTCGCCCGGCGCCGGCGCCATCGTCGCCGCCGAAGTGCGCGCCGCCTTGAGCGAACTGCCCAGGGCGCCACGCGTACATGCCGTGGCCGCAGGTCTGGGCGGGCGCGACATCGGCATTGGTCTATACCCCAATTTGCTCGAAGTCGCACAAAACGAAAAGATCGAACGTTTCCGCATCATCGATCTCGACCCCCAACGCCTGCCCGAGGAGCTCAGCGCATGACCGCCGTCCCGATTCCTCTGTCCGATCTGCGCCGACGCCAGCCTCGCTTCACCGGCATCTCGCCGGGGCACCGCGCCTGCCAGGGCTGCGGCGAACTGCTCGCCGCGCGCCTGGTCACCGAGGCCGCCGGCCCCGACGTGGTCGTCGCCAATGCCACCGGCTGCCTGGAAGTCACCACCACCAACTGGCCGGATTCGGCCTGGCGCGTGCCGTGGATCCATTCGCTGTTCGAGAACACCGCCGCCGTGGCCTCCGGCATCGAGGCCGCGCTCAAGGCACAGAGCCGTTCCAGCAAGGTGCTCGCCTTCGCCGGCGACGGCGGCACCTTCGACATCGGCTTCCAGGCCCTGTCCGGCATGATCGAGCGCGGCCACAACGTACTCTACGTCTGCTACGACAACGAAGCCTATATGAACACCGGCGTACAGCGCTCCGGCTCCACCCCGGTCGGCGCCGCCACCACCACCTCGCCCGCCGGCAAGGAGCGCCTCGGCAAGCGCCACCTGAAGAAGGACATCCTGTCGATCATCGCCGCGCACTACATGCCCTACGCCGCGACGGCGACAGTCGCCTACCCGGCCGACCTGCGCCACAAGGTGCGTCGGGCCATCGAAGTCGAAGGGCCGACTTTCCTGCTGGTGCACTCGCCCTGCCCGCAGGGCTGGGGCCACGACGGCTCGCGCACGGTGGAGGTCGCACGGCTAGGCGTGCAGAGCGGCCTAGTGCCGCTGATCGAACTGGAGCGCGGCGCCGTCACCGGCGTCATGCCGATTCGCGAACCGCGCCCGGTCGCCGACTACCTCAAGGCGCAGGCACGCTTCCGCCACCTGTTCGCCGACAGTGCCGAGGCGGCCAGGGAACTGCAGCATCTGCAGGCACTGGCCGAGCACAACATCGAACGCTACGGCCTGAGTGCGCCCGGTCCTGAAGCGCACGACAGCGAAGGCGCCGATACGGTTCGGCGCGGCGGCAACCAGTGGGCATAAGGAGAACACAGCACATGAGCAATAAACCACGCATCACCCCCGGCGGCGTGGCCCAGGCCGGCGCCGCGATGGCCTACCATACCGGCAGCTGGCGCACACAGCGTCCCACCCATGTCCATGCCATCGCTCCATGCCACCATGCCTGTCCGGCCGGCGAGGATCCGCAAGCCTATCTGGCGCTGCTCGACGAGGACCGCCCGCGCGAGGCCTGGGAAGCGCTGGTCGCCGCCAACCCGCTGCCGGGCGTTACCGGACGCGTCTGCCCGCATTTCTGCGAAAGCGCCTGCAACCGCAGCGAACTGGACGAGGCCGTCGCCATCCATTCGGTCGAACGCTTTCTCGGCGACGAAGCGCTGGCTCAGGGTTGGGCATATCCGGTCGATCCGCCTGCCGCCGATGCGCCGATCGTTGCCGCTGTAGGGGCCGGTCCGGCCGGACTGTCTTTCGCCTATCATGCCCTGCAACTGGGATGGCGGGCGCGCCTGTTCGATGCCCTCCCCGAAGCCGGCGGCGTCTGCCGCAGCGCCATTCCGACCTACCGATTGCCACGCACTGTGCTCGACGGCGAGGTGGAACGCCTCCTTTCCCTACCTGGACTGGAATTCCAGCCGCACATGCGTTTTGGCCTGGATTTTGACCTTCAGGACCTGTTGCAGGATCACGCCGGCGTCTTCCTCGGCCTGGGCACCCAACGGCCGCACCCCTGGGACATCGGCGGGGCCATCCCCGCGGACCTGCACAACGGCCTCGACCTGCTCAAGGAATGGCTGGATCATGGCAGCATTCCAAGCTATCGCCGGGTCGCCGTGGTCGGCGGCGGCAATACCTCCGTCGATCTGGCCCGGGTACTCAAGCGCGCCGGCGCCGAACATGTCTACCTGGTCACCCACGCGGCCCTGCCCAACCAGGGAGAGAGCCCGGGAGACGAGATGCCCGCCCTCGCGCGGGAAGTCGCTCAGGCGCTGGAAGAAGGCGTCGAAATCCTGACTCACAAGGGCGTTCACCGCCTGCTCCTGCAAGGGGAGCGCGTGGTCGGCGTGGAAATCACGCATATGAAAAAACTGCCGGATGCCTCCGGCCATGCGGTGCGGACGGCTTTCGAAGGCACCGAGACCGTGCTTCCCGTCGACGCCGTCATTCCGGCCGTCGGAGAGGTCATCGACCCGACGGGTCTCGAAGCCCTGCTGAATGGTGCCCCATACCTGAAAACGGACCAGGATGGATTCGCGGGGCACGCGCTTGTGTATGCCGGTGGCGACATGAACGGCCGCAGCGGCACCGTGACCGAAGCCATCGGTGACGGCCGGCGTGCCGCTATGGCTCTGCATGCCCGCGTGAGGGACGTCGAAGCTTATGCCCCCCTGTCTCCGATTGCGGGCTGGGAACAAATCAATCCTGCCTACTACGAACCCAGCCCGAGGATTCAGGAAACCGTATTGCCCGTTGCAAAACGTACGGGCTGCGCCGAGATCGAACCCGGCCCGTCCGCGCATCAGGCCCATCGGGAAGCTGGGCGCTGTCTTTCATGCGGCATGTGCCTGGCCTGCGACAACTGCTTTACTCTGTGTCCTGATCAGGCCGTACTGAAAAGCCCGGAGAACCTCGAAGACGGATCCCGCTACGTCTTCGATTACGACTATTGCAAAGGCTGCGGCTTGTGCGCGCGCGAATGCCCCTGTGGGTTCATCCAGATGATCGATGAATACTGAGCGACGCCGATCATGTGCCGAATGGATGACTGCGCCGACTTCGATCTGCTCATCAATACCGATGCCATCGACCCGCTCGAAAAGGCGGTTGACATCATCATTACCGCCTTGCGCGTGAACGGCCGTATCGACAAGACCGGGGCACGATGAAAGCCGAACTTGCAGGCCCGCTGTTCGAATTGCACATCGTCAGCGCCCAAGCCGAACTATTCGGCGGCCCCATTGAACGGGTCATATTGCCGGCGGAGCACGGCGAATTATGCCTCCTGCCGAGACACGCCCCCTTGCTTGCCCGCCTGCGCCCCGGCGAAGTGCGCTACCACGATGAAAACGGCTGGACCTATCTGTTTCTGGAAGGCGGATTCGTCGAAGCGCAACCCCATGAAGTGACCGTGCTCGCCGACACCGTGCTCAGGGCCGAGGAGATCGATGCCGAAGCGGCCGCGGCCGCAGTGCGCGCCGCCAACGACCATATACGACATGCTCGCCTACCCTATGACCAACGTCTGGCAGAAGCAGAACTGCTGCGTGCGCTGGCCATGTTGCAGGTAGTCGAAAAAGTACGTCACAAGATTCAGCGCTGATGTGCCCTGCGGCTTTAAATAACAGGCCCCGACTTATCTCGGCATTTCTTCAGAGCCTAACTCCAGATGCGTTTCGTGTTCTGAACCGCTATAGTTATCACTTGATCGGGGCCGCCCGCTCACCGGTATGAATGACAACCGAATAATCCGGGGTATAACGATGAAACGTATCTTGACGCTCTGTGTAACAGCTTTACTGGGCTTTTCCTTAGCCGCGCCCGCTTTTTCTGAAATCCTCGTCCTGCCCGATGGCAAGATCGAAGCCGCCAAGCTCCCGCGGCAACCCCACCGCGGGATGAGCATGCAGCAGGTACGCCAAGAGTTCGGACCACCGGTGAAAAAACTTCCACCGGTGCGCACAGCGCCGGGATATCCCACCATCAATCGGTGGGAATACAATGGATTCATTGTGTATTTCGCAAATGATTATGTCATTCATACGGTGGTGACCCGCTTGCCTCATGCTGACTCCAGCGCATCCTGAGCTTTTTACGCCCTGGACAGAGCCGAACAATGGCTGTTGTGCGACGCATCTTTCCTGCCGAATGGTTTCCACAAAGCGGCGTCATGCTCACATGGCCGCATGATCGCACCCATTGGGCGCCCCATCTTGCCGCTGTAGAAACCGTTTTTCTGAATATCGCCCGTGCCGTCTGCGCTCATGAAAACCTACTGGTCGTCTGCAGAGACAAGGCGCATCGGGTTTATGTGGAAGCGCGGCTTTTGAAAAACGGCTGCGCCCGCGAGCGCCTCCATCTGGCGATTGCTCCTGCTGATGATACCTGGGCGCGGGATCACGGCCCGATCACCGTGCTGGACGATGGGTTGCCACATTTGCTCGATTTCCGATTCAACGGCTGGGGCGGCAAATACCCTCACGCCCAGGACGACGCCATCAACCACGCTCTCAATACGTCGGCAACATTCGGGAACACTCCGATGACGCCGGTGAATGTCGTTCTCGAAGGCGGCTCCATAGAAACAGATGGCCAGGGCACTCTGCTCACTACACGCCGCTGCCTGCTCGCACCTAGCCGCAATCCCGACCTGGACCAAGCAGCTATCGAACAGCGCCTTCAGGAAACGCTTGGCGTACGTCGCATATTATGGCTGGAACATGGAGCACTAGATGGTGATGACACTGACGGCCACATCGACACCCTGGCCCGATTCTGCGATGAGCGCACCATCGCCCATGTGCATTGCGATGATCCAGGCGACAGGCAATACCCTGAACTTCAGGCTATGAAAAAAGAGCTCGAGCAACTACGAGATGCCTCAGGGCAACCCTACCGCTTGTTGCCATTACCGATGCCACGCGCTCGATACGACGACGCCAGCCAACGCTTGCCGGCAACCTATGCCAACTTTCTGATCATCAACGGAGCTGTATTGATGCCGACCTACGACGATCCTCGGCATGACGAAGAAGCAAGGCGCATATTTGAGCATGCTTTTCCCGGACGGGAAATTATCGGCATCGATTGCCTGCCCATCATCCAGCAGTACGGCAGTCTTCATTGCCTCTCCATGCAATTACCGGCGGGAGTGCTGCCCGCGGTTCCCGCCACGCTGACATAATCAAAGGAAACCTCATGCGTGCCGCCCTAATCCAACAAGCGAATACTGCCGAGAAGGAAGCTAATTACGCCCGCACCACCGAAGGTATTGAACAAGCCGTTTCCCAAGGCGCCGAACTCATACTTTTGCAAGAACTCCACGCCAATTTGTATTTCTGCCAGAACGAAGACCCCAACACCTTCGATCTGGCGGAACCGCTCCATGGGCCGACCGTGCAACTTCTCTCGGAACAAGCGAAAAGACACGGTGTGGTCATCGTTGGTTCCATCTTCGAACGCCGCGCTGCCGGCCTATATCACAATACCGCCGTGGTGCTGGAGCGTGACGGCACTCTTACCGGCATATACCGAAAGATGCACATACCTGATGACCCCGGCTATTACGAAAAGTTTTATTTCACTCCCGGCGACACGGGCTTTCACCCCATAGACACCAGTATCGGCCGGCTCGGCGTTTTGGTGTGCTGGGATCAATGGTATCCGGAAGCTGCCAGGATGATGGCACTGGCCGGAGCCGAATTGCTGCTTTATCCTACCGCTATCGGCTGGCATCCCGAAGAGCCCGAAGACGAGCAGAAGCGCCAGCTGGAAGCCTGGCGAACCATGCAGCGCAGCCATGCGGTTGCCAACGGCCTCCCTGTTCTCGCCTGCAACCGCGTAGGTGCTGAGCCCGATCCCAGTGGAGTTCTGGCCGGCGCCCACTTTTGGGGTTCGAGCTTTGTCTGCGGCCCTCAGGGTGAACTCATTGCCGAAGCACCTAGCAACGCCTCCTGTGTGCTTGTCGCCGACATTGATCTAAGCCGTAGCGAGCAGGTACGGCGCATGTGGCCTTTTTTTCGCGATCGGCGGATCGATGCCTATGCTGACTTGCTCAAACGTTACCGCGACTGATTCGGGTGTCGCCCAATGACATCACCACCATGGTATAAACCCTTTGCCGCCTTGCGCGCGATCCATGATCCTGAAGGCCGGAAATTGCTGGATTCCGCAGAGATAGTCACTCTGCCATGCGGTAGCGTGGTTTTTGAAACCGGTGCCACCTGCAAGCATTATCTGATCGTCATCGATGGGAGCGTAAGAGTGCAGCAACTTTCGGCCAGCGGCCGAGAGATCGTGCTTTACCGGGTTGGCCCCGGGGAAACCTGTGTGCTCACCACCAGCTGTCTTCTGGCTCATGGGCACTACCCCGCCGAAGGCCTCTGCGAAACAAATGTGAGCGCCGCCCTGCTATCGGCAAAAGATTTTCGGCATGCCCTGGAGTATTCCGAAGGCATGAGACGTTACATTTTTGAAGCCTACGGCGCAAAACTCGCGCAATTGTTGGGCTTGATCGACGAAATCGCTTTTGGTCGCTTCGAAGTGCGGCTGGCAAAACGCCTGCTTGCACTTTCCGCTGATGAGTCCTGGCTGAACAAAACCCATCAAGAACTTGCAGTGGAGCTGGGTAGCGCGCGTGAAGTTGTCAGCCGCACGCTCAAACGCTTTACCGATCGCGGCTGGGTACGCGTGCATAGAGGCAGCGTCGAACTGCTTGACCGCAAGTCCCTTATTGATTTCGTTTCCGCAGCTGAGTGACAAAATCACTGAAATACCATTGCCGTACGAATACACTACGATCAGATCAGAAAAAAGGCTGATCCAACACATTACATCAAAGACACGAAGGAGGTACTTGCCATGCCATGTAACGAAGGAATCGTAGACCGCATCATCCGCATCATCATTGGTGGAGGCGTCATTTCACTGGCGTTCGTTGGCCCCCACACCCCCTGGGCTTGGCTGGGGCTGGTTCCATTGTTGACCGGTATTACTGGTTTCTGTGGTTTATACGCACTACTCGGAATCAATACCTGCCAGGTCAAGGACAAGTCCTGAGGGCCGCAGCCTGTTGAATACAATGGTGGCCTCACCACCCAGAAGAAACATGCGGACCAAATGTGAAGAGATTGGGCCCGCGTGTCCCAAAGCGCGCGGGCTCTTTCATGCCGGATGCGAAAACCAGGCCTGAAAACAAAACGAAGACCCTGAGATAATAATAGTCCACAAGATATGGAAGCCAGAGAGGCCTCCCTGATCTCTTCCATTCATGCTCATCAAATTCAACGCCTGACTATTCGGGAAGATAAACCGGCAGATGTCACTGAGCCATTCCCAAGTAGATTGCGTCGCTGTTCACTCTCAACGGCTAGATGCATGTCCACAAGAAGCTCTCGCCGAAACGCGTCCGAATCTACTGTAAATACTCCACCACCGTAAGCGTTCACTACAGACCGCCATCTTTGCAACCCCGATTATTTGAGCCAATTTATTCTTCTCGCCGGTCGTCTGTTGCTGGAACTGGAATGATATTTGCTAGATAAATGGACAACCTCCTTGTTTCGTATTCCTCGTAAGTGTGTGTCCTGAACACTGCAAGTAATAGGTCTAGATTGTGTCGGCTATTGCCCCAGTAACCCGATGAGCCAGCCTGAGAAGCCATTGCGCGTCATACTGGTTGATCGCTCTTCGGGCCGTGCCGCGATTTTGGAGCGGGCGCTTGCCGATCAGGGATACGATGTGATCGCGCGTCTCGGCGAAGGCGATGACGTGCTCGAGGCCGTGCGTCGCCGGCAGCCGGATATCGTGCTGATCGACATGGATCTGCCCGATCGCGACACCCTCGAATCCTTGCGTATGCTCAATCAGAAACTGCCGCGCCCGGTGGTGATGTTCGCGGGCGAAAGCGACGAAGATCTCATCACGGCAGCGGTTCGGGCGGGGGTGAGCGCCTACGTGGTCGATGGGCTCGATCCCAGGCGCCTCAAGCCGATCATGGACGTGGCCATCGCCCGGTTTCGCGAATACCAGGCGCTGCGCAATGAGTTGGAGGAAACCCGCGGCAAGCTGGCCGACCGCAAGGATATCGACAAGGCCAAAGCCATTCTCATGAGGCAAAAAGGGATCAGCGAAGAGGCCGCCTATGCGGCGCTGCGCAAGCTGGCGATGGATCGCAACCAGAAAATCGGCGAGGTGGCGCGCATGCTGATTGCAGCCGCTGAATTGCTAAGGTGAAGGCTTGAAATGGGCGAATAAGCGCCCTGTTTTGGTGCATTGCGAGCCATTCCATATCATCTTCTGGTGCAAATAAATGCGGCAGCACCATTGTTATCCCTTGCTGATGACAATTGAAAGAATAAAAACATAGACTTAAAAAATTGGCACGTAAAATGCAACGATATAGACCATAACGATTTAGCGAGCCAACGGCGGTTCGTTATCGATTATTGAACGAGCAAAGGCGCTCGCATACGGGGACATTCCGTCCCACGGTGCGGGCTTTTTTTTTGCCCGCCAATCAGCAACTCACAAAAGGAAGCAATGAACCATGTCAAAACATGACAAAAAACAATGTCCACAAAATCCAAATCGCCGCCGCTTCATGCAATTTTCCGCTGCCATGGGTGCAGCTCTGGGATCAGGCATCGGCGCCCCAGCATTTGCCGCCGAAAAAATCGGTTATCCGGAAAAACAGCAATTGACCTTCGGTTTCATAAAACTCACCGACATGGCGCCCTTGGCGATCGCCTACGAGAAAGGCTATTTCGAGGACGAGGGGCTGTTCGTCACCTTGAAGGCGCAGTCGAACTGGAAAGTATTACTCGACGGCGTGGTGAGCGGATCACTCGATGGCGCGCATATGCTGGCCGGTCAACCTCTTGCCGCAACCATTGGTTATGGCACCAAGGCGCATATCGTGACCCCCTATTCGATGGATTTAAACGGTAACGCGATCACCGTCTCCAATGAAGTCTGGAAACAAATGAAAACGCTGGTGCCGCACGAAAACGGCAGACCGGTGCATCCCATCGATGCCGATGCCATGGCGCCCGTGGTCGAGCAATACAAGAAGCAGGGAAAGGCCTTCCGCATGGGCATGGTTTTCCCCGTTTCCACCCATAACTACTATCTGCGTTACTGGCTGGCGGCGGGTAACCTGAATCCCGGTTTCTACAATCCTCTAAAAGGCGATGTATCCGGTCAACTCGATGCGCAGGTACTGTTGTCGGTGACACCACCGCCGCAGATGCCGTCCACCCTGCAGGCGGGTACCATCGATGGCTATTGCGTGGGCGAACCATGGAACGAACAGGCGGTTTTCCAAGGCATCGGCGTTCCGGTGATCGCTGATTACGAAATCTGGAAGAACAACCCGGAAAAGGTGTTCGGCATGACCGCCGAATTCGTTCATAAATATCCCAACACGGCGGTTCGCGTGGTCAGAGCGCTCATTCGCGCGGGGTATTGGCTGGACGAGGACAATGGCAAGAATCGAAAAGAGGCAGTCAAGATACTTTCCCAACCGCAATACGTAGGTGCGGACGCCAAGGTCATCGCCATGTCCATGACGGGCACTTTCGAATATGAAAAAGGCGATATCAGAAAAGCGCCAGATTTCAATATATTTTTTCGCGACAATGCGACCTACCCCTTCTATTCGGACGCCATCTGGTTCCTCACACAGATGCGACGCTGGGGGCAGATTCCCAAGGCGCAAACGGATAACTGGTATTTTAATGTAGCCAAGAGCGTCTACCGCCCCGACATCTATCGCAAGGCGGCTGAATCACTTATTGCCGACGGCATGTTCAAGCCCTCCCAGTTCCCGGATTTCAAGACGGAAACCGGCTTCAAACCAGCCACAGACGACTTCATCGACGGCATTACTTACGACGGCCATCATCCCAATGCGTATCTAGAACAGTTCGAGATTGGCCTCAAAGGCAATGAAACCGTCTGAAGCCGTTTGCAAGTCTTTTTTACTTGAGGTGATTCAATGAAGACACTTTCTCTGAAATGGCCCTCTCCGTCGGGCAGCAGCGCGAGCAAGCCGTCGCCTGTTTCTACGCTGATCAACCGGCTGATGCGCGGTCTGGGACTGCCCGTATTGGGAATCGGCGCCTTTTTGCTGATCTGGTCCGTGGCGGCCAGTCACATCAACACCGCTCTGGGGAAATTCCCGGGGCCGGTGGCGGTGGGACAACAGATCGTCAACATGTATGAGCAATATCAACACGCGGAGGCAAAACGTGCCCGCTTTTATCAGCGCCAGGAAAAAATAAATGCGCAGCGGGTGGCGCAGGATCCGAGTTACAAGCCGCGCATTTTCCCTTACACCGGACCTCCAACCTTCATCGACCGCATCAAGACCAGCCTGATTACGGTGCTGTCAGGATTCTTGCTTGCCTCCTTGATCGCCATTCCGGTGGGCATCGTCCTCGGTCTGTCTGCAAGCATGTATGCGATGGCCAATCCCATCATCCAGTTGTTCAAGCCGGTGTCGCCGCTGGCCTGGCTACCGTTGGTGACCCTGGTGATCGCCGCTGTGTATACCCATGTCAATCCGCTGTTTCCGAAAGCGTATGTGGTGTCAATGATCACGGTCATGCTGTGCGCCCTATGGCCTACGATCGTGAATACTGCCATCGGCGTGGCCAGCATTCCTCAGGATTTGCGCAATGTTTCCAAGGTGCTGCGCCTTGGATGGTTCACGTATGTGCGCAAAATCGTCCTGCCTTCTTCCCTGCCGATGATGTTTGCGGGCTTGCGTCTGTCCCTGAGCATTTCCTGGATGGTGCTCATCGCGGCCGAAATGCTAGCGCAGAACCCCGGTCTTGGCATGTTCGTGTGGGATGAATTCCAGAACGGCTCCTCGCAATCGCTGAGCCGCATCATGGTGGCGGTGATCGTCATAGGCCTCATAGGTTATCTCCTGGATCGAACCATGTTGCTGCTGCAACGGCTTATTTCCTGGGACAAAAAGGCGGTGTTGCGATGAATCTCAAGCTGATATTCAACCAAGAGTCTGCGATGGAAACGGTGGCTCAGGAAGAGATGCCAGCAGAATCATCCCGCGCGGCGGAACAGGCGCATCTTTTGATGAGTCAGGTATCAATTGATTTCCCGACGCCCAAAGGGTCATTCCGAGCGCTCGACAAGATCGACCTGAACATCCAGCGTGGCGAGTTCGTATCGCTCATCGGGCACTCCGGTTGCGGCAAATCCACCGTCCTCAACATCGTCGCCGGACTGTATCAGCCGACCGAAGGCGGCGTGATTCTCGACGGGCGCGAAGTAACCGAACCCGGTCCGGAACGCGCGGTGGTGTTCCAGAACCACTCGCTGCTGCCCTGGTTGACGGCCTACGAGAACGTGGCGCTGGCGGTCAAGCAGGTATTCAAGGGCAAAAAATCCAAGGCCGAGATGCGCGAATGGATCGAGCACAACCTCAGGCTGGTGCATATGGATCATGCCATGCACAAGCGCCCGGACGAGATTTCCGGCGGCATGAAACAGCGCGTCGGCATAGCCCGCGCGCTGGCCATGGAGCCGACAGTCATGCTGATGGACGAACCTTTCGGCGCACTGGACGCGCTGACCCGCGCTCATCTGCAGGACTCGCTGATGGAAATCCAGCGCGAACTGAAGAACACCGTGATCATGATCACCCACGACGTGGACGAAGCCGTGCTGCTTTCGGATCGGATCGTGATGATGACCAACGGCCCGGCGGCCACGGTCGGCGAGGTGCTCGACATCGACCTGCCGCGTCCGCGCGACCGCCTGACCATGGCCGACGACGCGCAGTACAACCATTTGCGCCACGAAGTGCTCAAGTTCCTGTACGAGAAGCAGCGCAAGGACGAAACCTGAGAGGCAGCTTGAATGCTGCGCGTCAGGCCGGCTCAAGCGACACGACGAGGCATGCTCACCGTGTTCAAACAACAAGTACGAAGACTGGAGGCAGTACGATGGTTTGGAAGAGCACCAAGGGGGACGGCAATGTGCTGGCCCTACGCCGTTCGGGCAGGGAGGACAGGAACGTGCGACTGGGATTCATACCGCTGAGTGACTGTGCGCCACTGGTGGTGGCGCAGGCACTGGGACTGTTCGCGCAGGAAGGCTTGCAGGTCGAGCTATCGCGCGAACCGTCGTGGGCCAACATTCGCGACAAAGTCATGCTCGGCGCGCTGGACGGCGCGCAGATGCTGGCCGGCATGCCGGTGGCGAGTCAGCTCGGCATCAGCGCCCTGCGCCGGCCGCTGACCACGGCGCTGAGTCTGGGCCTGAACGGCAATGCGATCACTGTGTCGCGCCGCCTGTTTGCGTGGATGCGCGAGGCCGGCATGGATGCCACCCGGCGGCCGATCAGCGCACACAGCTTGCGCAGCGTGGTCACGCAGCGACGCGAACGGGGCCTGGAACCGCTCTCCTTTGCCGTGGTGTACCCCGTGTCCAGCCACAACTACGAGCTGCGTTACTGGCTGGCCGAAGCCGGCATCGACCCGGATCGCGAGGTGAACATCGAGGTGGTCCCGCCGCCGCGCATGGTCGAGCGCCTGGCCGCCGGCGAGATCGACGGCTTCTGCGTCGGCGAACCGTGGAACAGCGTGGCGGTGCGCGAGGGGCACGGCCACATTCTCATCACCAGCCACCAGCTCTGGGCGAACAAGCCGGAGAAAGTGCTCGGCGTGACCGAGGACTGGGCCGCGCGCCATCCCGACACCCACCGCCGTCTGCTGCGCGCCTTGATGCAGGCCGGCGCCTGGCTGGATGAGCCGGCCAACCGCGATGCCGCCGCCGCGCTGCTCGCGCAGCCCGAGTATGTCGGCATCGACGCGGAAGTGCTGCGCGCGCCGCTGTCCGACCGGATCGTCTACGACCCGGGTGCGGACGAAGTCGCGCATGCGGATTTCAACGTGTTCCACCGCCATGCGGCGATGTTTCCCTGGCGCTCGCACGCGCTGTGGTTCATGACCCAGATGCTGCGCTGGGGGCAGCTCGACAAGGCGGTGGATCTGCCGGCCGCGGCGGCGCGCGCCTATCGCCCTGAACTGTACCGTGAGCTGGCCGGCGAACTGGGCTGGCCGTACCCGACCATCGACGAAAAACCCGAAGGGCTGAACGCCGGCGGCTGGATGCTGGCGCAGGCCGCGCCCGCGCCCTTGCCCATGGGCGCGGACCGCTTCTTTGACGGCGGGCGTTTCGATCCGGCCGACGTGGTCGGCTATCTGGAAAGTTTTGCCATAACTCATCTGCAGGTGCCGGTGTCGGCCCTGCGCGGCTGCAATCCCTGCCGCAAGAGCCTGCCGGAGCCGGGCTCCGCGGGTCGCGGCATTCCCAACAGGAGGTCTGATCCATGACACACCGTCCCAAACTCGTGCTCGTCGGCAACGGCATGGCCGGCATGCGCACCATCGAGGAATTATTGAAGATCGCCCCCGATCTGTACGACATCACCGTGTTCGGTGCCGAGCCCTACGGCAACTACAACCGCATCATGCTGTCGCCGGTACTGGCCGGGGAGAAGACGCTCGAGGATATTTTCATCAACGACGACGCCTGGTACGCCGCGCGCGGCATCACCCTGCACAAGGGCAAGCAGGTGACGAAGATCGACCGCGTGCGCCGCCGCGTCGAGGCCGCCGACGGCACGAGCGCCGAATACGATCGGCTGATCCTGGCCACCGGCTCCAATCCGTTCATCATCCCGGTGCCGGGACACGACAAGCCCGGTGTGGTGGGCTTTCGCGACATCGCCGACGTGCAGCGCATGCTCGATGCCGCAAGGCAGTTCAGTAAAGCGGTGGTCATCGGCGGCGGCCTGCTCGGTCTGGAAGCGGCCAACGGCCTGATGAAGCAGGGCATGGACGTGACCGTGGTGCATCTGCTCGACCAGCTTATGGAACGGCAGCTTGATCGCGTCGCCGCCGGACTGCTGCAGCGTTCGCTCAGCGAGCGTGGTCTGCAATTCAAAATGCCGGCCCAAACCAGCGAGATTGTGGGCGATGAGCATGTAACCGGCGTCCGATTTGCCGACGGCAGCGAACTCGAGACCGACCTGGTGGTGATGGCGGTCGGCATCCGCCCCAACATCGCCCTGGCGCTAGCGGCCGGGCTGTATTGCGAGCGCGGTATCGTAGTGGATGACACTCTACTCACCTACGACCCGCGCATCTACGCCGTGGGTGAATGCGCGCAGCACCGCGGCGCGCTGTACGGCCTGGTCGCGCCGCTGTTCGAGCAGGCCAAGGTCTGCGCGAATCATCTGGCCCGTTACGGCATCGCCCGCTATCAGGGTTCGGTGACCTCGACCAAGCTCAAGGTCACCGGCATCGATCTGTTTTCGGCCGGCAACTTCAACGGCGGCGAGGGCGCCGAGGAAATGGTGTTCCAGGACGCCGCGCGCGGCATCTACCGCAAGCTGGTGCTCAAAGACGACCGCATCGACGGCGCCGTGATGTACGGCGACACCCTGGATGGCCCCTGGTACTTCCAGCTGATGCGAGACAAGACAAACATCACCGATATCCGCGAGAACCTGCTGTTCGGTCAGGCCCATATCGGCGACACCGGCCATGGCGACGAGGAAACGCGCATCGCCAACCTGCCCGACGACGCCGAGATCTGCGGCTGCAACGGCGTGTGCAAGGGCGAGATCGTCAAGGCCATCACCACCAAGAAGCTGTTCACCCTGGAGGAGGTCCGCCTGCACACCAAGGCCAGCTCGTCCTGCGGCTCCTGCACCGGCCTGGTGGAGAACATCCTCGCCATCACTGTCGGCGGCGACTATTCCACCGCGCCCTCGCGCAAGCCGCTGTGCGGCTGCACCGAGGCCACCCATGACGAAGTGCGCGCGGCCATCGTCGGGCAGAAGCTCAAGACCATGCCGGCGGTGTTCCGGGCGCTCAACTGGAACAACGACACGGGATGCCCGACCTGCCGCCCGGCGCTGAACTATTACCTGCTGTGCGCCTGGCCGGGCGAATACGAGGATGACAAGCAGTCGCGCTTCATCAACGAGCGCGCCCACGGCAACATCCAGAAGGACGGCACCTACTCCGTTGTACCGCGCATCTGGGGCGGCGTGACCAATCCCGCCGAGTTGCGCGCCATCGCCGAGGTGGCGGAAAAATACCAGGTGCCGACCGTCAAGTTCACCGGCGGCCAGCGTCTCGATCTGCTGGGCGTCACAAAGGAGGATCTGCCGGCGATGTGGGGCGATCTGGCCGCCGCCGGGTTCGTTTCCGGCCACGCCTACGGCAAGGCGCTGCGCACGGTCAAGACCTGCGTCGGCTCCGAGTGGTGCCGTTTCGGCACCCAGGACTCGACCGGCCTCGGCATCAAGCTGGAGCGGCTCACCTGGGGTTCGTGGATGCCGCACAAGTTCAAGTTCGGCGTCTCCGGCTGCCCGCGCAACTGCGCCGAGTCCAACGTCAAGGATGTCGGCGTGGTGTGCGTGGACTCCGGCTATGAACTGCACATCGGCGGCAACGGAGGCACCAAGGTGCGCGCCACCGACTTTCTGTGCAAGGTCGCCACCGAGGACGAGGTGCTCGAATACAGCGCCGCCTTCATCCAGCTCTACCGCGAACAGGCGCACTATCTGGAGCGCACCGCGCCCTGGGTGGAGCGCGTCGGTGTGTCCTACGTCAAGCGCTGCATCGTCGAGGACGCCGCCCAGCGCGCCGCGCTGTATGAGCGCTTCAAGTATTCACAGACCTTTGCCCAGATCGATCCCTGGAAGCAGCGCGCCGAGGGCATAGATGCGGAAGAATTCGAACCCCTGCTGGAGGTGCAGGCATGAGCTGGGTGGAGATCGGCAGTCTCGACGATATTCCCCACCTCGGCGCGCGCGTGGTTCGCACGCCGCAAGGCGACATCGCGGTATTCCGCACTCTGGACGATCAGGTATTCGCCCTGCGCGATGCCTGCCCGCACAAGGGTGGGCCGCTGTCGCAAGGCATCGTGCACGATCATCGCGTCACCTGCCCGCTGCACAACTGGAAGATCGAACTGGCCAGCGGCGAGGCGGTGGCGCCCGACGAAGGCTGCGCCGGCCGTTACCCGGTGCGCGTCGAGAACGGCCGCGTATCCCTGAATCTTGTCCCGGAGGCCGCCGATGCCTGAGGCCGTGTTCACCACCTGTCCGTACTGCGGCGTCGGCTGTGGCGTCGAGGTGACGCGCGAGGCCGACGGCTGGAAGATGCGCGGCGACGACGCGCATCCGGCTAACCTCGGCCGGCTGTGCTCCAAGGGCGCGGCGCTGGGCGAGACGCTGGCGCTCGACGGGCGCCTGCTCTACCCGGAGATCGGCGGCCAGCGGGTGGACTGGGCCACGGCGCTGGACGCCGTGGCCGACGGCTTTCGCCAGGTCATCGAGAAACACGGCCCGCAGGCCGTGGCGTTCTACGTTTCCGGCCAGTTGCTCACCGAAGACTATTACGTCGCCAACAAGCTGATGAAGGGCTTCATCGGCAGCGCCAACATCGACACCAATTCGCGCCTGTGCATGTCCTCGGCGGTGGCCGCCTACAAGCGCGCCTTCGGCACCGACACCGTACCGGTCTGCTACGAAGATCTTGAACAGGCCGATCTGGTGGTGTTCGCCGGCTCCAATGCCGCCTGGGCACACCCGGTGCTCTATCAGCGCGTCGCCGCCGCCAAGCGCAAACGCCCGCACATGAAAATCGCGGTCATCGACCCGCGCCGCACCGCCACCAGCGACATCGCCGACTGGCATTTGCCTGTCAAGCCGGGCAGTGACGCCGTGCTGCTCGATGGCCTGCTGGTGCATCTGGCCGATGCCGGAAAGCTCGACGAGACCTTCATCGCCGCCCACACCGAGGGCTTCGATGCCGCCCTGGATGCGGCGCGTGCCGCCGCGCCGACCCTCGACGCCGTGGCCGCCGCCTGCGAGCTCGACCCGCAGCTACTGGCCAAGTTCTACGCCGCCTTCACCGAGACGGAAAAGGTGGTCACGCTGTGGTCGCAGGGCCTGAACCAATCGTCCAGCGGCGTGGACAAGGGCAACGCCGTCATCAATCTGCATCTGGCCACCGGCCGCATCGGCCGTCCCGGCATGGGACCGTTCTCGATCACCGGCCAGCCCAACGCCATGGGCGGGCGCGAGGTCGGTGGCCTGGCCAACCAGCTCGCCGCGCACATGGACTTCGCGCCGCCCGATGTCGACCGCGTGCGCCGTTTCTGGGACGCGCCGCGCATCGCCGCAGCGCCCGGGCTCAAGGCCGTGGATCTGTTCCAGGCAGTGACGAGCGGCGCGGTCAAGGCGGTGTGGATCGTCGCCACCAATCCTGCTTTCAGCCTGCCGGAGGCCGACGCCGTACGCGCCGGGCTGGCCGGCTGCGAGCTGGTTGTGGTGTCCGACTGCGTGCGCGATACCGACACCGTGCGTGAGGCCCACATCCGGCTACCGGCGCTGGGTTGGGGCGAGAAGGGCGGCACGGTGACCAACTCCGAGCGCTGCATCTCGCGGGTGCGCCCGTTTCTCGACCCGGCCGGCGAAGCGCGGCCGGACTGGTGGATGTTTGCCGAAGTCGGGCGGCGGCTCGGCTACGCGGATGCCTTCGATTTCGCCGACGAGGCCGCCGTGTTCCGCGAATACGCGGCCATGACCAACTTCGAGAACGACGATACGCGCGACCTGCGCCTCGGCCCGCTGGCAACCCTGGACACCGCCGCTTACGCCGCCTTGCAGCCGGTGCAATGGCCGCTGGCCGACGACGGCACCTCGCGCGCCCGGCTGTTCGCCGACGGGCGCTTCTATCACCCTGACCGCCGCGCGCGCTTCGTCGCCGTGACCCCGCGCCCGCCGGCGCGGGCCGCCAACGGCGAGGACACGCTGGTGCTGAACACCGGCCGTCTGCGCGATCAGTGGCACAGCATGACGCGCACCGCCAAGACGCCGCGCCTCACCGCGCACCGGCCCGAACCCTTCGTCGAGGTGCATCCCGACGACGCCCGCCGCCTGCATTTGAGCGAGGGTGGTTTCGCGCGCTTGCGCGGGGTGGGCGGCGAGATGTTGGCGCGGGTCCGCCTCGACGACGGCCAGCGACCCGGTTCGGTGTTCGCGCCCATGCACTGGAGCGACGCCTTCGCCCGCCGTGCGCGCGTCAACGCGTTGATTGACACGGTCACCGACCCGATTTCAGGGCAACCCGAGTTCAAGCACGCGCCGGTGGTTGTTGCGCCCTGGCGTCCGCACTGGCAGGCCTTCCTGCTCAGCCGCCGGCGCCTCGCCGATCTGCCGGGCGAATATGCCTGCGAGGTGCGCGCCAAGGGCCACTGGCGCTACGAACTGGCCGGCGACGAGAAGCCGGCCGACTGGGGCGAGTGGATCTATCACACCCTGGGCGGGGCGGGGGAATGGATGGAATACGCCGACCCGGCCGGCGGGCGCTTCCGCGCCGCGCGCCTGCGTGACGGGCGGCTGGAGGCGGCGGCCTTCATCGCTCGGGGCGATTCCACGCTGCCGGAACGCGACTGGCTGGGGCGCATGTTCGCCGAAGACCATATCGACGACGCCGCGCGCATGAGCCTGCTGGTCGGCCGCCCCGGCAAGGGCATAGTCGATACCGGCCAGAGCGTGTGCTCCTGCTTCAGCGTGGGCTTCAATACGATCGTCGACGCCATCCGCGAGCACGACCTGCAAACGCCAGAAGCCATCGGCGCGCTGCTCAAGGCCGGCACCAACTGCGGCTCCTGCGTACCGGAGCTGCGCCGCATCATCGCCGAAACCCGCGTCGCGGGCTGATTCGACTACGAGGGAAACCGTCATGCAACACTTGCCGATTTTCATGAACCTGCGTGGCCAGCGCTGTCTGGTGGTCGGCGGCGGTGAGGTGGCGGCGCGCAAGGCGGCGCTGCTGCTCAAGGCCGGCGCGCGGCTGCGCGTGGTCGCGCCGCGGCTGACGCCCCCGGCGCAGGAACTACTGGCCGCGCGCGCCGACGTGGAACTGCTGCGCGCGCCATTCAATCCCGAACATCTCGACGGCTGCGCGCTGGCGGTGGCGGCCACCGACCAGCAGGAGGTCAACCGGCGCGTGCATGCGCTGGCCGCCGCACGCGGCGTACCGGTCAACGTGGTCGATCAGCCGGCGCTGTGCAGCTTCATTTTCCCGGCGATCGTCGACCGCGCGCCGGTGACCATCGCGGTGTCTTCGGGCGGCGCGGCGCCGGTGCTGACGCGGCTGTTGCGCCGCAGGCTGGAGAGCACGATTCCGGCCGGCTACGGGCGGCTCGCCGCACTGGCCGGCGCGTTTCGCGACCGGGTCAAGGAACGCCTGAACACGCTCCGCGCGCGCCGCCTGTTTTGGGAGCAGGCGTTGGAAGGCGCGGCGGCCGAGGCGGCGCTGGCGGGTGATGTGGACGGCGCGCAGGCCATGCTCGAGCGTGAGCTCGATGGCTTCGGTGCGCCTACAGGCGAAGTGTTCCTGATCGGCGCCGGGCCGGGCGACCCGGATCTGCTCACTTTCAAGGCGCTGCGCCTGCTGCAGAAGGCCGACGTGGTGGTCTACGACCGGCTGGTGCCGGAGGCCATCGTCGATCTGGCGCGGCGCGAGGCCGAACGCATCTATGTGGGCAAGCGGCGCGGCGAACACAGCCTGCCGCAGGAAGCCATTTCCCGTCTGCTGGCCGAGCGGGCGCGCCAAGGCAAGAAAGTCGCGCGACTCAAAGGCGGCGACCCCTTCGTGTTCGGCCGCGGCGGCGAGGAGATCGAGACGCTGGCCGCGGCGGGCGTGCCGTTCCAGGTGGTGCCGGGCATCACCGCGGCCAGCGGCTGCGCGGCCTACGCCGGCATTCCGCTGACCCATCGCGAGCACGCCCAGTCAGTGCGCTTCCTCACCGGCCACACCCGCGACGGGCGCCTCGATCTCGACTGGGCCTGCCTGATCGACAAGCGCGAGACGCTGGTGTTCTACATGGGGCTGGCCAACCTCGAAACCATCTGCGCCGAACTGCGCGCGCACGGCATGGCGGCGGATACGCCGGCCGCGCTGATCGAACGCGGCACCCTGCCCGGGCAGCGCGTGCACACGGGCACGCTGGCCGATCTGCCGGCGCGCGTCGCCGAGTCGGGAGTGACTTCACCGGCGTTGCTGATCGTCGGCGCTGTGGTGCGGCTGCACGCTGTGCTGGGCGCTTGCGGTGACGCAGCGCAGTTCGAAGACAAGGAGATGGTATACGCCTGAGCAGATCCACAGGAGGACGCGAGCTTTATCCCTATAGAAGCACGTTGCGACGGACTCGGACATGAGCCGGCCGACAGCGGCCGACATTCACTTGAACTTTCTCACGAGGTAATTGATATGACTGGAAAAACCGGTGCGGACTACGTCAGTCCGAACGAACTGGCGAAATTGATGGTGGATGCGGGCGAATCCAAAGCCTGCCTTTCCACGCGCGATACCCTGATCCGGGCGTTCATGGCGGGCGCTATCCTCGCGCTCGCCGCCGCGTTCGCCATCACTGTGGCAATCAAGACCGGCTCGCCGCTGGCCGGGGCGATCCTGTTCCCGGTCGGCTTTATCCTGATCTACCTGCTGGGCTTCGATCTGTTGACCGGCGTGTTCATGCTGGTGCCGCTGGCCTGGCTGGACAAGCGCCCCGGCGTAAGCCTGAGTCAGGTGCTGCGCAACTGGGGGCTGGTGTTCATCGGAAATTTCGCCGGTGCAGTGTTGGTCGCATTCATGATCTCGTTCATCCTGACCTACGGCTATACCAGCAGCGGCGGCATCATTGCCGAGAAAGTGGCGCATATCGGCATGGCGCGCACCGTGGGCTACGAATCGCACGGCATCATGGGCTGGTTCACCATTTTCATCCGGGGAATTCTGTGCAACTGGATGGTGTCCACCGGCGTGGCCGCGGCGATGGTCTCCACCTCGGCCATCGGCAAGATCTTCGCCATGTGGATGCCCATCATGCTGTTTTTCTACATGGGCTTCGAGCACTCGGTGGTGAATATGTTTCTGTTTCCGTTCGCGTTGATCATGGGCGGCGACTTCACGTTCATCGATTATCTCACCTGGAACGAGGCTCCCACGGCGCTGGGGAATCTCGTGGGCGGGCTGATGTTCGTCGGTCTGATCATGTTCATCACGCACTACAAAACCGCGCCCAAGCGGGTGTTGGATATCTGAGCGCGTCCCCTGGGTCGCAAGTCTGAGACCACGACGCCCACTGCTGGTGGGCGTCGTGTTTCGTTCGGCCTGCCGCATGGAGAACGATATCATGAGTCGAAAGATGCAGTTGCCGGAGAGTTTGCAAGATCGTTGCGTGGCACTGCCGGAATCGCGCCAGCTCGACGTGCTGGCCGGTCTGCTGGAGCGACGCGGGGCGCAGGTGTTGCGCTGTCCGCTGGTGTCGATCCTCGACACGCCCGATCAGGCGCACGTCGCCGCCTGGCTGCGGCGGTTCATCCGTGATGCGTCGATCCGCGATTTCGTCCTGCTCACCGGCGAGGGCTTGCGGCGCCTGCTCGCGGCCAGCGAGCGGATCGGCGTGCGCGAGGCGTTCGTGCAACGTCTGGCGCAGGTGCGCAAGATCGCGCGCGGGCCCAAGCCGGGGCGGGCGCTACGGGAAATCGGTCTGGCCAGCGACGTGGTGACCGAAGTGCCGACCACGCAAGGGGTCATCGCCCTCATGGAGGGCCTGTCCTTTGCCAGTGATCGGGTCGCGGTGCAGCTTTACGGCAGCGAAGCCAATCCCCTGTTGCAGGACTATCTGCGCCGGCGCGGTCTGGAGCCGGTGTGCGTGGCACCTTATGTGTACGCCGACGACAGCGACGAGCAGCGCGTGCTGACGTTGATCGACACGCTGGCGCAGGGGCGCGTGGATGCCATCGCTTTTACCAGCAAGTCGCAAGTCGATCGCCTATATACTGTGGCCCGCCGTCACGACCTGGAAGCGCGTTTGCAAGATGGTCTGGACGCCTGCCTGGTGGCGGCGGTGGGACCCGTCGTGGCGGCGCGGCTGGAGGAGGTCGGAGTGCGCGCGGCGGCCGTGCCCGAAGGGCGGTATTTCATGCGTCCACTGGTCGATGCGCTGGCCGTTGCGCTGGAGGGCAGACCGTCCATGCGCTAATGCCAGGGCGAATCTGGACATGGGCTTGACAGCCCTACTCTACCGGATCATGGAGAATAGATGTTTTTAGGACGGGATCACGCGAAGATCGAGCCGCTCGATAGTAGCAAACTTAACTACTATTAAGTAGTTAAGTCCGGATTAAACCGTCGTAGACGGTGTAGCTTTAGAAATCATTGGTCGGGGCGAGAGGATTTGAACCTCCGACCACCTGAACCCCATTCAGGTGCGCTACCAGGCTGCGCTACGCCCCGCTGAAAGTCCCATATTACCCGAGCAAGGCGCTTTCCGTAAAGCGCAACATGCTGTTATTAGTGCAGCAAATCGCTTAAGATCGGCATAAATAAGCAGTTTCTAAAAAACTGTTTTCTCAAACGGGAACCGAACGGATCATTTTTGCGCCTAAGACGTTCCTCAATTTCTTTATGCGGGTAGATTTCCTTCATTCATGGGTAAAGAGGCCAGCGCTCTCATCGAGCTACTCAACCGCAGCAGCACACCTTACGCCGATCCGCTAGAGCGCATCGAATGGGAATCGCTGAACACGCAGCAGGGATGGTGGTTGCCGAAGGGGGCAATGAGTCTGAGCGGCCTGCCCGAATACGAATCCCTGCCTGAATCACAACGCATTCTTTTATCTCGCCTGGAATTCATCAATTTCATTGAAAAGGCGCTGTGGCTTGAGGGAATCTTTATGGAGCGCATCAGCCGCGCACTGGGGGATTCGCTAGGAGATCCAACCGCAACCACTTACAGACTGCACGAGCTTCGCGAAGAGGCCGGGCATAGCCTGATGTTTCTGGAACTCATTCGCCACTCGGGATTGACTCTTTCGCCAGACATGTTTCACCGCCCGAAACTCGCCACATGGGTGGGACGATTTTCGCCTTCTGATTCAGCGGCTTTCTGGATAGCGGTCTTGATCGGAGAACAGGTTCCGGATCAGATGAATCGCTACATAAGGCGGCATAGAAAGGAAATTTCGTCGGCCATCTATGATGTGATCACTGTGCACGCCATTGATGAGGCCCGCCACATCGCCCATGCTAAGGAAACGGTGGAAACTGGCATGCACAGCGGCTGGCGGGTGCTGATGGGACTCTACCCCGCGCTGCTCAACCGCATTTTCCGCCAATTTGTACATGCTTTCTATTTCCCTTCGCCGAAGCTTTATGAGTTGGCCGGCTTGAAAGATGGTAAACAATGGCAGGCGCGCGCATTGACCAACCCTGAACGTATCGCCTTTGTAGATCAATGCGTGCAACCTACGAAAGAATATCTGGCTGACCATGGGATTCATTTGAAATGGCGTTGATCGCGAACGCCCGGCTGCCTATTTGAATAGAAGTTCGGCTCGAGTTTGAGCGATGCCCGATGCTGCCGGATTAATGGCGGAGGGGGTGGGATTCGAACCCACGGAAGGTTGCCCTTCAACGGTTTTCAAGACCGCCGCTTTCGGCCACTCAGCCACCCCTCCAGAGCGGTTTTCGGCTTCGCGATGCGGGCCGGGACGAAGACGTAAATAATACCCAATTAGCGAGTGTCTGTCTCTGATGATATTGTTTTTCACCGCCCCATGAATCTGGATAAGCCTTTACCTGCTTCTACGACAAGATGCATTGTCGTCTTTGACCAGCAATCTCATGCGGGGTCGGCCCGAGATATCGCCTCTCGACTGGATCTGCCCTGCGAAATGGATTCGGCGGAATGGGATTCATGTTTTCGCCTCCAATCTGGCAATCAAGGCTGGAGACTGGTTTCCCCGAAAAACAGCGGCCTGGGCATTCTGAAGTTGGATTTCGGGCGTGGCCGCCTCGGCTGGCGTTTACGGCAGACCAAGCGGCGTCACCCCTTGGGCAGAGCGTTTGGCCTCAGTTCGGGGCGCGACTCCCTGGAAATCGTGGATGCCACTGCGGGCCTCGGCAGGGATGCCTTGACGCTGGCGGCCTTGAACAACCGCGTGGTGCTGGTGGAGCGCCATCCAGTGATCGCATTTTTGCTTAAAGATGCAATCAAGCGAACCGCGCCTGAGGAAATCCGCAAGCGAATCATGATCGAGAACGCTGAAAGTGGCGAATATCTCCGCGCCCGGCCATTCGCGCCGGATGGTATATATCTTGATCCCATGTATCCAGACCGCGGCAAGTCCGCCCTGGTCAAACAAGAAATGCGGATCTTGCGCGCCCTAGTGGGAGCGGACCCCGACTCCGGAAAACTTCTGCAGTCCGCCCTGCATAGCGGCGCTCGACGCGTGGTCGTCAAGCGCCCGGCAAACGCGCCTCCTCTTGGGGGCATTATTCCCTCCCATTTCATCAAAGAGCCCAATACTCGTTATGATGTGTATGTGAACAAACTCTCCTGAGAAGGCTATGGTTCGCGAGGAAACGTATTATGGCCGTACACAACGAAGACATCGCTGCCATTTTCGATGAATTGGCGAATCTGCTGGAGCTGAAGGGTGACAACCCTTTCAAAGTGCGAGCCTATCGCAACGCAGCGCGCACCATACGCAGCCAGGGGACGGAATTGGCCGAGCGGGTGAGCCGCGGGGAAGACCTGACCGAGCTGCCCGGCATTGGCAAAGAAATTGCCGCCAAAATCATTGAAATCGTCGCCACCGGCAAATCACATACCCTGCAAAAATTGCGTCAGGAAGTGCCTCCCAGCCTAGAGGACCTACTACAACTGCCTGGTCTTGGCCCGAAGCGGGTCAAGACGCTCTATGAAACCCGGGGTATCAAGTCCCTGGACGAGCTTGCCAACACGGCCAAAAGCGGACGCTTGCGTGAGTTGCCAGGTTTCGGCCCCAAGACCGAGCAACGCATCCTCGAAGCCCTTGCCGCAAATCGCAACAAGGAGCAGCGCTTCCTTTTCAGTATTGCCGGCCAATATGCTGAGCCTTTACGGCACTGGCTTCAAGCATTGGCTGAAGTAAAACGCGTCGTCATTGCGGGCAGTTACCGTCGCGGCAAGGAAACGGTCGGCGATCTGGATATCCTGGCAATCGCTGAAAATGCCCCGCCGGTAATGCAACAGTTCACGCATTACGAGGAAATCGCCGAAGTCGTTTCAAGCGGTTCAACCCGCGCCACAGTGATTCTTCGCAACGGCTTGCAGGTCGACTTGCGGGTTGTTTCTGCATCGAGTTTTGGTGCGGCGCTGCACTATTTTACCGGCAGTCGCGCCCATAGCATTGAAATTCGCCGCCGAGGGCAACAGTTGGGCTTGAAGATCAATGAATACGGTGTGTTCAAAAATGAACGCCGCGTCGCCGGTCTCACGGAGGAATCGGTTTTCGAAAGCGTAGGATTACCTTTCATCGAACCCGAACTGCGTGAGAACCGGGGTGAGATCGAGGCTGCACGCGAAGGGCGACTGCCTCGTCTAATAGAACTACATGATCTGCGCGGTGATTTGCACTGTCATACGCAAGCCAGCGACGGTCAAGCCGATATTGCCGCCATGGCAAATGCCGCTCGCGCTGCCGGCCTTCAGTATCTCGCCATCACGGACCATTCGCATCATTTACGCATAGCCAACGGCCTCGACGAAAAAAGGCTCGCGCAACAGATGGAAATCATCGACGCTTTCAATGAGCAATCTACGGACATCACGCTGCTCAAAGGGATAGAGGTGGATATCCTTGAAGACGGTCGCCTCGACTTGCCCGATAGCATTCTCTCTCGTCTGGATTTAGTGATAGGCGCTGTTCACGATCATTTCAACCTATCCGAACAAAAGCAGACCGACCGCATTCTCAAAGCCATGGATCACCGCTACTTCACCGTCCTGGCCCACCCGACTGGCCGCCTTTTACTTGCACGAGACCCCTACCCCATCGACATGGTACGAGTGATCGAGGGCGCACGTGAACGTGGATGTTATCTGGAACTCAACGCGCAACCTAAACGGCTCGACCTGAACGACATCCACTGCCGCATGGCGCGCGATGAGGGCGTAAAAATATGCATCGATAGCGACAGCCATTCTCCGGATGGTTTTGCCAATCTGGCCTTTGGAATCCATCAGGCAAGGCGCGGTTGGCTGGAAAAAGAAGACATCCTTAATACAGCGGACATAAACACCTTGAAGAAACGTCTTCGCGCCACGATGGCATGAAACCAGTCGACCGCAAGGAAATCGGGACGGCCGCCCTTAAGGATAATTTGCCCGTTACCTCCAGCGAGGGCGATTGATACGTAAATGGATATGGGGTCCGATTTTGAAGACATTTTGGCCAACAGCCTGCTCATCCTCAAATAGCCTCAAATCGGTTTTTAATTCCTCAGTTGCGTTGCTACTCTCCTTCCCTGGAAGAGAGCTCCCGCAGCGCCTCGATGACCTCTTCGTCTGAAGTCTGTGAGAAATCCTCATACCATTGTCCAATGGCGCTGAACGGCTCTGGAGTGAACAAGCTGATGACTTCATTCGCATCTTTCGCCAATGCGCTTACTGTATCGGGAGGCGCCACCGGTACAGCCACGACGATGCATACCGCATCCTGATGGCGCACGGCCTTTATGGCGGCGCGCATGGTCGCCCCCGTCGCAAGCCCATCATCCACCAGAATGACGCAACGTCCGGTTAAATCAGGCCAGGGACGATTTCCTCGATAAATCATCGCCCGGCGATCCATTTCCTGTTGTTCCTCGGCCGCCACTGCCTCGATCTGCGCGGGAGTAACGCCTGTCATACGTACAACCTCGGGATTGAGCACGCGTACTCCGCCAGATGCGATCGCACCCATAGCCAACTCAGGCTGATAGGGAACGCCCAGCTTTCGAACCAGCATGAGGTCGAGTGGCGCACGCAAGGCACGAACAATGGGGACAGCTACCGGCACCCCGCCGCGCGGCAGCGCCAAGACAATGATGTCGTCGCGCTGACCATATCGTTGTTTGAGAACCTGCGCGAGCGCCTCTCCGGCAACATGTCTATTAGGAATGGGAAGAGATAGATGCACTTTCTGTATCCTCATGCACGTCTCGTATTATTTTCGAAATCGCTCCAGTTTGGATATGAGTTAAAAACCCTTCATTCCACTTCTGTCAAGATCGAGACCATTGTGTGAATTCGAGGAAGCGATCGCTTTGCATTGAATTCGGCTGTGGAGTACTTTCTCGCCGAAGTTCAGAATGCCGCCGGCGCCCCTCTACGCAGGCCAAGACTAGCATCTTCCCGACCATTGAAAGAGCCACCTTTCCTGTATTTTTACCCCCTCTTGATTTAGATCAAGGCGTCTCATTGGATTCACATGCTTTAATCAACGCTCCTACCACATAAGTGACGATGAGGAGACGATTCCATGTTTTGCATTCAATGTGAACAAACCCAGAGTAATGACGGCGTATTCGGTTGCAGAAGCGACCATGGTGCTTGCGGCAAGGATGAAACCACGGCCGACCTGCAGGACGTTTTGATCTACCAGATCCTGGGCATCGCTCAGTATGCCCGCCGCGCCCGCGCGCTCGGCGTGACCGATCAGGAAGCAGACGATTTCATTCAGTACGGCTTCTTCACCACCCTGACCAATGTCAACTTCACGGCCACCCGCTTTGTCACCATGATTAAAAAGGCGGAAAATATACGCGACAGGCTCAAATCCCGCTATCTGGAAGCGTCCGCCGCCCAGTCCATCTCTCCCGAAGAACCACGCGGACCGGCCGAATTCCAGCCCGCCGATTCAATGGATGGTTTGCTCGCCCAAGAGCCTTTGGTCGCCGTCAATCGCGGGCATGAACAGGTCGGAGAAGACGTGGCAGGCCTGCGCATGCTGATTCTTTACGGCATGAAAGGCGTTTGCGCCTACTCGCACCATGCCCGTGTTTTAGGGTATCGAGATGCCGAGATTGACGCCCAAATCGAGGATCTTCTCGACTACCTGGCTACGAATCCGACCGACATCGAGGATTTGCTCGCACATGCCCTGGCCGTTGGCGAAGTCAATCTCAAAGTCATGGCCTTATTGGATGCCGCCAACAACGGCACTCTGGGAGCACAGGAAATCACCACGGTGCGCATCACCCCGAAGGCTGGAAAGGCCATTCTGGTCAGCGGCCATGATATGCATGATCTCAAGCAAATTCTCGAACAGACCGAAGGCACTGGCATCAATGTCTATACTCATGGCGAGATGCTGCCGGGGCATGCCTATCCGGAGTTGAAGAAACATGCGCATCTGGTCGGGAATTACGGCGGCGCCTGGCAGGATCAGCAACGCGAATTCGCCGAATTCCCTGGCCCCATCGTACTCACCTCTAATTGTCTGATCGAACCGGCCAAAAGTTACCGCAATCGCCTGTTCACCACCGGCCCGGTCGGCTGGCCCGGTATTCGTCACATAGATAACGGCAACTATGCCCCGGTCATCCAGGCCGCCAAGGCCATGCCCGGATTCAAGGAAGACGCCCCCAAGGAAACAATCACCATAGGTTTTGGCCACAACACGGTGCTCGATATGGCCGACAAGGTGGTCGAGGCAGTCAAGCGCGGCGACATAAAACATTTCTTCGTCATTGGCGGCTGCGACGGCGCCAAACCAGGTCGCAACTATTACACGGAGTTGGCCGACAAGACCCCGGATGACACCGTCATGCTTACATTAGGGTGCGCCAAATACCGCTTCAACAAGCATCATTATGGTGATATCGGTGGGATTCCCCGTCTGCTCGACATAGGCCAGTGCAACGATACGCATTCATCTCTCAAAATCGCCGGAGCCTTGGCCGAAGCCTTTGGTTGCAACGTGAATGAACTACCATTGTCTTTGATGGTGTCGTGGTTCGAGCAAAAAGCCACCGCCGTGCTGTTGTCATTGCTGGCGGCCGGCGTCAAAGGCATTCACCTTGGCCCAAGTTTGCCCGCCTATCTGACACCGAACCTGCTCGCGGTGCTGCAAGAGCGCTTCGATCTTCGCGCCAACGGCACGCCCGAAGAAGATCTCGCCAAAGCGCTGGCACACTAAAGCCTGTCCCTTCCCAATGCGGGTGGCTCATGCCGCCCGCATCTCATGCGAGAACAAGACCATGAGCGACCATACTATCGAATTGATTACCCTGGACGGAAAAACCTTGAGTTATTCCTGTCCGGAAGACACAGACCTCATCAGCGCCGCCGAAGGCGTGGACATCTATCTGAATGCCCAATGCCATTCCGGATCCTGCGGCGCTTGCATCGCCCATTGCGACAGCGGGGAGTATCGCCTTGAAGGTTACAGTGAAGACGCCCTGAGCGAGGCTGCCAGAAGCCAGGGTGAGGTGCTAATGTGCTGCACTCGCCCGCAAAGCGACATGCGACTGAGCTTGCCTTACGAATATGATCTTATCCGCTTCGAAGCGCCCGCCCGGCGCAACGCACGAATCACGACCATGACGCGTCTCACACCCGATACAGTGAAACTCGAACTGCAACTCGAACCAGACGAAGAAGGCGCACTGAGTCTTGACTTCGAACCGGGACAGTTTGTCCAACTCGGCATTCCCGACACCGACATCCAGCGTCCATACTCTCTAGCCAATACGCCGAACTGGGACGGCTCGCTGGAATTTCTTATCAAACTGCGCCACGGCGGTGTCTTTTCCACTTGGCTTGATCGCCAGGCTGCGCCCGGAATGATGCTCGAGGTCGAAGGGCCGTTTGGCACTTTTGTGCTGCGCGATCATGGCTTGCGTCCCCGTTATTTCGTTGCCGGAGGCTGCGGATTGGCGTCGATCATGTCCATGTTAAAGCGCATGGCCGAATGGCAGGAACCCCATACCGTCAAATTATTTTTTGGCGTATCGACGGAAAAGGATCTTTTTTACCAGGATGAGATCACCCAGCTCGCGGCCGATTACCCAAACCTTCAATACCAGATCTGCCTGACCCGTCCCAGTCCCTCATGGACGGGTTATCACGGCTCTGTGGTCGAAGCTTTCAAGCAAAGCTTGGCCGGCGCGCAAGAAACTCCGGATATCTATGTCTGCGGTTCCCCCCACCTGGTCGAGGGCGTCACCGAGGCCGCCATTGCCCTTGGCATCGACCCCAATGCATTGATATTCGAACGCTATCTCGCAGGAGATGCTCAGGACAGCCGGTGCGATATCAGTTGATCCGGACATCGATAACGGTATACTGCCGATCTTTGTCCTGCTACCCGATCAATCTTGATTCCAGACATATTAGGTCGTTGCCCCTTATTCACTGCGCTCGATGAACGCCAACTCTCCGCGGTAGCGAACGGTTGGCAAAGGCGATCAGTGGACGCAGGTGAAATGCTGTTCGAACAAGGCGACCCCGCCCAAGTGTATTATGTTGTCGAACGCGGCATGATCAAGTTGGCAAAAGTGACGCCTGAAGGTGCGGAGAAAGTGATTGAAATGATCCGTCCGGGCGAATCCTTTGCTGAAGCCGTGATGTTCATGAAAAAGGGACGCTATCCCGTCAATGCTCAGGCGGTGGACGATTCGTCCGTGGTGATTCTGAAAAATCGCCCCTTTCTTGATTTGCTGGAAACCGACAATGCACTGGCCTTGCGAATGCTGGCTCACCTGAGCATACGCATGCATGGACTGATACAGGAAGTCGAGGCCCTGACCTGCCATACTGCCATCTATCGCCTGATCAACTTCTTGCTCAACGAACAGGAACGCAGCGCCAGCACCTCATTTACCCTCGGCGCCCCCAAGCACGTCATCGCATCCCGCCTGGGTATCACCCCGGAAACTCTTTCGCGCCTGTTGCATCAATTACGTTCCGATGGGCTGGTGGCGATCGATGGCGCCCGCATCCGCATTACCGACATGACTGCTTTGCGCTCCCGTCTGGAGGCGTTTTGAGTGCCCGTGCCGTGACGCCCCGCAACCGCAAGCCGCCCTATCGCTTTATCGCCACCATCACCTTCATTCTCGCACTCTTACATGCGCTGGTGGGATGGAGCCTGCTACCTGATCTACTTGCCCCCGCCTGGGTCAGGCTCCTCGGCGTAGCATGGCTGACGTTTTCCTGGCTGGTATTGCCGCTCACCATTATCTCCCGATTTATCCGCCATCGTGGACTAGCCGATGCGCTCGGTTGGGTGGGATCTGTCACGCTGGGATTCTTTTCCAGTCTTCTCGTGCTCACAGTGATACGCGACATTTTCGTTGGGATCGCGATGCTTTTCGTTCATGGCGCCGGCCCCCAAGAGGCCCAGTACTGGTCGGCGGCTGGCGTACCTTGCCTGGCGTTTTTCATTACTTTGATTGGCTTTGTCAATGCCCGGCGCCGCGCGCGGGTAGTGGATATCGCGGTGCCGATAGAGAACCTGCCTCCCGAACTGGAAGGTTTTACGATCGTGCAAATCAGTGACATCCACGTGGGGCCCACGATCAAACGCGGCTATCTCGCCCGCATCGTGGAAGCCGTCAATCAACTCGATCCCGACATCGTGGCTGTGACCGGTGATGTTGTGGATGGGAAACCCGAACATCTGGCATCGCATGTTGCACCTCTTGCTCAGCTCAAAGCTCGTTATGGCGTTTATTTCGTCAATGGCAATCACGAATATTACTCAGGAGAACCGGCTTGGTCGAACGAATTCGCCCGCCTGGGTCTCAAGGTGCTCAAGAACCACCATGAGATCATCGTTCATAAAGGAGTCAAGCTGCTTATCGCCGGCGTCACTGATTACACTGCCGAACAGTTTATTCCTGAAGAACGCAGCGATCCCGCCAAGGCGATCGAAGATGCTCCAGCCGATGCCGCAGTGCGCATTCTGCTCGCTCATCAACCCCGCAGCGCGGACGCCGCCGCCGGGGCCGGCTTCGATCTGCAGCTCTCTGGCCATACTCACGGAGGCCAGTTCTGGCCATGGAATTATTTCGTCCGGTTGCAGCAACCCTATACCGCAGGGCTGCACCCGCATGGAAAACTGTGGGTGTACGTCAGCCGAGGCACGGGTTACTGGGGGCCACCGAAGCGTTTTGGCGCGCCTTCGGAAATCACCCGTATTCGCCTGACGCGGGGTGCGAAGACGTTATAATCGCTAGTTTTTAGAAACGATCCCCGAGGTTTTCGATGCAACTCAGCCCCTTGACCGCCCTTTCTCCTGTTGATGGCCGCTATGCTGCCCAGACCGAGCCCTTGCGGGCGATTTTCAGTGAATACGGACTGATCGCCGCCAGGGTGCGGGTGGAGGTGCGATGGCTACAGACATTGGCGGCCGAGCCGAGCATTTCCGAGGTGCCCGCGCTTTCAGCTGAAGCCGAGGCCACGCTGGAACAGCTCGCCCACGAGTTCAGTCTCAGTGACGCTGCTGCCGTCAAGGAGATTGAGAGTCACACCAATCATGATGTGAAAGCTGTCGAATATTTCATCAAACAACGTATCGCCGATCACCCCGAACTTGCCTCGATAAAAGAATTCATTCATTTCGCCTGCACCTCCGAAGATATCAACAATCTGGCTTATGGCTTGATGCTCAAGCAGGGACGCGAGCAAGTACTCCTGCCTGTGATGGATGAACTCATCGCTACCTTGCGCAACCAAGCCCATGAGCTGGCTGACCTACCCATGCTCGCTAGAACCCATGGTCAACCTGCCAGCCCTACCACGCTCGGCAAGGAATTTGCCAATGTGGTCGCCCGCCTGCACCGTCAGCGCGAACAGTTTGCAAAAATCGAGATTCTCGGCAAAATCAATGGCGCCGTGGGCAACTACAATGCCCACATCGTCACCTATCCCGAAGTTGACTGGGGCGCGTTAGCGCATCGCTTCGTCACCTCTCTCGGTTTGCAATGGAACCCCTATACCACCCAAATCGAGCCCCATGATTACATCGCCGAGCTTTTCGATGCGCTGACCCGTTTCAACACCATCCTCATCGATCTGGCACGCGACATCTGGGGGTATATCGCTTTTGGCTATTTCCGGCAGCGGGTGATCGCGGGCGAAGTCGGCTCTTCGACGATGCCCCACAAAGTCAACCCTATTGATTTCGAAAACGCCGAGGGCAATTTCGGTATCGCCAACGCCTTGCTCGGCCATCTTGCGCGCAAACTGCCCGTTTCGCGTTGGCAACGCGATCTGAGCGACTCGACCGTGCTACGCAATTTGGGAGTGGGGCTCGCGCATAGCTTGATCGGCTACCGCGCTTTGCTCAAAGGGCTAGGCAAATTGGAAATTGATTCTGCGCGCATCGAAGCCGATCTCGAAGCCAATTGGGAAGTGCTTGCAGAACCCATCCAGACAATGATGCGTCGCTATGGTTTGCCCAACCCCTATGAACAACTCAAAGAACTCACCCGAGGGCAACGGATCGACGCGGCACGCATGGCTGCCTTTATCGAGGCGCTGGAATTACCGGAAGAAGCCAAGTCCCGCTTGCGCGATTTGACCCCTTCGAAATACATCGGTTCTGCAATTAAGCAGGCCCGAAACATCTGAACAAACACTCCCAAATGATTTGCAAACAGTCTGATTCACCAAGTGGCGCGCGCTTGCTGGGCGGGCTAACCGCTACGGAATTTATGCGCGATTACTGGCAGCGCAAGCCTCTATTGGTGCGCCAGGCGATGCCGGAAGTGGTTCCTCCGCTCGACCCGGAGGAACTTGCAGGCTTGGCTCTGGAAGAAGAAATTCCTTCGCGGCTGGTTATAGAACATGGCAATACAGCATGGGAAGTGCGTCACGGCCCTTTTAGCGAAACCGATTTCGCCGCCTTGCCGCCCACGCATTGGAGCTTGCTGGTAAACGATTTGGAAAAGTTTGTTCCGCGCCTGCGCTTTTTGCTCGAACCTTTCCGTTTCATTGCAGATTGGCGCATTGATGATCTTATGATCAGTTATGCCCCTCCTCATGGCTCGGTGGGGCCGCATACAGATGCCTATGATGTGTTTTTGTTGCAGTTGCGTGGACGCAGATGCTGGCAGATAGACACCCGCCCCGTTGATCCGGAAAACCGCTTGCCGAACACTGAGCTCGCGCTGCTGAAAAAATTCGAGCCGCAACAGGAATGGGTGGTGCAACCAGGCGACTTACTCTATCTCCCTCCGCAAATCGCCCACTATGGCGTCGCTTTGGACGATTGCATGACCGCCTCCATCGGCTTTCGTGCGCCAAGCCAGAAAGAGCTCCTCGGAGCCTGGTTGGATGATGCTCTCTCGCATCTCGACCCGACAGCGCGCTACACCGACCCAGGTATTAAGCCACAGAAAAACCCGGGAGAAATCACCTACGAGGCGCGCAAGCGCGCTATCGCGCTGCTCCGCGAAGCACTGGCGGTTGATGACGATGATCTGTCCTCGTGGTTCGGCCGCTACGTCACCGAACCGCGAGCCGAGCTGGGTGGACTTTACCCCGACGCTAAAACCTGGAAAAAAGAAGAATTGCATCATCTGCTTGCGCAAGGAAAAACATTGCGACGCAATCCCGCCGCTCGCCTTGCATGGTATGCAGAAGCCGAGAAAGTCCATTTTTTTGGAGATGGCGAGGAAATGTGCCTTCTTCCCAATCATCGGGATCTGGTGGCCTATCTATGTAATGAGTACGAATATCGCGGCGATTATTTGCAAAATAGCGAACAGGAGCAGACGGACTCTCTACTGCTATGGCTATTGCAGCGTGGCGTAATCGAGCCTGAGGATGAAAATGACTGAGCGCGAATTCCGGATTCGGCGGGTGGCTTGGGAGCAGGCAAAAGATCAACTGATGACGGTGCGCTATGCGGTTTTTGTGATCGAACAGGGTGTGCCCATGGCATTGGAACAAGATGCGCACGATGCCACCGCCTCGCATGTGTTGGCCGAAGACCTCCAGGGGAAACCCTTGGGCACAGCGCGACTCCTCCCCGATGGTCATATCGGTCGCCTCGCCGTGATGAAAGAATGGCGAGGGCGCGGTATTGGCCACGCACTTATGGAGGCATTGATCGCCCAAGCAAAAGAGCGCGGTTTCACTGAGGTCATTCTCCATGCCCAACTGCAAGCGCTAGATTTTTATCGCCGCTTTGGGTTCAGAATCAGCAGCGAAGCATTTCTCGAAGCCGGCATCATGCACAGCGAAATGAGAAGATCTTTGCAAGACGACTAGTCAATCTCCATTGCAAGAAGTAAGCTAAGTTTTTTACACGAGCCAAAACTCAGCATGAAAAAACAAATCACCTTTATCACCCTGCCTCTGCTACTGAGCCTCGGCCTCCTGGCTGGCTGTCAAGGTAAAAATGAGGCGGACAAATCGGCAGGAAAACTCCCGCAATCACCTATTGTAGCGACCGTCAACGGCCAACCCATCACAGAGGCCGAACTCCAAGCGTACCGTCAGAGCCAGGCCGCTCAATTACCGGGTGTGAAACTGAGCAACCACCAGTTGCTCAATGAGCTGATTGACCAAACTTTGCTCGAACAGGCCGCGGTGAAAGGGGGCGTGGACAAACAACCCGCAGTCGAGGCGAAACTTCAACAGGCGCGCGCCAACATCCTGATTGAGACATTGTTACAGCAAAAATTTGCTGACAAGAAATACTCAGACGCCGAGTTGAAAAAAGAATATGATCAATTGGTTGCCCAGGCCGGACAAACGGAATACAAAGCAGCCCACATTCTGGTGAAGAATAAAGGCGAGGCGGAGAAAATAATCACAGAGCTCGAACATGGCGCCAATTTTGGTGCGCTGGCGAAAAAATACTCGGTCGCGCCTTCTGCTTCCAAGGGAGGGGAACTTGGCTGGTTCACCGCCAAGACCATGGTACCGCCTTTTGCTGCCGTCATTGAGAAACTGAAACCCGGTGAATACACAAAAACTCCGGTGCATACCCGCTTTGGCTGGCATGTGATCCTGCTGCAAAAAGAGCGCAAGGTGACGCCACCGCCCTTTGCCCAGGTCAAGTCACGTATTCAAGCCTTGCTGACCCAGCAGGAAATAGCTCAATACATAAAGGAGTTGCAGAGTAAGGCCAAAATCAAAATCGATTTGCCCGCGACCGCCAAACCGACGGTTTCAACAGGAAAAGGGTGAAATCGTATGGCGCGCTCCGTCGATGAAGAAGAGGTCGATCAACTGAGCAACGCTGTACGCTGGGTTTTCCTGGCAAGAACGCGACGTGGACGTATTTTCAAAGCAAGTGTTTTCTGGATCACATTGGCAACCATGTTCGTGATACCGCTTGGCCCCGTTGTGCTTTACTACATGTGGAAACATGGAAAAAATATTGACACCGAAAATGCCTCGACCGAGGAAGAAACAACCTCATAAGATCATATTGAGTAGCTAATATTGATTGGCAATCAAAGCAGGGCGGGATACAGGAAAGCAACACCCAGCAATTGCAAGTGAATTGAAACTATGGCGCGATGCGCTAAGATGATGAACTATACCCTTAAAGAAAAATCAGAGGTGGGGGCCTTTATTTTATGTCAACTCCTGTACCGCGTTTGCGCCTAAGCGGCTTGGCTCGTCGCCTTGTTGCGGTTGGCTTATTGGAAGAAAACGAAGCTCTGCAGTTTCAAGAAGAATCTCAACAAAAAAAAATACCCCTTGTCGGCTTATTAATTAGCAAGGAGCGACTTAAGGCCGCAGAAGTGGCTCAGGCGGCCGCAAAGGAATTCGGCCTTCCGGTCATCGATCTGGATGCATTCGATGCCGCCTTTCTCCCGCGCGAGCTGATCAGCGAGAAAATAATCAACGAAAGCCGGGCGCTTCCTATTTTCAAAAGAGGAAATCGCCTCTTTGTGGCCATTTCTGACCCGATGAATTTGCCTTCGCTCGATGAAATCAAATTCACCACAGGACTTAACACCGAAGCCGTATTCGTAGAGAACGACAAACTTGAACGCTTGATCGATGAAGTACTGCGGGACACCAATGAGGCAATAGAGGATCTTGTCAGTGACTCTGAGCTCGAAAGCCTGGATAGCCTCGAAATTGCAAATGAGAGTGAAGCAGCCCAGAATGAAGAGGTTACCTCTGATGCCGATGACGCTCCTGTCGTCCGATATGTAAACAAGGTACTGCTTGACGCCATCAAGCGAGGCGCTTCCGATATCCATTTCGAGCCTTACGAAAAGTTTTACCGCCTGCGTTTTCGCATCGACGGCATTCTCCGAGAGATGGGGCGCCCTCCGGTCGCGATAGCTCCCCGACTGGCCTCCAGAATCAAAGTCATGTCGCGAATGGACGTCGTCGAACGACGGAAACCCCAGGATGGGCGCATCAAACTTCAGCTAAGCAAGAACCGGGCTATAGATTTTCGCGTCAACTCTTTGCCGACGCTCTATGGAGAAAAAATCGTTCTGCGCATACTTGACCCGAGTTCCACGCAGATCGGCATAGACGGTCTGGGATTCGAGGAGGATCAGAAAGAACTCTACCTCAAAGCACTTTCCCGACCGCATGGCATGATACTGGTCACCGGCCCCACTGGCAGCGGCAAGACGGTCACCTTATATACCGGCTTGAGCATTCTCAACACTGAAGATCGAAATATCTCTACAGCGGAAGATCCCGCCGAAATCAATTTGCCCGGCGTCAACCAAGTCAATGTCAACCCCAAAGTGGGTTTGACATTCGCGGAGGCCTTACGTTCTTTTCTGCGACAGGATCCGGATGTGATTATGGTGGGTGAAATCCGCGACCTCGAAACCGCCGAAATCGCCATCAAGGCCGCCCAGACTGGACATCTCGTGCTATCCACTCTGCACACCAATGATGCGCCTCAGACCCTGACCCGCCTGATGAACATGGGCGTACCGTCCTATAATATCGCTAACTCCGTTTCTCTGATCATCGCCCAACGGCTTGCACGCCGCCTCTGCCCACAGTGCAGACAGCCGCATGAAATCCCGGAAGACCTGCTCATCGAAGAAGGCTTTACCGCCGAAGAAGTTAAAAACCTTGTCGTATACAAAGCGAATCCAGAGGGCTGCCCAAAATGCACAGCAGGCTATAAAGGACGTATTGGTATTTACCAGGTCATGCCAATATCTGAGGAAATGGAACGCCTCATCATCGATGGAGAAAATGCCATCGCATTGGCGGATCAAGCAAAAAAAGAAGGTATAGCCGACTTGCATGCCAGTGGCTTACGCAAAGTTCGTGAAGGGCTGCTCAGCCTGGAAGAACTTCACCGCGTGACAACAGATTGACTTCACGAAAGGGTTGAAACGGATTGTCATGGCAAAAGAATGCCAGACGAGCGAATGCATCACCGCAGTAGATCCCGAAAACATCATAGAGCCAGGTTTGGCTGAACATCCATGCGCATTCTCCAGGCAACCACCAGATCGGATCGGTCTGCCATGACAATTTTCGTTCACGGCCGCAAATTTATTTTCACTCGCACTATAATGTTTTCAACCATTCTTAGAACTACTTAAATCATGAATACCAACAAAAGAGATTGAAATGGCCGCCAAAGCACCCAAAAAGCATATCTTTACATGGGAAGGCGTTGATCGGAAAGGAATTCGCATAAAAGGCGAAAACGAAGCCATGAGTGATGCCTTGCTGAAGGCTGAGCTTCGACGACAAGGCATCAGCCCCACCCGAGTTCGAAAAAAAGCCAAGCCCCTGTTCGGAGGAGGCAAAAAGATCACCGGCAAGGATATCGCCGTATTCGCGCGCCAACTCGCGACCATGATGAGTTCCGGTGTCCCTCTCGTTCAGGCATTAGACATTATTGCTTCAGGGCATGAAAAACCGGCCATGCAAACGATGTTGTTCGCAATCAAAGCGGCCGTCGAGGGAGGTAATCGGCTAGGTGACGCACTGGCCAAATATCCCGACTACTTCGATGAGCTGTTCGTCAATCTTGTCAACGCCGGCGAACAATCGGGCGCGTTGGAAACCATTCTTGACAAGATCGCAACTTACAAGGAAAAAACAGAAGCGCTCAAGGCCAAAATCAAGAAAGCCTTGATGTACCCGGTCGCGGTCATCCTTGTCGCCATCGTGGTGACCACCATTTTGCTTGTATTTGTCGTACCTCAGTTTCAGCAACTGTTTCAGGGCTTCGGCGCTTCCCTACCGGCATTTACTCTGTTCGTGGTTCATTTGTCGGAACTGATGCAGAAATGGTGGTACGTCGTCTTTGCCGGACTGGGATTGAGTGGATGGTTGTTTGCCCGCAGCTACAAAAAATCCTATGCGTTTAGAAAACAGGTGGATCGGCTCGTCCTGCGCATCCCGGTTTTCGGCCAACTGGCTATGAAATCAGCCATTGCCCGCTTCGCGCGAACCCTGGCGACGATGTTCGCCGCAGGCGTTCCCTTGGTGGAAGCACTGGAATCGGTGGCTGGCGCCACAGGCAATGTATTGTATGCCGAAGCCCTGATGAAGATGCGTGAGGATACCTCGGCTGGCGTGCAGCTTCGCCAATCCATGCGTCAGTTCACCAATCTGTTTCCCAATATGGTGCTGCAAATGGTCGCCATAGGCGAAGAAGCGGGTTCTCTCGATCACATGCTGACCAAAGTAGCCGACTTTTATGAAGAAGAAGTAGATGTCATGGTCGATGGCTTGTCCACCCTCCTGGAACCCATGATCATGGTAATATTGGGCGTACTCGTCGGCGGCCTGGTCGTGGCCATGTATCTCCCCATATTCAGCATGGGTAACGTGGTGGGTTGACATAACCTTGAGCCTCTTCTAATTTCACCCTGCTCAATGCCCGAATTCTATATCCTGACCGCCGTCTTCGGACTAATCATCGGCAGTTTCCTGAATGTCGTCATTCACCGTCTGCCGAAGATGATCGAGGACAGTTGGCGCAAGGAATGTGCCGAAATCATCGGCATGGAAGGAGATCGGGCCGCTGCACATTACAATCTCTTGTTACCGCCCTCGGCCTGCCCGGCTTGCGGACATCGTATCCGCCCTTGGGAGAACGTGCCCATCCTCAGCTACTTGCTACTCAGGGGGCGCTGTTCAGAATGCAAGGCCCCCATTTCCATACGCTATCCGCTTGTCGAACTGCTTGCAGGGGGATTGGCTTTGCTGGCCGCCTGGAAGTTTGGTATTTCATGGCAGCTCCCTGCCGCTCTTTTTTTCTGCTTTTCATTACTGGCCTTGGCAGCGATCGACCTCGAAACCCAGCTTTTGCCCGACGCTCTAACCCTCCCGCTCTTGTGGGCTGGGTTGCTTGTCAATTTATGGGGGCTGTTCACTCCTTTGCCACAAGCCGTCATCGGCACCATGGCCGGATATCTGAGCTTATGGAGTGTATATCATCTCTTTCGCCTGTTGACCGGAAAGGAAGGTATGGGCCATGGTGATTTCAAATTACTGGCTGCGCTGGCGGCATGGACAGGTTGGAAAATGTTGCCACTGATTATTCTTTTTGCGTCCTTGGTGGGCGCAATCTTCGGCCTCATCATTCTGGCAGCGAAAAAAAAATCTCGCGGAATTCCAATTCCTTTAGGCCCCTATCTTGCACTGGCTGGACTGATCGCTCTCATGTGGGGTCCTTTCATAAATGCCTGGTACCTTGGGCTGGTTCAGGCCAGGTGATTTATGGCACGGCGCATTGGACTGACGGGCGGTATCGCAAGCGGCAAATCCACTGTCGCAAAACTTTTCATCGACAAAGGCATTGATGTCATCGACGCAGATCAGCTTGCTCGGGAATTGGTGGTGCCTGGACAAGCCGCTTGGCGAGAAATACTCGAAACATTCGGCCCTGAAATGATAAACACCGACGGCACCCTCAACCGCAAGGCGCTACGCGGGCGTATTTTTTCGGATAAGGCGGCGCGCCAACGCCTGGAATCCATCCTGCACCCACGCATTCGAAAGCTCTTGCTTGAACGCGCCGCCTTGTCTAAGTCGCCCTACGCGCTGCTTGTCATTCCTCTTTTAGTGGAAAAAGGATGGCAGAAATGGCTTGATAACGTTATCGTAGTTGACTGTTCACCAGAAACCCAGATCCGCCGCCTCATCGCTCGAGACCATATTGACGAGGGCGAAGCTCAAGCTATTCTGAATACGCAGGCCACCCGCGCTCAGCGACTCGCCGTTGCCGACGCCATTATCCATAACGAAGATGGCGATGCCCCCATGACTGAAGTCACTCTCCTCGACAAAAAATTACGAGCGGGAGCTCCATTGTCTGGATAAACGCGAACATTGAGATGATAGTGACGAAAAGAGCGTTCTCAAGCGGACAACAAGCGCCTTGTGCTTGGCATCAGGATAGGTGAAATAACGCTTGAAGGAAGCCGGGCTTTCCACCCGGCTGAATTTTCCGAAATTCCATTTACTTAAACCCGCCCCAGAATCGGCCGATCCCGGCGACGCCATGGCCGCCGCATGCACGACTGTCTGCAATATCCGGCATACTCATCCCGCCGAGAGCATAGACGGGCACCGCCGATCTGGCGCAAATGGCCGCAAACCGCTCCCAGCCTGTAGCTATCGCAAATGGGTGACTTCGGGTCGGTTTCACAGGCGAAAACAAAATGTAATCAATGCCTATCTCCTGCGCCATTTCCACTTCTTCCTCGTTGTGGCACGAAGCGCCCGCAATCAACGAAGGCGGTATTTTTGGTGGTGACTTCAAGAAGTGTCGCATTTTCGCCGCGGGAAAGTGAACACCATGGGCACCGCTCGAAGCAGCCATTTCAACAGTGCCATTGAATATCAGGCGTGCCTCATAGGTTCGGCATAGGGTAACAGCTTTTTTCGCCAAACGGATGGATTCTGCCGCCTGCAAGCCCTTTGCCCGCCATTGGACAAGCCGAGTTCCGGATTTCAAGGTCTGTTCCAATTGCTTCCAGAAAGCCCCATTCTCGCCCTCTGGTTCCGGTGTGATCACCAACAGCTCGGGTAAATCGATGGCGGCCACGATACCGTGATTGGCGGGGGGTAATTGTAGATGGCGTAATTGCCCTTTTGGAACCCATCGGCAGATCTGCCCTTCTTTTCCCGAGGGATCATTCTCAAAGGCTGTGACACGAAAAACGTGCAAGTAAACGTCAACATCTGAATAACGATAAGGAATCCGGATGAGTGGATCAGCCGATATTACTCGGATTCCGAGTTCTTCATTCAGCTCTCTAACAAGCGCTTGCTGTGGTGATTCACCCGATTCCAGCTTGCCACCGGGGAACTCCCAGTAACCGCCAAGGTGAGTATCTTTTGGGCGTAACGTCAGCAGGTAATCATCATTTCTTGAAATGACCCCCACTGATACCTGAATAGATGCCGAATCAACTCCGATATTCCGCATTGATGCGCACATAATCATGGCTGAGATCAGTCGTCCAGATTTGTGCCTTTTCCTGTCCTCTTCCAAGTCCGACGCGGATCTCGATCTCGTCACAAGCCATGGCCTTCTGGCCATCCTCTTCGGTGTAGTCAGGGTGGCGAGCGCCATGGGAAACCACGCGCAAGCCATTGATGCTCATCCAAACTCCGGAAATATCCAGGCGCTCAATGCCAGAATACCCTACGGCTGCCAAGATGCGTCCCCAATTCGGATCATTGGCGAACAATGCCGTCTTGACCAAAGGCGAATGAGCAATCGTGAACGCAACGAGTCTGGCCTCCTCCTCATTGAGCGCCTCTTCGACATTCAAAGTGACAAATTTAGTTGCGCCTTCTCCATCTCGCACGATGTTCTGAGCCAATTCCTGACAAACGCTGTTCAGAGCCGCCTTGAATTCCAGCAAATCTTTGCCATTGAGTGTATCGATGCGCACTCCACTGGCGCCCGTAGCCATCAGAATGCAGGCATCGTTCGTGGAGGTGTCTCCGTCAACAGTAATACTGTTGAATGACAGAGCCACTGCTTCGGCCAAAAGGGTGTGAAGCAAACCTTTTCCTATATCGGCGTCGGTAGCGATGAACGCCAGCATGGTCGCCATATTGGGGTGGATCATTCCCGATCCTTTGGCGATTCCGGTAATATTGACTGTTTTCCCTGCCATTTCGAGCTGGCAGGACGCACCCTTAGGAATCGTATCTGTGGTCATGATCGCGTGGGCCGCATCAAGCCACGCATCGACGTCCAGATCAATGAGCAAGCGATCCAGAGCGGGTGCGAAACGGTGTACGGGCAAGGGCTCACCGATAACGCCAGTGGAAAAAGGGAGAACGGCTTCAGACATGCAGGCGGCCCGATCTGACAACAAACGGCAGGTTTGCCTTGCAGCCTGCAAGCCCTGCGCACCTGTACCCGCATTGGCATTTCCGGCGTTGACGAGCAAAAAACGTGGCGAAGTAATTGCCAAATGTTCTCTGGCCACAATAACCGGAGCCGCACAGAAGGCGTTGCGGGTAAACACGGCGGCAACTTGCGTGCCATGCGTCATCTCAAGTAAAACGAGATCAGGTCGATCCCGATAGCGAATGCCGGCGGCCGTAGAAGCCAGACGGATCCCCTTTATTGGTACCAAGGAAGAGGGCGCTTGCAGATTGACGGCCATAAAGCAAGTTATCCGATAAATTGTTGCATCAAATCAGTAAAAGTGAAGTTCTGATTGAAGCTTGTTTTATTGAGAATATCAATAGCGACGCCCCCTCAATGCTCAAAAACCCAACACACGCTTGACACGAGACGACACTGTCTTCAATTCAGTTTGCCATGGCAATGTTTGAACTTCTTGCCCGATCCGCACCAGCAAGGATCATTGCGTCCCAGCTTGGGGTAATCCCGTTTGAAAGGTTGCGCGGCTTGTTGCCGAGGTTCTGAAACGGTATCACCCGTTTCCGTCTCTCCGAATACGCTTGCCGCGTCAGGATGGGAAAATTCCATGGTCTGCGCCTGACGTTGCTGTAACTCTGCCTGCATCAAGGACTCAGGCGACATTACTTGAACGCGCAAGAGTGCCGAAACAACCTCCTGCTTGAGCGCTTCGAGCATGGATTGAAACATTTCGAAAGCTTCACGTTTGTATTCCTGTTTCGGATCCTTTTGTGCATAACCTCTCAGGCCTATTCCCTGGCGCAAATAATCCATAGCCGCCAGATGCTCTTTCCATTGATTATCGATCACCTGCAACATCACATCCTTTTCTATGCGGCGCATAAGTTCGGCACCAAATGCTTCTTCCTTGCTCTGCATGAGCTGCCGTGCCGCATCCAGAATGCGCTGGCGCAAGCCTTCTTCATGTAGGGAATCATCTTCGTCCAGCCATTGCTGTAAAGGCAGGGTCAATCCGAAATCCCGTTGCAAGGCTTCTGTGAGTCCCTTGATGTCCCATTGTTCATCGAGACTTCCGGGTGGCAGATGAAGATCGATTACAGATTGAATCACTTCCTCGACAAATTCTTCAATGGTTTCATGCACATCTTCGGAAGATAGGAGCTCCCGACGCTGCGCATAAATGACCTTACGCTGATCATTGGCGACATCATCGTATTCAAGCAAATCCTTGCGGATATCGAAATTATGGCCTTCCACCTTGCGTTGTGCATTCTCGATAGCGCGCGACACCCAACTGCTCTCGATGGCCTCTCCTCGTTGCATCCCCAGGCGCTCCATCATTGCCTTGACGCGGTCTGAGGCGAAAATACGCATCAGATTGTCTTCAAGCGAAAGATAGAAACGCGTGGAACCGGGGTCACCCTGCCGTCCCGCTCTTCCGCGCAGCTGATTGTCTATCCTTCGTGATTCATGGCGTTCCGTTCCGATGATATGCAAGCCGCCCGCGGCGACCACGGCATCATGCTGTTCCTGCCATTTCGCTTTCACTTGAGCGCGCTGGGGCTCGTCTGCTTCATCCCCCAATTTCGCCAGCTCCTCTTGCAGGCTCCCTCCCAAAACGATGTCGGTTCCGCGTCCCGCCATGTTGGTTGCAATGGTGACAGCACCGGGCTTGCCTGCTTCGGCGATGATGTGCGCTTCGCGTTCATGTTGCTTGGCATTGAGCACTTCGTGGGCAATGCCCAGTTTCTTCAGCTTGGAAGAAATCAATTCTGATGTTTCTATAGAAGCGGTGCCCACAAGCACGGGTCGCTTTGCATCGACACATTGCTTGATGTCTTCTACGATGGCGTCGAATTTCTCCTCTTGCGTCAGAAACACCACGTCTTGCTGGTCAGAGCGGATCATGGGCCTGTTGGTCGGAATGACGATTACCTCAAGCCCGTATATCTGTTGAAATTCGTAAGCCTCCGTGTCGGCCGTGCCCGTCATGCCGGCAAGCCGATCATAGAGGCGGAAATAATTCTGGAACGTGATCGATGCCAGGGTCTGGTTTTCGTTCTGGATGGGTACACCTTCTTTAGCCTCTACAGCTTGATGCAATCCTTCCGACCAACGACGGCCGGGCATGGTACGACCAGTAAATTCATCGACAATAATGATCTCGCCGTTACGGACTATGTAGTCGACGTTGCGATAATATAGGGCATGGGCACGAAGAGCTGCATTGAGGTGGTGCATCAAACCAATGTTGGCCACGTCGTAAAGCGATCCGCCTTCTGCCAAAAGACCCGTTTCCTCGAGGAGCTTTTCCACATGCTCATGGCCTTCCTCGGAAAGAATGACCTGCTTGAGTTTTTCATCGACGTAATAATCGCCAGGCGAGTCTTCCTCTTCCTGGCGCGTCAATTGAGGAATCAACGCATTGATCTTGATGTAGAGTTCTGAGTTTTCATTGGTGGGCCCGGAAATGATCAACGGCGTTCTGGCTTCGTCGATCAAGATGGAATCCACCTCATCAACAATGGCGTAATGCAAATTGCGTTGTACCTGCTCATCCTTACTGAACGCCATATTATCCCGAAGATAATCGAAACCAAACTCATTGTTGGTGCCATAGGTAATATCGGCTGCGTATGCAGCACGGCGCTCTTCCGGACTCAAACCACCGACGATCACGCCAGTGCTGAGGCCGAGGTACCCATAAAGCTGCCCCATCATTTCCGCATCTCTGCGGGCCAGGTAATCGTTGACGGTGATGACATGTACGCCTTTGCCAGTGAGAGCATTGAGGTATGCGGGCAAGGTGGCCACCAGCGTCTTGCCTTCGCCGGTTTTCATTTCCGCGATCTTGCCCTCATGGAGCACCAACCCTCCAATCAATTGAACATCGTAATGACGCATTCCCAGGACGCGCTGACTCGCCTCACGCACCGTCGCAAATGCCTCGGGAAGCAACTCGTCCAGAGACTCGCCAGCGGAAAGCCGCTGTTTGAATTCTGAGGTCTTTGCCTTCAGCTCAGCGTCATCCAGCGATTGCAGAGCCTTCTCTTGATCGTTTATTGCCGCCACTATCCGCTTATAGCGTTTAATCTGACGGTCGTTACGGCTACCAAAAACTTTGGCCAGAGCCTTACCTAGCATGCTCCCAGCGCTCCATGAAAAATTTCAAATAGAATGTTTAACAGCTTGTTGAAATTCGACCCTTGCGAAACAACAGAATGCCGAACTTGAGATTTTACCCAGTGTGCACGAGCAAACTGCCATCCACGTCCGACTTCTTTCCCTTACTTTAATACTCACTTGCCTAAGCGACTTGAATAATCTATTAATCATAACAGAGTTCATGGCCTCTTCTGCTGTGGCCACGGCGCTTCTAGTCATCATACGCTTACAGTTATAGAATCACCTTCAAGTGATCTTTGGCCTTATATTTTTATAGCTTCCAGACGCAGCTCATGCTTGGATTTAAACATTTCCAATTGAGTAATTCCCCGTTTGATTCGCTGGTACCCTATCCAAATGACAAGGCCATTACCTAAAAATCTTTCTGCGGTTGGATCCACTTTCGCTAGAGTTTCCTCAACCAGTCGCTTTTAGAAAAATCCCGGCAATCGTTTTTACCGGATTGCTTTTTAAGACGCTTACAGAAGAGAGGTTCGCCATCCTATAGTGGCTGGAAGATGCATGCAGAAAATCGATCGATATTTGCCTGGAAAACTGGTACACAAGGCCACAATGGTTCATCGCATTACCAACAGCCTGCGATCAATTCTGCCTGAACCATTGGCTTCGCATATCTGGTTTGCAGATTTCCGGGCCGATGGAGCCGCCGTGATAGTCACAGACAACAACTCATGGGCTGCCGCCATTCGCTTTGAGCAGCCCAGGCTGCTGGAATGTATCAGGCAATTCGGCAGAACGGAATGTCCGGCTATAAAAATAAAAGTTGTTCCGCAGCAACGGCCAGCACATCAACCACACAATGGTCGTTACAAGCAATTAACCAATCGCGGCACATTTCGCTAAACGCTCAAACCAGTACCGGTTGCGCTTCAACATAGGAGATAGGGGCATCCTCCACATCGTCGAAGCACACCTCTTCCCAGGCATTTTCTTGCGCCAACAAGGCGCGGAGCAGCTGGTTGTTCAAAGCATGACCCGATTTGTACCCTGTAAAAGCACCGATCAGGCCATGTCCTAGAAGATAGAGATCACCAATAGCATCCAGAACCTTGTGCTTTACGAATTCGTCATCGTAACGCAAACCTTCCTCGTTCAATACACGATAATCATCAAGTACGATTGCATTTTCAAGGCTGCCGCCGCGCGCCAGATTCATCTGCCTGAGCGCCTCGATGTCTCGCATGAAACCAAAAGTCCGCGCACGGCTGACTTCCTTGACAAAGGAAGTCGTGGAAAAGTCCAACTCGGTGAACTGAACGCCATTCTTGAATACGGGATGATCAAAATCAATGCCAAACCCTACCTTGAAGCCATCGAAAGGATCGAAACGCGCCCATTTGTCTCCATCCTCCACAGCCACTTGACGCTTGATCCGAATAAAGCGTTTCGGCGCATCCTGTTCCTGAATTCCAGCCGACTGCAACAGGAATACATACGGACCCGCACTGCCATCCATGATGGGCACCTCGGGCGCATCCACCTCAACGATCACATTATCTATCCCGAGTCCAGCAACTGCCGAGAGCAAATGCTCAACAGTCGAAATGCTGACATCACCCTTGACAAGAGTCGTCGACAACCGCGTATCTCCTACATTGAAGGGCGTGGCCTTGATATCGACTGCAGGAGTCAAATCCGTACGTCGGAAAACGACTCCACTGTTAATTTGCGCCGGATGCAAGGTAAGAAGTACTTTTTCACCTGTGTGCAAGCCGACGCCAGTCGCTTTTATGGGATTTTTCAGCGTTCGTTGTTTAATCATATTTCACACCTTTTAGTCTCCTTAGCCAGACGGCACCGCACCCACAGGACAACAATCTAGAAATCCAAGCACGGAAAATCGTTGGCTAAGCTTTTTAGCCGGCAATCTTAACCCAGCTGGAATAAGTGTCGCACCTATTCCATGCACATTTCGTGCACACCCAGTCTGGTTGGGCCATTTTTGATCAGTCGGCTTGTTTGCGCAAAAAGGCTGGAATATCCAGATAATCCGCTCTGCTATAGTCCGGCGCGGCAGAGCCGCCCCCTTCCATTCGCTGGGATCGCCGCATCACAGTCGGCTTGGCCAGATCCTTGTAGTCGATTCGGCCGTCAGCTTTCGTTTCCGTGAAAGGCGACGGCGGCACCTCTGCCACAGCCAACTTGGGCCCGAGCCCAGTAGCAACGAGCGTCACCCGAATTTCGTTTTCCATGTCTGGATCAATCACCGTACCGATCACAACATTGGCATCACTTTGGCCCAAGGCTTCGATTTCCGAGCCGATGACCTCAAACTCTTCCATGGTGAAATCGAGGCCCGCGGTGACATTAACAAGAATCCCCTTGGCGCCGGCGATATTCACGTCTTCCAGCAGGGGACTGGAAATGGCGGCCTGGGCCGCTTTGCGCGCACGCTCTTCGCCGCTGCCCGAACCGCTGCCCATCATCGCCATCCCCATTTCCGACATCACTGTGCGTACGTCGGCAAAGTCAACATTGATCAAACCCGGGCGCGTAATCAACTCAGCGATACCTTGCACGGCACCGTAGAGCACGTCATTCGCCGCTTTGAAGGCATCAAGCAAAGTAATGCCTTTGCCAAGAGAGGTCAACAACTTCTCATTCGGAATCGTGATTAGCGAATCCACATGTTTCCCCAATTCTTCTATCCCATTCTTAGCCGCTTCCATACGTCGCTTGCCCTCGAAGGGGAATGGCTTGGTAATGACGGCAACGGTCAGGATACCGAGCTCTCGAGCAATCTGCGCGATGACCGGAGCACCCCCTGTGCCGGTGCCACCCCCCATGCCGGCAGTGATAAACAGCATATCGGCTCCCTCTATCACCTCGCGGATGCGTTCACGATCCTCCATTGCGGCCTGGCGACCGAGTTCAGGATTCGCGCCCGCCCCTAAACCCTTGGTGATGGTGGTGCCCAGTTGCAGCACCGTTTTCGCGGCACTGTTCTTAAGCGCTTGGGCATCTGTATTGGCGCAAATGAATTCCACACCCTCGATGTTGGCATTCACCATATGTTGTACGGCATTGCCGCCGCCTCCGCCGACACCAACGACCTTGATTACGGCATTTTGTGAAAACGAATCTACCAGCTCAAACATAACGCACTCTCCTTTGCCCGCTTGGGACTATTTGTTCAAAATTGACCTTGAAACCAACGTTTCATTCTCCACAGCAAACCTTGCTGCGACCTGCCTGAATGGACTTTTGTCGGCCATCCCTCCGAACGATGCCGATTGCCGTACAGAATCAAACCTACGCCTGTTGCATGAATAGGGTTTCGCACCACGTCGACCAGTCCACCGACGTATTGCGGCACCCCTAGACGGACAGGCATATGAAAAACCTCTTCCGCCAGATCGATCACTCCTTCCATCTTCGAAGAACCGCCCGTCAAAACGATACCGGCAGCCACCACGTCTTCGTAGCCGCTCCTTCTAAGCTCAGCCTGTACCAATGAAAGAAGTTCCTCATATCTCGGCTCAACCACTTCGGCCAGTGTCTGCCGGGACAATCGTCGCGATGGCCTGTCACCTACACTGGGCACTTCGATCGTCTCATCCGGATTGGCCAGCTGGCGCAAAGCGCAGGCATACTTGATCTTGATTTCTTCGGCGTGCTGAGTGGGGGTGCGCAAAGCCACGGCTATATCATTGGTCACCTGATCACCGGCGATGGGAATCACCGCCGAGTGGCGAATGGCTCCGCCGGCGAATACGGCAATGTCCGTTGTGCCGCCGCCGATATCGACCAGACAGATACCCAACTCCTTTTCATCCTCTGTCAAGACAGAATGGCTGGACGCCAATTGTTCGAGAATGATGTCTTCGACCTCCAAGCCGCATCGCTGTACGCATTTAACGATGTTCTGCGCCGCGCTCACGGCACCCGTGACCACATGCACCTTGGCTTCCAGGCGCACCCCTGACATACCTACGGGTTCATGGATGCCTTCCTGCTCGTCGATAATGAACTCCTGTGCCAGCACATGCAGGATCTGCTGATCGGCGGGTATCGCCACTGCTCTAGCGGCATCCATGACGCGATCCACGTCGCCGGCAGTGACCTCCTTGTCCTTGATGGCCACGATCCCATGCGAATTAAGGCTGCGAACATGACTCCCGGCGATCCCTGCATACACTGAATGAATCTGCACGCCGGCCATCAATTCCGCCTCTTCCACAGCACGCTGCATCGATTGCACCGTGGATTCAATATTCACCACTACGCCCTTTTTCAAACCACGCGAAGGATGCGACCCAATCCCGACGATATCGATTTCACCTTCAGCATTGACTTCGCCTACGATCGCGACGACCTTGGATGTGCCAATGTCCAACCCGACGATCATTCCCGGCTCTGCACGTTTGGCCATGATCACTGCCCCCCTGCTGTTTTGTTCGATGTGGCATAAGCTTTCTTCCAGGCAATGGAAAATCCGTTCGGATAACGTAGATCTATACGCGCTATTGCCGAGGTTTTTTGACTCAGAAGCCGCCGATAGACGGCCAACATTTTCTTCATTCGCGCCAATCTCCAGTCACGCCCGATGATGACCTCGATTCCGTTGCTCAATTCAAGGCTAAAAGCGCGTCTTGCGTTTTCATGCAAGCTTTTCACTTCAAGCCCGGCAGAAACAAACAATTTCCTGACTGCAAAATACCGCTTCACCAATTCACTCTCCTTGCCTGCCGGACCCGACAAGGCCGGTAAATGTTCGGGGAAAGTATCGCGAGAAGGCTTGAACACCTGACCGGATGCGTTCAGCAGAGCCACGCCATCCCATGTCGCCACAGGGCGCTGCTCTTCGATACGAATCTGCAATGCGTCCGGCCAAATTCTGCGAACACGCGCATTGGCCACCCAAGGCAAGGCATCCAGCGCTTGCGAAATGGCATGCAAATTCACGCCGAAGAAACCTGCTCGCAGATTCTGGTCGACGATCCGGCGCAACTTCGCCTTGCTCAAATGCGCAAGTTGCCCAGTGATGATGACATGGCGTACGGGAAGCGTTGTCGGCGCCATGAGCCATTGCCACGTGCGTAGGCCAAAAACCACCAAAACCACGAAGAAGAGCGCGGCAAGTGCGCCTGATAACCAAGCGCGCACGTTTTCCCACAACGCCCCTTTTGGGGGAACTCTGCCCCTGGGACGCGCGGCTTTTCTCGGAACCGCCTTTTTCCTTGCCCCAAAAACCCTCATACTTCATTGCCCACTCCGAGCGACAAGGTTTGCTCAAGAATTTTCATCGCCAGTTCAGGCATATCCATGCCCGCAGCGCGTGCCGCCATCGGCACCAGACTATGCGCCGTCATACCAGGAACCGTGTTGACTTCGGCTAGAAATGGTTTGCCGCTGGCATCGAATAAAAAATCGACCCGACCCCATCCACGGCCGCTGACAGCGGAAAATGCGTTCAACGCGAGTTCTCGAAGCGCTTTCTCTTCAGACTCAGACAATTCGCATGGGCAAAAATAACGTGTATCGTCACGGCTGTATTTGGCCGCATAGTCATAGAACTCGCTAGCCGGTTCGATGCGTATCGCTGGAAGCGCTTCATCACCCAGGATGGCTATGGTGTAATCCCCGCCGGTTAGCGCCGGCTCGACCATGACTTCGCCGTGAAACCTTGCGGCAATGCGGTAAGCCTCGGACAATTCCCAAGAATGCTTTACCTTGGTGACGCCGACACTGGAGCCCTCTCTGGAAGGCTTTACAAACAGCGGCAATCCCAGGCGCGCAACGATTGCCTCCTCATTGTCAACGTCCTGCAATAGCTCGCCCGGCACCACCGGCAAGCCCTGTGCCCGCCAAAGCTGTTTGCAGCGCCATTTATCCATGCCCAGAGCCGACCCCAGCACGCCGCTGCCCGTATAAGGGATGCCCAGCAATTCGAGTACGCCCTGTAAGGTGCCGTCTTCACCTCCCGTACCATGCACAAGAATAAAACAGCGATCGAAATGGCCCTGCGTGATTTGCTCTATGGCGGATTCTTGACGAAGGTCAATGGCTACCGCGTCCACGCCGATTTGTCGCAAAGCGGCAAGTACGGTCTCGCCACTTTGCAGTGACACTTCGCGTTCTGCAGACCATCCGCCCATAAGGACGCCCACGCGACCCAGGCGCCGGGCGCGGGAAAACGCCATGTGCGATTCACAGTTCATTGATCACCCCCGGCTCTCCCACGATGCGCACTTCCGGTTGCAGAAGGACGCCGAATCGCGACTCAACACGCGCTTGAATCTCTTTGATGAGCGCCTCAATGTCATGCGCCGTGGCGTTGCCGCGATTAATAATGAAATTGGCGTGTTTTTCCGAGACCTCAGCACCGCCCACGCGCAAACCTTTAAGACCGGCTGCCTCAATCAGACGACCGGCATGGTCACCAGGGGGATTCCGGAACACTGAGCCACATGAAGCCACCCCAGTCGGCTGGCTCTCGGCGCGCTGGGCGAGCAAGCGGCGTATGCGTTGCCGCAAAACGGCCGGATCTTCGCCCGCGGTGAATTCAAATTCCGCGGCTACGAACCAAAGCGGGCCGCGGGCTTCCTTGAGTCGAACCTGTCGGTAAGCGATCTCAAAAGCGCTCGCATCAAGCGTCTTCAGGCTTCCGTTATGATCGATCACACTTACCCGGCGCACCAGTGACCAAGTCTCACCTCCGAAGGCACCCGCGTTCATTGCCAGCGCTCCCCCGACCGTACCCGGAATACCCGCCAGAAATTCCCCGCCTTGCAAACCGGCATGGGCGGCAAAACGCGCCAGCTTGGCGCATGGCACCCCGGCTTGCGCCCAAATGGATCCGCCCTCTCTCTCAAGAGCGGACAATCCCCCATGCGGAACCACCACAGTGCCGCGCACACCGCCGTCCCTGACCAGCAGATTGCTTCCAAGACCGACCCAGAGATGCGGCTTTTTACCCAACTCTAGCTGCAAAAACATTTGCAAGTCCCGGAGATCGGCCGGTTTGTAGAGACAATCGGCCCGACCACCAACGCGCCAACTGGTTAAACTGGCCAAAGGCGCATCCCATTTGATTTCTCCGCGAATGGGATACTTATCGGCAGGCACGTTCATCGCTTCACCTCCAACGCCGTTGCCAATCCCTGTGCCACCTGACCAATGGATCCTGCGCCCAGGGTTAGTACCACATCGCCCTCTTCGATTACATCCAGCAAAGCCGTGGGAAGCGACTCGATATCCCCGATGAACACCGGTTCCACCCGGCCTCGGGCACGGATGGCACGCGCCAGACTGCGACCATCGGCGTTAGGTACAGGAGGCTCGCCAGCGGAATACACCTCCATCAGGAGCAACGCATCGGCTTCGCTAAGCACATTGACGAAGTCTTCGAACAGGTCTCGGGTACGGGAAAAGCGATGCGGCTGGAAAGCAACCACCAAGCGGCGCGTGGGCCAGGCGGCACGAGCAGCGCCCAAGGTTGCGGCGATTTCGGTGGGATGATGTCCATAATCATCCACCAGTAATATCTGGCCGGCGGAGGTGACAATTTCGCCGGCGACCTGGAAACGTCGGCCGATTCCCTGGAAACCCGCTAGCGCCCGTTGAATAGCGGCCCCATCGACACCCAACTCATGAGCCACGGCAATCGCTCCCAGCGCATTGAGAACGTTGTGACGCCCGGGCAGATTGAGTTCCACCTCAAGCGGCATATCTTTGTCTGCAAAATGCACCTCAAAACGCGTGCGAGTTCCCTGGTTGATGATTTTATCCGCCCAGATATCTGCCGGTTTTTCTATCCCGTAAGTGATCTGTGGGCGGTTGATCTTGTCCTGCACATGCTGGATACCGAAGTCGTCTGCACACAAAACGGCCAGTCCGTAGAAGGGCAAATGCTGCAGGAATTCGACGAAGACCCGCTCGAGTTCGGCATACTCTCCGCCATAGGTGGCCAAATGATCCGCATCGATATTCGTGACGATAGCGATCATAGGTTGCAAATGAAGAAAGGAGGCGTCACTTTCATCGGCCTCAGCCACCAGATACGGGCTGTCTCCCAGACGGGAATGGGTGGCGGTGCTGTTGAGACGGCCACCAATGATGAAGGTGGGATCAAGCTTGCCTTCCGCCAGCAGGCTGGCCACCAGACTGGTCGTAGTGGTCTTTCCATGCGTGCCGGCCACCGCAATGCCGTACCGGAAGCGCATGAGTTCCGCCAGCATTTCCGCTCGCCGCACTACGGGAATGCGGGCCTCACGAGCCGCTTCGACTTCGGGATTGTCGGCACGAATCGCACTCGACACCACGACTACGTCTGCGCCCGCTACCTGCCGAGGCGCATGACCTTGATAAACCGTGACGCCAAGATCACGCAAACGCCGCGTCATCGCGTTGTTCGCCTGATCCGAACCGCTTATCTCATAGCCGAGATTTGCTAGGATTTCAGCGATACCCCCCATCCCCGCTCCGCCGATACCGACGAAATGTATTCTTCGGATGCGCCGCATCGCCATATGTTCCCGCAGCCGATTCATGCCACCCTCCCATCGTTACCCAACTGCATGCACGCCATAGCGATTCGTTCCGCTGCATCCAGGTGGGCCAGATTTCGCGCCTTGACGGCCATCGCCATCAATCGCGGGCGGTCGAGCAGATCGGTCAATTCTCTCGCCAACAGCACGTCCGTCAGCTCAGATTCCAGCAACATTCTCGCCGCGCCGGCGGTTACCAGATAATTGCCGTTAAAATATTGATGATCGTCTACCGCATGCGGAAAAGGAACCAACAAAGAAGCCACGCCGGCAGCGGCCAGTTCGGCAACGGTCAGGGCACCCGAGCGGCAAATCACCAGATCCGCCCAGCCATAGGCCTTTGCCATATCGCTCACAAAAGGGACCACGCGCGCTGCCACCTCGGCTTTCTCATAAGCTGACTCGGCAGCGACCATGTGACGCTCACCCGCTTGATGCCAAACCTCTGGCCGAAGCGCCGCCGGCAGTCGCGCCAAGGCTGCCGGCACGATCCGATTGAGACTCATGGCGCCCTGGCTACCACCCAATACCAACACCCGCAAAGGCCCCTGTCGTTCCTTCATGCGTACAGACGGCTCAGGCAGAGAAGCAATCTCCGGGCGTATGGGATTTCCACTGAATTCCCTGTTCGCATCACTGCCGGGCAAAGCCACCGGGAAACCGGTGAACACGCGGCTGGCAAAACGCGCGAGGAGACGATTCGTCAATCCGGGAACAGCATTTTGTTCATGTAACACCAGGGGAATACGAGTGACAGCGGCCATCAATCCACATGGACCGGAAACATACCCTCCAAATCCCAGAACGACTTTTGGCCGCGTGAGCCGCAAAATGCGCAGTGACTGCAACAACGCCAAACCAAGACGGAATGGCGCAAACAACCGGTCGCGCCAGCCTTTGCCACGCAGACCGACGATCTCGATCCATTCCATCTTTATTCCTTCAGCTGGAACCAACTTCGCCTCCAGCCCGCGGCGGGTCCCCAGCCAAACGAGATCTTCACCACGATGGCGCAAAACAGAGGCCACCGCCAGCGCGGGAAAAATATGCCCGCCGGTGCCGCCTGCCATAATCATGATTGGCCGTTTCGCGTTCATGCCGCCTCCCGCTGCCCCCTGCGACTGTCTCCAGACGTCCGGGATTTGCGCTTTCGCGAGGCCGTTTCCCGCCCAGAATCTTTTCTGGAAGCTACTGGTAACGCACCTATTTCCACCGTTTCCCGATGAATACGTTGCAAGAGACCCAATGCCATGCAATTGACCACCATGCTACTACCGCCATAACTCATCAATGGCAAGGTCAATCCCTTGGTCGGCAAAAGACCCATGTTCACCCCAATATTGATGAATGCCTGCATACCCAGCCACATACCCAGACCGTAGGCCAAATATGCCGCAAACGGCAGGCCGGACTTCAATGCCCGCGCACCGATGATAAAGCTTCGCCAAACAACTACGGCATACAAAGCAATGACAACGATTACGCCTACAAGTCCGAGCTCCTCGGCGATGACCGCGAACAAAAAATCCGTGTAGGACTCGGGCAAATAGAAAAGCTTTTGGATGCTGTCTCCCAACCCCACGCCGAACCATGAGCCGCTGCCAATAGCGATCAGCGACTGGGTCAATTGGAATCCGGCATTGTATGGATCAGCCCAAGGATCGATAAAACTGGTCAAACGGGCCACTCGATAGGGCGAACTCACTGCCAAAAGCGCCACGGCAACCAGGGTCAGTGCCAAAAACAGTCCAAATTGACTCAAACGGGCGCCGGCGAGAAACAGCATACCGAGGCCGATGGCCATCAGCACCACCGCGCTGCCGTAATCGGGTTCTTTCAGCAGAACGGCCGCAGCAATCACCAGCACCAGCATGGGCTTGGCGAAACCACTGAAGCGCTCACGCACTTCATCCTGGCGCCTGACCAGATAACCGGCCAGATAAATGGTAATGAAAAGCTTGGCAAGCTCGGACACCTGGATATTGATGACCCCCGCCCCGATCCAGCGCTGGCTCCCATTAACCACATGTCCGACATGCGGCAACAGCACCAGAATCAGCAAGGCCCATGCCAATAGCAGAAGCCCCATTCCCGCGCGTTGCCACAGCGCCAAAGGCAGGCGATAAACAAAAACCGCCGCAATAAAGCCCAAAACCACATAAACTGCCTGGCGTTCAAAGTAGTAAAAAGGATTACCGGTCAGCCGACTCGCCACGCTGATGGAAGCCGATGCCAGCATCACCAGGCCGAAACAGACGATTGCAATCGTAGCCAGCATCAGCGGCGCATCGATGCGCGCACCGAACAAAGATTGCAAGCTCGTTCTCCCGGTTTGGACCCGGTTTTCACTCATGCCGGCAATTCCTCGAATGCTTCAAAGAACGCCTTTCCCCGAGCGGCATAATCACGAAACATATCGAAACTCGCGCAGGCGGGTGAAAGCAATACATTGTCTCCAGAGCGGGCATAGAAGGCGGCATGGTTCACGGCTTCGCGCATGTCCTCGGCCTTAAGTATGGGGGCAACGCCTTCGAGCGCTGACTCAATTTCAGCAGCCGCTTCACCGATCAGGACCACCGCTCGCAGCCGCCCTTGTGCCACCTGACGCAAGGGGCCGAAATCTTGTCCTTTTCCTTGCCCTCCGGCGATCAGCACCAAAGGACCATCCAAACCCTTGATGGCAGCCATCGTCGCGCCCACATTGGTTCCCTTGGAATCATCAAACCAATCCACCCCTCTGCGTTTTCCGATCCATTGGCAACGATGCGGCAAGCCACGAAACTGTCTCAAGGCAGTCAACATGGCATCTTCCGGCAAACCCAGCGACGCCCCCATGGCAAGCGCTGCCAGCGCGTTGGCCAAGTTATGGCTGCCTTTGATGCGCAATTGCGAGGCGGGCAACAGCGGAGCCCTCCCTTTGACCAAGTAGATCTCCCCCCTACTCTCCATCACCCCATAATCTTCGTCCCTCGGCGGCGCATCCAAACCAAAACTCGGCGCTTCGGTATTTCCGAGGTACTTCCTGGCCAATAAATCCTGGCGATTAAAAACGCCTCTTTCGGCATGGACATAGATTCGTCCTTTGGCCGCAGCGTAAGCATCCAGAGAGGCATAGCGATCGAGATGGTCGGGACTGATATTCAAGTTGACAGCCGCTTTCGAAGCGAGGGACTCGCATGTCTCCAACTGGAAACTCGACAACTCAAGAACGATCAGATCCAAAGAGGCAATTTGTAAAAAATCCAGAGCCGGCGTACCCAGATTGCCGCCGACGGCGACATTCAATCCTGCCTGGCGCGCCATTTCTCCCAATAATGTCGTCACCGTGCTTTTACCGTTAGAGCCGGTGATAGCCGCCACCGGCGCATTGTTCTCTCGGGCGAACACCTCGATGTCGCCGAGAATTTCGGCGCCTTTGGCTCGCGCTTGCTTGATTTTCGGAGTCGACAAAGCCACACCGGGGCTGACAATCAATCGCCGTGCCCTTTGAAACACCGTGGAATCGAACTCGCCGAGGTGCAACTCGCATTCAGGCCATTGCGCCCGCAAGGCTTCGAGTCCAGGCGGCCGCAAGCGGTTGTCGGCCACTGCGAAGAGGTGTCCTCGACTGGCCAGAAATCTGGCCACGGAAAGTCCCGTACGCCCCAAGCCGACGATCAAGTTATCGATGGTTGGCATCGCGCCGGAATGCTCTGAAAATCGAGAGAAGGCCATGGTCAACGCACCTTCAAGCTGGCCAGACCAATCAACACCAGAATTACGGTGATGATCCAGAAACGGACAATGACCCGAGGTTCAGGCCAGCCCTTGAGCTCGAAGTGATGATGCAAGGGCGCCATTTTGAATATGCGCTTGCCTGTAAGCTTATACGCCCCCACCTGAAGCATCACCGAAACGGTTTCCATGACGAACACCCCGCCCATGACGAACAGTATCAATTCCTGGCGGACGATCACCGCCACCACACCCAATGCCGCTCCCAGAGCCAGGGCGCCGATATCCCCCATGAACACCTGTGCCGGATAGGTGTTGTACCAGAGAAACCCCAGTCCCGCGCCCACTAGCGAGACACAAAACACTGCCAGTTCGCCGCTCCCGGGGATATACGGGATGCCAAGATAGTGTGCGAACTTGAAATTTCCGGTCAGGTAGGCAAACACCGCCAGCGCACCTGCGACCAGTACTGTTGGCAAGATCGCCAGTCCATCCAGTCCGTCGGTCAGATTGACGGCATTGCTTGATCCGACGATCACCAGCCAGGCAAAGGGAATGAAAAATCCTCCCATCGGAATCATCACATCTTTCGAGTAGGGCAACAGCAAAGCCGTTTGCGCCGGCTCGGAAGCGGTATAAAAAAGATAAAAAGCCGCCGCGAAAGCGATCACGGACTGCCACAAAAACTTCGAGCGCGCACTCAGACCGCGTGAATTTCCATAACGAAGTTTTCTAAAATCATCCACGCCACCGATGAACCCCGTGAGCAAGGTCACGCCCAGAGCCAGCCATACATAGCGATTATCGAGATCAGTCCATAACAGGGTGGAAAAAGCCACCGCAACAAGGATCAGAGCACCACCCATGGTTGGGGTTCCAGCCTTACTCAAATGCGACCGAGGACCGTCACTGCGTATCTGCTGGCCGATATTCATTTGCATCAGGCGCCGGATCATCCGCGGTCCGATCATGAGCGCGATCATGAGGGCGGTGAGCACTCCCAGAATGGCGCGCATGGTGAGATAGGAAAACACATGAAAGCCGCCGTAGACATGCTGGGCGAGAAAATCGAACAGGCTATACAGCATCGTCGGCCTCCTCATGCGAAGCCATGGCAAATGCCTGAACGACACGTTCCAACCGCATGGCGCGCGAACCCTTGATCAACAGGCTGGGGGCGCGGGAAGATTGACGAGCCGCCCCGGCGATGGTCTCGATCATGTCCTCGATGGAAGGGAAATGCATCCCACCCTCGCCGAATTCCTTGACTGTATGGGTGCTCAAGGAACCGATTGCAAACACGCGATCCACTCCCAGTTCGCGTGCCTGGCTTCCTATTTCGGCATGCATCTTAGTGGCTTCTTGGCCGAGTTCCGCCATATCTGCGAAAACCAACCAGCGAGGCGCCGGCATTTCACCAAGCACTCTAAGACCTGCCTCAAGCGAACCCGGGTTGGCGTTGTAGCAATCATCAAGGAGGGTCATCCCATGGATTCCGCCCAACCTGCGCAGCCGCCCTGGAATACTGCGCATCGATTCCAGACCAGCGCGGATGGTGTCCAGCTCTGCGCCTGCGGCAAAAGCGGCCGCTGCCGCGGCGAGTGCATTCATTCGGTTGTGTTTTCCCGGAAGCGTGAGCCGCGCGGCCACTTCTCCAGAGGGCGTGCAAATATGCAACCGACCATCATCTGTTATCCGTCCTCGAATTTCGGCTTCTTTTGTATCTATTCCGAAACGCAGAATCTCTCGTCCCTGATTGAGCTTCAGCCAATAAGGAGCGAAACGATCATCGCCATTGATCACGGCCACTCCATCCGCGCCCAGTGAGGCGTAGATCTCCCCCTTGGCGCAAGCGACTCCTTCTAAACTTCCAAATCCTTCAAGGTGAGCCGGACCCGCATTGGTGATCAATGCCACCCGCGGCTGTGCAAGTGCGGTCAGCGCGGCGATCTCGCCGGCGTGATTCGCGCCCATCTCGATCACGGCGTAGCGATGCGCCTGTGTGACTTCGAGCAATGTCAGCGGCACACCGATATGGTTGTTCAGATTGCCGCGGGTTACCAATGTGTCGCCGTTTCGAGACAAAATGGAGGACAGCATCTCCTTGACAGTGGTTTTGCCGTTGCTGCCCGTCAAGGCGATTACGCAAGCGCCCAGTTCGCCTCGCCAGCCAGCAGCGAAACGCGCCAGACTTTTCAAGGTATCCTTGACATCTATACGAGGAAAATCTCCATTGACCGGCCGCTGCACCATGACCGCCGCCGCCTCCGGTTCACCAGGCCCAAGGATGAAATCGTGCCCATCAAACCGCGGTCCGGCCAGGGCTACAAACAATGAGCCTTGCGCAGGTTTGCGCGTATCAATGCTGACGCCGTCGACCTCGATGTCAGGCCCGGCGAGGCGGCCATCGCACCAGGCCGCGATCTGGCTCAAGCGCCAGCGACTCATATCGCCTCTCCCGACATCCAGGCAGCCACAAAATCCCGATCGCTATGGGGATATGCACCTTCTGCCGTAATTTGTTCGGTTTCGTGCCCCTTGCCGGCAATCAGAACAACGTCTTCCGCCTCTGCTTTTCCCAGGGCAGAGAGAATCGCCTGCTTGCGGTCATGAATGATTTCCACGCTCTCAGGGTTGCGCATGCCTGTAAGCAGGTCGGCCACGATGTCACCAGGCGCTTCGCCGCGAGGATTGTCATCGGTAAGGATGACAAGATCGGCGTACCTTTCCGCCACGCCGCTCATCAACGGGCGCTTACCCGCGTCCCGTTCTCCGCCCGCACCGAATACGCAAATAATCCGCCGCGCCCCATGTGCGCGAATGGCGCCCAGCGCAGCTTCAAGAGCACCGGGTGTATGGGCGTAATCAACGATCGCCAGGGGCTTGCCTGGCACTTGAAAGCGCTCCATTCGCCCCGGTACGGCGCTGACCTGTCTCAAGCGCTCGGCTGCATCCGCGAGATGCACGCCCAATCCCAGCAAGCTGGCCAGCGCCGCCAGCAAATTAGCGGCGTTGAAACGGCCATACAAGGCGCTTTCAACCCGGGCGTCTCCCCAAGGCGTAACGACATGCAAGGAGATTCCATGCGGCGTCAAGACCAGATCTCTGCCAAACACCACCTCTGCATCGTCCGCCTTGCGGTCTTCAAGCGTATAGGCTATCCAGCGGGGCGCAGGCCGAATCTGTTGCAACAACTTTCTGCCGAACGCATCATCAAGGTTGATCACGGCGACATCCAGCCCCGGCCATGAAAACAGTTTCTGCTTGGCGGCCGCATAGGCTTCTTGGGTGCCGTGATAATCGAGATGGTCCCTTGAAAGGTGCGTCAATACCGCCTGATCGAAAGCCACCCCGTTCAAGCGATCTTGCGCCAGCCCATGTGAAGAAGCTTCCATGACCACCCAGCGTGCGTTCTGATCACGCAATTCAGCGAGTATCGCCTGCACTGTCAATGCATCCGGTGTGGTATGCCGCAAACGTTTCAATTCTCCAGGATAGCCATAGCCCAAGGTACCCACGATGGCCGCATTCGCACGTTCCACAGCCAATGCCTGGGCGATGTAATGAGCGACAGAACTCTTGCCATCGGTTCCGGTGACGCCGATCACTGTCATCTGGCGTGAGGGATCACCATGAAAACGCGCGGCGATCGGCCCTAGCAACACCTTGAGATCAGGCATGACAACAACCGGTACTGGCAGCTCATATTCGGGCTCACGGTCGCTGAGCACGGCAACGGCGCCACGTTCCAATGCTTGCGGCAAGAAGCGAAGGCCATGCGAATGCTCACCTTGCACGGCACAAAACACCCAGCCAGGCTGGATTTCCCTACTGTCGAGCCCCATGCCAAGCACTTCCACATCTGCTTCGGCCTCCATTTGGCACCAGGGTTCCAACAGGGCTGCCAACGACCATTTGCGATGCTGCGCGGCCATATCAGGCTCCCGATCCGCCGCTTGAAAACGGGCCGGCGCTGACGACAGGCACGTCATCCGGCGGAACATCCAGCAGACGCATGGCACCAGACATCACCTCGCTAAAAACCGGCGCGGCCACTTGGCCGCCAAAGTATTCCCCTTGCGGCGCTTCGATCACGACTACCGCCACCAAGCGCGGGTTGGAAGCCGGTACCATGCCCGCAAACACAGCCGTGTATTCGTTATCCGCATACCCCCTGTTCGTCAGGCGATGCGCGGTGCCCGTTTTCCCGGCTACTGTGTAGCCGGGCACGCGCGCGGCATAACCCGTTCCCTGTGGCGTTACTACCGAGCGGAGCATGTAACGCAAGGTATCGGCGACCTGCCGCGGCAAAGCCTGACGACCATGCGGATGACGATCCGGTTGCACAAAAGTGGCAGGATACTGAACCCCTCCATGCGCCAAAGCGCAATAGGCCTGAGCCAACTGCAAAGCGGTCACGGCAATACCGTAGCCATAAGCCATCGTCGCCTGGTTGATCTGTTTCCACTGTGTCCACGGATGCAACACGCCGGAGGATTCTCCAGGAAAACCACTGTGCGTCAACTGACCAAAACCCACTGCGTTGAAAACAGACCACATCAGTTTAGGTGGCAACGTGATAGCGATCTTGCTCGCCGCCACATTGCTTGAAAACTCCAGCACCTGGGTAAGATCGATCGTACCCAGCGCGACGTCATCCTTGATTTCATGACCATCCAGCATGTACCAACCGGGACCGGTGTTGATCTTGGATCGGGGCGTGTATTTGCCACTCATCAAGGCGGCCGCCAGAGTGAAGGGCTTCATGGTGGATCCGGGTTCATAGGCATCCGTGACGGCGCGATTCTTGTAAAGAGATGTCTTGTAATCCGCGCGTGTATTGGGATTGAAAACCGGCTGGTCCGCCATCGCCACAATGGTGCCATTGCGAGGATCCATGACCACGATGGAAGCGGCATGGGCCCGACTACGCACCGCCATCGCCTTCAATGAACGATAGGCGAGATATTGAATCCGCTCGTCGATGCTGGTAATCAAGTTGCGGCCAGGACGCGCCGGCCGGATCAGATCCACATCCTCGACGATCTGGCCGTAGAGATTCTGAACAACCCGTTTGGCACCGGGGCGGCCACGCATCCAGTCGTTGAATTCCAGTTCCAGACCGTCCTGCCCCTGATCATCGATATCAGTGAACCCAAGGACATGGGAGCCGACTTCACCGAGAGGATAAAAACGCTTGTATTCGCGCATCAACGCCACCCCGGGTACGGCAAGCGCCTGCGAGCTCTTGCCCAGCGAAGGCGGGATCAGGCGACGCACCCACAGAAACTCCAATCCTTGCGCTTTGGCCGTACGAACTCGTTGCAAAAAAGCAGCAACGCCGATGCCAAGGTGCTCCGCCAGTGCCCGCAATTGCGCCTCGGTGGCATTGGCCTGAGGATCTAGCCACACGGAATCCACCGGTGAACTGATGGCCAATGGCTTGTGATTACGATCCAGGATCATGCCTCGATGGGCCGCTATGGGCACCACGCGTAGATGCCTCGCATTGCCTTGGCCACGAAGAAAAGACGCATCCACGACCTGCAAATCGATGTCGCGCACCAACAAAGCCGCTCCGCCCAAGCCAAGCAACCCCAAGACCGTTCGGCGGCGGCCATGGAAGTCCTTGCTTTGCTGGCGCTTACTCATGGGCTCACATACACCGTGTCAGTCGCATCAGGCATCACCATGTGCAAGCGTTCACGCGCGATCCGTTCTATGCGGGAATGCCGCCCCCATACGCCTTGCTCCAGTTCCAGACGCCCCCATTCCACATTCAAGGCATCACGTTCCTTGTCCAGCCGTTCAAGCGTGACGAACAATTGGCGGTTTTCATGCGTGGTATACACCACGGCCAGCGCCGTCCCCATGTTCAAGGCGAGAAGCGCTGCCAATCCGGTGAGTGGCCAGTTCATGGCAGCTTCTCCGCCACTCTGAGTACCGCGCTCCGCGCCCTTGGATTACGCTCGATTTCAGCGGCCGAGGGTCGCACCGGTTTGCCGATCAATCGCAAGGTTTGATCACTTCGGCCTGTGCCCGGAACCGGAAGATGGCGCGGCAACGCCTGTCCACGCGCCTGCTCACGCATGAACCGTTTCACTATTCTGTCTTCGAGAGAATGGAAACTGATCACCACCAGCCGCCCTCCGGGTCGGAGTATTCTCAAGGACATTGCCAATGCCCGGCGCAGTTCCTCCAACTCATCATTTATGTGGATCCGGATCGCCTGAAAACTTCGCGTAGCCGGATGCTTCCCGGGCTCGCGGCGTCCGACCACGGCAGCGACCAGGTCTGCCAGTTCGCTGGTACGGGTGATTGGCTGGTCACGTCGGCGACGAACGATGGCCGCCGCAATGCGGCGAGACTGCCGCTCCTCTCCATAGTCACGCAAAACAGCGGCAATTTCCTCTTGCGGAGCCCGGTTCAGCCAGGTAGCGGCACATACCCCCGAGCCGGGATCCATACGCATATCCAGCGGCCCGTCGCGCAAAAAGCCAAAGCCCCGTTCCGGCCGGTCCAGTTGCGGCGAGGAAACACCCAAATCAAACAACACGCCATCGGCCCGCGTCCCGTCCGCATACGCCTCCCAAGCCTCCAATAAATGGGAAAAAGATGTATGCGCAATGCAAAAACGGGGTGCATTGGAGGCAATTAGCGACTCTCCGGCAGTGACAGCTTCAGGATCACGATCCAGCGCCAACAATCGACCTTTTGGACCCAGAGCCGCAAGAATCGCGCGCGAATGGCCTCCACGCCCGAAGGTCGCATCCATATATTTGCCATCTTTTTTAATAGCCAGGCTCGCCACGGCCCCCTCCAAAAGAACCGACCGATGTTCAACACTATCCATGGTTACTCAAAGCGAAAGACTTGCCAGAGCTTCATTCAAACCCTGAGCCAAGCCATCGGCTTGCAGCCATTCTTCGCGCTTGCTTGCCCAAATCGATTCATCCCACAATTCAAATTTGTTGCCCTGCCCCACCAACACCACATGCTTACCCAATTTGGCATGATCGCGCAGTGAAGGCGCAATCAGAATGCGCGATTGTGAGTCCATCTCCACGTCCGTCGCATACCCCACCAGTAGTCGCTGCACGGCACGGGTATTCGCGTCCATGTTCGGCAAGGCCATCAATGCTGTTTCAATGCCTTCCCAAGTTGTTTGCGGATAAACGAACAGGCAGCCATCCAAGCCGATGGTCACAATCAGGCGACCTTCGTCCGATGCACGCAAGCTTTCTCGATAGCGGGCGGGAATTGCCACCCGGCCCTTAGCGTCGAGACTAAGATTGGATACTCCGCGAAACACCCTTTCCCCACTTGATCAAGGACCAATAAATCAAAAACGCCACTTTGCACCACTTTTCCCCACTACCAGACACTATAGATACACCTACTCCCTCAGTCAAGAAATCAACTGACCTCTGCGCTGAAAATATTCTTCGTTTATACAGTCAGTTAGAGCAGATGCCTCGACATGGAGCCAGTCTTGGAAGAAATTATTCTTTGAAGTTATGGGATCAAGAGACGAGAGTTGAGAAACGACTTTAAGTCCAACCTGAGTCCAACCTGAGTATTTCGTTGGATCGCTGATAACGCCTGACCAGAAGCGGATCAACAACCGTTTTCTTTGTATATCATCAATCCACGAAATCTACACAGCCTGACGCTTACCCCACCTTTGCGACGAGGCAGCCTTCCTCAAGCGATACTCCCTCGAATAGAGGATGAAGAATGGGGGAGTCGGCCTATAAGCCGGGTTCTGTCGAGGACAGTCATTCATCTGGGATGCGCGTCACCACGCACCTCAAGCGACCTACCCGGACGCGGCGCGGGTCACGCCAGAGCGTCCCTATTTGGTCTTGCTCCGGATGGGGTTTACCGTGCCGCGGTATGTTGCCATCCGCGCGGTGCGCTCTTACCACACCTTTTCACCCTTGCCTGTACCCTCAGGCCATCGGCGGTCTGTTTTCTGTGGCACTTTCCATCGGCTCTCGCCGCCCAGGCGTTACCTGGCATCCTACCCTGCGGAGCCCGGACTTTCCTCCCCGCCTGAAGCGGAGCGACTGTCCGGCCGACTCCCATTTTTATTTTATCATGAACGGCTTGTGCGGGTTTCGAGCGCTTGTCGGCGTCGTTGCGCCTCACGGTATAAATGCTGCCGAGGCGCTCCGCTGATACGCGCCGCAAGATCTGCCGCCTGGCGCGTCGGCAATTCGGAAACAAGGACATCCAACAAATGAGCGAGATAGGACGATTCCGCTGATACTGCCGACCGTTCCGCGCCCGCCAAGATAACGACAAACTCCCCTCGCAGGCGATCCTCGTCGGTATCGAGCCACTGCGCCAGCTCTTTCAAGGTTCCGCGTTCAATCTGTTCATAATGCTTAGTGAGTTCCCGCGCAATGACTGCCTGACGTTCTCCACCGAATGCCTCGATCATGTCCTCAATGCTCATCTGAATGCGGTGACATGACTCATAAAACACAAGTGTTCTTTCTTCTTCTCGCAAGGCGTGAAAAAATTTCGACCTCGCCCCTTGCTTAGGCGGCGGAAATCCCTCGAAAACGAATCGGTCAGTCGGCAAACCAGCTACAGATAAAGCGGCGACGAGTGCGCTCGGGCCAGGAATCGGGCTTACGCGCACACCCGCCGCCACGGCGGCGTTCACCAACCGATAGCCGGGATCACTGATCAAGGGCGTGCCAGCATCGGAAATCAAGGCGACATTCCGGCCGTCAAGAAGCTGATCAACGAGCCCACGCACCCGGACTTTCTCATTGTGCTCATGCAAGCTAACAAGCCGACCGCCGTTGATGCCCAAATGAGCCAGCATACGACCGGATAGCCGCGTATCCTCAGCGGCAATAACATCGGCCGCGGCCAGCACGTCCATGGCCCGTCGACTCATATCGGCCAGGTTCCCCAGAGGCGTCGCCACGACGTACAAGATACCTTTCTCGCCAGACATCACACGACCTTTATGCTCATCCCATTCACCACCCGCCCTTCGCCGCGAGTTACTCCCTGAATTCGATCGCCTGCTGTAAACCGACACGAGTATAATGACTTCATGAACGATAACAACCGCCATCAAATAGACGTCGAAGTGGAAACCCAATATCTGCCTGAGGAGTCTTCCCCTGAAGAAAACCGCTATGTATTCGCTTATACCATTACCATGCACAACATAGGCACCATGCCGGCGCGATTGCTGTCACGCCACTGGGTGATCACCGACGAAGACGGCGTTGCAAAAGAAGTACACGGCCCCGGCGTTGTCGGCGAATACCCTTACCTGCGCCCCGGAGAATCATTCCGTTATACCAGCGGTACCCTCCTATCAACGCCCGTGGGCAGCATGCGAGGCAGCTATCAAATGGTTGCTGATGACGGAACGACATTCGAAGCACAAATCCCACCCTTTTTCCTGGGCGCTCCCCGCACGCTTCATTGATCCTTCACCAGGAAGAGGATATTCCCTATGGCTATCTATGCCGTGGGTGATCTGCAGGGCTGCCTAGACCCACTCCTGCGATTGCTGAAAAAAATTCGTTTCGATCCCAGCACGGATCAGCTTTGGCTGGTGGGTGATCTGGTCAATCGCGGCCCGCAGTCACTAGAAGTGTTGCGATACCTGCGTGAGCTGGACAAGGCTGCAGTGTGCGTCCTTGGGAATCACGATTTGCATTTACTTGCTCTCTGGGCGACGAGGAAGCCTCCAAAGCGCAGCGATACACTAAACGATGTGCTCGCCGCTGCCGACGCTCATGAACTGCTCGAATGGCTGAGACATCGTCCGCTGCTTCATCATGATGCCACCATAGGGTGGCTGATGGTGCATGCTGGCCTGCCGCCTCAATGGGATCTCAAACTCGCCAAGCAGTGCGCGGCCGAGGTTGAACTCGCGTTGCAAGGCCCCGATCATAAGCGACTGTTCAAACGCATGTATGCAGATTCACCCAAGCGCTGGTCACCGGATCTGACCGGGATAGAACGCTTGCGTTTCAGCCTTAACGCAATGACCCGGATGCGTTACCTAACAAAAAAAGGCGAGCTGGATTTTGCCTGTAAAACCGCTCCGGACAAGGCGCCTCCCCATCTCACCCCTTGGTTCAGGTTTCCTGGGCGACGGATCATGGAGCCCCAAATCGTTTTCGGACATTGGTCAACCCTGGGATTGCTGCGAGAATCAAATATCCTGGCGCTGGATACGGGCTGCCTATGGGGCGGCAAACTGACCGCCGCGCGCCTAGATGCAGCAGAAATTTCCGTACAAGCAGTAACCTGCCCGCACTACAAAATCCCAGGCAACTGATAACAAAAGGGAAGAAGCAGCATGAAACGGCCCTGGCCTTGGCCGGGGAGCCACCCGAGGCCGCCTTGGAAGCCATGGCAGAGGAATCCCGTCCACGTCGGGCTGTCGCAAGAGACTTCCGCCGAACGGATTATATTGAACGAAGTGACCGCGCTGAAGCTCCATGAACTGATGGCGCCGAACGAATCGTGAGTGGGCGGCGACGCCGACAGCCCGCCGAAAGTGCAGCATCTTGTGGTTTGCGAGGCAGAGAAGAGGCTTCCTGAGTAGGCATGCAAGCGGCGTTGTCTGGGAGAGTGTAGACAGAGCCAAAGGCTGGCCCGGTCATGGGTGGCCAGGCGATCTCATCTGGTGCACAGCCTCGACTCCCGCAGGCTGGCCTCTTGAGATCATTCCCCTCGTAGATGGCCTTTGTCGAAACAGCGCCCCGATCGATGAAGCCGCGACACGCCGAATGCGTTTATTCGCCCCTGGGCATGCGCCAATCGGCCTGAACCTTGTGCGCCCACAGCGAATCGGGGTATCGTCGGCGCAAGGCGCGCCAGTGGCGGTTGAGTTCGGCCGCCTCGCCGGTGGCCAGATAGCGGGCCGCCCCCAGCCAGTATCCGGCTTCCGGCGCCCAACCGCTGGCGGGATAGGAAAGAGTCAGGCGGCGAAAGCGATCCGCCGCCTCGTCGAAAGCTGAATCGCGCATCGCCCGATCCCCCTCAACCAGAAGCAACCAGGGAAGAAATTCGTCTGCGGGAAGATAACCGGAGTGGCGACGCAGAAGCTGCCCCTTGGCATCGAAAGTCCAGTGTTGGGGGTACCACACCAGACCGAGGTCTTTCACGAAGGAATGATGCTCTGGCAAACGCACGCATATCCAATTTGCGAGTGTCTTATGGACTGCAGGCTTTTTGAAAGTACCCTCGTCCATGAGCCGGCATCCGGAACAGCCTGGACGATAAACGAATACATAGACTGCGCGCTGGCCCTGTTGCGCTTCCTGCAACGCCTGCTCTGGCTCGGTTCGCCATGCGATCCCTGCGATGTTTTCGATAGCTTGCATCCTTGTTCCCTTGCCAAGGTTGACGCTAGATGACCGCCAGGCGCGTTCCGCGATGAGTGCTTGGCCGATACTCGCGTACCTAGAGCGTTGCATGTGGAAACCGTGCGCGGGCGGCTTGAAACATGTCCCATTGCTGCTCGCACCACCCCTGTGGGGCCTGCATTTGCACAAATATCATCAATTCAGGATATTGTAAACCGATCAACAACCATGGGTCTTTCCCGAGAAAACAGGCCGGCAGAAATCACAATATAAAATTACAGGGGTGGCCGAGATCCACGAAGAGTGGTAAAGCCGGAGGCACCTGGACATGTGCGATCTCCATGAATGAAGGAAGCCCTACAACCTGCCGAACAGGAGGAAGAGAAGGTGGTCGGCATCGACCACTGAACCCGAAACCATGCCCCCCCGGGGAGGGAATTTACAGCAGAATTGGGGCTTGACCTGGGATCGCCGCTGCGCCCTTCATGGGCTGGCATCGTCTTTCGCATGCCTTGTTGACTGGGGTAGTAGATGGAATCGTCGGAACGGCTGCGCTGAAGATCGTGCGCATTATTGGTTTTCGCGTATTCCACGCCATGCCAGGGTCCATGCCAGAACTCATCGGTGTGCTCGTGACCAATCGTTTCATGTATGGTCCGGATCTGTATTCGAACATCCTGAGCTGGCCGATCATTTTCTCAACGGCGTGGGCTTCGTGACGATCTATGTGCTGATATTCGGACGTACGCGCTGGTGGTTGGCCATTCCCTATGCATTGGGGATTGCCACGATTTTCATGATCAGTCCGGCAACGACCTCCACCGGGATCGGGTACTTCGGTCTGGATTCTGGGATCGGTTTCATGATCACGGTGTATCTGGCGCATATCGCGTTCGCCGCCGGATTTGGCACTGGGGCCTCGCACGGTCCAGCAATGCCTGAAACGCTATGGCACTATCATTTGGCACATTCTCAAGAAATCGAGGCCGATGAGGAATTGGCTCGGCCACGGTCGCCTCAGACACGTTGACGTCTGAGAAACGGAAGACACGCCCGGCGCCAGCTCGCCAACATTTCACTAGTTGCTGATATACAAGACACTCCTGTCAATCGCGTCTTCGTTAATATCAGTAACCGGATCAACCCTTCGATCTAGCAGATTAGAAGCTTACTTGCGCGGCCAATTCGTTTATTTGGGGGCATCCTGAGGAGTTAGAGCCAGTTTTGGGCGGTGTCCCGCAGTACCGAGCGCGTGAGCCATAATTCTACGCTTGAGCGGCGAAAACCGATCCACAGCGCGGATCCCTACGCCCCGTAGCGGGCTTAGCAACGGCAGGGATGTTCCGAAAATACCGCGAAATCCTTCCATCAATCGCATTACCGCTTCATTTTCTCCCCGCCGCGCCCTTTCATAGCGCCTCAGAAGATCAAGCCGGCCTGGATCGATCCGCAGATCGTCCAGGATATCGGCGAGCTCGGCCACATCCATAAAACCGAGATTGACGCCTTGCCCGGCCAGGGGATGAATACTGTGAGCAGCATCGCCCACCAGCGCCACTCGGGAGCGAACGTAAGGATAGGACTGGCCACCAATAAGCGGAAATGCACCTCGCCGCCCCACCTTCGTCACTTCGCCCAGGCGATACTCGAAAGCTTCGCCAAGTTCTTTACAAAAATCAGCATCCTCCAGCGCCATCAGGCGATCCGCCTCACGAACCGGCAGAGACCAGACAATGGATGAACGACCATCGTGCAACGGTAAAAAGGCGAGCGGCCCGGTAGAAAGAAAACGCTGCCATGCTGTCGATTCATGTGGAGCTTTTGTGGTGACTGCCGCGACGATCGCCACCTGTCCATAGTCACGCCGGCTGCGGTGGATATTCGCCAGTTCTCGCAGCCGCGAACGCGCGCCATCGGCACCGATGATCAAGCGGGCATGAATGCGCGTTCTGTTACTCAAGAAAAGCCTTACCTCGCCATGCCGGAATTCGATGCCCTTCAACTCTACTCCCGCCAGCAGACGAACGTTTTCAAACGCTTCCAGAGCCTTGAGTAGTGCAAGCTGAATGACTCGATTCTCGATGATGTGACCCAGATCGGGTTCAGTCAGCTCCATGGCATCGAAACTGATTTCCCCCGTGCTGCGCGCATCCCAGACGCGCATACGTCTATAAGGATTGGCCCGCATTTCGAGAATATCTTCCCAGACGCCCAGTCGAGTAAGCAAATTTTGGGAAGCGCGGTTGATGGCTGACACCCTAAGATCATAATCATCCTCGGCATGCCAATCTGCGGGCAATCTCGGCTCGATCACCGCCACTGTCCAACCGGTGCCAGCCAAAGCCGTTGCCATGGCGGCGCCCACCATACCACCCCCGACGACCGCGATGTCGAATTCGGTCAATTTTGACGCCATATCGGCTCCTGTCCGCTAAGCAGCCGGGACGGATGACCGGCCGCGAGTCCCATGTTTTGCCGGGCGAGCAAGCGATTCAAAAGCGGGTTCCAATCTGCAAGAAGCAATCCCGCCGCGCGGACATGGCCAAGGAACGGCGCCCGACGTGCAAATACCCGCGCCAGAAAATCGGTAAAGCGGATGACTCTTGTCATATCAGGTTCGCGCAAATGCTGATAGCGCCTCAGAACCTTGCTGTCGCCGGGGTCGTCGGCCTCGGTCAACACATCCACCAACGCCGCCACATCCCTCAAGGCCAGGTTGAAGCCCTGTCCCGCCACCGGATGAAGACTGTGCAAAGCATTACCCACCAATACGGTGCGATCGCGCCAGGCGCGTTCTGCTCGAATCAGCATCAAAGGATAGACAGATCGCTTGCCGACGGCCAGAAAGCGGCCCATTCGCCAGCCGAAGCGAAGTTGAAGGGCATTGAGGAATTCGGTGTCTTCAAGCGCCATGATCTCCTCTACCGTCTCCGTTCTCTGTGTCCAAACGAGGGAATAACGTTCACCACCCAAGGGGAGAAGCGCAAGCGGACCGCTATCGGTGAAGCGTTCGAACGCCGTCCCGGGCGCAGGATGAGACACGCTGACATTGGCGATCACTGCCGATTGCTTATAATTTTCCTCACGCGTCGGGATTTTCAAGTCACTCCGCAAGGGAGAAAAAGAGCCGTCAGCCGCCACCAGCAAACGGGCACGCAAATGGCGAACGCCGTCGGGAGTACGAACACGAACGCCTACGCTCTCCCCTTCATTCTCGCTTGCTTCCAAAGTGGCCGGAGAAATGAGATCCACCTTCTTAGAATGGGCGAGCAGCGGCATCAAAGCCCCGCCGATCAACCGGTTGGCGACCACATACCCCAGCGCCTGCACATTCTGTTCCTTTGCATCTACATGCGCCGCGCCGAAATGGCCGCTATCACTGACATGAATATGCAGTATCGGCGCCGCCTGTTTGCTCAAGGCGGGCCAGATACCGATGGCTTCAAGAATGCGCCGCGAACCGAAAGCCAGCGCGATCGTCCGCTCGTCGAAACTGGGTTGATCCACGGCTCCAAATGGCCGTGACTCGATCACGCCTATTCGCCAGGGGCCATTGGCTAGAGCAGCGGCCAGTGTTCCCCCCACCATGCCGCCACCGGCAATAAGGATATCGAATTCTTCATGCATATGTTTTCACCGACTTTCCGTTCCCACCAGCGCCTCGATAGCCTCCACGCTCTTGGGAGCTGCCTCGGTAAGGACACGATGCCCGTCCCGCGTAACCACAACGTCGTCCTCGATGCGCACACCGATATTGTGGAAGCGCTCTGGTATGTCATCAGCGGCTGAGATATACAAGCCTGGCTCGACGGTGGTGACCATGCCCGGCTCGAATTGGCGCCATTCACCGTCGATTTTGTACTCCCCTACGTCATGCACATCAAGCCCCAGCCAATGCCCAGTGCGATGCATATAGAATCGCCGGTAGGCTCCCTCACGTATCAGATCGGCCTTCTTGCCCTTGAGCAAGCCAAGTTCGATCAAGCCGGCCACCAGCTCACTCAACGCTGCCGAATGCGGATCATCCCAACTATTGCCGGGCATCACTTTGTTGATGGCCGCCTCCTGAGCCGCAAGAACCACCTCATAAACCTCTCTTTGGGCCTCGCTGAAGCGGCCGCTGACAGGAAAAGTACGGGTGATATCACTTGCATAGTAATCATATTCCGCGCCGGCATCGATGAGTATAAGTTCACCGTCGCGCAGGCGATCCTGATTATCTACATAATGCAAAATGCAACCGTTAGCGCCGCCGCCTACAATCGACTGATAAGCCAGCTCGGCATTGCGGCGGCGTGCCGTATAGATGAACTCGGCCTCTATTTCATACTCATACATGCCGGGCTGGCAAACTGCCATCATACGCCGATGGCCATTGATGGCGATGTCAGCGGCCTCACGCATGGCTTCCAACTCTGCTTTCGACTTAAACAACCGCATTTCGTGCAGATGGTACTCCAGGGAAAAAAAATCATGCGGGGCCGCCTGACCCGATCGAACTCGCGCGCGCAAGGCATTGACCCAATTCATCAACCGCCGATCGAAGTCATCGTCTTTTCCAAGCGTGCAGTACACGCGTTCGCGGTTTTCCATCAAACCAGGGAGAATATCGTCGATATCGGCAATTGGAAATGAGTCATCCGCGCCATAACGCTCAACCGCTCCTTGCTGACCCGCCCGACGCCCATTCCACGTCTCCATGTCTGGATCGCGCTCCCGACAAAAGAGAACATACTCCCCTTGCGGCCGACCAGGGATCAGCGCCGCTACCGCCTCGGGCTCAGGAAAACCGGTCAGATACCAGAAATCGCTGTCCTGCCGGTAACGGTAGTCCGCATCGCGGTTGCGTACTCTTACCGGCGCCGCTGAAATGATGGCGATCGCGCCTTCACCCATCATGCGCATCAACTGCCTGCGCCGTGCTTCGAACTCTTTTATGGGGATTGTCATATTCACGCGTCCTTTGTTTTCAATGCACGGTTTTGAGTGAATCCGCAGGAGGCTGAAATTCCATCGCCACCAGCAACACCCCCATGCGCACGTATTCCAGCAGCTCGGCGTAGTTTCTTTCGGCCTCTTCGTTTTCCAGCACTTCCGGCTCAACCCGTACAATCTCGCCAAGATCGTTAAGGAACTCCTCGACTACGGCAGGCAAGGTCCGTCTACGTTTCTCGTCAAGGCCGGCCAGGCCGATACCAGCGATAAAGCCATCACACCAACGCGCCAAAGAGCCAACCCGGGACTGCAATGATCGTTCGTAGGCAGGCAAGAAAAGCTGAAAACCAAGATTTTCATCCTGAAGGCCGTTGCGCACTTCGGTCACCAAAGCAATTAGCAGGCGACCTAAGATACTAAGTTCATCTTCTCCCCGGTCTTTATCCCCAATGATTTCGGCAACACAGCTTTCTGTAGACATAGTCGGATTTACGGCCAGCAATCCGCATAACAGGCCATGAGCTTCTGCCGGACTAAAAGCAACGCCCGCGCGATCCATCTGCGTTGCAAGAATGGCATAGACGTCAGACATCAGAACACCTCGATGCGGGCTTCATAAGGAAACAGAATCAAGCGATACAAAGAGTCTCCCAGCTGAATATGCGTAAAATCGGGCTCGCCCAGGCGAATCGTCGATCCGCCCGCAGATGATCGACCGGACAGGCCAAAACGCCGCTGCTCAATCAGTTCGGCGAGCAAGGATTCCAATTCCGCATGAGGCACTGTCCCTGTATTATCCACGAGGCGGCATGGCTTTCCGGTAGCCGTCACGCCCTCAATCACAGTTGCATGCTTATTGTCTTTCTCCATGATGTCCGTCTTCGTGTAATGCGGTCTAAAACCAGCTGATCTTAGCACCGCGTTAAGCTTGAACGAAACAAAAGGGTGGATTGCAAAAGCATACACACTTAATATTTGTTGGTATGGCCGAACCCACTAAAGAAAATCCGTCTTTGAAAATACTCGAATCCCTCGAGCAGCACGCGAGCGAACTTCTTGAGCGCTATCGCGATTTGAGTCGGGAAAACGCCCAGCTCCGCCATCAGCTTCAGCAGATGCAACAAGAACGGCATACGCTGATTGAAAAGCATGAAATGGCCAAAAGCCGCATCGAAGCCATGATTCAGCGATTGAAAACCATGGAGGAAGATTCATGAGTCAATCTATCGCCGTGGATGTGCGCATCCTCGACAAAGAATATCGGGTGATGTGCCCGCTGAATGAACGTGACGACCTCATTGCATCTGCACGTGAACTCGACAAACGGATGCAAGAAATTCGCGACCATAGCCGAATCATCGGCTCTGAAAGGATTGCTGTCATCGCCGCCTTGAACCTCATGCACGAACTTTTGCAGAAAGATGTCCTACAGCAAGAAACAGATCGTTCCCTGAATAAAAGACTGTCTCATATTGCCCAACAAATCGACAATGCCTTGAGCTCTTGACATGCAATTGAAGTGTCGCTTTGTCATGCCACATGAACGGATTTTCAACAACCTTGTATATCCAAAAAGCGTTATGTTGAGGCTCGGGGGAGGTAGGTCGACACAGCCTTGGTGACGCACACCGCTAGCAGCACGGATCGCCTCCCCCTCATCTGACCACAACCCGAACAGTTGCCTG
>JALUXU010000008.1 GCA_027013225.1 Acidihalobacter sp. | reverse complement strand
AGCGACAGGCACGGCAACAATCAACAGGGCGGTGGCAATGCGTTTCCTATCACGAATTTCGCCCTCGCTGAAGAAACGTGCCAAAACCAACAACAGCGCCCACTGCATGATACCCGCATATGGCAACTCGGGCAGAACTGAATTGCCCTTCCACCCAATCCGCCAAACCAGTACCATCAGCAGCAATATCACAGCATACAGCGGCCAGGCAGCCTGCCGGACAAGATGTAATGGCACAAAACTGAACAGAATTAATCCGATGATCCCAGCCACCGCAAAAGAAGCCTGGTGGTACCAGAACGTCGGATCAGCCGTCATATTGAGCGAATATAACGCCAATCCCGCCAGCCCCATAAAACTGGCGAGTAGTATCCAGTCAATATTGTGCAGTGTTTTATTTATTTTCACTTTTTATCTCGAACAAGACGAACGCAATACGCTTCGTCTTTAGGACCAGCAAGTGTATAGCCACCAAAATACACAGCCCATGCATAAGCGCGATCATCGGGCCATGTAGATGCAGACCAATACCAGACATTGGCAGTTCTTGGAAATGCTCTTGTGTCGATTTTTGGTTTTGGAAATCCAATTCTATGGGCTCCTGGCTTTGGAGGGTTTTGCTTTTCCAGGATGGATTGCAGCTCTTTAATCGTCGGCAAACGCCAGTCTGAGTATCCGCCAAATCCAACTCGATTCACTGCTGTGGCTTGTTGCAATGCACTTTCCCATGTGTACCAGCCCAGTTTACCTGAGCAGGTTGTCCCGCTTAAGCCCTCGGAGCACCGCTTCCACATCAGCTCGGTTTTCTCATCACTAACCGTACCATTACCATGCAGCAGATAATGACCAACCTTGATGCCTGATTTTGCCGCCAAATCTCGACTAGCAATGTATTTTCTTGCAATGGTTTCAGTTTCCTCAGTAATGTTCTTCTGCAATTGGTTCTGTTCTGCTGCCTGTTTAGCTCTATCTACATATGTAGAGGAATGCACCTGAGAAGATGCAAGCATACCAACAGCTCCACCTGTATTTACCTGTGCAGATTTCGACTTTTCACCAACTTGATCTCCATTAACTGAATTACTTCCAGCAAAAACGGTTGTTGCAACACATACAATAGCACCTGCCAATAAGTATATTTTTTTCATTCCGGCTTCCCTAATTTTTAATTTACTCAGGTGAAATCACCCTACCTTTCTACAATGAAAGTTTGCAGTTGACATCAATGGCTCAACCATTGACAACGCATCATTTCACTACAATCTTAAAGTCATTGTTTTCCCTCCATAAATCGTCGCTGAAGCACTACCTCCTGACCGTTTCGCAGATACGCTATATGAGCCATTCGAGGAAAGCTCAAATGATATTTCACCACTATATGGGTCTGTGAATCCTCGTGAGCGACCGCCACAGATAACTTCTGCCTTAATTGGCCGCCCATCCTTGTTCACAGTTTTTACTGTTGTGTAATATGACATTATCAACCTCCTTACATCCATCCAATTTTATCTGCAAAATAGAGTACGCTGAACGCTGTACCAAAATATCCGATCATAGATCCCAGCAGCGGGTGCCGGATGGTGTAACCCCATCTGTACCAGGCCATCGCAAAGGCATAACCGCCAAGATACCCGATAAGAGACAGCGGCGGTTTTATGGCGAACAGTTCTTCCAGACCCGACATCAGGAATGAACCGGAAAAGAAACAAATGCCAAACCAGGCAGGCCATAAAATAATGAACCACAGACCTCGCCCTTGGGATGTGCTCTGAATGAGGCGATTGGCCAGCTCCTCGCCTTTTTGTTCAGCGTTACGCTCAAAATGCTGATTCAAATTTCGACCTGCGCTTTCAAGGTCTTTCATGCTGTAAGCCACAATTTCCTCCTGCGTTCTGACTACAGGATGAAAAACATCTCGTCTTCCACCTCTGTTGTGCAAAAAGCTAGTCACGCTCTGGACAAAAATTGTATGGTTTAGCTACTCGTTAAAAAACTCACAGAAACGGTATTGAAAACGCCAATACTGTTTTTGTCTGATGAACATGACAAACTTGGGGGCGGTGTAAAGCCATTTTTTAAAACAGAAGGTACTCAAAGTGTTAAAGAATACATGAAAAGTGAAACGTCCCGAAATGTACTACTTATTGCCTTAGCCATTCGTTTGCAGCGGTTGGTCAAAAACCTTCCAAACAACCATATCTCTGCTGAACGTATATCCAGAAAGAGCCTTGCTGAAGCATATTTCTCGGATGGATTGTCCATTAGTGAAGATGGTGCCCGAAAAAAAGCGGCTCGTTACATGGATGAAATCGAGAAAATATTCGGTTTGCGTGGCAGCGAAGCAACTGGCTATGTTATGGGTAGAAAGTTCGACACATTCCAGGAAATGTTTGAATTCTGGCTTGAAGCAATCAGCCCACCGGGGCCAGGTGATAAAAGGCTGCATGTCATGCTTAGTGGACTATTACATGCCATTAGCAATGCATTTAATGACGACCCCATCATTGTCCATGATCTCGCAAAACAGTTAAAAGAAAAATATGGCCATAAAAACATCCGGGATACCAACGCGCCGCTAAATGAATTGTTTGATAATTATTACATCAGCAGTTGGTTACAACTCGTAAGTCTGGATGATGAAAGCATGGGTATTGATTCGGCAATGGATCCGTTGTTGCTAAGGCTCAAACCGCGTTCGGAAGTTGGTGACAATCAAGACACATCGATCAACCTCGCCCGTCCCGGCTGCATTCATGTTATTTTTGAACATGCACTCTCTGATTTAGATGATGAAGCTATCAGACAAGCAAGAGGCATTGCTCAGGATGTTGCAGATTCAGAAATATGGAGTCTCAACCATCAAAAATACCTTCCCTGCATTCTTTACCGTGAAGGAAAGCTTGGTGAAATTATCATTACCATGAGAAACCTGGATCAGCATTACTTCGAAGACTATCCTGTTACCGAACTGGATAATATTTCACGGGCTCATGAACAATATATCCCTTTTGGCATGGATCAGAAGAGCTGGAACTGCTTCAGGCAAATTTCCGGCCTATGATGCTTCTACAATGGCTCCTGATTATTTTAGCTCTGACATCAGTGCTAATCAGTATTCATTTGATCTGGACAGTTTACAGGCTTCGTTCACACCCCTGCATTGAACCCGTTGAAATAGCTCTCCCGGAACTTTCCGATGAACTGAATCAGATGCTCAATAATATCGCTCATGCAGCAGATATCAGCATAACGCCATCATTGTTTATTCGGAGAGCGGCACTGCCCAACGCATTCGTAGTTGCAACATTTTTCAGGCCAGAGTTATATCTAACAGATGAATTGTTGGAACACTGCAACGAAATTGAACATGGCCTGGAAAAATTAACTCATATCCTTTGCCATGAATGCGCACACATCAAACGCAATGATTCCATTCGGCTAGGATTGCTAACATACGCTTTGCAATGGACGGCTGCTCTTCACGTCAACACATTACAGCACCACATTCAATCTAAAATCAGTCATATTGAACTACAGACTGACATAGCTGCTGAGAAAATCTTCAAAACGCTCACCTTCACTGCTAATAGTCAAACAGGCGTGTGGCAGGATGCGGCTTTCAAATGCAGCATAATAGAAACCATTAACCAATGAGTACAATGATAAGCCAAGCAATCTCACAACTTATTTTGCCGCCAGGCGGACTAATATTGTTGGCCGCTATCGGTATTATTTTCTGGCAAAGGCTATGGGGTCGAACCATCGTTATTTTATCACTGGCTCTTTTGTGGTTACTGGCTACAGAGCCAGTACGTGATCTATTGCTCAGTCCTTTAGAGCAGAACTATCCACCCTTAAGCACAACACAGTTACGAACTGCACAACAAGGCAATTCTGTGATTGTCGTACTCGGAGGTGGATTATATGAACACGCACCGGAATATGGTGGAGAGGACAGTT
>JALUXU010000007.1 GCA_027013225.1 Acidihalobacter sp. | reverse complement strand
GCGCCATAACCTGCCCCTGCCTTCACAGACAGGAACAGGTGATGAACGAGCGACGCAGCAAAGATGAGTGGCACCGCCTGATCGAGGCACAGGCAACCAGCGGCCTGAGCCAGAAGGCGTTCTGTGCACAGGCCGGTATCGCGGTGACGACCTTCGGCTACTGGAAGTGCAAGCTTCGGACGGAAGGAGACGGAGAAGCCCACGCGGGGCGAGCGCCCGGCGTGTCCTGCTGGACGACTGGATCGAACTCCCGGCCCCGGCCACCGGGCTGGCCCATCGAACTCGATCTCGGCCATGGGCTCCGCCTGCGCCTGCATCGGGGATAGCCATACTGTGGCCCGAGTCCGGCGTCCGGCTGTGGCTGTATGCACCACCGACGGATATGCGCCAGTCCTTCGACGGACTCTCAGCCCTGATACGGCAGAAGCTGGCCGAGGATCCAAGCAGTGGGCAGCTGTTCGTGTTCATCAACCGCCGGCGCACCCAGCTGAAGGTGCTGTACTTCGAGCCGGGCGGCTACTGCCTGTGGAGCAAGCGCCTGGAGGCGAGACGGTTCCATTTCAACGCCCAGGGTGGTGACAAACAGGCATTGCGCTGGACCGAGCTGAAGCTGATTATCGAAGGCATCGACCTGTCTTCGGTGCGCCGATTCAAACGTTATCGACCTGGATCACGGCAGCGGGAATCCAGTTACGACCGAATGGCACTGCGGGCCGATCGAATCCGCGACAAATTGGGATGGGAGCCGGGCATCCTCAACGGCAGCGAATGGAAGGCCAAGGGGATGCAGTGGAACACCTTCGAGCGATTGACCGCGCAGCATGATGCCTTCGTGCAGATTTCACTGGCCGGCATGGCGGCAAAGCTGAACCTACTGGGGAAGTCAATTGAAGACTGGATTTGATGGAAGTACCGAGTGAAATTGTGGGTGCAGTGTGGGTGCAGGAAGCGCGAAAAGTGCATAAACGAAAAAGGCTTAGCGCCGATAAAATGCTAAGCCCTTGTTTTCATTGGCGCGCCCGGAGAGATTCGAACTCCCGACCACCTGGTTCGTAGCCAGGTACTCTATCCAGCTGAGCTACGGGCGCCTTGAATTCGGGAATTATCATGGTGAACCAGCATTTCGTCAAGCGATTATGCACGGCTGGCCACTTTGACTATCGAAGCCATGTTACGAGAAGAGCGGTTATTCAGAGTGTTTAGGCGGCTTACCCAACATGAAAGGCAAATTGCATGCGGCTTATTAACTGAATCATTTTCTTGTCACGATCATCACATTCCCGTAAAAATTCTGGTTAAGGAACTGTAATGGTAGCCGCCAAGTCAACTATATAGTCTATTGGGTTCGGCAATTGGGAATTTTTGCGTGATGCGTTATAAAAACACCGCTGCACTGCTGTCTGTCGTACTTGCGTTTGCCGCGTTATCGCGGCCGGCTTATGCAGACATCATGGTGCGCCCGGGTGGCCACCTGCCGAAACCCATGATCGGCACGGCGGCCTGTATGTCACCCAATGGACGACTGTACACGGTCGGCGGTTTTACCGGCCGGCGCTCCCTCGATGAAATCTATGTTCGCAAAGGCGGCGCGTGGTCTCTTGCGGCGCGGCTGCCACGGCCGACGCATGATGCGGCTGCCGGCTTCCTCAATGGTCAGCTGTTCATTTTCGGTGGCGGACAAGCGTATTCAACACGCGATCTGTTTCGCGTTCAAGGAACGCATACGGTGCGTGTGGCTTATCTCGGTCATCCGTTGTCCGATGCTGTGGCGCGTCCCTACCGCTGGCAGGGAACCGACGGCCTGATTCTGATTGGCGGACATGGCGGGCCGCCTGTACGCAAGGTCTATTTCATTACCGGTCACGGAGGTCATACCCGCTGGCGTACGCTTTTCAGTCTGCCGGTAGGCGTGCGCTATGCGGCCGTTGCCGTGGAGGGTTCGACGGTTTACATCGTCGGCGGGCTTAGCCTAAGGGGCCGGGTCGACACGGCGTGGTCCTGGCACCCGGGCGAAGCCAATCCTGTGCGACTGCCCTCTTTGCCGCACCCGCTGGACAAAGCGGCAGCCTTTGCCTGGAAAGGCACCGTGTACGTTGCAGGCGGATTGCTCAACGGCGGGCGGACCAGTTCAGACATCCTGGCCTATCGCGCCGGGCAGGTGAGCTGGCATATCGTCGGTCACATGCCTATACCGCTGGCGGATATGGGATACGTGCAAAACGGACGTGTGGCGTATCTTCTAGGCGGCATGCGAAGCGCCGATCCTCGCAGCGCGAGCGAACGCATCTGGCGATTGCGATTGGGCTGACGGTGTGTGCCGTCAGCCTTGCCCGCGCGGGAATGTTACACCGGCGGGCACCATGTCCATGCCGTCGGGAACGTTTAGATAGCCGGGCGCGTTACCTTTGACGCCTTTGTGACCGTACTGCCAGACGATCTTTTTGGTGCGTGGATCAATTACTACCACACGGTTGTTCCAGTCGTCACAGACCAGAAGATTGCCGTTGGAAAGCGGCAAAGCGATCGAAGGGTGATTCAGCGCGCCGGGGCCGTAGAGCTTGCGGTATTGCCAGAGCAGCTTGCCCTGCGGCGAATAGATATCGACCACGCCTGGGTTGGTATAACCCACTACCAGAATATTGCCATCTGGCATTTGATTCGCGTCGGAAGGATAGATCGTCTGACTGCGGAAAGACCAGAGCAACTTGCCCTGGGGCGTGATCTTGTCAATAAAGCCCGGATGGCCGTATCCCCAATCGATCTCGGTGACGATGAAGTTGCCGCCGGGCGTGGGCAGCGCGCCGTTCGGCGCATTGAGTTTTTCTGGCGGCGCGTGATAGCGCACGCCGGTGGTGCCGAACTGGCGCACGATACGGTTTGTTTTCGGATTGATGATCAACACACGATTGTTGCCGATGTCGGCAACAACGACATTTCCATTCTTGAGCTGATAGGCATCGTCGGGCGTGTGCAGATAACCGGGTTTCGAGCCCTTTGTGCCCTTGTGGCCATACATCCAGACAAAGCGTTTCTGAGCGATGCTAATAATGCCAATCGTTTGATCATCTTCGTCGTTGACGATGATATGCTTGTGATCAGGAGTAAAAAATCCGTCGTCGGCCCCATGCGAATGCACGCCGGTCGGACCATTCACTGGGATCTTCATGGACCAGATAATGCGCTTGTCCGGGGTAACCACGAGCAAGCGATTGTTACCTCGATCGGCGATCAGCAGATCGCCCGGCAACGGATTTACGGACGTGCCGCCCGGCTGGTAGGCCGATGCGGCATACGCATGCGATGAGAGCATCAATACCGATGAGGTAACCAACACGCCGGCCAAACGTCTGCGAAGCGCTTTCAAACGAAAAGCCATACAAACTGCTCCGATTTCGAAATAAAAATTGGATTAAAAAAGGCGAATCATGCTCAAAACAGGCTGTTAAGATTTACTCGGGCAAGTAGGATTGAATCCTGATTCAGCCGCCGTCGTTTTCACCTTGACCACCCTCCCCTCCTTCGGCCTGAGCCGCAAGCCGCACCGGCTGGACATCGATCAAACGCACTTGCTTGCGCTTTACGTCGATTTCGTAGTTGGGAATCTCCATGTTCCGGGGGGCGGGTTGATTTCTGTAGACACGCCCGGCGGCATCAAAGCGAGAACCGTGGCAAGGACAAAAGAAACCGCCGGCGCCTGCTTCCATGGAGGGCTGGAATTGGGTCGGGCAGCCTTGATGGGTACAGACGTTGACCATGACCAGCCACTCCGGAACCCTGGAACGGAAGGGATTGTCGGCAAAAGCAGGCTGCTGTGAATGCTTCGATTGGGGATCGGCCAGAAGGGATTGATCGTGCTCCAGGGCATTCAGGGTCTTGCGGCTGCGGTTGAGGACCACGATCGGCTGACCCTTGAATGATGTGGCGCCGATACCATCTACCGGAATATGGCTGATATCGACGACATTGCCTCCCGTGGACGCCTTTGCCACCAAGGGTGCAGCCAATCCTGCGCCAAGGAGCGTGCCAGCCTGTTTCATGAAACGGCGGCGGCATGGATTGCAGGGATGAGAATGAGAGGGGTAATCTTCTGGTTTGCTCACGGACGCGTTCCTCTTGGAAATAAATTTTCAGGCTCTGGACTCTAACAGTTTCGCGGCCTGGTTTTGTTTACTGTTTGTTCATGTAGTCTGCCGCAAACTTTCCCGGGTCATTTACAAATCGTCAACGCATTGATTTCGCGCAACAGGTCTATGGCAAGCGGTCCCTTGAGATCCTGCGGATGGATAGCCACACGCCAGCGCCCTCGCCAACTTGCCCATCGTCGCTGGACGTGATTGTTCAGTCGCAATGCCCGTGCCCGCCAAGGCCGGTCGGCTTCGAAACCGAGTAGCGGCAAACGATGCAAGCGTGCCTCTCCGGCATCGTACACTCCAATCAATGTTTCATAGAATCGAAAAGGCAATTGCTTCAGGCGGGCCCGCCCGATCGGCCCGAGCGCCCAAGCAGGCGGCACATAAAATGCGGGCACTGGAAGTGCGTTATCTCCAAACCACTCATAACATCGCTGAATGATGGCTTCAACGCCCGATGCTTCCTGGGCCAGATGTTCTGCGGCGCGATTAGAGATCACCCTGCCGTACAGTCGGTGAATCCATCCGCCCTAAGTATCAGCCCGGTGATACCAGCCGTGACCGGCAGGCTCATGGAATCGAACCCGACCGAACCGCCGCGCGTGCCTCCTGGATCTCGTGTAGCGTCGCGTCGATAGAAGCTTCTATCAAGCTTTTCCATCCAGCAACAGCCCGAGCATTCATCTCAAGCGCCGCTTTCCGGGCAGCATGTCCAATTTTCATGCGTTTCCATTCCTCGATTCGGCGCAATCGGTCGATCGCAGCAAACAAGGATTCATCTTCATGCAACACGACCACGCTGGCCGCCAGCTCCGGCCATTCGGCCAGCCCGCTAGTCGACGAAATCAGTACCACCCTCTGACGAGCCATTGCCTCGAGAGCAACCGTACCGAATGATTCCACATGGGAAGGCAGAATCAACGCATCACAGGCATCCATAAGTGCACGCAAGGAAGCGCGCGCCAGCCAGCCGTGATAATAGAGATTCGAGAGTCGCAACTGCTCCGCCATGACCACATCGCGTTCAGGACCATCTCCAGCAATATGAATGAAACTCGATGTCGGGATACGCTTGGCTCGCCTGAAGGAAAGCAACCAGATTCTTTTCAGCCGCCAGGCGTCCCGCGAATAGAATTGATCGAAGCGGTCCGGCGCGGCGGACAGGCGGCCGCATAAATTCCGACCCCAGAACGGTTCCTGGCCGAAAGACGGATACGACACCCAAATCGTTGATTTGAGATTCCATCCGGGCGCATGTGGTCACTAAGCCTTCAGCGCGCCGGAACAGTCGCTCATTGAGTGTTCGCCAACCAAGACGCACAACGCTATCCCAGGGTGGGCGGCAGTAATGCGACGTCAAGGCTTCTAAATCTGTATGGTGAGCAACGATGAATGGCCGCTTTTTCCGACCCGCAAACCACAGACCATAGAGCCCATAAAATCCCGGGGTGGGAAGAACAAGAAGATGCGGATCGAATCGGCACAATTGCTGGTGGAGTGCGCGAACCGGGGGCAGTGGCAAACGCTGGGTTGAATCTCCCGGCATAGGCAATGAACAGCCTTGGTACCTTTCTGGGTGAAACATCTCAATCTGGAAACCCAATAATTCGAATTGAGGAACAAGGTCATAATAATAAGACCCCACTTCGTTGCGCTCAGAGGCCGCATCCGAAAGCACAGCCACGCGCACGCTCGATTCCGGCAATGAACGAAATTTCCCGTCAGCCAACCGCGTTCTTTTCAATCGTTCTCCTTTCCCCAAGGAATAGAATCCGGATTACCAGTCTGAGGGGATACAAATTTTATTTTTAACGGCCTGCCACGCCGCCGAAAAACAATTTCTTATCATAACAGGCAAAACCGGGGGAAGCCGAACATTACCAAATACTCATACTTTTCACTCAGAATAACTCAAAGCGCAAGCAGCTGGTTTTTATAAGGTTTCCTGTACTTAGAGTCTGATGGCTTGAATTTCAAAGGGAGGCGAATACCGGCTAATACGACCCGTAACCAATGGGACTCCTCTAAATGTGCCAGTGTTGGTTTTGTGAATGTGTGTATCAACGATGCAGGGTCACCTGGAATTCCAGCACATGTTTACCAAGATTTCGGGGAAAGGGCGGAAGCAGTGTGTTTTCGACTACCTGCTGAATCTTCCTAACCGCGGAACCCGCTGCCACGGGTGCTTCGATAAGAGCCACATGCGCAGGCGTACCGCCTTGAGGACGCGCATAGAAACTCAATGTCACGCTCAATCCAGGCGGGGCATTAACAGACGGGTTCGCGTCCAATCGAGATTGAAGCAAGCTATGTATATTCTGTTTGTACCGATCAAGCGCGCTGGCAAGGACGCAATCGCCCTGTGCGCAATTCCCGGCGAGCTTCACATCGGCCGCGACTTTCTTTTTTGGCTGGCCTGCTTGCTTCGCCGCCATATCGGCCATCGAGTTTTGCCCACTGGCGCTGGGCGAACTCGAGTGTGCGAGGTGGTGGGAGGAAATCGCGCCTTTCCGGGGCGCTGCCACGTGCTGCCCTCCATCTCGCCCGATGCGAGGATTGACGCCGCCCTTGGCGCCCTGGACTTTTTCCATGGCCGCCACGGGCGGAGCAAGGACGAGATGAGCGCTCAGGGTCTGGCGCGTTGGTACGGGGTGGCGAGGCGGTTGCCATTGCATCCACAACATAACCGCATATGCCACGCCCGCCTCGATGGCCAAAGCGATCACCAAGGCTTGAAAAAAACTCAGTGGCCGGCGAAAACGGGCACCCTTGGATAATTCCGGTTCGCCTACGCAAATAACTTCTCGCCAGTCGCTTACCTCGTTCGTTTTGACATCATCAGCCATCGGCTCAATAGCATCCCCCAACTCATTCGCCGTAGCGCAATGGGATCTTGGTGCGCACGATGGTGCCGGAGACATGTTTATCTCCCATGGTGATTCGGTAGGTATAGCGGCCAGTCATCGCGGGCTTCCAGAACCAACGCAAGTAGGCGAAACGCTTACCTTTCTTTTGCTGCATCCTGGCGCCTGGCAAGGCACACTGCACCACTTTTTTCCCCATCATCGATTTTATCTTGAGATCGACTGTCTTATCGCTGGCATTGATCATGCGCCATTCCACTTCATGGACCCGCTCCGCGATCCGCAGTTTCGGCGCGTCCAATCCAGAGATCAAAGCCAGAGGACGTTTAGGCAATCCGACGACGATAGCGACCTGGGGGACAAGCACGAAACGGCCGACATAGCTCACCTGATTGAGATGTTTGGCAGGATTGAATTCCGGCATTCCTGAATCCTGCGCGAGAACCTGCCCTATCTTTGGTGCCGGCACCCACTGTATTTTTCCAGGGCACTCACCGGGACTCGGCGCGGCATTCGCCACGCCGAGACTGAATACCAAGGCCGTGCCTGCGATCATCATCGACCCGGCAAATCGGCGGCTTCCCAAAACGCTAGATATCATCCTTTCCATCCTCAATTGACCCGGACGGCGGGCAACACATACACTTTGGATTGATCATTATGTCTCTTGCCCAAAGTGCCATTCAAATAGGCCAGATTGATCCGCGCGGGCCTATATCCTTGCGCTGCCGCCATTTCAAACCAATGCCGCGCCGTTTTCACGCTCTTGGGCACGCCACGGCCATACATGTACAGCATGCCCAGCGCATTTTCCGAGATCGCCTTGCCTTGTTGCGCTGCCAGCCCCAACCAGTTGGCGGCCAATTTGAAATCCTTGGGCGATGTCTTCGAACCTTCGCTGGTCATATAGATCAATCCAAGGCCCTGCGCCGCCTCGGCATTCCCCATTTTTGCAGCCTGCGTAAACCAGTAGCGGGCCATCTTCACGCCTACGGGATTGTTCATGCCTTTATTGTTTGCCTTGCCCGAACCCCAGTAAAGGCCAAGTTTGTACATTGCTTGCGAACTACCCATCATCGCCGCTTTCTGATAATAGGAATAAGCCATTTCATAATCCCGTTGCGCTGACTTTGGATGCTCTGTAGCGCCGGCACGCGCCGCAAGATAGGCTTTTTGCCTGGCCAGTTTCAGATAATGCGCGGCGGAAACTCGCATGGTTTCGTCGGCGATCAGTCCGTTACCATTTACTCGACTGGCAGGCGCTCCGTAGCGTTGCGTAGCCAAACGATACCCGCGCTCAACCATCCGTGCCAGATCGGCCGGGCTGAGTAAGCCTTGATGCGTAAAACCCATATTCCCTTGCCCGGGAATCACGGTAATAGGGATACCGTAGTAATTGAAACGTTTGACCCAGGACGTGTTGATCTTGACCTGCTGTTCCCAGAGGCTCATCAGCCCGTTGAATTTCACATGTTTGAACTGGGGCCCACCTCCGGCTTCATCCGCCGGTGTGAACGAGGATTGCACCTGGATCAGTTTGGCCACCCGATTCTTGGCGCCGAGGATACGAGTGCCCTGAACGAGACTGCCATGATTGACCACGGCTACGGGTACGAATCCGACACGTAACTGACCGGCTTCTATGTAGCGCTTGAGTTCCAGCCATTCAAGATGGCAGGCGGTACAGTTGGCATCGAAAATGACATACACGGTAGGTGCCTTGCGATCACCCATGTAAACGACACCATGGCCTCGCTCGACCGCTTTTATGAACGGGCCGACCTGATTGGAAGGGGCGAAATTCGATGGAATGCCCGCCACAGCGGCCGGTGGACGTGGCGCGTTCGCCGGCGTAATCCGGTTGCTTCCAGTCATCAGCGAGGCGCCGTGTTCGGCGGAATAAAAGCCGGAAGCCCCCACGATCAGCAGGGTAAGCAAAGTCAGGCTGGTGACCTCGAATCCAAAGCGATCCATCGTGGCTATCTCCTCAAAAGACCTTTTACAGCAAATGGTGCCGAAAAGCACCAAATAGAAGAGCGCATCCTAACGAATGCTCATGTTTTTATGGCAAGGCGGGCAGTGCTTTGCCCGCCTTGCTTGCATCTGCAGGAATCAAACACCGTCCCGGTAAGCCTTTTCCGGCGCATCGAGGTCGCGATGATCTCTCCCTTCCACATGCACCTGATACCACTCCATGTGCTTCGCATCATCGCGCATGACCGCTCCCGCCACTGTGGCTACGAGCTTCAGCGAGAGAATGCCAAGAACGGCAAAAAACAGGGTGGCAATGGCGTTGCCTGTCATGGTGTCATAGATATGACGAAATGCTTGCGATGATTCAACTAACATCATGCACCTCCGTGGGTAGCTGTTGATTTGACAATGATCTTGCCCCATTCGCCGGCGGCGGCATTACCTGGCTGCAAACTGAGATAGTAATAGGTGCCGGGATGGGCGAACGTATAGGTCACCGTGCGATAGGGCGCATACGCTCCGGACAAGGGCGAACGATTGATCCAACCGGAATTGAATACCGGATGCAATTCGGCCAAATCGATAAAAGTGGGATAAGGGGGCTTGCTTTTCACTACCGTAAAAGTACCAGGGTAGCCATTGCTCAAATCCATTACCACGAAGGTGACCGGCTTGTTGGCTGGCACGATAAGCGTCGGATTGTTTATGCCACCCTTGGGATCCTGGTATATGGCGGCACCGTACGACTGAATCTGCAGCACGACTTTCGGCTTGACGGCCTTCAAGTAGCTGATCTCGCCCGGAACATACAATCCCTTGTCCCGGGCCTTGTTCATATAGATGCCCGAATTTGACATCCACGCCGGTTCACTCTTGGCCATCACCATGCTGCCATAGGAATTGACCTGAATGTTACGGGTTTGCTTGATGACTATACCGTTGTCCTCAAATTGCAATGCCTGAGGATTGTCGGATTTAAGTTCGGCGCTGATCATGGCGCCTGCCGGCATAGACTGTGTCGCCACCATGGTCTTGGATGTTGTTCCCATGGTTGCGCCGGTGGCCGTGGCCGCCAGGGTTATGACAGGTGCTAGCAAGGCACCTGAGCCGATCAGTGTCGCCACCCATGACAATGAATGCCTCTTAACTTCTGGTTTCATAGTGTTATCTCCTTCAACAAATCGATTTATTCAGTTCGCCTGAATCAGAGCAGGCCGGCCATTACCGTCAAATGCCCCACGATCAACGCGGCATATAGAATCAGCAAATAATTGATGGATGCCTTGAAGACCTGGCGAGCGAACACATCGGCCGCCCCATTTTCCGGCATTCCTTTCAGACGCAGCGTCAACCACAGATACCATCCGCCGGCGGCAATAGCCACGACGCCATACAAAGGGCCCGCCCCAAGAAAAGCCGGCGCCAGACTGATAGCCAGGGTTGCCGCGGCATAATTTACGATTTCCCGCCGCGTACGAGCCACGCCGTGGGTGACCGGCAACATGGGGATGCACGCCCGGGCATAGTCTTCGCGGCAGCATAACGCCAGCGGCCAGAAATGCGCCGGCGTCCAAAGAAAGATCAGCGCAACCAGCATCAGCGGCATGGCGGTAACCGGATCGCCAACCGCCGTCCAGCCAATCAGGGGCGGCAAAGCACCGGCGATGCCGCCCCAAACGATGTTCCAGGGCGTATTGGGTTTCAAATACAAAGTATAAACGATGCCGTATCCGACCGTACCCACAAGAGTCAGCGACAGCGTCAACGGATTGGTCAATGTGGCCAGTACAATAATCGCTCCAGCCAGCAATGCGGCAGCGAAGACGATCCCGCCGCGGCGACTGATGCGGCTGCCGACCAAAGGACGGCGACGGGTGCGACGCATGGTCTGATCGAGTTCAGGCTCGATGAGCTGGTTGATCACACCACCCGCACCACCCGCCAGCGCGATGCCGACAAGACCTGCCAGACCACCGATCCAGTGCCGGCTGAAGGATGGCGCCAGCAGTTCGCCCACCACTGCGGTGAACACCAGCAGAGACACCACCCGCGCCTTAGACAGCACCAGTAGATCTCTCAGCAAGCTCTGCCGGGGTAATCGGGAAATGACTTCGCCCGACACTCCCTCTTGAATGATTTCGGTTTGACGATCCATCCTCAACTCTCCCTGGATTACATAGTCCGGATCAATAAAGCGATTTACGCTGCAATCCGCATGATTCGGGTTTATTGCTTCGATTTGGCCGAAGGATCATAGGGCGCACGCCAGCCTTTTGAAGGATGGTCAGCGCTGAGGATGTGATCCTTATCCTCTGTCTGGCTGGACTTCTTGAACCAGAAAGCAAGCAATGCATACGAAAACCACGGCCACATCCAGTAACCGATGGTCCAGTACCATGAGGGCAATCCCGGAAAACCTTTACCAGTGGGTATATAGAAAAGCATGGCTATACTCCTTTTAGTCGTCGAATAAACCTAGAAATAAACAGTTCGCCTCGATGCAACTCAAAGCCAGAAGAAAATGGCGTAGAACACGAACATCCACAGACAGTTCCACAACCAGAAATAGGCGCCGTTTTCCACCCGCCACACCGAGGTGGCGTCATAACCCGCACCCCAACGCGATCCGGCGCGCAGGGCATGTATCGCCTCGCCCAGCGTGGAAAGCAAAAAGAAGAACGCCACCGCAGCCGAAAAGAAATAGAAGTTGCTACCCATAGGGGTATCTATCGCCAGCCCCGATGTCGCCCAGCCGCCTATGATCACACCACATACAGCGGCGCCCAATATCGCTTGCGTCTTCAGCAGCGAACCCAGCGCAGTGAACCGGCCTTCACGGGCGGCACCGAGAATCCTGAACGCCTGGACGGCGCTGGCGAGAGCGATGAATCCCGCCAAGGACCAGACGAAATAGTTGACACCGCTCACGTGTTCGTAGGGAGCATACAGGAACCTTGCCCACAGCAGCGGCATCCACCACATCAGCTGCGCCAGAACAATAGCGAAGAATGCAGAGCGCTTGACTCTTGGTGGCGCATCATCGATCACATAGGGCGATTCCTGGCGATAACCGTTCCCCAGCTTGCCAATCGGTCCCAGATTGTGTTCAGTTGCCATGATTTAATTCTCCTTTGCTTTGAATGAATCCGATTTTCCCGGGGGTGGAGCGCTCAATGCGCCCCACCGGTTTCGCCGGTTTTCTGTTGACTGACCCATTCCGGATCCACCCACTTGACTATATCCTCGGGCTTGGCGTCCGGATCGTAGAAATCGCCCGTTACCACCGGTATGCGCTGGAATTCGGCCTTATAGACGGTCGAGGGCACTTGCCAGTCGATGGTTTTCGCGCCCCAAGGGTTTTCAGGCGCCTTGGGCCCGAACATCGCGCTGTAGATGAAATTGAACAAGGCGATGAAGAAACTGCCACCAAGAATGAAGGAAGCGATCGACGCCACGTCATTCAGATGCTGCAGATAGGGCAGATATATCGCGATACGCCGGTTCATCCCCATGTACCCCAAAAGAAACATGGGGAAGAAGGTGAACTGGAAGGCCACGAACATGATCCAGGCCTGCACATGCCCCCAGAACTCGCTGTACATGCGCCCTGTCACCTTGGGGAAGTAGTAATACAGGGCGGCGATGAACGTGAACAGGAAACCTCCGAGAATGGTGTAATGAAAATGCCCGATGACGAAGAAGGTGTTGTGCAGCATGAAGTTCGCTGGCACGTCGGAGAGGAATACGCCGGTAAAGCCGCCGATCAGAAATGTTACCGCCGACATCAATACCACCAGCATCGGCGTGAAGAAACGGGTCTTGCCGCCCCACAGGGTGCCTATCAACGACAAATACATGAACCCGGTGGGTACCGACACCGTCTCCGTCACGCCCATGAACAAGGCCTGCTCGGCGGGCTTGACCTGGGTGAAGTAATGGTGCACGCCCACGCCAATGGAGATCACCGCCACCGCGATCAGGCCGGCGATGGCCCAGTTCTTGGCGAACACCGGTCGGCCTGAGAACACCGAGGCGATCTCCAGCCACAGGGCCCAGGCGGGCAGCACGAAGACATACACCTCAGGATGGAACAACCACCAGAACATATTCTGGTAGGCCATGGGCAGTGCACCCACGGGACCGAAGAAATTGGTGCCGACGACCTCGTCAAACAGGTTCATTAACACAGGTACCGCCGAATACGGCACGAACAGCAACAATAGCACCGAAGCGGCGAAGATGCCCCACACGAAGATCGGCACGCGTGACAAAGACAGCCCCTTGGTACGCATATAGATAAACGAGGTGACGAAGATCAGCCCGTTGACCCAGGACGAAAGCAGCATGGTGGCCGCGCCGAGGTTGTAGAGCACCATGCCCGAGCCCGACCAGTCGCCCAGCGGCTCAAAGCCCATCCATCCTGCCTGGAAGCCACCGACCAGAGGGGAGAGCAGGATTGCCATGAACCCGATCGGCTGGAACCACCAGCTCAGGCCAGCCACCTTGGGATAGGCCGTGGTGCGCGAACCGAGCATCAAAGGCACCGCCCAATAGCCGGCGCCGCCGATCAGGCCCACCGCCGCCACGCCCAGCAGCATCATGATGCCGTGCGCGCTGAAGAAAGTGTTGTAGGACTCAATGGAGGGAAACAGGAACAGCCGCGGAAACAGCAGGTTCACGCGAATCATCATGGCGAACAGGCCGGCCACGAGAAAGCTGAACATGACCCACACGGTGTACCGCACCGACGAAGACTTGTAGTCGGTGCTGAAGCGGAAGAACTTGGCCGGGCCATCGATCGCCGAGGTGTCATGCCAGGACTCGTCACCGGTGATCGCCGGAATCAGCCAGCCTTCCAGCACGCCCCCGCCGAGGAACCAACCGACGACCGCGAACACATAGCCCACCGCCATCGCGCGCGGAGTAAAAATCATGTTGCCTATGGGGTTGCCTCCATCGAAGGCCCAGGTAATCACCGCTTCGATCCAGGCGCCCAGAAAGAAGCCGATCCAGGCCCACATGATCGCGCGCAGCATCGGCCAGTAGGTTTCCAGCCGCAGCCACGGCCGCACATCGAAGGGCGGCGCTTTTTCCACGGTCAGGCCCGCCCAGTTTTTCAAGATTGAAGCCATTGTCATTTCTCCTGTGTTGAATCAGTAGTATTTAGCGCCATTGCCAATCGCTTTCTTGACCACCTGGGCGCCCTCGGCCCAGTTCTTGAATGTCTTCCAAGTCACCACATTGGCCGGAAAACGCATCACTGGATGGCCCATGCCGCAATCCCAGTTACATTGCACCCGCAATAGCGGATTGCCCGTCTGGTAGTTATTGGCTTCCGCCTTAGCGTTGAGCGGGGCGCCGTTGTCCTTGAAATTGCCCATCGCCAGCGCGGTGCCGGTACCTAGCCGTATGGGCGTGGCGTACATCACGCGGTTTTCACCCGGGATGGCCGAAAGCTTGAAGCCGAAGGCCGGCACCCAGAAGGAATGGAACACGTCCTGCGAGGTCACCCAGATCTGCGCGGTCTTGTGGATCGGCAGCTCGAGCTGGCCGACGCCATACACGCCGAACTGCGGGTAACTCACGCTCCACCCCCACTGATGGGCGACCACGTCCACCACGATGGGCTTCTGTCCTTCCTGCCCGATGTGGCGGTCCCAGATCGCCATCAGGCCCGCCATGCCCGGATAGACGAAGAAAATGCCGTTGATCATGACCGTGACCGCAAACCAGCCGATGGTCCACACGCCCCAGTTCTTTTTCAAAAAATCCGCCGGCTGATAGGGCCCGCGCTTGATGCGCCCGCGCACCGCGCCGTAGATCAGCGTGGTAGCGACTAGCACGAAAACCGTAGCGGTGACATGAACCAAAAAGGTCGAGGCTTCTTTGGTCATCACGCCCTGGGCGGTGAACTTGATCGGCCACAACTGGCCGATAAGTACATTGAACAGATAAAACTGCATTGGAATGATGATGATGGCCGAGATTACGAGCACGATGAGCGCATCCAGCCACAGACGTTGACGTAAATTCATGTTTGATACTCCTTGTCTATATCCTGAATCAGCCCTTAATCAGCCTTGGCCCAAACCGAACTTGCCAATGCCGCTCGGACCCGGTTTGACGGGCGCCGTGAGCGGACTGGCCGATGGCCGGCCACAAACGCCATCCACGCCCATCATCGGCACATGAGGAGCCGGCGCATTCTTGGACGGCTTGATGATGATCTCGCCCACCATGTTGTTCATGTATTGAAACCCCGCCTGCAGGAAGGAGGTGTAACACCAGGCGCCCGGCTTGTTCGGCACGGTAAAACGGATGGTGGTCTTCTTGCCGGGATTGAGCGTGACGGCAAATGCGCCATGAGGCTTGAAGGCGCCCGCGGAAGTTTTGAGGGTGACGCCACTGAACAGGTCGTGCTTCCAGCCGAGCGGGTTGCCATAACCCAACACGTTTCCAGGCGGCGCGCGCAAAAGATCTTTGCCGGCAGTGAACTGCTCGGTGATTCGCGGCACAAGTTGCGATTGGTTGACCAGGGTCAGCGCCACTTTTTCGCCCGGGTACCACGTCAAGTGATCCGGCACGAAATACCAGTTGCGCATCCACACAGTGAAATGGTGAACCCCATCACTGGCGGTCGTTTCATGCGGGGTCATGAGTCCATTCCACCAATTGGCCCCTCCCACCGCTATTCCCAGGGCGACAATAGAGACCCCCAGTTGCTTGACCGGTGACATTCCAGACATCCGACTCTCTCCTTGTTTAGATGAAGCCATTACAAACAACACAAGCAAACGTAATTTCTTTACGTACCCACACCTTAAGCAACAAGAGTGCCAACCTGATATTTATGAGTAAATACATGGGTTTGGTAAAAAACATCTATTTCAAGGCGTGGTACAAAATAGATCACTGATTCATTTTTACCCAGCCAAATGGTGCAATATTGACCACTTATTTAAATTTTGTATTGCTTTTGCAATTCTTGATCGCCGAGGCTTGACGCCATCGTTATTTAAAATATCCAGTCAAAACAGGAAGTGATATCGCATGGCTCAGGCGCATGCTTTTTTTGGCTTGATTCTTGCCTTATGTATTAGCAGTCAGACAATAAAATATAGGCGACGATGAATCATTCCAATGTATTGAACTTACTGAGCCTTTCCGGAGGCATTCTTGGCGTGCTCGCCTTGATGATGCTGCTGGCGCTTGCGGTCATCATCGAACGCGCCTGGTTTTTTGCCTATGTCAGCCACGCCGCGGCGGCCGATCCCATTGGGGAACCTGGCAACCGGCGCGAGGAACTCGCCGACTATGCCGAGCGTCGAGCCGGCACGCCCGAAGGCGAATTCGCGCGCTTTGCCGCGGCACGAATAGATACGCCCGCCCGCGCGCTTGAGCAAACCCTGGAACAGCGTGTTTTGGCTCTCTTGCCGACACTGGACCGGCGTTTGTGGATTCTCGACAGCACTATCACGCTCGCTCCGCTGTTCGGGTTGCTCGGCAGCATCATCGGCATGATCCACACCTTCAATCTGTTGGGCGGCCGCGCGGCAGACGCGCCCTCCGCCACGGTCGGCATCGCCAATGCATTGATCGCCACCGGCGCTGGCCTACTGGTCGCCATCGTCGCTTTGATCGGACTGAACATATTCAACAACCGCGTACGTGAAATCGTGCGCCGGCTCGATAGCGTCAAGCTCGCCGCGCTGGCTATAGCGCAGGCAGAACAGCACCGTCCTGCCGGCGTCAAACCCCAGGTGATCGAAGGCTTGGGGCATTCGCGCACATGCAGTAGTGGTCATTCCGCATGAATTCTCGACGCTATCTGCAAAGAACCGAGCCGCGACTCAACATCATCCCCATGATCGATGTGATGATGTTCATGCTGGTGTTTTTCGTATTGATCGTATTGCGCTCGATTCCTGATCAAGGCATGTCATTCAACTTGCCGCACGCTGCCAAAACCGCGCGTCTGCCACAACACAGCCTGGTGGTGAATGTCGCCTCAAGCGGACAAATCAGTCTGGACGGAACGAACTTGACGATGTCGCAGCTGACATCGCGACTGAACAATTTGAAACGCAATGGGCAACGGCATGTCGTCATTGCCGGTGCCAGCCATGTGTCCTTGCAAACATTGGTAAGCATTATGTCTGCCATTCGACAGGCTGGAATCAAAAATGTAGGCGTGGCCGTGCGCCATACCTCGCCTAGCTCTTGAGAGCCGGCACTACAGAGAAACACCCGACCCGCGACGTTTCATTCGATTGGCTCCGCCGCGATCGTCTTGAATTAAAAACGCCGATTTCAATGCTCGGGTCGAAGGTGAATCCAAGCAATCACGAAGATTCGCCTAACCAGGGTCTAAACAGGTAATGTAAAACCAGAAGATAACGCGCTATGGAGGTGATCAGAGATTAGCAATAGACTTTAGCGCCCCTGTTCGCCTGGATTTTCCGAGTAACGGAAAATCTTTTTTTCAACCGTTACTTAACCTTATAGTAAAGATAAAGTTATACACCTAAATCAACTATGGAGACTCGACCATGAAGCTTCGCATAACTGACTTCCCGCGGCGTATTGCACTTACAGCCACCCTTGCCTTGGGCAGCCTGGGCATCGCCCATGCGGCTTTGCCGCCCGCCACCATCAGCTTCGAGACCACCGGCTTCAACCACATGAACACGCAGCTGATCCGCGGTTCGACCCTGCACTTTGCCAACCCGACCAACTCATCCCTGCCGCTCGCGATCGTACGGTGGCGTGGCCCTGAAAGCAGGGTCGTCGCGCGCTTCACCGTCCCCGCGCATGGCGGCTTGGTGAACTGGAAACCCAAGCGGGACGGCCTCTACGTGTTTTACGACACACAAAACACCCGCTTCGGAGGCGTCCCCATTCAAGGCGAAGGGACCGAGCGGGTATTCCAACCGGTAGCGAAGAAGCACTCGCCCTACTTCCCCGTACCCGTGTATGGCATCGTGGCCGTGACCAATGCCAACGGCGGCGGCATCCCCGTGAGCACGAGCTACGGTAAATTCGAGGTGCCGGGAAAAAGCACCCTGCATAACAACCTGCATCCTTTCATGAACGACTCCAAAGACCGTCCCTGGATGGAAGTGCCGGGCGGCACAATGACCTTCAAGCCCTGGGTGGTGGTCGTCCGCGCCGGCCAGCCGCTGCACGTATTCGATTACGACGCCATGGCGCATGCCTTCTTCCCCGGTGATTACCCGGTGATGCGCGTCGATCACGGGAAAGTCAGTACTTATCACTACACCTTCACTGGCTTCGTGCTGAAGAAAAACGGCGGTCACAAAACGATTTCATTCCAAAAACCCGGTCTCTATCACATCCTGTGCATCATTCATTCCTATCCTTGGGAACACACCTATAAATCGCGCACCTTTTATGGCGGATTCCCCTATGTAATGGATGCCGTGGTCGTAGTGGAGCCTTCCACAAAAACAACAGGAGGATTAGCCTGATAGACCATTGCCGTCGATTCGCGCTTCGGAGCCTGTTGGATTCAAGGATCGTAGCCGGTCGATTGGAGATCGAATGCTGTTTCGAAGTCCTTTCAAAACCCAATATGATCCCATCAACTCGGCAGCTACTTCCTGGATCTGACAGGCATTCCGCCTTCAACCACCATCAACTGAGATGAAACACTCGGCTTAGACCGAGAGCCAAGTCCGTAGAGGGCAAGGAAGGCAGCGGGAGAAGCGGGTGTAATTCAGGAATGTGTAGGGCACCTCTAAAAATTCGCTGATCCGGTAGAATTTGCACGTCCATTCGGAAACCGTTCGAGCCTGCCATGCAACCGAGCTTCTTCGACCAGGAAAACCGACTTGCTGAACTGGAAAAGCTGGGCGACCCGCTGCCGCGACTGGACCGAATCGTGGATTGGGATGCCTTCAAGCCGCTGCTGGATAAGATCCACGAGAAGCCGCGCAAAAGCAATGCAGGCCGCAAGCCTTGGGATCCGGTCCGAATGTTCAAGATGCTGATTTTGCAAACACTCTACAACCTCTCGGACGACCAGGCCGAATTTCAGGTGCGGGATCGCCTGTCGTTCCAACGATTTCTCGGGCTTGCGCCGGAGGATCGCGTACCCGACGCCAAGACGCTGTGGCGGTTTCGGGAGCAGCTCGCCTGTCAAGGACTGGTGGAAAAGCCGTTCGATGCCTTCGATGAGAAACTGTGGCTGGCCGGTTACCTGCCCCGGGGCGGCCGGATCGTTGACGCCGGTTTGGTGAACGTGCCGAGGAACTGCAACCGGCGCAAGGAGAACGAGCAGATCAAGGAAGGCAAAGTCCCCGAAGCGTGGGAAGAACAGCCGCACAAGAAGCGCCAGAAGGATCTCGATGCCCGCTGGACCAAGAAGCACGGTAAGAATCACTATGGCTACAAGAACCATGTCAACGTCGACAAGGAGAGCAAACTGATTCGGCGTTATGCGGTCACTGATGCCTCGGTTCACGACAGCCAGGTCTTCGATGAACTGCTCGACGAGGAGAACAGTGGCCGTTCCATCTGGGCCGATTCGGCCTATCGCTCGAAAGCGCGGGAAGCAGAACTCAAGGCAAAGGGATACTGGAGCCGAATTCACCACAAGGGGTACCGAAACCGGCAGCTGAACCAGAAGGAGCAGCCGTCCAACCGTGCCCGTTCCAAGGTTCGGGCTCGGGTGGCGCATGTCTTTGGCCATCAGTACCTGCTTCACGGAGGTGGGTTCTGGGTACGGGTCAAGGGCAAGGTGAGAGCGGCCGCCAAGATGGGGCTGATGAATCTGGTCTACAACATGAGGCGATTGGAGTATCTGCTCAGGGGTTCGTCTGCCCAAATGGCGGGATAATGGTCGGAAAATCCCTGGGAAAAGGCCGGTACCTGCCGGAAAAGCGAAAATTTTGACCGAAATCGGACGCATCAGTTGACCATCTATCCGTGATGAGAGTAATTCTCATTTCGATGGTGTGAAAACGGCATTTTTAGAGGTGCCCTGAAAATGTGAACAGGTCTTGGCAATGCGGCTTGAGAGCGGTCGACTTGAGTGCTACGCTCGGAATATCGAGCACCGGCACGAGGAAAATACGAGATGGCGACAAAAATGCAAATTCAGGAAACCAAGGCATATGTGAATAGTGACGCCTTGCGCATCGGTGATGAATTCATCGTGCAAAAGATGAGCCTTATGCCTCACAAGTTACCCGAATATACGCGCGTCACCGTTACCGCGATCAGTGAAACCCGCCTGGACATGAATGATGGCTCGAGCTGGTATCGCCGTAGTGTTCATCAGGTAGGCGACATCCTGGGTCTATCCACTCTCTTGTTGGCGACACCTGAGACGATCAAACTCTCCGAAAATGTCACGCGCTTTAGCTCCGCACAAACCAAATTCATCGATGCATTCAAGCTCGGTTTCGATGCCAGACGTGCCGAGGCTTTGGCCGCGGCGGCAGAGGCTTATGATGCTGCCATGCAATCCATGGATAATCCACCTGATCAGGAGCATCAGCAAAATGTGGCCGCCGAATTGCTCGACCTCGCCCTCGCACGGACCGGCGCGGAAAAGATGGAGGCATCCGCTCCGGAGCCAGCCAGCGGCTCCAAGAAAAACGAGTCCTCCTAAAAACCAGCCTCTCTGAAGTCGCCGAAGTCTCATTCTTGCAAGAGCGGCTTCAAACGCTTTGCTCGATCCAGCTTTTGAAGAGATCTTGAGGGCGCTTCGAAATACTCACTACACGACCGGATTGCTACCTTGGGCGGTGCTACCGCTCCCCTATCTCTGATATGTCCCGGTCGCTGCGCGCCGTCCGCCTTGCACTCGGGCCGCCCGTGAAGATTTTCCAGACGCAAAAAGCCACCACATGAACATTTCGTAATGATTAATACGGGCCGTATCACAATCGTAAATTTGGCTAAACATATACACTTCCGATTCAGGAAGCTATTGCAATAAATTCACAATAGCGTCGATTCACATAACTTCCGGCAATACCACCAACGAGGAAAAAAATGAACGCCAACCTGCCTCCCCACGCTGCAGAAGGCAAACACGTCGTAGAAGGTGAAATCACGCGCACCGTGCGCACCATCGGCCTGCTCATCGGCAGTCTTCTGCTGCTTGCCGTGGCCTTGGGCGTCTGGCGGGGACTCACCTCGCCAGAAA
>JALUXU010000006.1 GCA_027013225.1 Acidihalobacter sp. | reverse complement strand
CACGGATTCAGCGTTAAACTCGTTCATGACCTGCCCTCCTCAATGTGGCTCTGCTTAAGGGTGTATACCCATCCTCAACGGTAACCCACGATCGTTGAGGATGGGCAGGTCAAAACATCATGTCTAGCCTATTGGCTAGGTGCTGTCGCTCAATTCTATGAGGAGCGCGAGACGGGGCCACGCGACATAGACCCGCCGCCCATGGTTGTCAAACATTTGCTAGCAATCAACCGCAGGCTGAAGCCTTTGAATGCGGTAATAAACGCACCGGTTATCACGCCTGACGGCGACGTACTCGATCGCCCAGGCTACGACCCGAAAACAAAGCTATATCTAGACATGAGGGAAAAGCCGCCGACCGTGCCGAAGCGTGTCGATGAAGCGACCGCGCACGAAGCGCTGACCCGTTTGATGGTGCCGTTCAACGAGTTTTGCGTTGCGAGCGCGCAAGACCGGGGCGTGCTGTTGGCGGCTGTCCTCACGGCCGTGTTGAGGCCGGTATTGCCGACCGCGCCAGCCATAGGACTGGACGCGCCGGTACAAGGTACGGGCAAGACTCTCCTAGCGCTTTGCCTCGGTGCGCTGGCAACGGGTGCCGTTCCTGCTGTGTATCCACATACCGCAGGCCGTGATGACGAGGAAGTACGCAAACGCCTCACTTCAATTTTAGCAACAGGCACGCGTGTTATTGTTTGGGATAACGTGTTGGGACACTTCGACAGCGCCGCCATTGCCGCGCTACTCACAAGCCAGACCTATAGCGACCGTGTGCTTGGTAAAAGCGAGACGGCCACCCTACCGAACAAGGCGCTGTTCTTAATCACTGGCAACAACCTTAGCCTTGCCGGTGATATGCCGCGCCGCGTGCTGACTTGCCGACTCGATGCCCAGATGGACAACCCCGCCTTTCGCAAGTTTGACGGCAATCCGCTTGAGTACATTCGACAGCACCGCCAAGAGCTGGTTTGTGCTGCCTTAACGCTGGTGCGTGGCTACCAACAGAGCGAAGCAGCAAACAACGGCGGCGCGGTACCGGGCGAGACAACCGCCAGCTTCGAAGAATGGGATGCGCTGGTGCGTCAACCGGTCGCATGGGTGGCGCAATCGTTCCCTGGCCGCTACGCCGACGCAGGCGAGGCGCTAAAGGAAGCAGTAAACAACGACCCAGAAACGGCCGACCTTGGCGAAATCCATAAGTGTCTGTTGACCCTGTTCGGCACACGCGAGTTCACCGCAAAGGAGATGGTGGCGGCGTGCGGACCCGCCCCTTTCGCTGATTTTGCTGATGACGAACGCCGCGCCGCCGCTGATAACCTGCGCCAGATACTTGAGGACGTGCTAGGCCACCGGCTTAACCCTCGAAGCGTTGGGCGCTACTTGGGTTATCGCGTGGGGCGCATGGTGGACGGCCAGCGCCTCGTGTCTCGCAGCCGTAAAAAAACGAAGCATTTTCGACTGGAAGTGCCGTTTTAAGATAAGTTATCGATATTAGAGGAAAAGGTGGGTTTGGTGGGTTTGGTGGGTTTGGTGGGTTTAATTCCGGGGTCGAAAAAATTCGCGCAAACCCCGCAAAAAAAAATTATACGGCCGGAACAAAACCCACCAAACCCCCTAAACCCACCCTGTCGCCCGCCGTCGCCCACTGTGCGTGTGAGGCCGTCTATTGCGAGGGCCTGGCGATGAGTTGGCGCGAACGCCTGGCCGCTTTCGCCCGCTCACTGGTTCAACGGCGGGAGATGGATCAGGGCAAACGCCCGGACCGCTACACCGAGGAGGCCACCTGCAAACGCTGCGGGCCGGTCTGGCTGTGGTTCGCTGGCGAGGTTCCAGGCTGCCCCTGGTGCTGGAACCGTGTAGCTGATAAACCGATACCGCGCCCGCATGCTGTCCGGTGCGGCGACTGCATCCATTTCGAGCGGATCGACCACCCGCACCTTGGCGACTGTACCAAAGGGGAGCCGGAACCCGCCGCCGGACTGTGAAATACGGACGGGCGATATTGCGAGCGTTTCTTGCCCAAAGCCGCCGCGAAGCCGCGCCGACGTTCTGCCAACCACGTGTGACAGCGCCCTATGGACGGGCCATAGAAGCCGCTAGAGGCGTTTTCTCGGGCCACCCAGTAGGGTGGGGTAGCGGGTCAGGGCTGAAGGGCCTTATAGGGGCTCCTGTGGCGGCTGTACAGAGAAATATCATCGACGCGCGTCAAAATAATGTCGGGCAATGACGTGAGCGCCGCCGGGCGCGCGGGTCATGGCGGCCGGTAGGGAACGCCTTAAACGAGCAAAAAAACGCCCGGTGGCAGGCCGGGTCAAACATGCTTCCGAGAGGCACGGAGAAGCCGCTGGAGGCGTTTTTCCGACGACCCTTGGGCTTGGGGGGTGGTGGTTGGGCACCGGGTTAGGGCTGAAATCGCCTTATAGGGGCGTCTGTGGCGGCTGGTTTCATAGGTTTAGGTTACAGCGAACTCTATGAACGGCCCGCGGGCCCGTTTTTCAATGCTTTTCCGTATATATTCCGTACGGCCTGAATCCAAGCGGCCCGGAAAACTCTAACTTGTTGTTTTTATTGGTGGGCGGTAGTGGGATCGAACCACTGACCCCTGCCGTGTGAAGGCAGTGCTCTACCGCTGAGCTAACCGCCCACGCAAGTTCCTATATTAGGCTAATAGCCGAAAGACAGTCAACCAGGATTATCCCGATTATCTCTTGCATGGGGGGGAGTGGGCCGCCTTTAGATTGTTCCAATCCGTTCGAGAAAATATCATTCGGAACTGTATTTGAACAAGGTGTGGTAAGGCGTATATGAAAACCAAAGCAAAGTCAGCGAATGTCCAATATGTCTCTATTGACGAATCCCATGCTGGACAACGGCTGGACAACTATTTGCTGTCTAAGCTCAAGGGCTCTGGAAGGAGTCTTGTATATCGTATTGTTAGAAAAGGAGAAGTTCGCGTAAACAAACGACGGGCAAAACCATCGTATCGCCTTGCGCTAGGTGATGAAATACGCATTCCTCCATTGCACCTGGCTGAGAAAACCGAGAGTGTTTCAGTGCCTTCCCGCCTTATGGGCACGTTAGAGGCATCTATTCTTTATGAAGACGATGATTTCCTGGTGCTTAACAAGCCACCAGGTCTGGCAGTGCATGGCGGAAGCGGCCTGTCCCTGGGAATTATAGAGGCGTTGCGGGCAATGCGGCCGCATGCCCCTTTTCTTGAATTGATTCACCGTCTGGATCGTGACACCAGCGGACTGTTGATGCTGGCCAAATCACGTCCAATCTTGCTAGAGATGCAGTCATTACTGCGTGGAAGTGGCGTAAAAAAAACTTATCTATGCGTGTTGGTGGGTCAATGGAAAGGGGGAGGGCGCTGGGTCGAGGCTTCATTGTCCAAAACGGCCAGGCGAGGGCGTGAACGCTTGATGACGGTGGATGAAAAAAGCGGCGATGCAGCCCGTAGCCGCTTTAAGCCGTTACGGCATTTTCAGGAACATACTTTAGTGGAGGCAATCATTGCTACTGGCCGCACCCATCAGATACGGGTGCATGCCGCGAGTCTTGGTCATCCTGTGGTGGGAGATACGAAATACGGTGATTTCTCCGCCAACAGATGCGCCCGAGCGCAGGGACTGAAAAGGCAGTTTCTCCATGCCTCGACAGTTGAATTTCGTTTGCCCATATCGGGTAAACGATACGCTTTTGAAGCCTCTTTGCCCGCGGATTTAAAAAATTACCTGGAGAAGATGAAATGAAGCTTTATGAGCTGCTGGTCTTTGACTGGGATGGCACGCTGGCGGATTCGCATAGGCAAATTATTGATTGCATGCAGGCGACGGCGAAGGCTTTGGAAGCAGGGCCGCCGTCTGATGAGGCCACACAGGGCGTCATTGGGCTGAGTTTGGAACGCGCCGTTCGGGCACTTTATCCACGCCAGAGTGACGCTTTCGTTAGACGTTTTGCGCAGGTCTATCGCGAGCATTACTTGGCTGAGGAAATAGTTCCTCTCTTCAAGGGCGTGCCAAGTCTGCTCGAAGAGTTCGAAAAACAAGGCTATTTATTGGCTATTGCTACCGGCAAGGGGCGGGCAGGGCTGGATCAGGCGTTGTCAAAAACCGGCTTGCTGGGATGCTTTCATTTCACTCGCTGCGCGGACGAGAGTTTTTCCAAGCCGCATCCGGCGATGCTTGAGGAACTCATGGAAATGAGCGGGGTCACCCCCTCGCGGACATTGATGATCGGTGACGCCGGTTTCGATCTCGAAATGGCACATAATGCCGGCGTCGATGCGGTAGGGGTAGCCCAAGGTGGCCACAAGCCGACGATTCTTAACCGGTGGAACCCGAAGACCGTGCTTGAAAAAATCACTGATTTGCCGGAATGGCTGGACAACATCCGCGCTGGAGAAAGCACATGAGACTGCATGTTAATTCGGTGCCCAAACGCCGAGGGACCGCGCCACCCATATTTATCCCGGGTTGAGCGGCGGGACGGGCACGCCGGCTTCGCGCAACATGGCGCTCAGCCGGATCAAAGGGAGGCCGATCAGCGCAGTGGGATCGTCGCCGCGCATGTATTCGAGCAGGCTGGCTCCGAGCCCTTCCGATTTCACGCTGCCGGCACAATCATAGGGTTGTTCCAATCGCAGGTAGGCTTCGATTTCAATGTCACTCAACGGCCGGAAACGCACTTCATAGCTAACGACGTCCAGCCAGTACTTTGCGCGCGCGGCATCGAGAAGGCACACGCCGGTATGAACCCGCAAAGTCCGTCCGGAAGCGGCTCTCAGCTGGGCGACAGCAGCGGCATGATCCCCCGGTTTCCCGACAATGGTTCCGGCGCGAACCACGCATTGATCGGAGCCGATAATCAATGCGTCGGCATGATTCGCTTCCAGAGCACGGGCCTTGGCGAGCGAAAGACGTTGCACGAGTTCGGCGGGGGTTTCGCTGCGTTTGGGAGATTCGTCGATTTCAGGCGCGGCCCAGTCGAAAGGCAAGTGAAGGCGGCCGAGCAATTCGTGCCGGTAAGGAGAGGAGGAGGCCAGAAGCAGTTTCTTCATGTTTCGATTTCAATCAGGGTTTCATCAGGATTGGCACGCTCTCCCTTGCTCACATAGATTTCTTTGACCACCCCATTGACGGTCGCCTGGACTTCGGTCTCCATTTTCATGGCTTCGATGACCAATACCGGATCTCCGGCGTTGACACGCTGACCGATCTCCACGAGCACGTCTATAACCACGCCGGGCATGGTCGTGGACACCTGTCCGGGGCGGGTGGCGCGCGGCCTTTTGCTGCCGGTGAGGGCGGGCCTGGCTGATGAGGAAGATCCGTTCGTTTCGGTTTCGTCCAGAACTTCGAGGAGAATTTCTTCGGGAATACCGTCCACTGTGACGTAGAAAGGGCGAATGTCGTCGCGCCGGTGTCCGCTGCCAGTAATTCTGATGTGATAGGTTTCTCCATGCAAGGTGGCATTGAATTCGATGGGAGCTTGTTTCGTCGCTGCCTCGGAATCGATGGGCTCCAAGGGTTCGGGGACGAGCTTGCCTTCCTCCCGCAGGCGAAGGAATTCGGCGCCGATTTCAGGGAACATGGCCAATGTGAGTACATCTTCCTCGTTGTGCGCGCAAGGCCCCGCCTGCGCCCGCAGGCTCTCCATTTCCGGTGCAAGCAGATCGGCGGGGCGTTGCTCGATTATTGGCTCGTCGCCTATCGCTTTTCGCCTGATTACCGGATTGACATGGCCTGGCGGGCGGCCGTAGCGCCCTTGAAGATAGAGCTTTACCTCATTAGTGATTGTTTTGTAGCGTTCTTTAGTGAGCACGTTCAGAACCGCCTGGGTGCCTATGATCTGCGAGGTGGGTGTGACCAGCGGCGGAAAGCCTAGATCTTCCCTGACACGGGGTATTTCCGCTAAAACTTCAGCGACGCGATCGACCGCGCCTTGTTCGCGCAGTTGGTTGATCAGGTTAGAGATCATGCCGCCCGGCACCTGGTAGCTCAAAACCCGTGTATCGACGCCGGTGAATTCGCTCTCGAACTGGCGGTATTTTTTCCGTACCTCGCGAAAGTAAGCACTGACATCCTGGGCAAGTTGCAGATCCATGCCAGTGTCATAAGGCGTCTCTCTCAAGGCCGCGACCATTGCTTCGGTGGGCGCTTGACTGGCTCCGCCGGCGAAGGCTGAAAGGGCCGTGTCTATGTGTCGGCAACCGTTTTCAATCGCTTTGAACAGACACATTTCGGCCTGTCCAGAGGTGGCATGGGTATGTAAATGAATGGGGACATCGGTCGCATCGGCGAGTGAGGAGAACAAGTCGCCGGCTACTTTAGGGGTGAGCAGACCGGCCATGTCCTTGATCGCGATACTGTCGCAGCCCATGGCGGTCAATTCACGCGCATCCTTCACATATCTTTCCAGCGTATGCACAGGACTCAAGGTATAACAAATCGTTCCTTGAGCGTGCTTGCCGCTTTCCTTGACGGCCTCGATGGAAGTTTCCAAATTGCGTAGATCGTTGAGGGCGTCGAAGATGCGAAACACATCAATACCATCCGCCGCCGCGCGCTGTACGAAAGCGCGCACCACGTCATCTGAATAATGCCTATAGCCGAGGAGGTTTTGTCCCCGCAAGAGCATTTGCAGGCGGGTATTTGGCAATGCCTCACGCAAACGGCGCAGGCGTTCCCAGGGATCCTCCTTGAGAAATCGCAGGCAGGCGTCGAAAGTAGCGCCACCCCAGACCTCCAGCGACCAGTAGCCCAGCCGGTCCAGTCGTTCGCAAGCGGGCAGCATGTCATCGGTGCGCATGCGGGTGGCGATCAGACATTGATGCGCATCGCGAAGAATGGTGTCGGTCAAATGGACTTTGGACATTGCTTAACTCACAGGCCCCGATGGGCGGCAATGGCGGCAGAAATGACGGCCGCAAGGTCGGCGGAGGAGCGTTTCAGAGAATAGGCGCTCAATTCGGGATGTGCTTCGACGAATCCGGTATCGAATCGTCCGGCAACGAAATCTGGTGTTTTCAGGATTTGCTGATGATAAGGGATTGTGGTTTTGACACCATAGACGCCGATATCCTGCAGCGCCCGCTCGCTACGTCGGATCAAAGCATCCCAGTCCATGGCCCAGACCACCAGCTTCGCTAGCATGGAATCATAATGCGGGGGAATGGCGTAACCTGTATAAAGGGCGGCATCGGTGCGCACGCCAGGGCCGCCCGCAGCGAAATAACGGGTGATGCGGCCGAAACTGGGAAGAAAGTCGTTCTTGGGGTCCTCGGCATTGATGCGAAATTCCATGGCGTAGCCGCGGCGCGTGATTTCAGGCTGTTCTATGCGCAGAGGGTCGCCTGCGGCAATGCGGATCTGTTCCTGAACGAGATCGATGCCGGTAATCATCTCTGTCACCGGGTGCTCGACCTGCAACCGGGTGTTCATTTCCATGAAATAGAATTTGCCCGATTCGTCGAGCAAAAATTCCACCGTACCCGCATTGGTGTAATTTACGGCTTTGGCAGCGCGCACCGCAAGCTGGCAGACCGCCTGGCGTTGGGCTTTTGTGAGCTGGGGAGAAGGTGCGATTTCGAGCAGTTTCTGGTGACGTCTTTGTATAGAGCAATCGCGCTCAAAAAGATGCACGACATTGCCGTGAGCATCGCCCAGAATCTGGACTTCGATATGTCGTGGATTGACGATCGCCTTTTCCATGAAGATTTCCGCACGACCAAAGGCTTTGCTGGCTTCGGAGAGCACGCGCGTATAAAAACGTCGCAACTCCTCTGGCGTATCACAGCGGCGAATACCGCGCCCGCCGCCGCCGGTCGTAGCTTTGAGCATGACCGGATAGGTGATTTGCTCAGCGAGTTCCAGCGCTTTATCGAGTGATTCGAGATTGCCCTCGCTTCCCGGCACGACCGGTACGCCTGCGGCTTGCATTGCCGCGCGGGCCGCCAATTTATCTCCCATGCGTTCGATGAGCGCGGCTTCGGGGCCGATGAAACGGATTCTGGCCCGGTGGCAGCGGCGCGCCAGTTCTGGATTCTCCGAGAGAAAACCATAGCCTGGATGAATGGCATCGCAAGCCGCTGCACGGGCTATATTGACCATGCGTGCCACGCTCAAATAGCCGCTTTGACTGTCAGGGCCAATGTAATACGATTCATCGGCTTTTTTCACATGCAAGCCATGGCGATCGGCATCGGTGTATACAGCCACCGAAGTGATCCCCAGTTCCTTGCATGCGCGTATGATGCGAACCGCGATCTCACCCCGATTGGCGATCAGAACTTTTCTTATCATTCGGAAGACCCTGTCCGTATGCAAGAAATCATGGGGCGAGAACCCGGAAGCCCGCCATGGTGGAGCCGATGCTGGGAAAAGGGAAACAGGATCGCTTCATTTTGCATCTTTCTTCCATAGGGTATGGAATGTTCCCGGCCTATCCAGCCGTTCATAGGTATGCGCCCCGAAATAATCACGCTGCGCCTGAATCAAATTGGCCGGCAGGCGGGCGCTGATGAGCGCATCGTAATAGGCCAAAGCCGAGGCATGAGCCGGTGCGGGAATACCGGCGCGCGCCGCGGCCGCCACGATCCCCCGCAAGGCCGCCTGGGCACTGCCGAGTTTTGCGACGAAGCCGGGGTCGATGATCAGGTTCTCGAGGTTAGGCGAGCTTCGATAGGCGGCACGTATCTCCTCTAGCAAGGCGGCGCGAATGATGCACCCGCCACGCCAGATGCCGGCCACCGTCTCAAGCGAGGTGCCGTATGCGTATTCGGAGGCGGCCGTGCCGATCAGTTGCATGCCCTGCGCGTAGCTCAGGATCATCCCCGTCAGCAGCGCCTCCTCGAGTCGCTCCGGCAAGCCAGGGGCGCGCAGCGCTTGTGCACGTCCTTCAGAAGAGACGCCTGTCAGCGTTTTCGCTGCTTGCTGACGAAAATCGAAAAAATCCGACAGGCCGCGGGCGGTCACCGCGGCGTCTATGGTCGGAGTGGGGATGCCTAGTGCCAGCGCGGCCTCCGTGGTCCAGCGGCCGGTTCCTTTCTGGCGTGCGGCGTCTTTTATGTGATCGAGCAGATAACTGCCGTCTGCGTCGCGTTGTTGCAGGATGTCGGCGGTGATCTCGATCAGGTAGGAAGCCAGCGGCCCCCGGTTCCAGGCGGCGAATCGCTGCTGGATGGCGTCCAGCTCGAGCCCCAGGCCGCGGCGCATGAGGTCGTAGCTTTCGGCGATGAGCTGCATGAGGGCATATTCGATGCCGTTGTGCACCATCTTCACGAAGTGGCCGGCCCCGCCGCGGCCCATCCAGGCTACGCAGGGCGTGCCGTCGGACGCTTTGGCCGCCGCCGGCTCCAGCAGTGGGCGCACTCGTTCCCAGGCCTTTTGCTCGCCGCCCGGCATCATGCTGGGGCCGTGGCGGGCGCCTTCCTCGCCGCCGGACACGCCCATGCCGATGAAATGCAGCCCGTCCTTGGCGAGTTGATCCAGCCTTCGTTCGGTGTCCGGAAAATGCGAGTTGCCGCCGTCGATGAGGATGTCGCCGGGTTCCAGAAAAGGTTTGATTTCTGCGATGGCATCATCCACTGCCGAGGCGGGAACCATCAGCAGACACACGCGAGGTGTTTTCAGGGCGGCTGCGAATGCTCGGAGATCACCCGTGCCCCAGGCACGCGCGTCCGGGATGTTCTTGAGTTCAATGGCGCCGCGTTGGGTAAAGCGATGCGCTTTTTCTGCGGTGCGGTTGTACCCGGCCACCTGGCGGCCTCGGCTGGCAATGTTGAGGCCGAGGTTGGCGCCCATCACGCCCAACCCAACGATGCCGATATCGTACTCTTTGTGTCCCATAGTGCCTCCGTCAGCGTGAGTGAGTGAATTCCGTGGCAGGCTCCCGGAATCTGCTGGGGGCTGAACAGCCTTCCATAGGAACTTGGCCGCTTACCGCGAAGTGCCTTTCGGCAATGTGATCGTCGTGAAGATCGGTGTTTGTTGGCGCATGATCAGAATCGCGATAGGCCGTCCCCGCGGCGCTTTGGCTATCAGGCGATCCAGCTGGCTGACGGTATGGACCGCAACCTTGCCGAACTGCAAGATGATGTCACCCGGCTGAAGCCCGCTTTGGGCGGCAATGCCGTTTGGGTCAAGGCGGGTGATGAGCACGCCGCGATTACCGATTCCAAGTTGCTGGCGCTGATCCGGGCTGAGATTTTCCAGAGCCATCCCTAACGGACCCGTGGGTGCGGGTTGGGGTTTTGTTTTTTCCGGGGTGGCTTTCGGCCCTGACTTGATCGCCGCGATGGTGACATCCAAGAGAATTCGTTTGCCATCGCGCAGAATTTCGATCGGCACGGTGCTTCCTACGGGGGTCGAACCGACCAGCGGCGGCAAGTCGGCGCTGCGATTGATGGGGTGACCATTGAACTTCAGAATGATATCGCCAGCACGCAGACCGGCTTTCGCGGCCGGACTATCGGGTATCACCTGGGCGACCAAAGCGCCTTCCGGCTGTTTAAGTCCAAAGGCATCAGCCAATTTCTGGGTCATGTCCTGAACCATGACGCCTAGCCAGCCATAGGTGACATGGCCATGCGCTTTTATCTGATCGACGACATTCTTGACGATGTTCGACGGAATGGCGAAGGAAAGCCCCATGAAACCGCCGGAATTGGTGTAAATCTGCGAAATGACGCCGATCACCTGGCCATTCAAGTCCAGGAGCGGGCCACCCGAATTGCCAGGATTGACGGCTGCATCGGTCTGAATGAAGGGAACGTAGCTTTCGTTGGGGAGATTGCGCGCAAGAGCGCTGACGATGCCCTGGGTGGCGGTGTAATCGAAACCGAAGGGATTGCCAATAGCCAGCACCCATTGTCCCACCTTGAGCTTGCTTGAATTGCCCAGGGTGAGCGTGGGTAGTTTTTTGGCGTTGATTTTAATGAGTGCGAGATCGGTGCGCTTGTCGGTACCTATGACACGGGCGGTATATTCACGTCTGTCGGGTAGCCGCACCTTGATGTCAGAGTCCCCATTCACCACATGACGATTGGTGACGATATAACCATCGGAAGAGATGATGAAGCCAGAACCCAGGATCTTTTCCTGGCCGGGCGGAGAATTCCCCCCGGAGGGCGGTTGTTGGCCGAAAAATTTCTGGAAGAACTGCCACAAGGGGCTGTCTGGCGGAAGGTTGGGCAGCATGTTCTGTAATGAGCCGCCGGCGCTGGTCTTGCGCACGCCGGTGATGCTGACTACCGCCGGCGCGGAATGCGCAACCAGGGTGGAAAAATTCGGCAAGCATTGGCAAGCGCTCGTGCTTTGCAGTGGCGCATTGGCAATGCCGTTGCGGGCGCATGCCGAAGTGGCGAGAGAAAGCAGGCCGATAAACAGCAAAGCCAGCCAGGGAGTAGTGATCCGCGAGGTAAAGAGCTTCATTGGGAAGGTACCATGGGTGATCAGTGAGAGTGTGTGATGAATAGATTATTCTGAATCAGTTTATTAATAGAATCGCGTTAACTAGAATCAGGAATTCGCATTATCTCCCTTTTCCACCGGCAGGTGAGGCGTATTGCCCCAATCCGACCAGGCGCCTTCGTAGCCTTTGACGTTGGTAAACCCAAGGTGTTTGAGCATCGCCCAGGTATGCGCCGAACGGTGGTGCGTATGGCAATAGCAAATGATTTCCTTCTCGGGTGTGGCACCCAGAGCCTCCAGTTCACTCAATAATTCTTGTTCTTCACGTAGGCGCAGGTTTTTCCCTTGATCGAGCGCACGTGTCCATTCGAAATGCTTTGCGCCTGGGATTCGTCCTCCACGCGCGGCGCGTACGTCGCGACCGTGGTATTCATGCTCAGTACGCGCATCGATCAACAAAACAGCACCGTCATTAAGGCGGGCAGCGATGTAATCGCGATCGGCTACCACTTCCCCACGATAATGGGCGTGATAATCGCTGGGCGTAGGTGTGGATGGCTTGTGTTCCAATGGGTGTCCTTCGTTGACCCAGGCATGCAGCCCGCCGTTTAGCAGACTGTGGCCTTCCAAGCCGAAAGCGGCCAGAGTCCAGAGCATGCGCGCGGCTTTTGCCCCTCCTTCCTCGTCATAGGTAACGATATGTTTTTCATCGGTGAAACCGATTTGAGAAAGCACATCGCTAAATTGTTCTTCGCTCGGCAGTAGTCCGCTCACGGGACCCCGGCTGGATACGATGTCTGAGTAATCGACATGAACCGCACCGGGGATGTGCATGCGGGCGTAAAGTTGCGACTGGCAAAGGTCGACGATAAGAAGATTCGGCTCGCCAAGATGTCGCTCCAGCTCATCGGCTTCGATGATGATGGGGGGCGTTTCTTTCAAGGCTTCAATCTCCAGTCATTATCAATGATCAGGGGAGACGACCCGCGGAGGAAAACCGGCATGATCCAAGTCTGGTGCGAGCACGGTGTCGGTTTTCGCTAGCCGGGGATCGGCTTTGGGATAGTCGAGATTGTAATGCAAACCCCGGCTTTCGTGGCGGGCGAGGGCAGAGGTGATGATGAGTTTGGCGACCACGGCGAGATTGCGTAATTCGATAAGGTTAGGGCTGACGCGAAAGCGGCTGTAATACTCGTCAATTTCGCCCAGCAACAGGTCGATGCGGTGGTGCGCCCGCTGCAGACGCTTGTCGGTGCGCACGATGCCGACATAATCCCACATGAAGCGACGGATTTCATCCCAGTTATGCGTGACGACTACTTCCTCGTCCGAGTCGGTGACGCGGCTTTCATCCCAGGCGGGCGTTTTCAGGTCGGCTGCAAGCGCCGGAGATGGGCGATGTAGAATATCTTCGGCGGCTGCGCGCGCGAACACCAGGCACTCGAGCAAGGAGTTGCTGGCCAGGCGATTGGCGCCATGCAGGCCAGTGCAGGCGACTTCGCCGATGGCATAGAGGCCGGGGATATCGGTGCGGCCGGTCAGATCGGTGCATACCCCGCCGCAAGTATAGTGGGCGGCCGGAACGACGGGCAACGGTTCACGGGTCATGTCATATCCCAGTTCGAGGCAGCGTCGATAGATATTGGGGAAATGCCGCGTGATGAATTCCGGCGGACGGTGGCTGATGTCCAAATATACGCAATCCAATCCAAGGCGCTTCATCTCGTGATCGATGGCGCGGGCGACGATGTCTCGCGGGGCGAGTTCACCGCGTGGATCGAAGCTGGGCATGAATCGGGTGCCGTCAGGCAGCAGCAGGCGACCGCCTTCACCGCGCACCGCCTCACTGATAAGAAAGGATTTGGCTCGCGGATCGTACAGGCAGGTGGGGTGGAACTGCATGAATTCCATGTTGGCCACCCGGCAGCCTGCGCGCCAGCCCATGGCGATGCCGTCGCCCGAGGCTGAGTCGGGATTGGATGTGTAGAGATAGACTTTGCCCGCCCCGCCGGTAGCGAGCACCACGGCCGGGGCACGAAAAGTTTCCACCTGTCCCGAGAGACGGTCGAGCACATACGCGCCCAGCGCGCGATCATCACTGTGGCCTAGCTTTCGCGCCGTGATCAGATCGATCGCAAGGCGGTTCTCGAACAAATGAATATCGGGATGCGCCTTTGCATGGCGGAGCAGCGTTTCTTCCAGGGCGCGGCCGGTGGCGTCCTCGGCGTGAATCACCCGCCGATGGGTATGCCCTCCCTCGCGCGTCAAGTGAAGCCCGGCACCGTTCTCAAAACGGTCGAAAGGCACGCCGAGTTCCAACAGCCAGTCAATGCAAGCCGGCGCGTGTTCCACAACCATGCGCACGGTTTCCTCATGATTGAGGCCGGCACCTGCATCCAGGGTATCGCGCACATGCGCCTCGAGATCGTCCGATGGGTCGATAACAGCGGCGATGCCGCCCTGAGCCCAATAGGTGCTGCCTTCGAAAAGCCGCCCCTTGCTGAGAACGGCGATGCGCGCCTGCCCGGCCAGCTGCAGCGCAAGGGAGAGACCTGCGGCGCCGCTGCCAATGATCACGACGTCGAAAGTGTGGTCTGGATTGGTGGATACGTTCGTCATCGGGTAGCTATTCTGGCATACTTTTCCAATATACCGTCCGGTTTGTTGAAAACACAGCAATGGATGATGAATGCGCAGGATCACGTCATCTAACCGTGGCGGAGCGGGCGTCTGCCCGGAAAAACGCCGTGAATACATCCCTGTAGGCCCGACGGCGGCGGCCTTGCCGCCGACGTTTTCCGAGCAGAGGCCCGCTCCGCTTTTCAACGGCTTGCGAATTTAGATGACAGGGCCCTGGATGAATGCGAAACAGTTGGCATGAAGTCGAGCGCGGATGAAATGCCCGACTATATGTTTACACTATTTGGGGAATATGGTTAGCGGAATGGAGCGTAGCGATGACTACAGCGGGAGCACGGATGGTGAATTGCTGCGGCGGGTACGCGCTGGTGACAAGCGCGGCTTCGATGCTCTGGTACGCAAGTACCAGCACCGGATTCTGCATGTTATCAATCAGTATGTTTCCAATCCGGCATCCGCCCAGGATGTGGCCCAGGATGTGTTCATCCGGGCCTACCGTGGACTGGGAAGTTTTCGCGGCGAAAGCGGATTCTATACATGGCTTTACCGGATCGCGGTCAACACGGCGAAAAACCATCTGGTCAGTGAAGCGCGAAAAAATCCGCATGGCATGCTCGACGTGGAAGACGCTGAAACCATTTATGGCGAATCGGATTTGAAAGATTATGGAACTCCCGAGCGGATTCTGTTGTCAGAAGAGTTAAGGAAGCAGGTTCTGAGAGCGATAGACGCGCTTCCCGAAGAACTTAAAGAGTCAATTGTATTGCGGGAAATCGAAGGCATGAGTTACGAGGAGATCGCCGTGGTGATGGGATGTCCCGTGGGGACGGTGCGCTCACGGATTTCCCGGGCGCGGGAGGCGATAGATCGGCGGATTCGTGTTTTGCTGTAATCGACTTGGACGTGTGGCAGTTGGAAGGAAAGAAGCGATGAGTCAGTTGAACCGATGTGATGAACGTATTTCGGCGTTGGTAGATGAGGAAACCCACCCCGGCGAAACGCGGCGCATGATCGATGCTCTTCTCGAAGAGGATGAATTGCGTGAACGGTGGGAGCGTTATCACCTCATCAGAGAAGTGCTTCGGCAGGAAAAGCCGATGCTGGCGGATACCGACTTCGTTTCGCGAGTGATGCAAGGCGTGGAAGAGGAAAGCCTCCAATCACCGCCTGCCTCTCGCTGGGGCAAGCCGCTATGGAGTTTGGCGTTGGCCGCCTCAATCGTAGGGTTGATGGCGCTGGGACTGCAGGCCATCATGAGTCCACCCGGCATGGCACTGCGTGGAAAACAGGAGCATGCGATGCTGGCGGTAAAAGGATCGGGTCTCTATGTCGATCCCGGCCACCATGTGCCTACGCAGCTAGAAAGCTATATGCGGCTGCATGCCAATCCGCTCAGCAATGACGGGCTGCCCAAATCCGGCAGATTGCTGGCTTACGTATATCATCCTGTCACTGATAACGCCCCATAACCTACAAGCTCAAAGAATATTTTGTATATCATGATGATATAAAGATTACCTCAACGGTTTTGTGAGGTGCCGAGGTTAAGCGTCTCAGACCAACAAGGCTTCACAAGCGCTTCGCCACAGGGTGGTAATCTTTGTTTCGATTGTTTTCAGTGTTTCGAGGCTGTTTCCCTGGTCCGCTTGGCTTGCCAGGAAGGCCTCCTGTTCGGCCATCGCTTTTATGTTCGCCATTGCCTCGGCAGGCAGGCTGGATGTCTCGGCCAACAGCAGCTGAAAATGAGCATGCGCGCCGGCGAGGGTTTTCACCGTGGCCGAATCCTGCCTGGAGAGCGCCGTTATCAATCGGTCGTACCAACCCCGGTGGGCGAGCATGGCCTGGTCGAGTTGCATGATGGGCGGCAACTTGGAATCCACCGCGGGCGATTCGGGCGCCTCGATCGCCTGTGCGTAAATCTGGCCGATCGAATCCAGGGTCTGGCTCATTGTTTGTATGCTGGCAAAAAGCGACTCAAGATGATTTTGCAATGAGGAGAAGGATGCGTTTGCCTCGTGGGTCGTCTGCATCGCCTCACTTGCGCCCTTGTCTTGGTGCGCTGTCATGTTGATCGCGGCCAGCGTTTCGATTACGTCCTCCAGGCTGCCTAGGCTGCCCTGAATACGGGTCATTCCGGCCTCGATGTGGGCGTTCACCCGTTTTACCCCCTCACCGATGGCTTCGGCGGCTCCGCGAATGTCAGCGGCCGCGTTTTCCGAGTTCTGCGCCAGTTTCTTGACTTCGTCGGCCACCACCGCGAAGCCCCGGCCGTGCTCGCCGGCCCGCGCCGCCTCGATGGCCGCGTTGAGCGCCAGAAGACGGGTCTGTTGTGCGATTTCCTGGGATTTGTTGGATAGCCTGGTGATTGCATTCGCGTCACGTAAAAACGACTGGGTGTCTGCCTTCATCGCATTCATGGCGGATTCGGCCTGATCCATTTTGCCCACCAGTTCGGACATTTTTTCGTTGCTTTGCTGGATCTGATGGCCGATATCCTCTGCAGAGTGTGTATTTTCCTGTAAATGGGCGGCGAGCGATTCGGCCTGCTCGGCAAGTGAACCCAAATCCGTTTTGATGGCTTGCAGAGCGCTGTGCGCCATTGCTATCGCCTGACGGGCGTTTGCGCTCAAACCGGCGACTTGTGCACAACGATCAAGGACGTTCAGGTGCCGCCCGACGATTTGATTGAACCATCGGGCCCGCTCTTTGAGAAGCTGACTCAGGCTTTGCCGCCCTGATGCCGGGATATTTTCGAAAGAAGCCGCCTGTTCTGGCATCTTTTGCGTTCCTGCGGGAAGCCGGGTTGTGTTTTCCGCTTTTTCGTCCATCGGAATGGCTCCTTACGATGATTTCTTGATGATCTCGGCGATGGTGCTTGCCAGAGCGTCCGGCTCGAACTTGGGCACATAGCCGTCCGCCCCAACCGTTTGCGCATGTGATTCGTTGGCGCTGCCGGAAAGCGAGGAATGAATCACCACAGGGATGTCGCGCAGACTGTCGGTTTCCTTGATCTTGCGCGTCAGGGTAAAGCCGTCCATTTCCGGCATTTCCAGATCGGTGAGCACAAGGGCGACTTTTTGCGTGATCGGCACGCCTGCCGCCTTGGCGTCTCGCGCCAGAGACTGCAACCGCTCCCAGGCTTCCTGGCCGGTCTTGGCGCTGATAAAAGGCAGGTTCAGTTTGTTCAGCGCCTTTTCTATCTGGGAGCGGGCCACGGCCGAGTCATCGGCGTACAGGATCGCCGATCCTGGCGGAATTTCCACCTGATGCGCTTTTTGCATTTCATCCCCCGTCTTGAAGCGTGAGGACAGAGTCTGGCGCAGGATGGCTTCGACGTCCAGCACCAGCGCCAGGCGCGACTTTTCGCTGTCCTCGTCCAAGCGCGCCAGGCTGGTGACCAGACTGCCTGACGTGGCTCCTTCCGCCGATAATACCCGTCTCCAGTCAAGACGGACGATTTCCTCGACTTCTTCGACGGCGAATCCCTGCACGGAGCGTTCGTATTCAGTGACCAGAAGGATATTGCGGCCGCCTGGATCACAATCGACAATAGCCGGCAGGTCGATCACGGGCACGATCTGGCCGCGGATGTTGGCCACTCCGAGCACATTCTCAGGCGCGCCGGGCATGGGGGTGATTTCCGGCATCACCAAAGCTTCGCGTACCTTGAAGACATTGATGCCGAAATATTCCCGTTGGCCGCTGCGCCGGTCTTTTCCCAGGCGGAACACCAGCAGCTCGAAGCGGTTGGTGCCCGCAAGCCGGGTGCGTTCTTCCACGTCCTGCAATGTATTCATCTCACTCCTCCACTCGTTTTTCGGCGGCCGCGGCCAGATTTTGCAAACGCTCGATGACCATGTCCCTGGCTGATTCGAGTTCGCGGGCATGGCGGGAGACAGAGGCCTCGTCGCCCTTGTCAAGATCATCCAGCACCGCCTTGGCAAGGGCATGCACTTCGGCATGGGCGCTCTCGATGTCGAGAAATTCAGGCATCTGGCCAAGCCGCTCCCGGCCAACGCCGTAATACCATTGACCGAAGGCGCACTGATGATGATCGGGAATGTCGGCGGCGTGTTTCGACCGCACAGAGGCGGCTGTTTCTTCGAGCACTTTGAGGACGAAAACCTGATGCGATCTGATCGCCGCTTTGGCTGTCAACTCCACAGCCACATCATTGATCTTTTCGATTGAATGCAGAACTTTCTCCAGTGTGGCATGGGCTTCATTCACGCCTTTGATTGCTTGCAGGCTGGTTTCGTCTATCCCCCGAGTGGCCGAATCGATGCCTTCGATGTTCTCCTGCACCTCTTCCGTGGCGGACTGCACGCGCTTGGAAAGATTGCGCACTTCGTCGGCGACGACGGCAAAGCCGCGGCCATGTTCCCCGGCGCGGGCGGCTTCGATCGCGGCATTCAGAGCCAGCAGATTGGTCTGGTAGGCGATCTCGCGGATACTCTGGGCGATGCGGGAAATCGAGGCGACTTTTCCCTTGAGTTCATCCACGCCCTGACGATTGGATTGAATGGCGCCGCCCAGTTCTTGCATGCGCTGATCGGCATGGCCGACACTCTCCTTTACAGCCGCCTCCACGAGACTCAAATGAGTGCCGGAGTCGCGGGTGATGTTCAGCGTGCCATCGGCGATTCGGGAAATCCTCTCGGTTGTGGAAACATTCCGCCATGAAGCGTGAAAGGCGATGGTTTTCCCTTGGGAGTCGAACAGGGCGGAAAACGACGACTGAAAGAAAATATCGCCCAGTTGCAGGCGGCTGGTGTGCGTTTTGATTTTCGACGCCGCCAAATTACGGAGAATGGCGCGTATCCGCTCCGGATCCTTGTGAAACTGGTGAATGGAATGGCCGAGCGCGGTACGGGTATCGGCGTGTCCGGGTAAATGATCCGCCAATTTACTGTGGTAGCGTGCCATGACATGGAGGGCGGTGGGGTTCATGTAAATGATTTTGTTCTCAAACGCTTCGTCGGCTTCAGCCAGCATTTCCATGCTGTCCAGCGGATCGAGTGTCTGTTTGAGAATATCAAGAAGGGTCTCTTGCATAGCGGTTCTCCTGTTCATTCGTAATTGTGGTCGAGGGCGCTGCCCACGGTGAGCGCATCGAACCAGTCGAGAAATCGCCTGACATGGGCGCCTGCGTAGATCGCGCCGTGTTGCGGACAGAGAAAATCGATGTCCAGATTGCGCACCCGCTCGATCCAGTCTTTTTTGGCGCGGTTGGAAGGCATCCAGCGTTGGTGAAAGTAACGCGCGCCGTGTGCTATGTGCTCGGCGAACGCCTTGTCTTCTTGCGCCTCATTTGCTTTGCGCCGCTCGACGAAGGCCGAATGTCCGGGCGGAAGCAACGCGGCTCCCACGTCGCCGGAAAAGTAGACTTTGGCGGCGGCGTCGAAGACATGGAAGTTGGCCGAGGCGTGCAGGTAATGGGCCGGTACGAGGCTCAGTTTCCGCCCGCCCAGGATCACATCCATGCCTTCATCGGGAATATCGACAAAAGGCGTGTCCAGCGCCCCATAGTGACGGATAAACCCGTCCCATAGCTTGGGCACATACCATTGCATCGCGGGGTTGCAGGCGGCCCAGAGCGGCAGGCTGGAGGCGATATCCGGGTCCTGATGCGAGACGAAGGCGGCGCGTATGGACGAAGGCGGCGCGATTTCGGTCACCGCGGCGAACACCTGGGGAAAGATCTCGAATCCCCCGGGGTCGAGAATCATGAACTCCCCACGCGATTCGACCACATACACGTTCGAGTCGATGACTCGCTGTTCCTCCTGGTCGTAGATTATCCACCAGCGATGGTCGTTGGTTTTATAGATCGGCGCGGCTTTCATGGGAGAACTCCTCCAAAGTGGTTTTCCATTGTTCGATGGTTTCGCGGACTTCGCGCACGGCGGCGCCCATTTCCCTCGAAACCCGCGTCAGCGGAGCGCCGGTGCCCTCCGCCAAGGCCGCCTCGATGCGGCCGTTGGTGACAACGTATTCCTGCTCCGACACGGCCTCCTCGAAACGCGCCACGTCGTCAAGGAGCCGATGCAGGATGATCTGGATACGCCGCTGCTCTTCCTCTATGGTTTTCTGCCACTCGGCCAGGTTGGCTTTCAGCCTTCCCGCCTCAGCCGGATTGTTTTTTTTGAACATGGCATCCACCAATTGAATGTACTGGGCATGCTTTAGCCACTGCATGAAGGCTTCCACCAGCGGCGTCACTCTTTGCTGTAGTTTCTCGGCTTGTTCCTGCATGCGCGCCGCCTGATCGCGAAACGCGCTGGCGATGACGCCGTAGCCGGCCAGAGCATTGCCATGACGCTTGACCAGAATCATGGCGTTGAGCGCGCGCCGGTCGATGTCGCGCAAGGCGCGATTGATGCGATGGCGGGTGTGATGGGTGGTTTCGACCAGTTTCATCAAGGTTTGTTGATCCATGAGCGGCTCCTTAGCTTTGCGCCATGTCACGCTCATTGGCGTGGCGCACCATGGCTTGTGGGTCGAGAATGAGGATGACCTTGCCCTGGCCGGAGAGGCTGGCGCCTTGATACCAGTGGTGGTCGCCGATGAAATCCAGCGGTTTGACGACACAATCCTCGTTTCCCAGCACTTCCGAAAACAACAGCACCCCGCCCTGGGTGAGAATGCCTTCGACCGGCTCAGCTCCCAGACACATGGGGCGGCCCTGAAGAATTTCGCCGAGGTCGATGAGGGGTATGACGTCGCGTTCGCCGACGCGGTAGAGAACGCGCGAATGCAAGGTGTTCATGCGCGCGGGGTCGATATCGAGCAGGGTTTCGATCGCCGATACCGGCAAGGCGTAGGTGTCGCGCCGCAGTTTGGCATACAGCACGGGCAGCACGGCCAGGGTGAGAGGAAACTCCATGGCGATGGTCGTGCCCTTGCCGGCGTCCGTGTGCACTTCCAGCCGCCCGCGCAGGGAGCGCACGGTTTCGCGCACCACATCCATGCCCACGCCGCGCCCGGAAAGTTCGCTGGCCTGCTCCTTGGTAGAAAACCCCGGCCGGAATATCAGTTCCAGGGTTTCCTGCTCAGTGAGCCGCGCGGCGTCGGCTGTGGTGAGCAGGCCTTTCTCCACCGCTTTTTGCGCCACTTTTTGCGCATTGATGCCGCGCCCGTCGTCGCTGACTTCGAGCCTGACCCGGTCGCCCAAATGGACGGCAGACAGTTTGAGAGTGGCCTGTTCCGGCTTGCCGGCCGTCTTGCGCTCATCCGGCGTTTCAATGCCGTGATCCAGGCTGTTGCGCACCAGATGGGTGAGCGGTCCGGAGAGCGCATCGATCACCGTTTTGTCGATTTCCACATCTTCGCCCGAGAGTACCAGGCGAACCTGTTTGCCGAGCTGGCGGGCGGCGTCGCGCACCACGCGCGGCATGGCCTGAAACAGCCTGCGGCAGGGTTGCATGCGCAAGCGCATGACGGAGGTCTGCAGATCGTTGACGGTCAGATCCAGTTCGCGGGCGATGCGGCTGAGCTGTGCATCCTCGCCCTGCAGCACGCCCACGGCCGCGTTGTAGCGGTTGCGCAGCAGCACCAGTTCGCCGACCTGGTTCATGACTTCGTCAAGCCGCGCGGCCTCTACGCGCAGGGTGGCTTCGCCGCCGCTGCGCCTGGATCCGGCGTCGGGCATTGGCGCCGTCGCAGGCGCCGGGCGCGCCGCATCCGGCGCCGGTTCGGGCGCTGGCGCCGATTCCGGGCCGGCCGCGGTTCGGGGTTCTATGGCTTCAGGTGGCGGCGAGGTTATGCCCGGCGCGGCGCCACCGTAGAGTTCATCGAGATAGCGTTCGAATTCTTCGTCGGTGATTTCATCCTCGCCGTCGGCACCTGCCGCTGTTTCGTCCGCGGTCTCGGATTCACCGGCGAGCATGTCGTCTATGTAATCTGCCACCGCACCCGTGGCAGGCGTCTGTTCTACGTACACGCCCGCCGAACCGTCGGCTTTGGGCTGCTGCGTGGCACGATAACGCCCGGCGCCCGGGGCATCCTGCCGCTTCGCAGGCCGCGCTTTTTCAGGCGTGCGGTCTTCGGGCTCGGCCGCGGCCACGAGCGCTTGCGAAGCATCGGCTTCCGGTTCGGCCGCCTGCCGGATTTCGCGCCCCAGGGCCTCGGGGCCGGGTTCGGGCATGTGCCCGGCTTCCAGCGCGTCGAGCATGGTGGCGATGACGTCGCTGCCGCGCAGGATGAGGTCGATGCGCGTGGAAGTGACGGGCAGGGCATGGGCGCGCAGCTTGTCGAGCAGGTCTTCCAGGTGATGGGTCCAGTCCACCAGGGACTGGGCCCCCAGGAAGCCGGCGCCGCCCTTGAGGGTGTGAAAGGCGCGGAACAGCGAGGCGAGCAGGGCGTCGTCGTTGGGATTGCCTTCCAGTGCCAGGGCGTCTTGCTGGGCCTGCTCGAGCAGCTCGCGCGCTTCGTTGACGTATTCTTGAACTAGTTCCTGATCCATGTTCATAACCCCAACTCAGACAGCAGTGCGTCGACCTCGTCCTGGTTGAAGGATTTGGACTCGGCCTGCTGGGTCTGCGCCTGTGGCCGTGTGCCCGCATCCTCGCCGTAGGCGGTGCGCAGCTCGGCGATGGTCTCGGTCAGGCGTTCTTCCACCGCGCGCAGCAGCGTGAGGGCTTTTTTCAGGCGTTGACCGGTGAGGTCCTGCGCCTGCTGGCTGGCCTGGATGCGACCGAAGCACTCGGAGATTTCGTCGAGCGCCTGATCGATGAACTGTCCGTCGGCCCGGCGTATCGCGGCGACGGTATCCATGCCGCGTTCCACTGCGGCCAGTGTTTCCATGGTCTGCGCTTCGGATAGTTGCAGGGCTTCGCTGATCGGATCTTTGGCGCCGGGCAGGTCGGTCTGGGCGGCGACGATGCGATTCAATCCTTCGCGCAGCAGCGCATCGAGCTGGCTGATCTCCTGCAGGGGCGATTTGGATTTCTCAGTCATGGGACCTCCTGGGTGCTTCAGTTCTGCGCGGTCTGCAAGCGCTTGAAAATGGCGTCGAGCTTTTCCTTGAGCGTCTCCGCGGTGAAAGGCTTGACGATATAGCCGTTGACGCCGGCCTTGGCGGCTTCGAGGATGTTGTCGCGCTTGGCTTCGGCGGTGACCATGAGTACGGGAATGGCCTTGAGCCGCGGGTCGCTTCTGATCTCGCGCAGCAGGTCGATGCCCTGCATCACCGGCATGTTCCAGTCGGACACGACGAAGTCGAAAGGCTTGGCGCGCAACTTGTGCAGCGCTTCTTGCCCGTTCTCTGCTTCTTCTATGTTGTTGAATCCCAGTTCGCGCAGCAGGTTGCGCACGATCCGCCGCATGGTCGAAAAATCGTCCACGACCAGGATGCGGATGTTTTTGTCTACCTTTTCGATTCCCACCTTGAAGGTCCTCGTGTGTTGATAGGGTCGATTGTCTAGTGTGGCGGCCGGACGATTGTTATTCGTTTGGCGCCGGCAAGCTGAGCAATGAGCGCCCATGTCGTTAGAATGATCAGCGTCTTGTCCGTTGCCTCCATTAAGATATCAAACCCAGATCCATTTCGTTGCAGTTCCGCGCTCGCTTGCGCCGCTTAAATGTCCTTACGTTGAATATCGGTCTGGCCTGGCGAAACTTTAAGGATTTGTTCGTATCGTTGCGACGGTTTTTCGACGCTCGCTTGGGCGGCGGGTTTGCGCGATTCCAGCTATATATATGTAACGCTCTATTTTTATGGGGATGGTTTATCATGGTCCATGATTTGCATGCCAGACCGCATAGCGGCGAGGCGTATTCATCAATTCATTGAAGAAGGAGATTTGAGATGGCCAAAGGGGCAGCAAAAAAAGAAGAATCCGGCGGTTCGAAGATGAAAATCATCATCATCGCCGCCGTGGGGATCAGCGTATTGCTGGTCGCCGCCGTGGGAGGCACGCTCTTTATGACCGGCGCCTTGACGAAAAAGTCCGCATCTTCAGCCACGCAAGCGGCCGCGCCCGTCCAGGCTCCACCGGTGTACTTTTCCATCAAGCCGCCATTGGTGGTCAATTTCCAGCACCCCACCCAAGCGCGTTTCCTGCAGATCGGAATCGACGTGATGGCGCGCGATCCTCATGTGATCGAGGCCGTCAAGGCCAATATGCCGGCGATCCGCAACCGCCTGATCATTCTTCTCAGCGCCCAGTCCTATGATCAGATCAGCACTCCGGCCGGCAAGGAAAAGTTGCGCAAGGAAGTGCTGGCCAGCATCAACGAGGAGCTGCACAAGGCCGGCGTACACGGCAAGGTGGCGGATGTCTATTTCACCAATTTCGTGATGCAGTGAAGTCCGATGGCGGATAACGACATTCTTTCCCAGGATGAAATCGATGCCTTGTTGCATGGGGTCGATGAAGGCGCCGTAGAAACTTCGGCGGAGGAAATGCAAGAACCTTCCGGGGCGCGGTCCTATGATCTGACCAGCCAGGACCGGATCGTACGCGGGCGCATGCCCACCCTAGAGATGATCAACGAGCGGTTCGCCCGCCATCTGCGCATCAGCCTGTTCAACATGCTGCGCTTTACCGCAGAGATCATTGCTCAAAGCCCCAAGGTGCAGAAGTTTTCGGATTACGTGCGGGGTCTGTACGTGCCCACCAGCCTCAATCTGGTCAAGGTGCGCCCATTGCGAGGCACGGCGCTGTTCGTCATCGATCCGCAGCTGGTGTTCATTTTGGTGGACAATTTTTTCGGTGGCGGCGGGCGGTTCCGGGCCAAGATCGAAGGGCGTGATTTCACGCCCACCGAGATGCGCGTGGTCATGAAACTGCTGGAATACTGTTTCGCCGACATGAAGAAAGCCTGGGCCCCTGTCATGGAGATCGACTTCGAATACCAAAATTCCGAAGTCAACCCGCAGTTCGCCAACATCGTCAGCCCCACCGAGGTGGTGGTGGTTACTGTCTTCCGCATCGAACTGGAGGGCGGGGGTGGAGATCTGCACGTCACCTTGCCGTACTCGATGATCGAGCCGATTCGGGAGATGCTGGATGCCGGCATCCAGAGCGACATGACGGAGGTGGACGAGCGATGGATCCGCTCGCTGCGCAAGGAAATCCTGGATGCGCCGGTGGAAGTGCGCGGCGTGCTGGCCGAAACCGAACTGAGCCTTGGCGAAGTGCTGAAGCTCAAGCCGGGCGACATCATACCGTTCGACATGCCGGAGAGCATGTTGGTCTATTCCGAAGACATGCCTGTTCTTCGCGGCCGTTTCGGTGTGCATCGGGGACAAAACGCTGTGCAGGTCGTTGAACACATAACACGCGAGTGAACGTATTGGAAGAGGAGTCAAAGCATGGGTGCCGATCAAAAAGAACCGGGCAACAAGGATCAGGATGTAGAGGATATGTGGGCCGAAGCCATGCAGGAACAGGCACAGGCAGAATCGTCAGCCGACGCTGTTGAAAACGAGCAGGGACAAGCGCAAGCCCCGCTTGACGAGGCGGCTGAAGAAAAAAACGCCGAAAAAAATGACCAATCCGCAGCCGAGAAATCGCCTCAGAAAGCGGCTTTCGATGATCTGCAAAATAATTCTCAGGAATCCATGTCGGGGGATGAGTTGGATGGAAAATCACTGGACACGGAGCTCGATGTCATCCTGGATATTCCGGTCACCATCTCCATGGAAATCGGCCGGACGCGGTTGCCGATTCGTAACCTTCTGCGCCTCAATCAAGGATCAGTCGTCGAATTGGACCGATTGGCTGGCGAACCGCTGGATGTGCTCGTCAATGGCACACTGATCGCTCACGGAGAAGTCGTGTTGATCAATGACAAATACGGCATACGCCTGACCGATGTCATCAGCCCCCAGGAGCGGGTGCGGAAACTCAAATGAGCGGGAAAACGATGAGCAGGCGTGTCTTATGGCTTTGTGGCGGCGTGTTCTGTCTTCCTTTGCCGGCGTTTGCGTCCGTTGCGCCGACAGTGGGTGATAAAATCTCTGCTTCTGGAGTTTCCGAGCCATTCAGCGCGGGATCGTTGCTGCAGTTCGGCTTCGGTCTTGTGGCCGTCGTGGGCATGATTTTTGGGCTGGCATGGGTGCTCAGGCGCATGAACCGGATCCAGGGCAATGTCCAGGGGCGCTTGCGCATTCTTGCGGGCCTGCCATTGGGAGCGCGCGAACGCGCCGTGCTGATACAAGTGGGCGACGAGCAGATTCTGCTCGGCGTGGCGCCCGGGCGCGTATCCCGCCTTCATGTATTGAAGCAACCACTTGAAGTGGGTTCGCAAGTAAATGATGCCGATGATTCGGCCGGATTCGCGGCGCGTCTGGCCGCCGCCATGCAAAGGGGACGCAGAAAATGAAGCGTCTTGGGTATGTTTTCATCGTGCTCGCGGCATTTTCACCCGCCATGGCTGCTGCAGCGACGAATACCTTCCCTCTGTTCACCGTGACCCCTTCGCCCGGCGGCGCGCAGACTTATTCCGTCAGCCTGCAAGTGTTGGCTGTGATGACGCTGTTGAGCTTCCTGCCGGCGGCGCTGATCATGATGACTTCGTTCACGCGCATCATCGTGGTGCTGGCGATCTTGCGTCAGGGGCTTGGTACGGCGCAGACGCCTTCCAACCAGATTCTCCTCGGAATCGCCTTGTTCCTTACGTTTTTCGTCATGTCGCCGGTATTCACCCAAGCTTATAACGAAGGGGTAAAACCCTACATGAACGGGCATATTTCCGCTCAAACGGCTATAGAAAACGCCGCCAAGCCCTTTAAGACTTTCATGTTGCATCAGACCCGCGAATCGGATCTGGCGCTGTTCGCCAAGATCGCGCATCACGGCAAATTCGAAAATCCTCAGGCAGTGCCTTTCTCTTTGCTGGTGCCCGCTTTCGTGACCAGTGAGCTGAAGACAGCCTTCCAAATCGGCTTCTTGCTGCTGATTCCTTTTTTGATCATCGACCTGGTGGTGGCCAGCGTATTGATGTCCATGGGCATGGTGATGCTTTCGCCCATGATCATTTCGCTGCCATTCAAGCTGATGTTGTTCGTGCTGGTCAATGGCTGGGCCCTGGTCATGGGGACGCTGGCGGCCAGTTTTTATCATTGAGGAGGGACGATGACTTCCGACACGATTTTGACTCTCGGCGTGGAAGCTTTGAAAGTCACCATGCTGTTGTCCGCGCCGTTATTGCTGACCGGACTGCTGGTCGGAGTTTTGATCGGCATGCTTCAAGCAGCCACCCAGATTCAAGAGATGACCCTCAGCTTCATTCCCAAGCTGATCGCCATGGCGTTCGTGCTGGCCTTGACCGGCCATTGGATGTTGGGCTTGGCGGTGGATTATACCCGAGCTCTGTTTTCAAGTATTCCGGGGCTGATCGGTTGAGCCGCCGTGTTTACCTTCAGCACCAATGAAATCGTGTCCTGGGTGGGCGGCGTCATCTGGCCATTCATCCGCATTGGCTCAATGCTGGTTGCGGCACCGATTTTCGGCGCCGGCAGCGTGCCGGTTCGCATTCGATTGGGATTGGCCTTGGTGCTCGCCTGGGCGCTGCAACCCTATTTGCCCCCTGTGCCGCCGATAGATCCACTTAGCGTGCAAGGCTTTTTGGTCAGCGCTTCACAGGTGTTGATCGGCGTGGCCATGGGATTCATTCTGCAAATGGTTTTCAGCGCCATGGTGCTGGCCGGTCAAGCCATTGCGCTTAGCATGGGGCTGGGGTTTGCCGTATTCGTGGATCCTCAGAGTGGCGCGCAGGCGCCCACCGTCAGCCAGATCTATATCGTGCTGGCGACGCTTTTGTTTCTCTCCATGAACGGGCACCTCATGCTCATCGATATGTTGGTGCAAAGCTTCAAGCTGATGCCTGTTGGCCTGCTGACTCTGGGGAACAGCGCTTTGTGGAAAATCGTCACCTGGGGCGGCACCATGTATGCAGCCGCACTGCTGGTGGCCTTGCCTGCCGTCGCCTCGCTCATGTTGGTCAACATTGCCTTTGGCGTCATTACCCGCGCCGCGCCCCAATTGAACATTTTCGCGGTCGGTTTTCCCTTGACACTGATTCTCGGCTTCGGGCTGATCATGATCAGCCTGCCCACCTTGTTACCACGTTTTTCCACCTTGATGAACCAATCGTTCACGCTGATGTTTGGCGTGTTGGGAGGGCATTGAATGGCAGCCGGCGACGATTTTCAGGAACGCACTGAACAAGCCACGCCCAAACGCTTGAGGGAAGCGCGGGAAAAGGGGCAGGTTCCTCGTTCGCGGGAGTTGAGCACCATGGCGGTGGTGTTGGCCGCCGCGGGCGGGCTGATTTTCTTCGGGCCGTATCTGGCCCATGGATTGATGGAACAGATGCGCGCCGGATTGACGATCAATAGAGGCATGGCAACCCATGTGGACTTGATGATTCCCGCATTGTTCGAGGCGATCAGGTACGCCTTGGGGCTGGTCATGCCGCTTTTGGCTCTCTTGATGGCCGTTTCCCTGGCGGCTTCAGCCGCCTTAGGCGGCTTGAATTTCAGCATGGAGGCATTGGCCCTCAAACCGGAGCGGCTCGATCCGGTGAAGGGACTCGGGCGGGTGTTTTCCGCCAACGGCCTCATGGAGCTGGCCAAAGCATTGGTCAAGTTTTTACTGGTGGGCGGTCTGGCGGTGCTTCTATTGTGGTATGACGCACCGCGTTTTCTTGCCCTGGGCGCGCAATCACTTGATCCTGCGCTTATCCATGCAGGCGCGCTCATCGGCTGGGGATTCGTCTGGCTGGCTGCCACACTGGTGCTGATCGCCGCCGTGGATGTGCCGTTTCAGCTTTGGCAACACGCCAAACAATTGCGCATGACTCGTCAGGAAGTGCGCGAAGAATTCAAGGAAACCGAAGGCAAGCCGGAACTCAAGTCCCGCCAAAAGGCGATGCAGCGTGAAATCGCTCAGCGCCGCATGATGGAGGAGGTGCCACGGGCAGACGTCGTGGTCACCAATCCCACCCATTTCGCTGTGGCTTTGCGCTATGAAGAAGAAAGCAGCGCCGCGCCCAGAGTGGTAGCCAAAGGCAAGGGTGAGATTGCGGCGCGGATTCGTAAGCTGGCGGCGAAAAATGATGTGCCGATCTACCCCGCGCCGCCCCTGGCGCGCGCACTCTATGCCCACACTCGTCTGGGCGAGGAAATCCCGGCTGCTCTTTATATTGCCGTAGCCCAGTTGTTGGCCTACGTCTATCAACTCAGGTCGGGGCAGGCCGAGGAGGGCGCCATGCTGGATCTTCCCGTTCCCGGAGAATTTTCGGTGCCGGCAGAGGAGGATAACTGATGGCTTCGCAGGCGGAGGCGGGCGTTCTCGGCAATACGCGCCGCCTGGCGGCCATGGGGCTGGGCGTGCCGGCGGTGCTGCTGGCTATTTTGGCCATGATCACCTTGCCCCTGCCGCCGTTTGCGCTCGATGTTCTGTTCACTTTCAATATTGCATTGTCGATGATCATCGTGCTGATGACTGTATATGCGCGTCGGCCTTTGGACTTCTCCATCTTTCCCACGGTACTGCTGGTGGCCACGCTGCTGCGTCTTGCCCTGAACGTGGCTTCCACCCGGGTTGTGCTGCTCAATGGTTATACAGGCACCGAAGCGGCAGGCCATGTCATACAGGCTTTCGGCGATTTCGTCATCGGTGGCGATTATGCTGTCGGCCTGGTGGTATTCATCATTTTAGTAATCATCAACTTTATCGTCGTGACCAAAGGCGCGGGGCGCGTTTCGGAAGTCAGCGCGCGCTTCACCCTGGATGCGATGCCTGGCAAGCAAATGGCCATAGACGCCGACCTCAATGCCGGAATCATCACTCAGGAAGAAGCTCGCTTGAGGCGCGAAGAAGTCACCCAGGAAGCCGATTTCTACGGCGCGATGGATGGCGCCAGCAAGTTTGTCCGCGGCGATGCTGTTGCCGGCATCATCATTTTGTTCGTGAACATCATCGGTGGGTTGGTCATAGGAATAACCCAGCATGGCATGAGCTTTCAGGAAGCAACCCATAATTATGTGTTGCTGACTATCGGCGATGGTCTGGTCGCGCAGATTCCTTCATTGCTGCTGGCCACAGCGACCGCGATCATCGTCACGCGGGTCTCGTCCTCTCAGGATATGGGGCAGCAGATCGTCCAACAATTGTTCGGTTCGGCCCGGGCGTTATTCATTACCTCCGCTATTCTGGGCGTACTCGGCTTGATTCCGGGCATGCCGAGCGTGTTTCTGGGACTGGCCGCCCTGCTGGCGGGAGCGGGTTACTGGATATTTCGCCGGCAGAAACTTACCGCTGAGGCCGAAGCCGAAGCCCGTGCCGCGCCCAATGAACCCCAGCAGCGAGAACTTTCCTGGGAAGATGTTGAGCCGGTCGATATCGTGGGATTGGAAGTCGGCTATCGCCTCATTCCGCTTGTGGACAAGCACCAGGGCGGGGAGTTGATGACAAGAATCAAAGGGGTGAGGAGAAAGCTTTCACAAGAACTGGGCTTTCTCATTCCGCCCGTGCATATTCGCGACAACCTTGATCTCGCTCCCAATGCCTACCGCATCAGCCTCAATGGCGTGCCGGTCGGTGAGGCGGAAGTCTATCCGGATCGGGAACTGGCCATCAATCCGGGTACTGTCTTCGGCACCGTGGAGGGGGTGGCCACGCACGACCCGAGCTTTGGCCTGGAAGCGGTGTGGATCGAGCCTGCCGAGCGCGAACAGGCTCAAACCCTGGGTTACACGGTGGTGGATGCGGCCACGGTGATTGCCACTCATCTCAGCCAGATCCTGCAGACGCATGCCCATGAGTTGATCGGTCACGAGGAAGTGCAGCACTTGCTCGATATGCTGGCCAAAAAAGCGCCCAAGCTGATAGAAAATCTGACACCGAAACCTTTGCCTCTGGGCGTCATCTTGAAAGTGCTGCAGAACCTGCTCACCGAAGGCATCCCCATTCGCGACATGCGCACAATCGCCGAATCCTTGGCGGCCCAGGCAGGAAGGAGTCAAGACCCTGACGTTCTCACTGCCGGTGTGCGCAGCGCTTTGTCCCGAGCCATCATCCGGCACATCTACGGAAACGCAGAAGAACTGCCTTTGATCACTCTGGATCCCGCTCTGGAACAGATGTTGCAAAAGACTGTTCAGGGTGGCAACGGTCTGGCTTTGGAGCCGGGTCTGGCGCAACGGCTTGTGCAGGCGATTTCCGAAGCCGCGCAGCGCCAGGAAGTGGCAGGAGAGCCCGCCGTACTGGTGGTATCCCCGGATCTGCGTCCATGGCTTTCGCGCTGGTTGCGCCCGCAGATACCTGCCTTGCATGTGTTGGCTTTCACTGAGATTCCAGACGATAAGCGCCTGCGGATCATAGCCACAGTAGGAGGCGAGGGCGGCACCACCACGCCGTTACGGGAAACGGAAACTTCATGATTCGAGCGCGTCTTTTGAGAAGAGATTGATCTATGAAAATCAAACGGTTCATTGCTCCGGACATGCGGCAAGCCATCCGCCAGGTGCGCGATGCGCTAGGCATGGATGCCGTCATTCTTTCCAGCAAGGCGGTTGCCGGTGGGATCGAATTGATCGCCGCCATCGATTTCGATGCCGAATCACTGACCCAGGCAGATCGGAACGATGATTCTTCCAGGAAATATCAAGACCCGAAACAGCTTCGATCGAGAACGGAAGACACCGAATCGTCGATCGAAGCTCCTTGGCCAAAAATATCACCGCTAGCAGGGCAAGCGGGGGATGAAGGTTGCGAAAGCACAAACACACCCATGGTCGAAGCGCTGGAAAGAGAATTGGCTTCGATGCGATCCTTGCTCGAAGGGCAGTTGGCGCGCCTTGCATGGAACGAGTTTTCCCGAGAGCGGCCACGGCAGGCCGAAGTCGTCATGCAACTGGAACGCCTGGGACTGGATCGCGAGCTCGGGATCGCGATCGCCGAAACAGGGCCGGCCACCTCCGATTACCAACAGGCCTGGCGTGCGGCGCTGGGAACGCTGGCGCGGCGTCTTCCACTGAGTAAGGATGAAATCACTGCGAGAGGAGGGCGGTTAGCGCTGATCGGGCCTACCGGCGCAGGCAAGACAACCACCTTGGCCAAGTTGGCAACCCGTCATGTGATGCGCCAGGGTCGAAACACGCTGGCGTTGATCAATATGGACACCTACCGAATCGGCGCGCAGGCCCAATTGAATACACTTGGTCAATTGCTGGGCGTTCCTGTGTTCCAAGCGGATTCTCCAAAAGCTCTGGAAACGATTCTTGATGGACTGAATGAAAAGCGGCTTATTCTCATCGATACGCCGGGGATGCCTTCCAACGATAGCCTTGCGGGCGAATGTGCCCAGAGCTTGCGATCCATTGCGGGCATTGAACTGTATGTCGTCATGGCAGCCAACATGGCCAGGAGTTCCATGAGTGAAATCCTCCGGCTGTTTGCCCCCGTGCGTCCCGAGGGAGCGGTGCTAACAAAAATAGATGAGGCGCATAGCCTGGGCGAAGCCTTTTCAGCCTTCATGGAGAATGGCGGGCCTCCATTGAGATACATGGGGACGGGTCAACGCATCGCGGAAGATTTTGAACCTGCGAATGTTCAGCGATTGCTGGTGGAGGCGATAGAGCTGGCGAAACGCCGCCCGGCTGAAAATGGCAGTGTGAGCAGCTGGAATCGTCGCCAGAATGGAGGACAGCGAGTTTATGCAGAGTAATCAGGCCATGAGCCGTCAGAAAGAACGCATCCGGCCGGTGCGCGTCATTGCCGTGACAAGTGGCAAAGGGGGCGTGGGCAAAACGAACATTTCTGTGAACTTGGCGACGGCCATGGCGTCCATGGGTAAAGAAGTGCTGTTGATGGATGCCGATCTGGGGCTGGCGAATGTAGACGTCGTGCTCGGTCTGCAAACCCGGGCCAATCTTTCGCATGTCATCGAGGGTGAACGCAAGCTCGAAGAGATTCTCGTCGATGGCCCCAGAGGCATTCATGTGATCCCCGGCGCCTCCGGAGTCAGCAAAATGGCGGCCCTCACGCCCGCCGAACATGCAGGTCTGATACAGGCATTCAGCGAACTCACCCTGCCGCTCGATGCGCTCATTGTGGACACGCCGGCCGGCATTTCCTCGGAAGTCGTGAGTTTCACCAAGGCAGCGCAGGAGGTCATTGTGGTGGTCTGTGACGAACCCGCCTCGATGACTGATGCGTATGCCTTGATCAAGGTCTTGAGCCGCGAGCATGATATTGTCCGCTTCCACGTACTGGCCAATCGCGTGCGTAATGAGCAGGAAGGAAAGCATCTTTTTCGCAAAATGTCAGCCGTGTGCGATCGCTTTCTGGATGTTACCCTGCAGTTTATGGGCTCGGTACCGGAAGATCCTTTGTTGCGACAGGCGGTACAAAGACAGAGCGCGGTGGCCGATGTCTATCCGGGCAGTCCCGCCGGCCGCGCTTTTAAACAGTTGGCGCAACTGGCTGATGCCTGGCCTTTACAGAGAGGGCCGCGAGGGCATCTCGAATTCTTCATCGAACGATTACTTGCCGGCCAAAGCGGGCTGGCCGCGGTATGGAACGATTGAGCATGTACGCGACACGTGAGCCCACGGACGTGAATCGGCTGGTTGCTGATCACGTTCCGCTGGTCAAGCGAATCGCCTATCATCTTCTGCCACGCCTGCCTGCCGCCGTGCAGATCGATGATCTGGTGCAGGCGGGTATTTTGGGTTTGATCGAAGCCGCCCGCAAATACAGCCCAGAACATGGTGCCAGCTTCGAGACGTATGCGGGCATCAGGATACGAGGCGCGATTCTCGATGAAGTACGCCGCAACGATTGGGCTCCCAGAGCCATTTATCGCAAGGCGCGTGAACTATCCGCAGCGATTACTGCAGTTGAAAACAGGGAAGGGAGAGCGGCGCGAGACGCCGAAATCGCAAAAGAACTGAATATCAGCCTTGAAGACTATCACCAATGGGTGCGCGAGGCATCTGGCTATCAGGTTTTCAGTTTCGATGAGGCCATAGGCGAATCGGACGATCAATCGGGGAACGGCTCGGGCGATTTCGATACAGGGCGCAATCCATATGAAAAACTGGTTGACGAGGATTTTTCCAAGGCGCTGGCTGAAACCATAGCCGGCTTGCCGGAGCGCGAGGCCATTGTGTTGTCTCTTTATTATGACGATGAACTGAATCTTCGCGAAATCGGGGAAGTGCTGGGTGTTTCCGAGTCGCGGGTATCCCAAATTCATAGCCAGGCGCTCGTGCGTTTGCGGGCAAGGATGCGTGACTGGCGATGAACCGCCTTTTCTCGATGTGCAAACTGGTCAAGATAATGCGCTGTCTGTCGATAATATTAGATGTTCACGGCAGAATTGGAACTTGATTGTAGCGACCTGAGAACGGGATTTCTCAAGCATCCCAAGGCGATCGTATTGACTGATGAGAGTAGATGTTCTCACATTGCTGGGGTTGTTGATCGCCTTTGCGGCTATTGTTGGCGGCAACTGGATCGAAGGAGGGCGGGTAGGCTCACTGCTCCAGTTCACGGCCTTTGTGATCGTCATCGGCGGCACGTTTGGTGCCATTCTTCTCCAATCGCCTTTACCTGTGTTCATGCGTGCCATGCGCATGTTGCTTTGGGTGTTCCGTCCGCCGGCAATCGATGCCGAGCAGCAAATCAAGGAGATCGTGGCCTGGAGTCAACTGGCACGCAAAGAGGGTTTGCTTGGACTCGAATCCGTTTCCGAACGTCATGAAGACCCTTTTGCGAAACGCGGATTGCAATTGCTCGTCGACGGGAGAGAGCCTGAGATGATCCGTGCCATTATGGAGGTGGAGCTTGAATCTTATGAGGAAAACGCAATCCGAGCCGCCAAAGTATATGAGGCTGCGGGAGGCTATGCGCCGACGATCGGCATTCTAGGCGCTGTCATGGGGCTTATACACGTAATGGAGCATTTGGCCGATCCCTCCAAACTGGGAGAAGGCATAGCCGTGGCTTTCGTGGCGACGATTTATGGCGTCGGCTCAGCGAATCTGATTCTGTTGCCGATCGCCGGCAAACTCAAGGCGATTATTCATGAGCAAGAGCGAGTGAAGGAAATGACGATAGAGGGGCTGACTGCTATTGCAGAGGGCGAGAACCCGCGTGCAATCGAAACCAAATTGCGAGGATTTATCGAATAGGGTGACCCAATGAAACGTAAGCGCAACAAAAAGGCGGAAGATCACATCAATCACGAAAGATGGCTGGTGTCCTATGCGGATTTTATTACCTTGCTGTTCGCCTTTTTTGTGGTGATGTATGCGATTTCATCCGTCAATGTGGGTAAATACAGGGTGCTCTCGGAATCTTTGGTGGCGGCCTTTCGTCATCCGCCGAGAACGATCCATCCAATCAATCCGGGCGAATTGCAAACATCCAACCCGTTCAGCCCTTCTCCATTGGCGGCCTTTCCTTCGCCGATCATCATCCAGGGGCTCCCTCAAATCCAGGCGCCACCGGAGCCGCCCGCCCGCTCAGCGCGGAATCAACCAAAAACCACGCCTATCCAGAAGATGGGGATAACCATCGAGAACAAGCTCAGGCCTCTTGTCTCTTCTGGATTGATCAGCGTTCAGGTTCATCCCAACTGGGTGGATATAAGGATCAAGGCCGATGTCCTTTTCCCGAGCGGAAGTGCGCGCATAGATCCGACGGCCGTGCCGGTAATCAAGGACGTTGCAAAGGCATTGCGCCAATTGCCTGTGCAAGTGCAAGTGGAAGGCTTTACCGACAATGTCCCAATACATAACAGCCGCTTCGACTCGAATTGGGGCCTTTCCGCCGCCCGAGCCGTTTCCGTGGTGCAGTTGTTGATTCGCAATGGCATGCCGCCGCCACGCCTGGCAGCGGTGGGGTACGGGAAATATCACCCCATAGCCAGTAATGCCACCCCCAAAGGGCGCGCCATGAATAGGCGCGTGGAGTTGGTGGTGGTCGCCCAGAACACAGCGGTTCCGACCCGCCTTCTGCCTTCTTCCCGGCAAACTGGAGGTGGCTGAAATGATCGCCTGGGCCGTGGCCAACCAGAAAGGAGGCGTGGGCAAGACAACGACGACCGTCAGTTTGGGAGGACTGCAGGCCAAACGTGGTGGACGGGCGCTTTTGGTGGATTTGGATCCCCATGGGTCATTGACGAGTTATTTCGGCTACGATCCAGAAGAAGGCGTGCCGGGGGTTTACACCCTGTTTCAACGCCGGGTCCAAGGGAAAACTCTCGCTCCTCGGGACATCGTGCAATCGACGCGCATCGAAGGTCTTGATCTTTTGTGCGCCAGTACCGCCCTGGCAACCCTTGATCGCCAACTTGGCAACCGCGATGGCATGGGGTTGGTGTTAGCCCAGACACTGAAAGCACTTGAATCTGATTACGATCATGTCATCATGGATTGCCCGCCCATGTTGGGGGTTCTCATGGTAAACGCTCTGGCCGCATGTGAACATTTGTTGATTCCGGTACAGACGGAATTTCTCGCCATCAAGGGGCTTGAGCGGATGTTGCGCACCGTTTCCATGGTTTCCAGATCAAGAAAAGGAGGCTTGAAGCATACGATCGTGCCGACCATGTACGATCAGCGGACGCGGGCAGCGAACGAGGCTCTGAGTCATTTGCGTAAAACCTATGCGGAACAGACATGGAAAGGCGTCATTCCGGTCGATACCCGGTTCAGGGAGGCCAGTCAGCAGGCCACGCCGCTGACCCTATCCCGACCCGGAGCGAGAGGAAGTCGAGCTTACGCCCATCTGCTGGATTGGCTTGAGGGCAAAATGACTCAATGGCCTATGGAGATGCAATATGAAGAAAGCCCTTGAAGATATGGTCTTACTCACCCCCCCGGATGTGGCGTTAGAAGCATTCATGGAGGCGTTGTTGACACCCGCCAACAATCCTTTTCCTTGTCTGTCGGACATTTATCCTTCTGAAATCAGTGCGGCCAATGAGTCTATCCCCGCCGCGCACCAATGCAGGGTTCCTGAGACTCGCCCAGTTTACGACGACGCAACTTTCTCGTCCGATGGCTTTATATCTCACGGTAATTTGAACCAGTCTGAGCCGCCAGCAGGCGTCGTGACGGTCGCGACGGCTTGCTTTCAGGAAGCCGAATCCAGTATGCAGGGTGAAATCAGAGAAACCGAATCTCCCGTTCCGACCGTAGAAAAGCATGCTGGCACCAATTCAGCCGATATGGGCATGGAACGGCGCATGCGCTCTCATGGCGCGTTTCGCTGTGTTTCGATTTGCGTGAACGAAGTTGAGATACTGGTGCCTTTGCTCGATCTTTTACGCATCATTCCTTTTTCCCAGATTGCAATCACCGCTTTGCCGGGACGCATGGGCTGGAGTTTGGGCGGATTTCTATTTCAACAGGGCTTTTGCGAGATCATCGACAGCTACCGCTTGCTGGATATCGAAATGAAACCTTTCAAGGAAGGCAGCCAATATCCAGGTTATGTTGCGATCTTGGAAGAAGGCCGACTGGCTTTGAGTTGTGATGAATTCAAGGATGTCATTGCTGTCGATCCGGAAAATGTGTGTTGGCAACCCAGCCAAGAACGTCCTGACTGGGTGGGCGGGATCGTATTGAAAAACATGCAAACCTTGCTCGATGTCAGACAACTGGAACCCGCTCTTACCCGGAAAAGCATTTAAGAGCAGGTTAAATAGGTTTTCTTGAATGAAAGCAAACGGCTTTGGGCGCGGAAAACAACGATGAACCAGTCTTCTTTGCCGACCGGACCTGTTGGAACAAATAACATGGAGTGGAGCGAGTGGATGTTGACTGGTTGAGCATTCTGCTCGCGCTGGATTTGATCTATTTCCCGCTGTTGGCCTTGTGGGCTGCCTGGCAGGTAATGAAATTACGCCGGGAACAAAGCGAGGACGAAAAAAAACATACCGAGCATGAGAACCTGGAAGGAGAAGTGCTGCAGTTGCGTAATGAAGCGGCAGAAATGCGTCAACGGCTCGTTGACCTGGATGCACGTCTAGAGGCCATGCAGAAACAGTTTCGAGACCGAGTTGAGGTCATCGAGGCGCAGACTCACGCGGGCAGCGTCCATATTCAAGCTCTCAAATTGCTTGAACGCGGTATGGGAATGGAAGAGCTGATCGAGGCCTTCGATCTGCCCCGCGGCGAAGCCGAGTTGCTTCAAGCATTGCATAATGCGGGGAAGAAAACAGCTGGGTAATTGAGGCTGCCCCTGCTACGCTGAATGTGGTTACTTCGTCAGATCTGAATATTCCTCCATTTCTTCGGGAGCGCTTGAGCTCAGGCGATAGGCAAACGCCAGCACTTCGGCAACTGCCAAATAAAGACTTTCTGGTATTTCTTCGCCCAGAGGCACTTGTGCCAACAAGCCGCTCAGTTGGGCGTCCTGACGAATGGGGATGGAATGTTCCTTGGCGCGTTTCAGGATTTGTTCTCCGATCACTCCGTAGCCTTTTGCCATGACCTGTGGCGCCCCTTCGCCACTGTAATGAAGGGCGACGGCGAGAAGCCTTTTTTCGTTCGCATCTTTATTTTCAAAACTATCGTTCTGGCTATTCATACATGAGCGTCCAGCAGCGAGCTGTCTGCGCTGATATTACTCTTGTAATCGTTTGGGGGGTTGCCTTGAAACGCCTGGAGTGCGCCCGGTTTTAGGCCGCGCGCCTGCCATGATTGTTTTAAAGAAGGCATCGCTTTGTGGAGACGGGCAAACGTCTCGGGACTTTCCGCCCAAAAGCGGGCGGAAGTGACGCCCTGGCTATGACTGATGACAGTTCTGATAAACCCCAGAGAAGGTGAATTCATGTCCAATGTGACCTTCCAGGTGTCATCGGCCATATCGGTGCTTGATTCGGAGGACTCATGCCTAGAATCGATCTCAAAGCGAAGCGTTTGAAAGGTGCCGCTTGCCTGATAGGGAATTTCAATCATCCAATGTATGCCGTTTTGGGTTTGCGCCAGCGAAGTTCCATGGAGTTGATTTAGACTGATCCGGGCTAGCATGGCATCCACGGTTTGCCGTAACCCGGCCGAGGATTGATTTTCCAGGCTCTGACTGATATTCATCAATTGCAGTTTCAAGTCGCCCGCTGCCGGTGTTTTCCCCTGTAACAGCATGGGTTCCAGGTGGATGCCGGATTGAGCCAATGCCTTGCGTAATGAAACGGCGCTGCCAAGCGTCTGGAGATCCGGCGTACTTTGCAGGAGTTTGTCGAGATTCTGAAGGGCCCCAGGACTCAACGAGGGTTTCGCCGCAATCAGTTTCTGTAATCCGGAAAGCAATTCGGTCTGTTTCCCGAGCAGACTTTTTATCGAAGAGGCGAGTGACTCAAGTTTTGCGGCGTCAGATTGAATCGGCGGAGCGTTTGAGCTTGCTCCAGCGGGCGGTTTCGCTATCTGCAAAACGGTTTCGGGCTTAAGACGGGTCACTTTCAATGCCACCGAATCTCCGGCGGCCAATGGCAAATTCGAGCGAACCGCGTAGTCTCGTCCAGATATTCTCAATAGTGCTCGTCCCCCGCCTTGTTCGGGTGGCGTGCCCGATATGACCACGGCCTTGATGACTTGTCCCACTTTCCAGTTGCGAAGATTTTGGCTCCCGCCGATCGCCGTGGATTGATTCTGGATGCTAATGAAGGAGGTCATGAGTTCGGTAGGGTCAAGACAGGAATTCGCGTATTCCTGCAATTTCATCTGCGGCTTCTTCAAGAATGAGCAGTGTTCGATCCGATTCGAGTGTTCCGAGCCCAAGTCGGCCGAATGCCGGCACCCGGTCGATATCCGGGAAGTCTTCCGGCTCCGGAGAACGAATGTTCGCATAGACTCGCGCGGCGATGATCACATCGCCCAGATCCACGTTTTCATCCGAATTCCTGCCCCATTGACCACATATCTCGACGGCGTGAATGATTTCTTTATCGAAACTCCAGTTTTTCAGCAGCAATGTCCCTAGCATGGCTGAAAAACGCAGCATGGCTTGTTTTGTTCTGGTTTCATCCCAGCCACTTTGTTCTGCATAGCCAAGAATGGGTATGGCGCCAATGCGATGAACCAATCCGGCCAGCAAAGCTCGCTCGGAATCGATCTTCCCGGTGTGTTTTGCAATGACGTGGGCCAAAGCCGATACTTCGACGCTTATTTCCCAATTTTTTTGCAAGCTATTTGAGATGGCCGGAGATTTCGAAACAAAAGCGGTTTTCATCGCGATACCCAAGGCCAGAGTGGTGCTACGCTTAAGGCCAAGGCGTGTGATGGCTTCGCGTACGGTTCCGATGGTTTGCGATCCCCGGTACGCGGCGCTGTTGGCAGCCTGGATCAACCTGCCCGCCAGATAGGGGTCTGTTTGAGCGACTTTGGCGATTTCATTAATGCCTACATCCGGATTCTCTGAGAGCATGCGGATACGAACTGCAACGTCCGGCATGGTGGGCAGATTGAGCTGATTGCTCTGGATTGATTCATAGAGCTCTACGAGCATTTCGTTCTCGCCTTCAAAGAGCGCTTCTTCTTCAATCTCATACCCTTTGTCGAGGAGTTGGAGCACAGCTTTGCGCCGTACGCTCAAAAGTTTCACTGGTGTGGTGGCAAGAGCAAATTCCACTCCCTCGCCATCTTTGGTTGCGAAGACCGGTTCAAGCGCTCGCGAAGAATCACTGTTCATGTCTATGTGATCCACGACAGCACCGTCGCGGATCAGATCCATTCGTCCATCAATGACGAAGCTGAACCAGGAAGCGGCGTTTTTCGCGGGGAGGCGTTTCCCCGGCGGGATCGTGTCCATACGGCAGAATTTGAGAAGATATGCGCGCTCTGCATCGGAAAGTTGCTCCAGGGGAGTCAATTTCGCCAAAAGGGATTCCGGTATCGGGTGTTTATCCATTTTTCTAATTCCTTTGTTTGCCAGAACTTAAGGTCATCATGATGAAGCACAAAGTTTTCATGAGTCTGTTTACTGCCAGGCGTTTTAGGTTCGTTATCTGCCGCCTGAGTGAGTCAATATAGCAAAACAGGCTTTCCGAAATAGCGGCCCGATTTTTGCTAAAGATAATGCAAGGTTATTGTTTATTGAGCTTTCATGTTTGAGTTCGACAAGAAATTGACGGGATTGCCATTCAGCGTCATTAATGCAAGGGCATTATGCGCGCTCCTGTTCATATTCGGAAACATAGGGCTGATTAGCGGAAACGTGGCTTTTGCCGCTACTGAAATAGAATCTCTCGCGGCGATCCGCCAGGCAGCGGGCCGTTTTGCGATCTCAAGACTGGAAAGCGTTTTGCCGGATGCGAAACCCAGCGTAAAGGTTGGGCAACTGGATACACGATTGAAGCTGGCCGCGTGTGGTCAGAAGCTACGGCTTTCAGCGCCGGCAGGAAGTGCCAATGTGGGCAATACCGTCGTCGCGGTGGTTTGCCCCGGGCCGGTGGCATGGAAGCTGTATGTGCCCGTACGGGTCGCTGCAAGGCAACGCGTAGTTATCGCCGCCAGATCGTTGAAGCGCGGCGTGCATTTGGGTCGGGCTGATCTATCTATGGCATCCAGAAATCTTGCTCGCCTGTCTTATGGATATTACACCCGTCCTGACGAGGTCATCGGTCAAGTACTAACCCGTAATCTGATCCAGGGGAGGGTGATTACGCCCACAAGCCTGCGTCCGCCTCTTCTCGTAAAACGTGGGCAAGTGGTGACGATAAAGGTACAGGAGGGTGAATTGAGTGTTACGGCCCAGGGGGAAGCCCTGCAAAATGGTGCTCAAGGCTCATTGGTCAGGGTAAGAAATGTGGAATCAAAGCGAATTGTACAAGGTATCGTCATTGGTTTCGGCGTGGTTGAGGTGGGTCGCTAAGGCTTGAGGGTTATCGAAACAGGCGCGCCCGAGCCCGACCTTGGTTTGTACGCGTCCTGAATTGATCCCCAAGATCATCGCATGAGCGCTATTTCACCATCTTCTTTGGTTCGACGGGCTTGGAGATGATTCCATCCCCGCCTTCACCCAATTTAAGTGGAATGTAAAACAGGCATCTTGCCGATTTATTCACTTAATGAATGAATTGCAGTAAAGTTTTTGTACATTCTGCCGAAACATATGGCAACACTTCAGAGAACCAACCTTGTGTTGGTGGGAATCAACCATGACTATTGACTTGAAAGATATCCGGAATTTGGGAACGAAAAATGCGCTTTCACCTGTATCCAGGCAGGAGAAAAGCCATTCAGTTAGCCAGAGAACAGGCAGCGAGACACCCGCGGCAAAACAACCTCTGTCAACCTCTGCTGACTCGCTGAATATTACAAACGCCGGGATACGCCTTACTCAGTTGGATAGGGGGCTTTCCGCGCAGGCGCCTATCGAAGCAAAGCGCGTAGAGCAAGTACGCCAGAAAATTCAATCGGGTGCTTACACGCTCAATCCCTCCAGGATTGCAGAAAAAATGTTGGCCATGGAATGGGTTAACAAAAAATGAACCGCCTTGTTTCTTCTTCGTCAGATTCCGAGAAACATATTGATTTATTAAGGCAAAGGCTCGGTCAATGGAAGCGACTGCTGGGGCTTTTGAAGCAGGAGAGTAAGGCTCTAGAAACCCACGATGCAACTTCTTTAATCAAGATAACCGAGGAAAAAACAAAGATTCTGGATGCCATCCATGCCGAGGAATCGAGTAGTAACGCCAGGGCTCAAACGAGTGGCTCTGGAAAGGCCGGACGTTCCCGGTTTACGGAGGAAGCGGCAAAGGAGGAAGAGCCGGAATTAAATGCTCTGCTTAAAAGTCTTTACGCCGTTGAGAATGAGTGCATGAGCGTGAATCGCCACAATCAGATCCTGAATCTCAGAGGTCGGCAGCGTCTTGAACAGGTATTGGCCTTGATGCGCGGTGAGCCTGCAGAACCAGTGACATATGACCATCTGGCGTCTAAATCCCCAGGAGCAACTCAGTTGAGATGACCTCGGCCTGTTGTTCCCAAATCTCAGTGCGTGACACGGCCCTCACGGCCAGAAGGTCATTCAATCATCTTGTTTTGGATGCTTGCGTAAAAACTCCCGCTCCAGAAAGGCGACGCTTCGTTGAACCCGGCGTTCGTCCTCTGGCGTGAGTTTACGGAACGCAAAGCCGACGCGGGAGTTTTTGGCTGATGCATCGTTATGAACGTGACGCACTTCGACGGATGTGGCTATTTGCGATTCACCCGGCAAGTTCACAATACACTCTTCGAATTCATTGCCCGGTGAAAAGTCTCCCATATCTTTGAGATAAGACATCATGACGGAGACTCCACCCAAAGACAGATCCCGTAATTGAGCTTTGAAAGCCAAACCTGCATCTTTTCTCAGCCAAACGGGATTTCTCGTGCTCAATGGGACGGGCACCCGGTAATTGTTTCTACGTTGTTGCTGGCGGATCCTTTCAGGGAACTGAATGACATAGTAGGGGATATTGTCTTCTTTCCCCAGTCGGATCAACTGGCTCTGAAAGGCGGTTTTGATTCCATGCATTTGTCCAAGTATCCACAGCTCCTGTTCCGGAGCCAGTACGCCTCGCTCAGGTTCAGGCAGGAATTCATCCAACAGCAAGGAATTCGTGTCTTCGTCTAGATCCAATAATGCGGTTGTGAATGCTTGGGCATTGTTTTTCGGGAGTGCAGTAAGAAATGTCTTGTTACGAAGCAATTCCTCAAGGATATGCAAAATCCGGCGCCGGTCAGAAATAGTTTGATAATCTTTTTCCGTAATGGGGGAAGTCCTGGACTCTTGCGTGCTTGTTGTCAAAATTTTTTCCATCCCTTCTCTATCGAGCGGGTTTATTGTATCAAATTTGCTTCATGGGAAGATGCATTCAAGGGCATCAAGCTTGATTTGACTTGATTGCGGCCGCCGGCTTTTGCCTCATACAGGGCCGCATCCGCGCGCTCGATCAGGCGACTGGCATCATCCGTATCTGTAAGTGAACTCACGCCTGCGCTCACAGTGATTTTGACATGAGTTGAATCATCTATTTTGCAGTGTATGGCTTCGATATTTGCCCGCAATCGTTCCGCCGAATTGCGGGCATCCTCCATATCGGCATCAGGCAGGAGAATCAAGAATTCTTCGCCTCCATAGCGAAAACAAAGATCTGAATCACGAAAGGTTTCTTTCAGGCATTCGGCAACACAACGCAAGACCTGATCGCCACAGGCATGGCCGTATGTGTCATTGATGTGTTTGAAATGATCTATATCAATCATGATCAAGCTCAAGAAGCGTTTTTGCCTTCTGGCCAGCGAGATTTCGCGTCGAATGTCTACCTCCATGGCTGACCGATTACGCAGACCGGTCAATGGGTCAGAGTGAGCGAGACGGTAAACCTTTCGGTAACGCAGCGCATTGTTCAGTGGATATATGAGCCAACCCAGCATGTCTTCGATACGATGCAACTCGGATTCTTCGAATGGTCTTGCGCGATAAAAGGCAATTTTCCCAAGATTCTCTCCCTCAAGAGAAAGGGTGTAGGCAATCACATGCCGGTTAAGATGATTGCTCTGGCACTCGATTGCCTCTTCTTCATGTTGATAAGTGAAACCATCGAGTTCCATTTCGTTTCCCAGGAAATCCGTGAACACCTTTATCAATTCTTCGACGTTCAGGGTTTGCTGAAGGCGTAACAATAGTTGCAGACCAGGCAACCTGGCCGCATCCATGGAAAGATTTTGCGCAGATGCTGCATTTTTTTGCTTGATGTCGTAGATCGCCATCTCAATCAATCCTTTTTGTGTTTAATCGACATAAAGCGAAAAACGTGCCAGATTCTCTTTATGAGGTAATTACCAATAATAACAATGACAAAAGCGATCTTTTCTGGTGTCTATCCGGATATTTGTCATAAATTTGGCGCGGCATGGGTTCGATGGTATGCAAGCGTCAAATTATTACGTCTAGCAGAGAAGGGGCTGTGGATTATTGGCATTCCGGAAGATACGGGGTGTGGCGGATGCGGTCATGTTCGACCATGCGGTAACGCACGAAGTCGTCCACTTCATGAAAGTGCATGAAGGGATTGCAGCGGGCCTGTTCTTCCAGGGTCGAAACCGGTTGGGTGGCATAATTATGGCCTGGGTGAATCACCGACGAAGGCGGGAGATTTTCGCGCAAGCGTTTTAGGGTATGAAACATTTGTTCTGGATCGCCTCCCGCGAGATCGCATCGACCGCAACCGAAGACGAACAGGGTGTCCCCGGTGATGAGATCATCCCCCAGCCGATAACAAGCCGAACCGGGTGTATGTCCAGGCGAATGCAAAATTTCTATTTCGGTTTTGCCCACACTCAAACGGTCGCCTCCATGATGCAAGGTGGGACACCCTGGAGCTTGACCCCAAAATTGTGCCTCCGGCTTGAGCAGGTGGATTTGGGCATCGACTCTTTCAAGTACGGCCTCGATGCCGTTGATATGATCATGATGGCTGTGCGTCAAGAGAATGTCGGTAATCCGCATGCCTTCGCGCTCAACCACATCGAACACCGCCGGCACATCCCATGCCGGATCGACGATGGCCGCATTGCCGCTCTCGCGATCATGGATAAGATAAACAAAATTTTCCATGGGGCCCAATTCAAGGGCATGAATCTGGTAATTTTGGATTGAGTGCGGCATACATTTTCTCCTCTCGATAAACTGGCAGAATATGGATAGCTTATTCCCATGATAATGTGGGGTGGAGGTTTTTTGTGATGCCTACCCATCAATTTGAATTTTCCGTGGTCACTGACGGCAGAGGAACTTACGAGATCACCCCGCAAATAGAGGATTTCGTAATCAAGGCCGGTATTAGACAAGGTATTTGCCATGTATTCGTTCAGCATACCAGTGCTTCCTTGATGGTGTGCGAAAATGCGGATCCAGATGTTCGCGGGGATATGGAGACATTCATGCAAATGCTGGCGCCCGATGGGGCTCCCATGTTCACTCATCGAAGCGAGGGAGCGGACGATATGCCCGCTCATGTGCGCAGCATTTTGACCGGCATAGAAACGACGATTCCTGTCAGGCACGGCAGATTGGCCCTGGGCGCGTGGCAGGGCGTATATCTATGGGAGCACCGTTTCCGCTCGCATCATCGGCATATTCTGGTGACAGTGTACGGTGACTAATTCGGCTTCCGTTCTCGCCCGCCTGCGGGATGTTCGATATAGTTACATTGACGGCGGACGGACTCATCCAGTGCTGGCCGGTGTCGATTTTCACATTGCCAGGTCGGAACGCGTCGCCTTGTTGGGGGCCAGCGGTTCCGGAAAATCGACCCTGCTCAATCTCATCGCCGGCATAGAGCCGCCTGATTCAGGTCAAATCTGGGTTGCGGGAACGGAACTCTCCGGAATGCGAGAACCGGCAATCACCTTGTTCAGACGCCGTCATATTGGCTTCGTCTACCAGTTTTTCAATTTGCTGCCCACGCTGACGGCGATGGAAAACATACGCCTGTCGCGAGAGCTCAATGGCGCTTCTGCCGCTGAAGCCCGCCGTCTAGCAAAGAGTTTATTGCAACGCGTTGGCATGGCGGATCGCGCTGATGCATATCCAGAGCAACTTTCCGGCGGAGAACAGCAACGCGTCGCCATTGCCCGCGCCCTGGCGCAAAGACCGGCGCTGATCCTTGCCGATGAACCGACTGGAAGCTTGGACGCCAAAGCGGGCGAGTTAGTGCTGCAGATGCTCGACGAAGCAGTGCGCCAAGATGGCACCGGATTGCTGATGGTAACGCATAGTGAACAGGTGGCCACTTTTGCTCAGCGCATCCTTTATCTCCACGAGGGTCGCGTGAAGTGAGGTTGAAACAGGGTTGGCACCCGTCTTTGTTATTGGTTTCCAGCTGGCGCTATTGGCGACGCAGCCCGTTACAGGCGTTCCTGGCCATGACCGGCATCGCCTTGGGCGTGGCCGTAGTGATCGCCGTAGCGCTGGCCAATGCCAGCGCCCTGAAAAGTTTTTCCGCCAGCACGCAAGCACTGCAAGGCAGCGCGAATGCGCGCATTCTGGCCGACGATCCACACGGCTTGCCTGACAGCCTTTATGTCCGCTTGCGCCTGCACGAGGGGTTGACTCGGATCGCGCCCATTGTTGCCGGTTACATAAGGATTCATGGCGAAACGTTACGCCTGATCGGGTTTGACCCCTTTGCTCAATGGGCATTGACGCCCCGCTTGCTCGGTGGGAAATTCGACTTGAGCGAATTGCTCATCAAGCCCAACACGGTGTTGATGACCCCTGGTACCGCCAAGGCGCTCGGAGTGAGTCATGGTCAATCCGTGGAAGCGCTCGTTGATGGCCGCTCCGCGAAGCTAAAATGGATTGGCACGCCAGGCGGGGATGCGGCCGCCCTCAGAGGCATTATTTTTACCGACATCGCGACTGCACAGGATCTACTAAATAAAGCAGGGCGTTTGAGTTATATCGATGTCGCAGTGGCCAAAGGCCAGCTCGCGCGTTTGCGTGAGGTGTTGCCGGCCGGCACGCGCTTGGTTTCCAACGAACAGAGATTGGCGGACGCCTCGAAAATGACCCGCGCTTTTCGCTTGAATCTGCTCGCCATGAGCGGACTCGCGCTGCTAATCGGCGCCTATCTGATCTATAACACACTGATTTTTTCGGTCATACGCCGTCGACCTTTGATCGGTCTTTTGCGCGCGCAGGGTGTCACAAGGGGAGAAATTATCCGTGGGATCCTGGCTGAATCTAGCCTTCTGGCGCTTCTTGGCGCAGCGTTTGGAGTAATGTTGGGGGTGCTTTTGGGCCATGGACTGGTTCGCTTGGTGGTACGAACCATCAATGAACTGTATTTCACTCTCAGCGTGGAAAAAGTTTATCTCGATCCATTCGTGTTCGTGGAGAGCGTCGCATTGGCGCTGATCATGGTGCTGGTCGCTGCGCTGCCGGCCGCATCAGAAGCAGCCAGACTGCCGCCACGCGGGCAGGGTTTGGCGATGAAATCGGAAGCTTTGTGGCGACGAAATGAGCCATGGCGCCTGGTCGCTGGGTTCGGCTTGCTGGGTCTGAGCGGCATTGCACTGGGATGGCCGAATGGTGGTCTGTTTCCTGCCTTTCTGGGACTGTTTCTTGCGGTGATCGGAGCGACGCTGTGGGTCCCTACGGGCGTCCGCTTCGGGATTTGGCTACTTGGCCGTTTGAGCAGCCGGGCGTCCATTGTCATTCGCCTGACGATTAGGAATCTGCATGCCTCGCTGAGCCGCACAGGATTGGCGGTGATGGCGCTATCGGTAGCGCTTGCCGCATCGATCGGCGTAGGCATGATGGTGGGAAGTTTCCGTTTCACTCTGATCGATTGGCTGCATCAGAGTTTGCGCGGAGACATCTACGTCGATGCGGATTCCGGCCCTGGAGGTCGCGGCCTGTCGCCCGCCTTCGTCAAGGCGATAAGCGGCTTGCCGTCAGTTTACTATGTGACCACGGGCCGCCATGCGCGCGTCTCTACTCCTGCGGGGAAAATGAACCTTTTGGCCGTGGGCACACCTCCAGGGCATCGCCCTGCCGTAGCGATGGAGACGTGCCTTGCGGATTGCTGGCGTGCGTTTTCAAGCGGCAAGATCATATGGATCAGTCAGCCTCTAGCCAATCGACTGCATCTCAAGGTGGGTAGCCGCTTGAGCCTTGCCACGGCTAGCGGGCCGCACTTTTTTAAGATTGGAGGCATTTTCTATGATTATGGTGGCGGTACTGGCCTGATCATGATGCCGCGGACGGTGTATGCCAACTACTGGCACGATTCGGCCATTGGTTCAATCGCAATCTATTTACGTCCCAAGGCCAGTCTCGAAGATATGCTGTCATCCATCCGCGCCCGCGCTTCGCTGGCTGACGTCGCTATCACGGTAAAACCCAATAAAGCCATTGTCACCAATGCCTTGCGGGTGTTCGATAACACTTTTGAAATCACGCGTGTGTTGCGCCTCTTATTGCTGGGCGTGGCAATGGTGGGGCTGCTCTCTGCCTGGATGGCATGGCATTTGGAACACCAAAGGGAGCAGGCCATTCTCAGAGCCTTGGGAATGATGCCGCGCGGCCTGTTCATGCTGATCTCGGCACAGAGTACCGTTCTGGGCACACTGGCTGGCCTGGCGTCCATGCCGCTGGGATTGGGGATGGCTTGGGCGTTGGTGGCCATCATCAATCCACGCGCCTTTGGCTGGACGCTGTCATGGCACAATGACCCGCCGTTGTTGCTGCAAGCTGTGGCTGCGGCGATAGTCGCCGCATGGCTCGCGGCTTTGTGGCCTGCATGGCGGATGGCCAGAACCTCTCCAGCTAGAGCCTTGAGAAGTGAATGATGAGAAAACGCTTGCGTCTCGTTTTTCTTTTTGCAGGGCTTTTCATGCTCCATGCTTGCGGACAACCTTACGCACCGCCATCCAGATCACCGGATTTGCAGGCGTTGTTGGGCCATGTCAACGAAAAAGGTTTTGCGCGCGCGACGCAACCGCGAGCCTTTCATTTTCCCGCCGATTTTGGTCCGCATGATCGGTACCGCAGCGAATGGTGGTATTACACCGGCACCTTGAGGGATGCGAGCGGAAGACGTTTTGGATTCGAATTGACCTTTTTCCGCTTCGCCCTGTCGCCGAACAAGCCGCCCGGCGCTTCTCCGTGGATCAGCAATCAAATCTACATGGCGGATTTCGCTCTCACTGATCCCAAAGACCGGCGTTTTTTTGCCTGGCAACGTTTTTCCCGCGATGCTCTGCATCTTGCGGGCGCGCAAGCACAGCCTTTTGAGGTATGGGTGGGCGATTGGTCGATTCGCCATGTCAATGAGAGATGGGGACCGGCAAACGGTGGGGAAGGGGTCAATGCGCCATGCGCTATCGAGGGCGTATGCACGGCTTTTCCCTGGGTGCTGCGGGCACAGACACAAACAGCGTCCCTGCGTCTTGAATTGACCCCCAGGCAGGGAATCGTTCTCAACGGCGAGCGGGGTTTGAGTCAAAAAGGCCCCGCTGCGGGCGATGCGTCCTATTATTATTCCATGCCGCGATTAGATGCTCATGGCGAACTGCGCATAGAGGGAAAGCGCTTTTATATCAGTGGCGAGGTATGGTTCGATCGCGAATGGAGCACTTCGGCATTGGCAGCCAATCAGGTGGGATGGGACTGGTTCGCGCTCCGGTTGGCCGACGGCAGCGATCTGATGTTCTATCGCCTGCGCGATCGTAATGGGCGTACCGACCCGCATAGCGCAGGCACCTGGGTATCGCCTCAAGGCGAGGTGATACATTTGCGCGCCGATGAGGTGAGTCTCAAGCCCCTTGGTTTCTGGACCGATCCGCAAGGCCGACGTTATCCGGTACGCTGGCTTCTGCGCGTGCCTTCTCTTGGCTTGGCGCTAGAAATCCAACCGTGGATGCGCAATCAAGGATTGAACCTCGCCATTCCTTATTGGGAGGGCGCCGTCAGTGTCACGGGCAAACGCGGCAAACGTAGCGAGCGCGGTACGGGCTATCTCGAGTTGACCGGATACGGCCGGCGCTGAAACCTTTATCCCAAGGGGACAGGATGTCCGTAAATGTCCATCGCCCCGCGGCTATAGTCGATGCGCGTCTTGTAGATGCCCTTTTCGAGCTTGATCCAGCCGGCGCTTTGCATTTGCTGCAATTGCATGGTCGTGACCTTGGTGAGCTGATCGCTTGGAACGCCCCGGCGTTCGAGCGCGGCTGACAGCAAATGACGCGCTATGGCAGGAGGTACCTCGAGCGATAGATCGGCGACGAGATCCTGGGGCAGGGTGAGCAGGCTGGGCGATCCACCTCCTGCGGGCGTAAGACGGGCTTCTCCCTCGGCTTGAAGTGAGCCTTCTGGCGTGCCGATGTTCAGTTTTTTCAACCGCAAAACCGGATAATGCGCGATGAATTGCTGTACCGAAGGCATCAAAAGTCCGATCGCACGCTGATAGAACAGGCGAGTCGGCACTTGGGAATAGGCGTTTTCCCTGGCTTGCGCCTGCAGTTTCCGAAATCCCTGCATCATCTCTTTCAGTGCAGGCACATACTGGTGATCGAGGGTGATAACGAGTTGAACAGGAGCATATTGCTGCCCTGAAATTTCCATGCGCATTGCCTGCCAATCCAATGTTGAGTCCATGAAGGCGCCGCGTGGGGGTGTGGATGATGCCTGCAAGCGAATGTCACGCATGGAAAATGTCGCTTTCGGCGCATTCGCGGGTTGGCGGATTTCCATGGCTTTTATGCCCAGGGTGGCTCGGCCATAGGTAACGCCTTCGCCAAAATGGGTGTCGCTGAGCAGCGTGAACGATTTCAAAAAACCCGCAATGCGGCGGTGCGGCTGCTGCTTGTCCGGCACGTTGAAGCTCATTCCTTGCCAATCGAGTTGGATGCGGCCAGCGCTGAGGCCGTCCTTGACTTGCAAATTCCCGATACGCAGGCTCGCTGGCTGCAGGCGCAGATAGCCGTTTGTGGCGTTCAGTGAAAACGCACCGAAATGACCTTGCCCATTGATGCGACCACCATTCTGGTCGATCTCCAATCGCACTTTGCCCCATTGCATATGGGCACCATCCGGGGTGGTCAGTTTGCCGGGCTGAAGGTTCGCCAGAAATTGACTGTTTCCACTCAATCCGACCACATCCCGCAGGCGATAAGCGCTGCCGGCTTTATGCAGGGATTTTTCGAGGCCAGGCAAGCGGGCATCGATGATCGCGCCCACCGGCATCAGGCTGACTCCATCACGCCCCCATGACGCGAAGGGTAAAGGGCCATAGGCTATTTGCAGGCGCAAAACCAGTTCGTCGCTGCCATTGGTCTTTTGCAGCGTCTGTCGCGCCTTGGGCGCGGTAGGTACCAGTATCAGGCGTCCCTCTTGGCCGAACCAGCCGTAGGCGATGCGCTGATAGCGGGCATCGAAGGTTCCATGGCGATTGATTTCCTGGATAGCCGACTTAAGCGCATGATCCGCGATTTGGCTGGTATACCAGGGGCCGAGAGCGACAGCCAAGGCGACAAGAAGGAACAATATCCCCACAGAAAAGAGAAAAAAGCGACGAAATGCCATGAGAAATTACCCTGAAAGCGTATTGAAGGAGGTTGGCTCAAGCACTCGCCGGCTGATCTTCTTGCCGATAGTGGCGTTGCACATAATCAGTTACCAGCGCCTTGAATTCTTCGGCAATGCCATCGCCCTTGAGGGTGACGGTTTTCTCGCCGTTGACATAGACCGGCGCCACCGGTGTTTCTCCGCTGCCGGGCAGGCTGATGCCGATGTTGGCATTGCGGCTTTCGCCCGGGCCGTTTACCACGCATCCCATTACGGCAACGCTCATCTCTTCGACGCCTGGGTGTGTTTTTCGCCAGACGGGCATCTGAGCGACAAGAAATTCCTGGATTTCGGCGGCAAGATGCTGGAAATAGTCGCTGGAGGTGCGGCCGCAGCCAGGGCAGGCGATCACCCGCGGTGTGAAGGAGCGCATGCCGAGCGATTGCAGGATCTCCTGCGCCACTCGCACTTCCTGAGTGCGCTCACCGCCGGGTTCCGGGGTGAGGGAGATGCGGATGGTGTCGCCGATGCCTTCGGCCAGAAGGACCGACAAGGCGGCGGTCGAGGCGACGATTCCCTTGGTTCCCATACCGGCTTCGGTGAGGCCGAGATGCAGCGGATAATCGCAACGTTCGGCCAGATCGCGATAAGCGCGTATCAGATCCTGAACCGCCGAGATTTTGCAGGAGAGAATGATGCGATCGTGCGCCAATCCCAATACCTCGGCGCGGTGGGCGCTGGATAAGGCCGATTCCAGCAAGGCGTCATGCGTAATCTCTTCAAGCGACTTGGGTTCCGGGCGCTTGGCATTCGCATCCAGCTTGCGGGCGAGCAGATCCTGGTCGAGCGAACCCCAATTGACACCGATTCTCACTGGCTTGTCATAACGGCAAGCGAATTCGATCATCTGCGCGAACTGCTCGTCGCGTTTTTTTCCGCGGCCGACATTACCGGGATTGATGCGGAATTTCGACAAGGCTTCGGCACAGGCCGGGTATTTGCTCAGCAGCTTGTGCCCATTGAAATGGAAATCACCGATCAAAGGCACGTCCAGCCCCATGGCTTCCACCCGTTCACGAATTTCCGTGACGGCCGCCGCCGCTTCCTCGGTATTTACCGTCAGACGGACGATTTCAGATCCGGCGCGGGCGAGTTCGGCTACCTGGATCGCAGTGCGCACGGGATCCGCCGTGTCGGTATTGGTCATTGACTGAACGACGACGGGAGCGCCGCCGCCCACGGTAACCGAGCCGATTTTGACTGCCACGGTTTTACGTCTAGGGGCGAGAACTGGTTGCAGCATGGCAAGAGTCATCCTGAGTGATATGCAAGAAATTGGTTCACAGTCCTGTTAAAAGGATAAGTGCCTGGGAAACATGAAGTCTATGCGAATATGGAACAAGGGCGAAAGGAATCGAGTGCATTTGAGCGGAAATTTGCATTTAGGAGCAAAGATCTTCGGTTTGCCCATTAACATTTTCCGGGCGGATTCACTTGCTTCTACTACCGCCAGGGGATGATCGGACATGATTGGCAGACAAGCTGTTTGTACCCGGCTCGATTTCTCGTCTATCTTAACTTATGAGAGTCTTTAAAGGTCAAGCGGATTCGTTCTGTGCCTGACTCGAATGTCTTATCCCTAGGGCGAGATGGCCGTTCTCAATAGACTACCGACCGCATTGGGCGGCCCATGATAAAGAGAGGAAAGATTTGCTGAGGACAACCGCCGAACTGGAGCGAGGGCCCCTGCAGGGGGTTGTGCGATTACATTCGCTTACTTGCCAAGGCATAAAAACATTTTTAATCTGCGAGTCAGCAGATTCTATCAGCGACGAATGAACAATCAGGCCGTCCTCGAGAGAGAAGAGTCTCTGAGATGATGAGGATATGAATTCATGAAATCGACAGGCGATGGCACCAACGTAGTACCCATGACGGGATCCCATGTTGCAGGGGATCTTGGAGGCGCAAAAAAAGGATTGGCCATTTCCCGGCTGAGAGAATTATTGCGTCCGGCGCTCACGGATCGGCTCAAGCGCGTCCTCGACCACGTCGACGATGCCTTCTTCGATTTGGCCGACAAGGCGGAAAACAATCAACAACAAATGGTGTATTTCGACGCCATGCGAGAACTCAGACTCAAAAGCAAGGTCATTGAAGGCGATTTCGTTGCCTGGGTCATGAAAGATTTTGAGCACTATCTCAACCCGGCCATACTGCGTCGTCGCGCGGACAAAGACAGCTCTCACGAAAATGAGCAACTCAGCCTGGTCGAGACAGACGAACTGGAAATTGACCTGGCCATCAAAGGCATGGCGGGAAAAGCCCGGCGCGCTCATGAGGATGTCCTTTATCTGCTGGGTTTGAGAATGGCCGCGCTTGCGGGCCGGCCTGCGCAGCAGAGCGAAGACGATTTTCCTGTCTCACCCGGGCGATTGAGCGAGGCATTCGGGGAAGCGACAAAAACCTTGGAAATGCCCATCCAGCCGAAACTTGTCTTGTTCAAGCTGTTCGACAATCATTTCATAAGCGAACTCGGCTCTTTGTACGAGGCCATGAATGATGGCCTGATCGACTCCGGCCTGCTTCCGGATTTGAAACTCGAGCGCGAGAAAGAAAGTCGTAAAACGAGGACGCGTACAAGAAAAGCGGCGGCAACCCCCTACGCCGATCAAGAATCGGAAGAGGACGAGGGGAGCGATGATGCGTTGGCCGCGGCATTGCGCGCATTTCTTCATTCGACGCCGCCGCCGGCCTCTAGCGGCGGTTCCGGCCTTGAATTGAAGACAACGCCGGTGGTTGATGGCAACGAGCTGCTCGGCGCCCTGAATCGACTGCAACATACTCTGGCAATAACGAGCCAAGGAACGCTAGAGGCCGGCGCGCTGAAGCAGAAAGTGCTGGAAGCCACGAGCCATGAGAAGGATCGAAGTCCCGAGTTGCGGCAGACCGATGAAAAAACTATCGATATCGTCGCCATGCTGTTCGATTTCTTGCTCGGCAACTCCACTTTGCCCGATGTGTTCAAGGGATTGATTGGCCGATTGCAATTACCGGTGTTGAAAGTAGCGATAATCGACCCGACTTTTTTCACCCGCCGGCATCATCCTGCCCGTCGGTTGATCAACATGATGGCGCGCGTCGGCTATCTCTGGAAGCCCGCGGCCGATGGCGAGACCGACGAGCTGTTGGTCGAGACTCGACGGGCCGTTTCCCGGATCATCGACGAATTCGAGGATGATCCGGACGTCTTCGCCCGCGTCGTGGAAGACTATGAATATTTTCTGGAGTCCGAGCAGAATCAAGCCATCGAACGGGAAGCCAGTGATGCGATGCGCATCCTGCACCGTGAAAGGCGTGAATCGGGCAAGCGAGTCGCCGCCAGCGCCCTTGCGCGAATCATCGCCGATCAGCCCGTTCCAGAGAAGGCAAGGGCTTTTCTCGAAACACGCTGGCGTGATCTTCTGATCGCTATCTACATGGGCGGCGGCGTGGAGTCGATCGCCTGGAACAAGGCGCTCAACATTGCCTCCACGCTCGTCTGGAGCCTGTTGCCCAAGGAGACCGACGAACTCCGCGCCCAGTTGACGGGCAGCTTGCCCCCTTTGTTGCGCGCCTTGCGCGAAGGGATGGACAAGCTGAAAATGAGCGAGGAGGAACAACAGGAATTTCTCGCTTGGTTGGCCGCCGAGCATTCACGGCTGGCCAAATCCAAATCACCGGCTTGTGCACGCAAGCAGGCATCGATCCAGGGCGGCGAAGGAGGGGAGGACTCATCCGGCCGGGAAGCCGTTGTGCTGCCGGCTGGACAAGAGGTAATTGAAAAAAGTGAAATGCCGGCGGCCGACCGCAAGAGTTTCATGGCGCGCAAGGCGGAAGAGATCAATCGCATGATCGCCGAAGGACGTTTTCTGGGGGAGGCCAAGAGCACTCCGGATGAACGCAATGCGGAAGATATTAATGATGAATTCGCTCGGCAGGCGCAAACGATAGAAGAAGGCCAGTGGCTGGAATGGGTGACGGACGAAGACGCGGAGCCGCAAAGAATCAAGCTGTCCTGGCGTAGCGCCATCAGCGGAAAGTGCTTCTTCGTCGATCATCGCGGTTTCAAGGCGACGGAAATGACACCTTCCGCCTTTGCCCGTGAATTGCGTGAGGGCCGCCTCCATCCGGCCGATGACGCTCCGGCCGTCGAACAGGCCTTGCTGTCGGCCCTTGGAAGCCTCTCGGAATCTTCAACCGAAGGCGCCTAGCAGGGAGTTGAAAAAGGGCCTTTCCGCCCTTTTTCAACCCGGATCGTCGCGGTACGCGCCCGCGACGCCCTCCGCAGATCAAGCACTTGGCGTGCTTGATCTGCGTGCAAGCCATCCTTGGCTTGCTTGGCAGTTGCTGCTAGGTCGTGTCATAAGCGGCGGGTTTGGAGGCTTCGGCCGCTTGGCGGGTTTTTTCCCATAGCGTGGCGATGACTTCCAGAATCTGTCGATTGACATCTCGCAACCGCACCCAGGCGGTCTTGTCATTGGCCTCGGATAGAAGAAGGTGATACTCGGCATGCAGGCGCGCCAAGTGGCTTTCCTCTCCAATACCCAGTCGCTTCATGGCCGCGTGGAATTTGCACTGCCTGGCGTCGGCAACGCGCGCTTTTGCAACCATTTGCGGATTCGTGAAAATCAGCGAGGCCAGTTTGCGGTCAAACATCAGGTGATACGCATACAGACCCAGCAAGGAATCCGGATAAGCCTTGGCTGAAAATTCAAAAGTGGCTATAAAAACGGCTAATTGCTTAAACGGCAAGGGCTTGGCCAGGGCATAGCCTTGCACGAAGTGGGTGCCCAAGACTTCGACGGCGTCGGCTATCGGGCGCGTCTCCACGCCTTCGACCACCATTTCGATGCGAAGATCATTGGCGAGCTCTTGCATGGCCAGGACAAAGGAAAGATCTGCCGGACGCTTCTCGAGGCCGCGGACAAATGCCTGATCGAGCTTGATCACGTCCACAGGAAGTTCCTTGAGCCTCAGTAATGAGGAATAAGCGCTGCCGATGTCGTCCAAGGCCAATTTAACGCCAAGAAGATGCAGCGCCTGCAATTCATCCATGGCCTCTTTTCGATTGAGAAAATCACCACCTTCGAGTATCTCCAGGTGCAGGCGGGCCGGCTCGAAGCCAATGGCCTCGAGCCGCTTGCTCAGCTCATGCCGAAGCAAGGGAGTTTGCAAGTCATCGGTTTCGACGTTGAAAGCGCCCCAAAGAGAATACCCTTCCGAATCCAGGGCGCGCAGATCCATCAGCAATCGGTCCAGAATCTGGAGGGTGAGTCTAGAACGATCCTTCGCATCGAGTTCATCGAGGAATTGCCGCGGCGCCAACAGGCGGTCGCCGTCGCGTAAACGGGCCAGAGCCTCTACACCTTCGATGCGCCCACTGCGCACGTTAAGGATCGGCTGATACGCCACTTCCAGCGCGCCCTGGTCGAGCAATACCTGAAAACGGTTGCGTTCCAGTTGTGGCGATTCCCCGACCACGACCCAGAAACGTTGCCGGTCCGCCTTGTGCGCCTTGCTTTGGTACAGGGCCTGATCCGCGGCGCGCAGCAACCCATTTGACGGAGCGCATCCGTCGTTGGGGAAAAGGCAAACACCCATGCTTACGCCCACCTGGACAGAATTTTCCCCGGGCAAGAGAACCGGAGACCGAACCACATGGCCTATCTTGTCGAACAGCTCTGTAAACGACGTGCGTTGGGCAAAGAATTCGAGCAGTACGACGAATTCATCACCACCGACACGGGCGACGAAATCGTTTTTTCGCAAGTTGTTTTGCAAGCGCTCGCCGATGGCTTGCAGGACAAGGTCGCCGGCTTCATGCCCATAATGATCATTGACAGCCTTGAATCCATCCAGATCCAGGGCGCAAACGGCCAGTTTTGTATCCCCGCGTTTCGCGCGCGCCAGGGCGCGTTCAAGTTCTTCATCCAACGCCCGCCTGTTGGGCAAGCCGGTCAATGGATCGCTCATGGCGATCCGGGCCAAGTGGTCCCGTTCCAAGGCAAGTTGCGCCAAGCTTTTCTCGAGGAGCCCGCCCAGGTGCTCGATCTGTATGCCCAGGGTCACGATTTCGTTATTTTTGTGACTGGCTTTCCAGTTTTCAGGCAAGCGGGCGCGATAATCCCCTGAGCCGAACCGGCGTACGAGTTCCTCAATGGATTTCAGGGGAAGAAATAGGTGTCGATGACCGAGGCCCAACATGGCTACGCTGGTCAGCAGTATCACTATCAAGGTGACTAGGCCTGCGATCCATGCGTTTTGGTAGGCAGGCGCCTCAATTGAGGACAGGGGAGAGGCTACAAGTACCTGCAGATGCGAAGCGAAGTCGGAACCAAAGGCCAGGATCAGTTGTGAGTGGCCGCTTGCGCTTTTCATCCGGCAGATTTTGACTTTCCCTGAGGGTGGGTAGCCCCCGGCGCAGACAGGCGGATGCGCTTTATTCGGCAGGCTCAGTATGCTCTGTCCGTTTTGAAGCAACCAGAGGTGTTCGCCTTTTTGTCCCTGTGAGACGACGGGGAAAGTCTGTTTCAGCCAGGACAAGCGGATGCCGGTGTTGAGGATGGCGATAATCCGTCCGGAGGCGTTGCGTAGCGGCCAGGAAACAGGCAGCACCGGCACGCCGCTTTGCGGTCCGATGCGTGCTGGGCCGATGCCGAGATGTCCGGCGAGCGCAGCGCGAATGTTGGGCGTCAACCCCACGTTCACTTTTTTCGGCCCCAGCGAGGAGCAATCGACGATGCCTTTCGGCGTGCTGCGGGAAAATAGGGTGTAGGCGAATGCCCATGGGCGGTGAATCGTTTCAAGAAAACGGCTGCATGCGCGGGCGTTGCTGGATCGAACGCCCCCGCTAGCCGCAATTTCCTGTAACACTGCCTGCGACATGGCCAGATCGAAATCGATCCTGGAAGCCGTCGCGCGCCCAATGGACTTTAAATCATGAATTTTTTCGGCACGCGTTTGTTGATACCCCCCATAGACGTTCCAGATCAACAAGCCGCTCAGTGGCAGCAGACCCGTCAGGGCGACGATGAGGAATCGAGCAGCCAGCCGCTGCCGGTAGCCCGACCTCACAAGTCTTTCGCGCATCCCTCCATGCCCTTCAGGGCATGGAGGGATGCGCGCCTCCATGTTTGGATATTCGCATGATGCCATATACCACGTGAGGCATGGCTAAAAAGGCGTTCAAGCACCTGTTCTATCCAACGCCCGAGCAAGCGGAACTGCTGGCGCGCACGTCCTGCACTGGCACACCGACGCGTACTACCAGCGACAGGAAAAAATCGGTTATGTCGAAGCCAACGCCCAGCTGACGGAACCTCAATCGCTCCGGCGATTATCCGTGGCTCAACGAGGTGTCCTGCGGGCCACTTCAGCAGGGCTTGCGGACTTGTCAAACGCCTTTGGAGGGCCCTTGGAGGAAATGTCAGGCTTGTGCCGGATACGTCTGGCATAAGCAGTTCTCCGTGAATTGGGAATCCCATCCCTTCAGGGAGGGGAGGAGTCAAGATCGGATCAATCAATGCGCTTCATGGCGGCCTAGTTCCTCCAGCACGGCCAGCAGCAACGAAACACCCTGTGGCCCCATGCCGTAGGAGAGTTTTTCCGGGTCGCGTTCACCTTCCACCAGACGGCGCATGAGGCCGCCGAGACGGCCGAGATCGCCTCCCGCGCGGGTCATTTGTTCCGCCATCTGGGAAAGCAGTTCCAATGCCTGCACATCGCCGCGGGTACAGGCATGGATCATGCCCGCCAGGCCGGGCGCGGCCAGTATCGGGTCTGGCTTGGCGCCGGGATCGGGCAGGGTGGCCGGGTTCTGTATGCCGCGCAGAATGGCCTCCACGATAGTGGCGTCTTCTTCGTCGAGAGTAGCCACCAGGCTCATCTCGCGTGAGCCGTTGAGGATCTTCCGGATCGCCGCCACCAGAGCGTGCCAACCGTTTTCCTCGCTGGTGCGAAGCAGTTGTTCAAGCGTGGGCCGTAACTCGGGGTTTTGAATGGCCTTAACGACATTGACGATCAGGCCGGCATGGGTCTGAACGATCTGTTGCTGGCGGGGAGGTAGTTGAGTCATTTTGTCTGATTCCTCCGCAGGGTGTCAAAGCGCGCTGATGCGCTGATACTGTTCGCGCAGGCGGGTAAGCGCCTCTTCCATTTGTTCGAGGCGCTGCCGCTCCTGGGCAACGATCTCGGCAGGCGCGCGTTCGATGAAGCGCGGGTTTTCCAGCTTGCTTCGAGCGCGTTCGAGATTTTTCCCGGCTTTGCTTATTTCCCGCTCCAGACGCTGGAGTTCGGCGTGCTTATCGATCACGCCGGACAAGGGGATGAGTATGCGCAGCTTTCCGACCAGCGCAAGCGCCGATTCGGGAGGGCTTGAGTTTTCAGGGAGAAACTCGATGCGATCAAGGCGCACCAGCGAGCGCAAATAGTGTGCATTGCGTTCGGTCAACCGCCGGTCGGTTTCACTGTAATCGTCTAGCAGCACCGCCAGAGGCTTGCCGGGGGCGATATCCATCTCGCCGCGTATCCTGCGTACGCCGAGAATGAAGGTCTGCACCCATTCCATTTCTTCTTCGGCCTTGGGATCGATGCGCGAGGCATCGCTTTGCGGATAAGGCTGAAGCAGAATGGTTTCGCCGTGCTTGCCCGCCAGCGGCGCGACGCTTTGCCAAATCTCCTCGGTGAGGTAGGGCATGATGGGATGTAGCAGGCGCAGCAGGGTTTCCAGCACGCGCACCAGCGTGCGCCGCGTACCGCGCAGGAGCGATTCACTGCTTGCTTCGTCATTGAGTACGGTCTTGGACAACTCCAGATACCAGTCGCAGTAGCTGTGCCAGACAAAATCATAGAGCGCGTGAGCAAGCAGATCGAAGCGGTAATTGGAGAACTGTTCGGCCACTTCGGCTTCGAGGCGCTGCAATCTGGAAATGATCCAGCGATCGGCCAGGGAAAGTTCCACCGGAAGCGTAGCATCGAGGTCGGCGTCCTGACCTTCAACATTCATCAGCACGAAACGTGCGGCATTCCAGAGCTTATTGCAGAAATTGCGGTAGCCTTCGATGCGCGCAAGGTCGAAGCGTACATCGCGGCCCGTTGAGGCCAGCGCGGCGAAGGTGAAACGTAGCGCGTCCGTGCCGAAAGCCGGTATGCCTTGTGGATAATCACGGCGCGTCGCCTGCTCGATCTGACGGGCCTTTTGCGGCTGCATCAAGCCGCGGGTGCGTTTTTTGACGAGTTCTTCCAGGGAAATGCCGTCGATGAGGTCAATGGGATCGAGCACATTGCCTTTCGACTTTGACATTTTCTGGCCTTCGGCGTCGCGCACCAGCCCATGCACATAGACTTCGTGGAAAGGAACATCGCCCATGAATTTCAGTCCCATCATGATCATGCGCGCCACCCAGAAGAAAATGATGTCAAAGCCTGTGACCAATACGCTGGTGGGATAATAGCGCTTGAGGTCGTCGGTTTCTTGTGGCCAACCGAGAGTGGAGAATGGCCACAAAGCGGATGAGAACCAGGTGTCCAGCACGTCCTCGTCCTGATGCAGGGGCAGATCGGACGGCAGGGCGTATTTTTCGCGGACTTCCCGCTCGTCGTGCGCCACATAGACGTTGCCGGCGTCGTCATACCAGGCGGGAATACGATGCCCCCACCATAGTTGGCGGGAAATACACCAGTCCTCGATATTGTCCATCCATTCGAAATAGGTTTTTTCCCAATTCTCGGGAATGAAGCGCACACGTTTCGAGCGTACCGCCTCGATGGCCGGGCCGGCCAAAGGTGCTGTTTTCACATACCACTGATCGGTGAGATAAGGCTCGATCACAGCGCCGGAACGGTCGCCACGGGGAACCATGAGTTTGTGTGGCTCGACGCCTTCGAGGAGGCCGAGCGCTTCGAGATCCGCAATGATGCGCTTGCGCGCCTCGAAGCGATCCAAGCCGCGGTACGCTTCGGGAGCCGCTTCATTGAGGCGCGCCTCGGGCGTGAAAACATTGATCAAAGGCAGATCATGCCGTTGGCCCACGGCGTAATCATTGAAATCATGGGCCGGCGTGATCTTGACGCAACCGGTGCCGAACTCAGGGTCGGCATGTTCGTCGGCGACAATGGGGATGCGCCGACCGGTAAGAGGAAGATCGACTGTCTGACCGATGAGGTGGCGGTAGCGCTCGTCTTCAGGATGTACCGCGACAGCGGCATCGCCGAGCAGAGTTTCCGGCCGCGTTGTGGCGACCACCAGATGGCCTTCGCCAGAACTCAAGGGATAGCGCAGATGCCACAAATGGCCCTGTTCCTCTTCTGAGATCACTTCCAGGTCGGAGATGGCGGTATGCAGCATGGGGTCCCAATTGACCAGACGCTTACCGCGGTAGATGAGCCCTTCGTCGTGCAGACGGACAAAGACCTCTATCACGGCCGCCGACAATCCGGCGTCCATGGTGAAACGCTCTCGAGTCCAGTCTATGGAGGCACCCATACGGCGCAGTTGGCGGGTGATGTTGCCGCCGGATTCGTGCTTCCATGCCCACACGCGCTCGATGAAGGTTTCGCGGCCCAAATCGTGACGGGTCGCGCCTTCTTGCAGGAGTTGCCTTTCCACCACCATTTGGGTGGCGATGCCGGCGTGATCGGTGCCCGCCTGCCAGAGGGTGTCGTAACCACGCATGCGGTGGTAACGGATAAGCGCATCCATCAAGGTATCCTGGAACGCATGGCCCATGTGCAGAGTGCCGGTGACGTTCGGCGGCGGAATCATGATGCAATAGGGTTCACCCTCTCCTTTGGGAGCGAAATAGCCGCGTTGTTCCCAAACCTCATACCATTTTCTTTCGATCGCGTGCGGGTCGTAGGTTTTATCCATGGTGTCCTGAATCCAATTACATAAGGCCAAAGATAACGATTATAACGGCCAAATGCAGGCAGGGTGGAGCTGCTGAGAAACAGGTGGGCGGTTTGCTGGTCTCTGTTGGACTGGGGCGATGATTTACGGATGAGAATCAGGAGACGGCCGCTCTGGGAGAAGCGTGATGGGATTCAGTGGCCCATGGGTGTAAACAGCGGGAGTTCGTGCCGATTCGCGTTGGCGATGAGAAATGCGACGCGGCCTGGGCGGATGGCTTCAAGTCTATGTGCATGGGCAGCGGGTTTTCCAAGCAAGGCGGCGAAATATACTTCCAGTTCGAGGGGATCGACTCGAAATTTCCCATAAGGCGAGCCATTATCGTCGACTCTCCAAAATAAGCGCGGTGCCCAGCCGCAATGGCGTATGAGTGGATCTTGAAACCATTTTTGTAGCTTGATGGCCAGCTCGTCGGGCGTTTCATTAGCGCTTATGACTTGACTCTCCCTCATGATTTGTAAACATGCCCAGAGCCGGTTAGGCTTTCATTTTCTTCGTTCCTCAACCGGCCCCGGGCGCGCTCCAGCCTTAAGCCTTGCCTTGCAATTGCTTGATTATTTCTTCGTTCTCAAGTGTGGACGTGTCCGAGGAAATGGTTTCTCCCTTGGCGATGGTCCGCAGAAGGCGGCGCATGATTTTGCCTGAGCGTGTTTTGGGGAGCCCTTCAACGAAACGGATTTCATCCGGTTTGGCGATGGGACCGATTTCTTCTGCCACCCAGGCCCGTAAGGTTTTAGCTACCTCATCAGCGGCAGCCCCAGTGGGCCGTGCCTCTTTGAGAATGACATACGCCACAATGGCTTCCCCCTTAACATCATGAGGCCGGCCAACAACCGCGGCCTCTGCGACCCGTTCATGGGCTACGAGCGCCGATTCGATTTCCATCGTTCCTAGGCGATGCCCGGAGACATTCAGCACGTCATCGATGCGCCCCATGATCCAGAAATAACCGTCTTCATCCTTGCGGGCACTGTCACCGGATAAATAGTAGCGGCCATCAAACATGTCCCAATAGGTCTTGCGATATCGTTCATCATTGCCCCACACGGTTCTCAACATAGACGGCCAGGGCTCCTTGATTACCAGATAGCCGCCATGATTGGCATCTTGGATAGGCTCCCCGTGTTCATCCACGACATCCGCCATGATGCCCGGCAAGGGCAGGGTGCATGAACCTGGCTTGGTAGGGACGGCTCCAGGAATCGGCGCAATCATATGGGCACCGGTTTCGGTCTGCCACCACGTGTCGGTTATGGGGCAGCGTTCTTGTCCAATGACGCGGTAATACCACATCCAGGCTTCCGGGTTGATGGGCTCGCCCACACTGCCAAGGAGTCTGAGTTTTGAAAGATCATAGCTTTTTGGAATCTCATCGCCCAGTTTCATCAAGGCGCGGATGGCGGTAGGCGCTGTATAGAACACGCTTACGCCATGATCCTGACACACTTTCCAGAAACGTCCGCCATCCGGCACGGTAGGCGCGCCTTCGTACATGACCTGCGCGGCACCAACAGCCAGGGGCCCGTACGCTGTGTAGGTATGCCCGGTAATCCAGCCAACGTCGGCGGTACACCAGAATACATCCTCGTCTTGCAGATCGAATACCCATTTGTTGGTGAGGATCGCGCCCAGCAAGTAACCCCCACACGCATGCTGGATGCCTTTGGGCTTGCCAGTCGATCCGGACGTGTAGAGTAAAAACAACGGATGTTCGGCATCGACCCATTCAGGTTCGCATTCCATGGGCTGATCAGCGATTGCCTCGGCCCAGGTGATATCACGTTCAGGACTCATCGCCACGCCGTGTTTGGTGCGTTCGAATACGATGACACGCTCGACAGTGGGAGTACCGTGTTCGATGGCCTTGTCCACGGCAGCTTTCAACTCGATGATCCGCCCGCCTCGATGACCACCGTCGGCGGTGATGATCATTTTGGCTTGGGCATCATTGACTCTATCCTTGAGGGCTTCTGCGGAAAAGCCGCCGAATACCACGGAATGAATGGCGCCGACACGGGCGCATGCTTGCATGGCGATGACGGCCTCTGGAACCATCGGCATATAAATAACGACCCGGTCGCCCTTGCCTATCCCTTGCGCCTTGAGCGCATTGGCGAATTGACTTACGGCGGCATGCAGTTCTTTATAAGTGTATTTCTGGATATCGCCGGGTTCGCCCTCGAAGATGATTGCGGTTTTGTCGCCTCGCTCACTCAGATGACGATCGAGACAGTTGTAACTGACGTTGAGTCTTCCATCGCTGAACCAGTGATAATGAGGCGCTTCGCTACGATCCAGTGTGATGTTGAATGGCGTTTCCCAGTCGATTTCTTCTCGCGCCCGCTCTGCCCAGAATCCCTCATAGTCTTCATCGGCCTGCTGTTTGAGCTGTTTGTAACGCTCGGGGGTAATGCGTGCTTTCTTAACGAAGTCCTCGGGAGGTGGAAAAACCCGTTCTTCATGCAATACGGATTCAATGTTTTCATCCATGGGGCGGCTCCTTTATGTTTTATGTGAGGGGTTTCTATTTACAAAGACTAGCAAAAAACTAAACTGCGAGACAGATCAACCTGTTTACAGGTCACGGATAGCCACCTTTAAATTTTTCTGGATAGGACAGGCGGCACATTTTCCAGGCGAAATGACTGCTTGGCCCAGGCAAGCAATTCTTCCGGCCCGGCCCCACGAAGTTCATTAGGCACAGCGTGTCCCAGAGCATGTAGGGCCTGCACGAGGTTTTCGCTTGGAGATCGCCCCTCAAGAGAGGCCGAAGAGATCGATTTTGACAGTTTATTCTCATTGACATCGAGGAGGATGGGTAGATGGACATAATCAGGGGTAGGGAAGTTCAATACACGCTGCAAATGGATCTGACGCGGGGTTGAATCGAGCAAATCCGCCCCGCGGACGACTTCGGTGATGCCCTGAAATGCGTCGTCCAAGACCACTGCTAATTGATAGGAATAGAGTCCATCGGAGCGGCGTAGAATGAAGTCGCCTGAATCATTCTGTAGATTGGATTCATATCGCCCCTGCAAGCGGTCGATGAACATGATGGATTCGTCGGGCACCTTGACTCGCAGCGCCAGATTGCGCTGTGGATTCAAAGGACCATTACGGCACAGTCCTGGATAGATGAACCCTAATTTCCCAGGACGGGCGATTTGGGCTATTTCGCTTCGCGAGCAACTGCAGGAATACAAGAGATCTAAATCTTTTAATCTCTCAAGCGCAGCTTCATAGGTTTCGGCGCGCTTGCTTTGATAAAGGATGTCGCCATCCCAAAGCAAACCGTGGCGTTCCAGCGAATGCAGAATATGCGAAACCGATCCGGGAACGATCCGGGGCGGATCGATATCTTCGATTCTGACGAACCATTGCCCTCCAGCCTGACGAGCGAGGAGATAGCTGCCCAAGGCCGCGATCAGCGATCCTAGATGCAAATGGCCTGTCGGGGAGGGGGCAAAACGCCCGCGATAGCAAATAGAAGAGGGCGCCTGTTGAACGGCGCCCGAAAATGCGCGAACTTTGCAGTTCACGCCATCTGCTTTTCCTTGATCTCTTGCAATGTCTTGCATTCGATGCACAGAGTGGCCGTGGGCCTCGCCTCGAGGCGACGAATGCCGATCTCGGCGCCACAGGCTTTGCAATACCCATAATCGCCATTTTCAATGTCACTCAGCGCGTTGGCGATTTTCTTGAGCAGCTTGCGTTCTCGATCGCGGGTGCGCAGTTCGATGCTAAATTCTTCTTCCTGTGTCGCCCGATCCGCAGGGTCGGCAAAATTGGCCGCCTCATTTTGCATATGCTCGACTGTGCGGTCGACTTCCTCCATGAGCTCTTGCTGCCACGCCAAAAGAATTTGGCGGAAATGCTCAAGTTGGGCTTCACTCATATACTCTTCACCTTCCTTGGGTTCATAGGACGGGATGCCCACGGGAGGGTGTACGGACGGGGTGGTGTTCTGCTTGCTTGCAGCCATTGGTTACATACTCCAGCGTGTAAATAGTCTTACCTCGATATTTTCCGAGGATTGATAAGGATGCATTTCTTAACAGAAGATGCATACATAGGCAAGGAATATTTAGCGAGGCTTATGGTCAACAAAACGGAAAATCAATTACCGCTCTTGCTCGCGATAAATTGCATCGTATCCTTCTCGCCCGAATGTTTCATTCGAGTCGGAGCATGGCTAGGCGAATATGAGATTATGACCAGTTTGAATCGGGCCGATATCACATCGCCTTGACGGATCGCTCCCGGACTGGATAGCCTGACAGGCTTCATCTTTCATTCAACCTCGATAATTAACCGAATCCAAGGAAAATAATGTCATTGCAAGTCATGTTTTTTGATGTCGATGGAACCCTGGCCGATACCGAACGCGATGGTCATCGGGTCGCATTCAATCAGGCGTTTTCCGAAGCCGGATTGGACTGGGACTGGTCGGTTCCTCTCTATGGTGATCTACTCTCCGTAACCGGCGGCAAAGAACGTATCCGCTATTTCTTGCGCAAGTATATGCCTGAATTCGTGCCACCCGGCGATGACTTGGACGATTTTATCGCCGACTTGCATCGCCGCAAGACGTCTCATTACCTCAAATTGCTTCAGCAAGGGGAAATACCGCTTCGCCCTGGGGTGGCCCGTCTTCTGCATGAGGCCAGAAGGGAAGGGATAAGGCTGGGAATAGCAACCACTACTACGCCGGCAAATGTGGAGATGCTGTTGCGCACGACCCTGGGGCCTGATTCTCTGGACTGGTTTGAAGTCATCGCCGCAGGGGACATCGTCCCCGAGAAAAAACCCGCGCCCGACATCTTTCAGTACGCCTTGCAGGAAATGGATGTCGATGCGGAAAATTGTCTTGTATTCGAAGATTCCGAAAACGGCCTCGCATCCTCTATGGGCGCGGGGTGCAGAACCTTGGTCACTGTGAACGAATACACTCGCAATCAGGATTTTTCAGGCGCATGGGCGGTACTCGAGCATTTGGGTGAACCCGGTCGGCCGGCCAAATGCCTGCAAGGGGTTCCGATCGGCTCGGGAATCGTCACGGTTCAGGCTCTAAAGAATGCCTGGTGATATGAGCTGGGCGAATTTCAACAGCCTTGTATATCCAAAAAGCGTTATGTTGAGGCTCGGGGGAGGTAGGTCGACACAGCCTTGGTGACGCACACCGCTAGCAGCACGGATCGCCTGTTAAGTCTCGACTTTGTTTACCTGGCAAAGTACACGGCCACGGGCCAGTCTGACCTCGATCAGCTCACCTGCTTGTAAATCTGCGGCGTTGCTAATAGGGGTCAGGCTGTTTGGTTTGAGCGCCAGAGCATAACCGCGCTGTAAGGTGGCGAGCGGGCTTACCGCTTCGAGAGTGCGGGCTAAAGTGACCAACTGCTGATGTTTCTGTTGTATGGCGCCCTCGGCATGCCGAATCAGCGCGGAGCGCAAATGTTCCAGGCGCGCATGCTGGACGCTTAGACGATGTGAAGGCGCCTGTGCCCAGATACGCGCTCTTAGCGTTTGCAGTCGAGTGGATTTTTTCTCGATCAGCCGGATGCCCGCATGCTGCAAACGTGTCTCAAGCTCATCCAATCGTTGAGTGATTTGTTCCAGATGACGCTCAGGATGCTGGCGGTCGAGGCGGCTTTGCAAGGTTTCAAGTTTTTGCCTCAAGGTGGCAAGACGATTCTCGATGATCCTTTTTAGCGCTTGCAGCTCATTGGCCAACCGGTAGCGCAATTGATTCGCATCAGGCGTGGCGAGCTCGGAGGCAGCAGAGGGAGTGGGGGCGCGCAGGTCGGCGACGAAATCCGCAATCGTGAAATCCGTTTCATGGCCTATGCCGCTGATGATTGGCAGTTTAGACGAGGCAATCGCGCGCGCGACGCTTTCCTCGTTGAACGCCCACAAATCTTCGATTGAACCGCCGCCGCGGACGAGCAGCAGAAGATCGCAGATTTTATCCAAATTGGCTTTTCTGAGGGCGGCCACAATAGAAGGGGCCGCTTCTTTGCCCTGAACATTGACCGGATAGACATAGACAGGAAGCCCAGGGTAACGCCGCGCCAAGACATTGAGCACATCCTGCAAGGCGGCGCCTGAGGGTGAGGTGATCACGCCGATGGCGGTCGGGTAGCTTGGAATAGGGCGTTTGCGCGCATCGTCGAACAAGCCTTCGTCGAGCAGCTTTTGTTTCAAGGCTTCAAAGGCGCGGCGCAACATCCCTTCGCCCGCTTCCTCCATATGCTCGATTATCAGCTGAAAGTCTCCCCTGGCCTCATACAGGCTGACGCGGCAACGGGCCAATACCTGAATCCCGGCCTTGGGTGTAAACCGCAACAGGGCGTTGCGGTTTTTGAACATGGCGGCGCGGATCTGCGCGTACTCATCCTTGAGCGTGAAATAGAGATGTCCGGAGGCGGGGCGGGAGACATTGGAGAGCTCGCCTTCCAGCCACAATAAGGGGAAGCGGCCCTCAAGCAAGCCGCGCGCTTCCAGGTTCAATCGACTGACGGTGTAGATTTCAGGTGAAGAAGTCGTGTCCATAGAAGATCGAGATCAAGGGGGAATCAAAAACGGTTCGTGCTGATCGTAGCATCTTGTGGAGCGGGGAAGTGTGCGGAAGCAACTGCAGACACGATTGGACTGATTAATGAACTGCCCCGCTGAGTCCTGTGGTTCTGAGCGTAGCGGCTCTCACGGCATCGATCAACGCTTCTTTACTGCCTGCCAGGGTGAAACGCTGTTTGGCGCGGGTCAGTGCCGTATAGACGAGCTCACGAGTCAAAACCGGCGTCTGCTCATTGGGCAGCACCAGCACCACTTCATCAAACTCCGCTCCTTGCGCCTTGTGTACGGTCATCGCATAGGCGGTTTCCCAGGCTGGGAGCTGGCTGAGAGGCACGGCACGCATCTGCTCTCCCTCCTCGAACCACACCACCACCTGACCGTCAAAAGGCAGGATCAGCCCCGAATCACCATTGAACAGGCCCAGTTGATAATCATTTTCCTGAATCAGAATCGGCTGGCCTGCATAGAACTCTTTGGCGTGTAAAGGTCTAAGGCCTTGGCGTGCAAAGTGACGAATCAGATGCTGGTTGAGCGCCGTCACCCCCCATTGCGGATGATGACGCAAAGGCGTCAGCACCCTGAAGTGCGCCAGCGCCGCCATTATTTCTCTGGCCTGAATGGCGGTTGAGTGGTAATCCGTAGACGTAAATGCGCGCATGCGCTGCAAATAGTCTTCAAGGCCGGGTTTCGCCGCCTCGAGGATGACGCTGGGCTTTAGCGCCATCTGGCCAAGAGCGTCCTGATTCTTCGCTTGCAACTGTTGCCAGGCGGCGTCGCCGTCTCCCTCGAGGATGGTGTCGGCCAATCGGCCGATGGTTTGATTGAAGCGGTGGCTGCGCTTGAGGTGGCAATGCGCCTGTGCAAAACGCTTAGTCAAATCCGCCAGCACATTGCCCGCTTCCACTGAAGTCAGCTGATTGGGATCGCCCATCAGAATCAGGCGGGTATTTTCGTTCAACGCCAGCACCAGTTTGGCCAAGAGCAACACATCGACCATGGAGGCTTCATCCACCACGATCAGCTCGGCAGGCAGCGGATTGTCGGCATGATAACGCGGCTGCGGGCGGCGGCTGATGCCCAGCAAGCGGTGCAAAGTGCTCGGCGCGATCGCCAGAAGCCGGGCTTTCTGTTCATCCGCCAGAGGCAATGCGGGGATGGCTCTGTCCATCGCTTCTTTCATGCGCTGGGCGGCTTTGCCGGTGGGGGCGGCCAAGGCGATGGCCAGGTCCGGTTGTTGCCGTAAAAGAGCCGCTAATAGCCAGGTGAGGGTAGTGGTTTTCCCTGTGCCAGGCCCGCCACTCAAAAAGGTCACCTTCTGACTGAGCGCCCGCTGGATTTGTATAAGCTTTTCAGGATCGAGCTGCTGTTGCTCGGCCGCCTGGACAAAATCTTCCGGTAGCGGGGCTGGTGGGTCATCGCTGCGAATGCGTGGCTTCAGCGTGGAGAGAACCTGCTGTTCCGCCTGCCAGTAGATATGGAACTGCAGCAGCAGGCCGTTTAGTACCGTGGGGGTAGGGCGAGCGCCATCGCCCACCCAAGGGCGGCTACGCAGCCAGGATGCATCCTGCGGCGATACTTGCAAGGCCGTATCACCCTGCTGTTGCGCCTCAAGCAATGCCTCTACATGCGAATGCGCCCGACTACGCGCGGTTTTGTCGTGGGGCTCGAATATCTCCATCAGGGCATCGAGAAGAGGGGATTTGGGTGAGGTCTCCGCCATTATTTTTTTTGCCCTCCCAAAGCGTCTCTCGCTTGCCCGAGTATCTTTGAGTCAAAACTGAAGGCATACACTCCTTCGCTACTGTCCGGCGCCATGCCACGCATAAACAGATAGCGCACTCCGCCCAGATGGCGCGCGGGGTCATATCCTGTTTTAAATGCCCGAAGATGGGCGTCCAGCGCCAGTGTGTAGATCAACGCCTGCAAGGTATAGTGATGTTCTGCCATCGCCGCCATCAGCGCGGCCTCGTCGTAAGCCGCGAGACGGTTGGTCTTATAGTCCATGATGTAGTAGCGCCCGTCCACTTCGGTGATCAGATCGATATAGCCTTGCAGATAGCCATGCACGTCGGCGGTATTCACATAGTCCCAGTCCGGGCGATCCTTAAACAGGGCATTGAGGGCAACAAGATCCAGGCTGTCTGCTTTGAGCACGAAGTGATGCTCCCGGTAAATCTGTTCAGGGCGTAGCGATTGCAGCTTAAAGGGACGGCAGTCGGCCGCCAGCGTGTGGGTGATCAGCCGCTTCAGATCGGCCCAGTTTTCCTCACCGCCGCGGGGAAAGTTCTTCCAGCGGTTTTTCAGGCGTGACCAGTCCGGCCGGGAAAAGTTGCAGCGTTCCAGAAAGTCATGCACCAGCTTGCCAAAAGCGGCGCTGGCGGGCAGGGCGTCTTGAGGGCTTTCTGTCGAAGCGGACTGATCCGCTACCGCCTCCTCCTGCCAGCGCGCAAAAGGAGTGTCTGTCGAGAAAGAATGGCGCGTCAATCCACTGTAGCTGGTGAGCACGCGGCTGCGCTCGCGTATACACGTCCAGTCAATCTCCGCAGGCGGCACGAGCTCAGGCGGGCTGGCTTGTTCTTTCCATTGGGGCGGCGATTCATTGGCATAGTCTTCAAAAACAAAAACGGGTGAGTTCCTTAAGACATCCAGCCGGGGGCGGAGGATGCCATTGAGGGCGTCAGTAAAGGATTTGCCCTTTTCCACTTCCCCCGCATCCGGCCAGTAGATTGTCAAGTGGCTGATGGCGCGGGTACAGGCCACATAGAAGAGGCGGCGCAGTTCCTGCCTGGCCTGGGTTTTTAAAGCCTCCTTGTCTTTTTTATCGAAGCTGGCCCGTGTGCCTTCGGGGGTGGGAATGCCGAGAGGATAGCTTTTGCTGTCCACGCTCTCTCCCCGCCAAGCGCCATAGACGAAAACGATGGGATACTCCAGCCCCTTGGCGCTATGCATGGTGACGATCTCTACCGCATCTTCGTCCTTTTCCAGCCGCAGGGCATGACCTTCAGCCGCTTGTCCCTGATGGCGCTGCAGCGCCCAGCGCAGCAAAGCCTGGGGCGAGAGGTTTTGTTGATGAGCTTGTTGATGCAGCAATTCCAGCAGGTGCCGGGTGTCGGCAATACGCCGGTCGCCGTCCGGCAGCTTGGCCAGTTGAACCCAGGCGGCGCTTTTTTCGAACACATACAGCAAAGCGGCCAGCAGGCCTTTTTGTTCCCAGCGTTGCAGCGCCTCGCTCATCTGCAATTGCGCCGCGTTATATACAGCCTCGTCCCCCAGGTCTTTGAGTGAATACTGGAAAAATGGGGAGATCAACACGCTGCGCAGGGTTTGGGCTTGCCTCGGGTTCAGAATGGCTTGCATCAGCTGCAGTAGCCCGGTGGCGCTGTCGCTCGACCATACGCTGGTACGGCTGGTGAGCACGCTGGGCACCCCGACCCGCCGCAAGCTGCGTTGGACAGCCAGGGCATCATTATTGCTCTTGACCAGAATGGCGATGTCAGCCGGCTTGACGGCATGAGGCCGAGCTCCGCCCAGTTGTCCATCGCGCAACACCCACACAACATCCCGAGCCAGTTGTCTCAGGGTGTCTTCATCTTTGTCGCCGATTATCCGTGCTTGAACAATGCGGATGTTTTCGAAAGGTCTGCCAGCCAGTGTGAAGGCGATATCGTCGCAGGATTTTCCGCCCTTGACGGTCTGATATCGGCACTGCTCGTCCATAAAGGTGGGTGTCTCATCCTGGTCGGCGAACAGCTGGTTGAAACCCTCGACGACATTGGGATGTGAGCGGTAATTGGTATCCAGGGTGTGATGGTGATGCGCGCTGCCGACGGCCTTGAAATAGGTGAGTAGATTGGCGCCGCGAAAGCCATAGATGGCTTGTTTGGGGTCGCCGATCAAAAACAGGCGGTGCTGATCACTGCCGCCGAACACGCGGCTGAACAGCGTCCACTGATCTGGATCGGTGTCTTGAAACTCATCGATCAGGCATGCCTCATACTGCTGGCGCAGCTGCCGGCATAACTCGGGCTGCTGGCTGACTGCTTCGGCCAGATGATGCTTGAGGCTATCGTAGGTGAAAAGCCCCAGTTGACGCAGCTGATGCTGGCGCTTTTGCTGCCATCGCTCATAGGCGTTTTCAAACCAACCTTGAGCCACTGCCTCTTCTTTGGGAAGCCGCTGAAGGTCCGTATCCAGCGCATGTAGCGATTCACGCAGAGATTCGGGCAGTTTTTCATAAGCGCTGTCTTTCTTCAAACTGGCTTTGAGGTATTCGACCAATCCTTTGTCTTCCAGTCGAGGCAATTGCCCCCCACTGAGTGGGTTCAGAATCATGCGGACGCATTTATTCAAGCTTCTTGACTGACATCCTTTGCGTGCATGCTCATCCAAGTCTTTGTAAATGGCTTTTAATCGCTCGGCCGGCCATTTTTCCTCAATAGGCTTGCGCTGTTGACGCAGGGTTTTCCAGCCGACAAGCGTCTTGTCAAACACCGCCTGAGCGCCCAATTCCTTAAAGCGCTCATACAGATGATCCGGCGAGGGCCAGCAGCTCAAGATGGCCCGGGATAGCGCTGGCGGCAGGTCTGAAACCTCATGCCAAAGGCTATCCACCTGTTGCTGATCCAGCCGTTCGGCATCCTCGAGCAAGGCGGCATCCGCGGGCATGCCCAGCGCCAGGGCATGCTCCCTGGCCACCTGTATGGCGAAGGCGTCAATGGTATGGATGGGGGCCTGATCCAGCATCAGGCGAGCCTGCAGAATGGAGCGTCTGATGTCTTCCTTGTCGGGCAAGCTGTTCAGCCAAGCATCGAGAGACACATCCTTCGCGGGCCGGCCTTCCAGGATCTGCAGCACCTCGCTCAAGCGCTCAAAGACACGTTCGCGCAATTCCGCTGCCGCGGCGCGGGTGAAGGTGACAGTCAGGATCTTGTCGATGGGTACCTGATTTTCCACCACCAGTCGCACCACCAGTTGAGTCAGGGTGTAGGTCTTGCCCGTGCCGGCGCTGGCTTCGATGGCATGCACGCCCTGCTCAAGAGAATCGGCGTAGAGATCAAAAGGCGGGTAGCTCATGTGTGGAGTTCCTGATTGGCCCGCCAGAACCGAATCTGGGGCAAGAGCTGTCTATAAGCCTGATCCAGCAACTGCTGAAGAGCGTCCTCGTCGAGATGCCGCACATAATGCAGCCAAGTGGCATCGGGCTCAGCCCCCTGATAACCCGCTGGTCGCAAACCGCAAGCCAATGTGCCGGCTTTAAACCAATCGTCTTTGGTATACCCCTCTTTGTCCTTGAGCCACTTGGCCATCCAGTCGGCATGCCACAGAGGCGGAGCCTGCAGCACCTGCTCAAAATGGAGCAGCCATTGGGCCAGTTGTTTCATGGCTTCTGCCTGCTCCAGCGGCTTGAGTTGCCAAAGGGCAGGGTAATAGGTCGAGGTGTTGTGCTTTTTTTCCTGATATCCCACCCAGCTGGTGAGACCGGCATCGTGGATATTGAGCAGCAGATGACTCAGCCAAATTCGCAGCCGGTGTTTGCCTTTGAGCTGATGGGGATGGAAGATCACCTGTCCATTCTCATGCAGTTCCTTGAAAGTATGGGTGAGTGTCCAGTCTCCTACTTGGCGGGTCAGTGTAGTTTGCTCAACAGCGTTGCCCATCTCGGGGAGCGCTTTGTCCTTGATCAGCTGCCCTATGCGCTCAACCATCCTGGCGCTGTCACGCGCCACTTGCTCGGATTGGCCAAACATCGGCCAGCGGCCCTCGGCCTGCCAGCGTGGCAACACCTTCAAAAGTTTTTCATCGGGCACATCGCTTTTGATGGCCTCGCGCAGATACCAACTGTCCAAGCCATTGATGGAAAGTTTCTCACGTGGTGAAGGCGGGGAATCCATCTTCGGCACCACCACCCCGGCCTGCTGTAAAGCCCAGATGATCGGGTCGTTGAGCGCCTCGGCCAAAATTTCTACCGTTAGTTGCTTCTCAGGCAGGGTGAGACGTTGTTGCCACACGGGCGTTAGGGTTTTGTCCGCCGAATGCAGCGCTTGGCAGATAGCGTAATCCTGAGGCCAGCGCCCCCGCAGGGAGCTGTCTGCCGTGAAGTAGGCGGTGTGGAATGGATGTGATCGATGTACGGAGATCAGCGGCTCAAGATCCTCAACGTAATGCCGGGCGAGCACATCCATCAGTTCCAGCACCACCTGAGCCGGCGGTTGGAGTTCATTTTTGTCTGCGCTCAAGCCTTGCCAGAGGATTTCCAGCCGATGCCGTACGCTAAGCAACAGTTCCAGAAAGGTGTAACGGTCTTCTGCGCGCAGGTCACGATCACCGATATAAAATTTCGTCTGCATCAGGTCGAAGTCGGATGTGGCGCGTGGACGAGGATAGCTGCGGTCGTTCATGCCCAACAGAAAAGCCACCTTCACCGGAATGGAGCGCATCGGCAAAAGATCGCAGAAGGTCATGCCACGGGACAGAAAACCCGCGCTGCTGCGCCGCTCCGCACCCAGCGACTGAGCCCAGGCAGAAAAGGTCTGCAGTGAGATCGGCGTATCATTCGTTGGGGACGCCTCATCAATCAGCGCCGCACAGGCCTCATCCAGCACCAGGCGATCAGCGGATTCGCCATAGAAAAAATCGCTCAACCTGCTCAGGTGTTCGGCCCATGCCGCCGCCGTCTGGCCTTTGCGATCGAGTTGCCTCCATTTTTCAATCTGTTCGAATAGCTGCAGAATAGGAGTGAGCTGACAGATGGCTCGGCCTTCCAAGGCCGTCACCGGCGCCTGATCCTGCCACAAGGCATCCGGTGCCAGCATCACGGCGCCCAGCAGCACCCGCTTGATGCCATCGTGCCAGTGATTGCGGTGTTCATCACCTGACAGGCCCCAGCGGATCTGGCCTTGTTCGATCAGCACCTCATACAGGTACTCCAACTGCTGTGGATTTAGATGTAGGCGTTTTTGCACCTCCGGCTGATAGAGAAAACCAAACACTTCGTCCCAGTCCAGCCGTCCTTGCAGCAGCGTCAACCAGTCGTTCAGCAACGTAAGAGCAGGTGCCTCGTGTTGTGTACTGCGATCCGCTATGGTGTGCGGAATGTCCGCAAACAGGGTTTCGATAAAGGGCGCGTACACGCCAAGATCCGGGCTCATCACCACAATGTCATTGGGTGAGAGTTCGGGGTTTTCTTCCAGTAGGGTAAGAACGCGATCCCGCAGCACTTCCACTTCCCGCAGAGGGGTATGGCAGCGGTGGAAATGGATATTGGGCGTCAACTCGCTCAAATCCGCTTTTTCAGAGGGCGTCTGATTATGCAGCAGATCGCACTGTAGCTGGGCCAGCAGAGTATTCTCAGCCGGCGCGGTGAAATACGCCATGCGGCCGTACACTTTCCCATCCGCCTCCAGCATCAGGTGTTGGAAATGCGCCCCTTGCCGTCCCAAAGCCAGCAACAGAGGATGAAACGCTGTCTCCAACCTGCTGAGCTCCGTGTTGTACCGGGTTTTTTCAGTATCCACACTTTGCAGGATTTGCTGCAGCTGTTGTCTGCGGCTGGGCAAGTCGGCCCAAAAATCCTCGCTGGGCGATAGCGTAAAAAGATGCACAGCCGTGTGCCGGCTCAATGCCTGCAGCGCCTGCAGCATCATCGGCGGCATAAAGCTGATACCAAAGGCAAATACCTGGTCTGGCAACCCATTGATCTGGCTTTGAGACTCCAGCGCTTCGATCAGCCTCCGCCATAGCTGGCCACGATGAGGTGACAAATCCAGCGCCTGCCACAGACGCATCTGCCAGCGCTCATGGGGATGATCGCTGACCGACTCGCCCTGCAACCACTTATCCAGCCAATGTGGGCGGAAAATCTGATACTGGTCAAACAGATTGGCTATCTGCTCGGCCAGCTGAAAACGACGCTTGTCGCTGCCTTCTCCGCCAAGCAGGGGTTTTAGCAAAGGGTCTTCGGCAAATGTCGGCGTGCGCAAAAACGCCTCTATCTTCCAACGAACAGTCTCTCGTTTGAGATGATCGCTATTGAGTTGTGTATCCAGGCCGCCGGCCAGCTCGTCAAAGAAGGCCTGAGGGAACGGAAACTCGCTGCTCATCCACACGCCAAAGTGATCGCTGAGCCGCTGCTGCATCCAACGCTCCATCCCGCGGCCTTGGATCAGGAATGTCAGCCGTTGAAAAGGGCGGCGGTCCGCCTCGATCAGCTTTGACACACCAACAAACAAATCTTCGGTGCGGTTGCCCGTGTGGATGAAGAAGTAGTGGTTCATGATGTCTCTTGCAATCGTTTGCGGTCATTCTATCGAATCTGAATTCATTCCGGGTCTCATCAAGACGGCAACTGGGTCTGAAAGTCCTTTCCAATCCAGAAATGAGCCTGAAGGAGCGGGGTGATTGAGCCCCTTCAGGCGGCAGTGTTTTGGGCCTTGTTGATGTAACGGAACAGTTCGGCCCGCGCCTCGTTGAGGCGCTGGGCGGCCTCATTGTCGCTCATGGCATAGGCGATGTCATCGAGCGCCTCGAAGGTGACGCCCGGTTTGAGGTAGGCAGAGGCATTGGGCAGTGATTTGAGCTTCTCGTAGGGAGTCATCATCTGCTCATAGCGGTAGCGTTTTCGGGCGCGCCCCTTGTCATCATCAGGCGGGTGGTCTGGGCTCTGGAGAGGCCGCGACCTTCTCCCGATAGCGCCGGACAAGGCCCTTGTCGGCCTTACCTAGGCGATGGTAACGGAACCGCCTCAGTTCATTGGCGATCCAGTCGTAGAGGTCGTCTCGGGCGGGGGCATCGAAGACGAGGGGTGGCGCACCGTCGAGGAAGGCGCGGATTTGCTCCAGCGTCTGGAGCCCTTGGGTCTTGAGCATCACGAATCATCCTCCAATGATCCCCAAACCCGCCCCTTCAGGCTCACTTTTCGCTGGAATCACGCCCGCCCTTCAGGCCCATTTGTCCATTGGAAGAGGCTCTGAATATCAATTACACAAAACATGGGCTATGATCAAAGAAGGGACCGGATCATGGAAATGGCGGGCTGATGATTGAGAAGTACGACGTTCTTGATAGGAGAGATTGCTTACGACGATCCATAGGGGGGGATGCATGAACCGTTCGACTTCTATCTATCTGGACGGCGTGCGTTTTTTCGCCGCCTTCGTGGTATTCGTCGGCCATGTGTCAGGGCAGCGCCTGAGTGGCGGCCTGTTCTGGCAAATGGGTCCGTTCGGACCGGAAGCCGTCGATGTGTTTTTCGTTTTGTCCGGTTTCGTTATTGCCTATGTGGCCGATACCCGTGAACAATCCGGCACCCAGTATTTCATCAGCCGCGCCGCGCGCATTTATTCCGTCGCCATTCCCGCCCTGGCGGTCACTTTTTTGCTCGACGCCATCGGCCGCTCTGTCCAACCGGGGTTGTACAACCCCGGTTGGCATTATGTCTGGGACGATCGGTGGCTGCAGTTGATTCAGGCGCTGACTTTCACCAATCAGCTGTGGTGGAACAACATGCCACCGGGATCGGATTTTCCTTACTGGTCGCTGGGGTTCGAGGTGTGGTATTACCTCGTTTTCGGAGCGCTGCTGTTCGCTCCCCGCCGCTGGAAGTATTGGACCGTGGTTGCGATGTTATTGATCATGGGGCCGAAGATCGTCGCGCTCCTGCCCATTTGGCTGCTGGGTGTCGCGGCGTACCGAATCAGCAAGGGCGGTTTCATAAAATTCGGCGTGGGCATCGGCTTGTGGCTGATGTCGCTGGTGCTATGGGTCGCCTACGAATGGTATGCGCACCGTTACGGCCGGCCGATTCACCCCAACTGGCTTGGCCGTCCGCCCTTGATTGAAGATTACCTGATCGGGCTGTTCTTCTTTCTCAACCTATTGGGGTTCACGGCCATGGGACACGTGTTCGAACCGGCATTGGTGCGGATGGAGCGGACGATTCGCTGGCTGGCGGGTATGACGCTGACCTTGTATCTGTTCCACATGCCGCTTTCGCAATTTTTCGCTGCCGTCTCCCCCTGGTCGAGCCATACCTGGCAGACCCGCCTGCTGGTATTCGGTGTGGTGCCAGTGCTGGTCGCGGTGATCGCGCATTTTACGGAAAGACGGAAAAAATCCTGGCATCTCGCGATTGAACACATGGTTTACCGATTGCTGCCGCGCTTTCAAAGAGAGAGGACATGATGACTCGGTGTATCCAAAACGCTTATTTCGGGATCCTGCCGGATTTTCCCTTAGACAAAGCCTGCCCTGATTTGCGGATTATTGCGCCCATGCTTCTGTCATCAAAGGAAAACGTGGTTGATCATGCGGTATGAACTTCGTGTCAGCGTAGTCGTTACTGCCTACAATCGGGCAGATATGATCGGCGAGACTCTGGACAGGATCTTGAACCAGACCCGCAAGCCCGCTGAGATCATCGTCGTCAATGACGGCAGCACGGACGCGACGCCCGAGGTTCTGGCGCAATATGCGGATCGGATTAGGGTGGTGGAGATCGAAAATTCCGGCGACATGGCGGCCAAGAACGTCGGTCTGGAACAAGCGCGTGGCGATCTGGTCGCCTATTGCGACAGCGACGACCTCTGGAAGCCGGAATTTCTTCAGGAAATGCTCCATTTCTGGAATTTGTTGCCCAACGCGACAGTCGCCTATTCAGATTTTTGCGAAGTCCGCAATGGCGTGTGGCAATCCGAGTCGAAATTCCAGCGTGCGCCCGAAGGTTTCTGGAGCGAATTGCGCCTGCTGGAAGGCGAGCATGGCTGTCTGGAGCGGTCTTTCGTTACCCGCCTGCTTCATTATCAACCGTTTTTCCCCTCATGCATGATGGCCGACCGCAAGCGCTTTCTCGCCGCCGGCGGTTGGGACGAGCGCGTGGGCAGGATCGTCGGCTGTGATTTCGCCACCGCTTTGCGGCTTGCCGATGCTCCACCAATAGGCGTTTTGTGGCGCCCCCTGGTGGGCATCCGCAAGCACGCGCGAAATTTCTCCGGCGATAATTTGCGCATGGCGCTGGGCGATGCGCAGGTGCTGCAAACTCTTCTCGACCATGACGATGCGCTGGCCAGATTCGGGCCTGAAATCCGGCAATCGATACAAACCCGGCTTCTCGCCGCCTTCGAGATTGCTTACGCGCGGGGCGATCTGGATCTGGTGCGAGAACTGCGCGGGAAGATCGATGAAAGTGCATTGGGTCGGACACACGGGCTGAAATACGCCATTGCCCGTTTGCCTCGACCACTGCGAAGTCCATTATGGCGTGCGACTGTGCTGGCGGGCGCGGCCAAAGGCCGCTGGCGGGGCAAAAAGAGGGCGACTCATTGAAATGGCGCCATCACATCACCCGGCGTTCGCTGGACCGTCCTCTGTTGTTCCTGCATCTGCCCAAGGCGGCGGGCACGCGCGTGTTCTCGTTGTTGCAGGAGATATTGCGACCCCGGCGTACGGCGTATTACCTCGACCGTACGCAATTTTGTGGCCTCGATGATTTCACGAGCCTTGCGCCCGGCATTCGCGCGACGGTTTTGACCGATGAGCGCATCGAAGCCGATCCCGCCGACCTCATCGCCGGGCATGTGTCCCAGCGAACGCTGCTGGCGCTCGCCGGACCACGGCAGGGCAATTTGCTCGTGATCGCGCGCGAGCCGCGCAGCCGCGTGTTGTCCCACTGGCTGTACTGGAAAACCTACGACGCGCGCACGCGCGCCCTCTATGGCGCATGGGGCGATCGCATCGCCTTGGCGCAGCACGATCTGGGGGATTTTCTGACGCGGAACGAAATCGCCTGCCAGACCGACAACATTTTTCTGCGCATGCTGTTGTGGCCGCATCCGGCGATCCCGGAGCGAGGCTTCATCGATGAAGCCGACGACCCGGAGCTGCTCGATGAGGCCGAGCGCAGGCTCGATGGTTTCGCGCATGCGGATGTGGTGGAAAATCCGAGGATGCTAAGCATGCTCGAATGCTGGCTGTTGCGCGAATATCCCCTGCCTGTCCACCATTTCGTCTTGCGCCGGATTGAAACCTTACAGGCGAAATCAGGCAAGAAAAACAACGCCGCCTCTCCTGAAGCGTTGACCGATTGTGGCGATCTTGGCCGCCAAATCGCGCACGCGGAATCCTTCTTGGAGCGGCGTACGCGCCTGGATGCGCGTTTATGGCAACGCATCAATCAAATAGGCGAGGGAGCGATATCGTCTGCGCAAGCCTTCGCCAATACGCTGGAACGTTATGAACGTCTCGCCAAAATCATTTGAATCCATCCTGCCAGGCGCGCTGACGGGCAATCGCCTGGCCTTCGTAGTGCTTCATTACGGCGATGCCGCGCATACGCGCCGATGCATCGAATCGCTGTATGCCGCAAACGCTGCTGATGCGGCGGTCATCCTGGTGGACAACGGCACGCGCGAGCCTGAATTGTCCGGGATGGAAAGCTGTTTTCCCGGCTTGCGAGTGATCCGCCTGCCGGAAAACCAGGGTTGGGCGGGAGGGAACAACGCCGGCGTGCGTGCCGCGCTGGCTGTTGGCGCGCAGACGGTGTGTCTACTGAACAACGATACCGTCGTACCCGGAGGGGCCGATGCCTTGGCCGGGCTGGGTGCGAGATTTTTGGAAACAGGGCCGTGTTTGCTGCAACCCAGGATCAGCTATATGGATGAGGCGAAAGGCGAACAAATCGATCCAGCTTCCTGGCCCTGGGCGAAAGCCGTGTCGGAGAATTTCTACGAACTGAATTTCGCCTATGGCGCTTGCCTGTTGGTGCATGCCGAGATATTCACCCGTATCGGACTGTTTGACGAGCGTTTTTTCCTGCAACTGGAAGAGACGGATTTTTACCAGCGCGCCGCGAAACAGGGCTACAAGCTTTACTGCGACACCTCGGTGCAGGTCCGGCATGTCGAATCCGCGGGGTTCGGACATCAGATGACGCCCTTGAAGTGTTATTACATGACCCGGAACACATTACTGCTTCTGGAAAAACACCGGATGCTTGGGAAAGCGGGCCTGAACCGCTTGAAAGGTCTTTATTGGCGGTTGCGCAGAGAACAACCCGGCGAGGCCACCGACAAGAATCTCATCGGTTTTCTCAACTGGACGATGCGCGGTGGAGGGATAGCTGCGGGTTTCAGGGCCGGGCTCAAGGACTATCTTTTGCGTCGCTTCGGGCGGGGGCCGAAATCACTGGAGGGCATGCGCGGTGCATCAGGCCAATCGGATTGATTCAGCGGCGAGCAAGCCCGAAGTCTGTTCGGTCATTCTCACGTACAACGAAGTGGAGGCGCCGCTCGAATGCTATCGGACAATCCGCGCGCAGACTTACGCGAAGCATCGGGTGATCGTGGTGGACAACGGATCAAAAATCCCGGTGTACGAGGCGCTTGCGCGAGCGCTGCCCGCCGAAAGCCTTGTCCGCATCGAGGAGAACAAAGGCTTTACCGGCGGCATGAACGTGGGCATCCGGCGGGCGTTGGAAATAGGTAGCGAGTACATCTGGATATTGAATAACGACGTGCAGGTGCCGAACACACAAACGTTGGAAGCGTTGATAAAAACCATGCTTGATGGCGATCTGGGTCTATGCTCGCCCGTCATCATTGATGACTATGATCCGAAACAGGTTCTCCGTTTGTACGGCTACGGTTTCGACGCTCATTTATGGGCGACTCCGCTGTATGCTTTGGATGATTACGAAACCCGGCGAGTCGAAGGTCGGGTCGTCTGTCTCCCGGGAACGGCCCTACTGATCAAGGCCGATGTGCTGCGCCAGCTTGGCTCGCTGGATGAAGATTACTTCATTCAGTGGGAGGACATGGATTTTGGCCTGCGAGCGTATAAGGCGCATGTTTCTTCGGCAAGCGTTCCGTCAATAGAAATCAATCACGGATTCGTGCCCGCCGAGCATCGCGGCCCTGCTTACCATTATTACGATGCAAGGAATCAGATTCTGTTGCGCAAGAAACATCTTTACGGACTGACTCTTTACAAAAGCCTGTTCTGGGGAGTGTGCAGAATCAGGGAAACCATGCGGTGGCATGAAGAAGCGGGACGGACGTCCGCAAACAAGGCGCTCATGTTGGGCCTCTACGACGGAATGATCGGGCGCCGAAGCAAACGGACAGAATTCAGCATCGCCAAGCATCAGGAATGGTCGATCAGGCTTGCGATGATTCTGGTCGATGCAATGACAAAGGCTGTGAAATGGTTTCAAAACAGAAAAAAGTAGCATCAATTATATTGAACTACAACAAATCCGGGGAAACAGTAAATCTATACCGGCAGCTCGAAAAACAGACATATCTTTGTCATGAAATACGGGTTGTCGATAATTGTTCAGATGCGGCGGAACAGGAAAAATTGCGCACGTACCTGCCAGAAGACAAAATCATCCGATCGGAAATAAACGGCGGGTTTTCTTATGGCATGAACCTTGGTATCAAGAAGTGTCTGGCTGGATATCAATTCGATTATGTATGGGTTTTGAATAACGACATAGAAATACGCGATAGGGATGCGTTGTCAAAAATGATCGAATTGTTTGAAGCGGATCAAAAGGTAGGCGTGTTGTCTCCACTTATACTAGATCCAGAGACGAATCAAATAAATTTTTGCGGAGGCTATCTGGACAAAAACGGCTGGTCTCATAGAACCAATGATCCTGACGAGTACGCAAGCTGGCAGGAAACCTTCCCCGATCGGATTTGGCTGGCCGGCACAGCTCTTCTCATCAAACGTGAAGTTTTCGATCTTATCGGGTTTTTTGAAGAAAAATATTTTATGTATTGGGAGGACAACGATTTTTGTTTTAGGGCGAACGAGGCTGGTTTCGTTTGCAGAATCGCGCTAGATGCAGAAATTTATCATGGCGACCTTCCGTGGGAAGGCCGTCCATCTTATTATCATTATTACATGGCAAGGAATGAGATTTTGTTCATGCGCGACTTAATTCACGCTCCCTATAAAACGATTCTCTGGGCCATAGAAAATCGCATGCATAACAATATCCGTGTACTGTCACAACATGGGCGTCAGGAGTCGGTAGATGCCACCTATAGAGGTATTTGGGACGGTCTTCTCGGAAAAACAGGCAAAGCGGAAGACTTCAGCGCGCCGCCGAGAGGGGTGAAGACGCTCGGTCGACTGTTGTCGTGGTACGGATCGAGGCAGCGCGCGAGGGGGCGGGAATGACGATGAAAGCACTGGTTATTTCCGCCTCCGAGCCGCCGCACGCCAGGGGCGGCCAGCACGGCACTCAGTTGCGTACACGCTTGTATCTTCAGGCGCTCAAAAATCTGGATGCCCGAATCGACATTGCCTATTTCGTGACCGACCCTGAGTCGCTCGACCCCAGCGTCAGTGAATCGGTGCGATCCGGATTCGATGCGGCCTATTGGGGTGTTGAGATCGCTTCGCGCCATTTCATCCGCATCGATCGAAGAAGCAAGTCGTTCGCCAACGAATACCTGGCGGGTGCCGTGACGGCGTCCGCTCAGCCCGAGTATTTCGCGCGGGCGTCCGCGAGCGTCGTTGGCCGCCTGGGCGAAATCATTCGCGCCGGGGAATATGATGTCGTTGTAGTGCGCAGTCTGGCGCCGATGCTGGCCTTGTCGAAGGTCGGCATCGACCGCTCGCGGACGCGCATCGTATTCGATCTCGACGACATTCAGCACCGCGTCAAGTGGCGCGAGAACACCGCAGCGCCCTGGTATCCAGGCAAGGGACTCAAGCTGACGCAGATTCCGGCGCTGTTCATGGCGGAAAGACGCTGCGCCGCCTTGGCCGACGCGACGGTCATTTGCTCGCCGGATGATCAGCGTTGGCTGGAGCGGAAGGGTTTTTCACGGGTGTACGCGATTCCCAACGCTGTGCGCTTGCCCGCTTATATCGAGCATCCCTCGAAGGAACCGAATTGCCTGTTTCTCGGCTTGGCCCATTACGAGCCCAATGCACGCGCGATCGAACGCCTGGTGACGCGTATTTTCCCGATGATCAAGGCCGCTATTCCCGAGGCCCGCCTGCTTGTTGCCGGAGAGTCTTCCGATCTGCTGAAAGGCAAGTGGACGCAATCCGCCGACGTTGAATTCATGGGCTTCGTGCCGGATCTCGACGCGCTCTACGCAAAGGCCAGGCTGTTCGTGTGCCCCTTGAGCAATGGCGGCGGCACGCGGCTGAAGATCATCGAGGCCGCAGGCTACGGGGTACCCGTCGTGACGACCCGCATCGGCGCCGAAGGGCTGGACTTCAGGGAGGGGGAGGCAATCGTGATTCGCGATGAGGATAACTCGCTGGCGGCCGCCTGTATCGAACTGCTGCGCGATGAAAGCCGCTATGAGCGCATCCGGGTCGCGGCGCGTCGGGTCACGGAGCAGATGTACGGCGAGACGAAAATTATCAACCGCATGCAGGCGCTTCTGGCGGCGGATCGATCCACGGAGACTGCCTGATGCAACCGGTGTTTCTTTTGTCGCTGCCCCGATCCGGTTCCACCCTGCTGCAACGCTTGCTCGCCGCGCGCCAGGATGGCGCAATCGTCACCCGATCGGAACCCTGGATCGTGCTTCCATTTTGCCAGGGTTTTTACGAAAAAGAGGTGATCACGGCCTATCAACAGGATTTGAGCCACGCGGCCATCGATGAATTTCTGTCCGAACAGGGTATGGATCGCATCCAGCTCATGCGTGGCTGCCTGGACTCGATCTATGCCCGCTATGCCACCCGGTCGGCGCGGTATTTTCTCGACAAAACCCCGCGCTATATTTTTGCGACCGAGTGCCTGATGAAACTCTATCCGGACACCCGTTATATCGTGCTGTGGCGAAATCCCTTGGCGTGCATCGCTTCCCAATCCAACACCTGGAAGCAGGGACGGTTTTACCTGGGCAATATGCTGAACGATTATCACGCGGGCTTGCTGGGTCTGCTTTCTGTGGCGGAAAACGAGGCTATCAAAAAAATCGAGGTGCGTTATGAGGATCTGGTCGAAAACACCAGTGAAGAGGTGAACAGGATTTTCGCCTTTCTCGATCTCGAAAAGGATGCTGAAGTCAGCACGAATTATAAAAACATTCAGCTCAAAGGTGAGTTCGGCGACCCGCTCAGGGATAAAAAATATCAATCGGTCACCAACGCCAGCCGGTCGACGTGGGAGGTGTTCTTTTCCACTCCGCTGCGTTACTTGTGGGCGAAAAAATATCTCGACTGGCTCGGTCAGGATCGATTGGCCCGGATGGGCTATGATCTGGATGAGATCAATAGCAGGCTCTCGATCCGGCGCTACAGCGGATTCAGGTATGATGGGGTGCCGATGATCAAGGAATACATCATGGCGCGGATCAACAAATCGGCATTGGGCGCATACCGGGCGACGCTCAAACGCCTGTACCGATGAACCGGCTGAAGGGCGCGCCGCCCGCCATGCTGGACGTGCGACGCAACAAGTTCGACCTGATGCGGCTGCTGGCGGCGGTGGCGGTGCTCTACACCCACGCCTGGGCCTTGGCGATCGGCAATCTGGACGCCGAGCCGATCCGGCTTTTGCTGGGCAAAACGCCGGGCGATATCGGCGTGGACCTGTTTTTCGTGACCAGCGGTTTTCTGGTGACGGCGAGCTTCATGAACAAACCCCATCTGGGCCGCTTTCTGTGGGCCCGTTTCGTGCGCATCTATCCGGCGCTCGTGGTGGCCGTCGCGCTGACTGTTCTCTTGGGCCTGGCGCTGACGAATTTGCCCGCCGATCAGTATCTGGGCGATTGGCACACGCGACACTACCTCTTTTCCAACATGACGCTGCTCGGCGGAGAACGGCATGGCTTGCCGGGCGTGTTCGCTGATGCGCCCTTTGGCACGGTGTCGGGCAACCTGGGTTATGCCAACGGTTCGCTGTGGACCTTGCCGTATGAAGTGAGGCTGTATCTGGGCCTGGCGCTGCTGGGCCTTGTCGGTTTATCTGTTTTCAGGAACCGATTGGAATCCACGATGCGCGTGGCGGTGACGCTGCTGGCCCTGGCGGGCGCGATCGGGGTGGCGTTCATTTCGTTTGGCTATGACATCAAGCACAGCACGGATGCCGCGGTCCGTTTCATGAGCCTGTTTTTCGCCGGCGGAGCCTTCTATCTGTGGCGGGACCGAATCCGCCTGTCATGGCTCGTTTTTTTTATTTCCATCGCCCTGTTCGGCGGCTTGCTGTGGCTGGATCAACGCATTGCGCATTCGGCCTATGCGCTGGCCTTGCCCTATTGGGTGCTGTGCGTCGCCTATCTGCCCATCGCCGGCCGCGCCGCGGTGGCTCTGCCGGCGGATTACTCCTATGGCCTGTATATCTATCACTGGCCGATCATGCAGACCCTTGTGCAAGGGGTCGAGGGGGTCAATTGGCCCACTGTTTTCGTGGTCGGCCTGTTTTTATCGTTCATCATGGCCTATACTTCCTGGCATCTGGTCGAAAAAAGAGCACTGCAACTGAAGAAACTGGCTTGGGGGAAGCCGGCGGAGGCAAAGCGGCGACTATGAGGGGGGTATATGAAGGCGGTGATACTCGCGGGGGGATATGGCACGCGGCTTTCGGAAGAAACCGTGGTCAAGCCCAAGCCCATGGTCGAGATCGGCGGGCGGCCGATCTTGTGGCACATCATGAAATATTATTGGGTGCACGGCGTCGATGAATTCATCATCTGCCTGGGCTACAAGGGCGATTTGATCAAGGAATATTTTCTCAATTATCGCTATAAGGCAGCCGATCTTTCCATCGATCTGGGCTCCGATGAGGTCACCATCCGCTCGAATTCCATCGAGCCCTGGCGCATTCACCTGATCGATACCGGCGAAAAGACCATGACCGGCGGGCGGCTGCGGCGGGCGCGCCATCTGCTGGATGAGAACGAGCCTTTTTTCATGACCTACGGCGATGGCCTGACCGACGCCGACCTGAGTGACGAGCTTCGGTTTCACCGCAGCAAGCCGGGCATGGCGACCGTGCTGGCGGTGCAACCGCCGGGCCGCTTCGGCGCGTTCGAGCTGCAGGCGGGCGATGATCGTCTGCCTTCGTTTCGTGAAAAACCCGATGGCGACGGCGCCTGGATCAGCGGCGGCTATTTCGTTCTTGACCACGGCGTGCTCGATTACATCGAGGGTGATGACACCGTCTGGGAACGCGAACCCATGGAACGGCTGTCCGCGGATGGCAATCTGATGGCCTACCGGCATGAGGGTTTCTGGCAACCGATGGACACCTTGCGCGACAAGGAATATCTGGAGTCCTTGTGGGCCGGCGGCCGGGCGCCCTGGTGCAAGTGGTCCGATGGTCCGGTGCCGACCGATCGGCGCGGCGGGGGACGGACGCCTCATGAGCGTTCCAACTGAAGCTGCTAGCGGCGGGCGATGAGCGATGCAATTCACTCGTATGCCCGTGAAAGACTGCTACCTGATCGACATCGAACCTCATGCCGACGCGCGCGGTTTTTTTGCGCGCACATTCTGCGCGCGCGAATTCGCAGCGCAGGGCCTTTGCACAGGCTTCGTACAGGCCAACGCCAGTTACAACGAACGCGCTGGCACCTTGCGCGGACTGCATTTCCAGCACCCGCCGCAAGCCGAGGTCAAGCTTGTGCGCTGCACTCGTGGCGCGTTGTTCGATGTGGTGGTCGACCTGCGCCGGGATTCCCCGAGCTATGGCCGCTGGGCCGGGGCGGAACTGAGCGCCGACAATCACCGCGCCCTGTATGTGCCGCAAGGTTGCGCGCATGGTTTCCAGACACTTGTCGATGATACCGAAGCGTTCTATCTGGTGAGCGCATTTTATGCGCCGGACTGCGAAGGCGGTTTGTCCTGGCGCGATCCTGCGGTCGGTATCGACTGGCCGATGGCACCGACCTCTATCTCTCCCAAGGATACGAACTGGCCCACGCTGGAGGAACTTGCGCCATGATGGTGATCGACAAAGTGCTGCAACAGCGCGAAGCACAAGGCCGCCCGATCCGCATCGGCATGATGGGCGCCGGCTATCAGGCGCGCGGCGTGGCCTTGCGCCTGCTCGCAGGCCGGGTACCCGGCCTGCGTCTGGCGGCTATCGTCAACCGCCATCTGGAAGGCGCGCGCCGGGCCTGCACGCAGGCCGGCATCGAGCAGCCGGAAACGGTCGAAACCTCGGCCCAGCTGGCGCGCGCGATAGCGGATGACCGGCCTGCGATCACCCAGGATCCGGCGGTCGTTCTCGATTGCCCGCAGATCGACGTGATTCTGGAGATCACCGGCAGCATCGACTATGCGGCCGACATCGTGCTGCGCGCCATCGGCGCGGGCAAGCACGTGGTGATGATGAACGCCGAACTCGACGGCACGGTGGGCCCCATTCTCAAGACCTATGCGGATCGGGCCTGCATCTGTCTGACCCAGTCCGATGGCGATCAGCCCGGCGTGATCGGCAACCTCTACCGACATGTGGTCTCCATCGGCGCGCAGCCGGTGCTGGTCGGCAACATCAAGGGCCTGCATGATCCTTACCGCACGCCGGAAACCCAGGCGGAGTTCGCGCGCCGCACGCACCAGAACGCCGCCATGGTCACTTCCTTCGCCGACGGCACCAAGATTTCCTTCGAAATGGCGGTGTCGGCCAACGCCTTCGGTTTGAGCGTGGCCCGCCGTGGCATGCTGGGGCCCACCGTGGCGCCGGGCACGCACGTTCGCCATGCGCCCGAGTGGTATCCGCCGGGCGCACTGGAAACGCCGGGCGGCGTGGTCGATTATGTGGTGCAGGCCGAGCCGGGGCCGGGTGTGTTCGTCATCGCCCGTTACGACCATCCGATCCAGCAGGAATACCTCAAGTATTACAAGCTCGGCGACGGGCCTTATTACGTGTTCTATCACCCCTATCATCTATGCCATTTCGAGGCGCACCACAGCATCGCCCGCGCCGCGCTGTTTCAGGACGCCACGCTCGCGCCGGAAGCCGGTCCGCGGGTGGACGTGGTCGCCACCGCCAAGCGTGATCTGCATGCCGGGGATGTGCTCGATGGCTTCGGCGGATTCATGACGTATGGACTGGCGGAAAATGCACCGGTGGTTGCCCGGGAGGGATTGTTGCCCATAGGTATCTCGGAAGGCTGTCGCGTGATCCGCGACGTACCCAAGGACGCGGTTTTGCGTTACGCCGATGTGGCGCTTCCGGAGGGGCGCCTGCGCGACAGATTGCGCGAGGAGCAAAACGCCCATTTCGGCTTGGCCCCTTCCGGGCAAGGCGTATGACGGGCCCATACGCAAGGGTAGGCCGCGCATGGATCTGACTTCCTGCTTCCGCGGGCGCACGGTGCTGGTCACCGGCCATACCGGTTTCAAGGGTTCCTGGTTGTGCGAATGGCTGTTGTTGCTCGGAGCGCGCGTGGTCGGAGTATCGCTGCCGGCCGATCCGGACATCGATCCCTGCTACACCACGCCCTACGCGCATTTCGATCAACTCGACCTGGCCCGTCGCCTGGCGGCGCATATCGAAGCCGATGTGCGCGATGGGGCGGTGCTGCATGAAGCCGTGCGCCGCCACCGACCCGATTTCGTCTTTCATCTGGCCGCCCAGCCGCTGGTGCTGCGCGGCTACCGAGAACCCTGCTGGACGGTGGAAACCAACGTCATCGGCACGCTGAATGTGCTCGAAGCGGTGCGTCAGGCCGCGGCACCCTGCGTCGTGATCGCCATCACCACCGACAAAGTGTACGCCAACCAAAATTGGGATTATGCCTACCGCGAAACAGACCCCCTGGGCGGACATGACCCCTACAGCGCCAGCAAGGCGGCGGCGGAGCATGTGATCGCGTCGTACTGGGCTTCGTTCTTCGCCCCGGCGGTGCAGGCGCTCGGGATCGGAGTGGCCGCGGCGCGCGGAGGCAATGTCATCGGCGGCGGCGACTGGGCCGCGGACCGCATCGTGCCCGATACCCTGCGTCATCTGGCCGAAGGCCGGCCGGTCCCGCTTCGCAATCCGAGCGCCACGCGGCCCTGGCAGCATGTGCTCGAACTGCTGGGCGGCTACCTCCACCTTGCCCGAAGCATCGCCCTGTCCATCGAGGCGGCGCGCAGCGGGGATGAAGCCGGCCGGCGTCGCCTGGAAGAGTTATGTTCGCCTTTCAATTTCGGGCCGGCGCTGGATTCAAACCGTAACGTCGGCGAGTTGGTCGAGGAAATCATGCGCCACTGGCCCGGCGAGGTTGAGTACGCCCCGATCGATGGGGCGCCGAAAGAAGCCGGGAAACTGAATCTTTCCATAGACAAGGCGTGGCATGCGCTGGGCTGGCGGCCGCAGTGGGGTTTTCAGGAGACGGTGCGCGAAACCGTGGCCTGGTATCGGGCCTTTTATACGCATGCGCAGGGTGATCCCGCCGTCGTGCAGGCGCTGACGCAAGCGCAGATCGAGCGATTCTCTGCCGGTATGCGCTACGATGCACCGGCCGCAACCGCCGGCGGTGGATGATACGTCTGGAGCACCCGATATGTTTTACCGACTCAAAAAAACCCTTCCTGCGCGCCGCCTGCGCCGCATCCAGCACAAGGCGTTCGAGCTGTCGCAACTCCTGATGCCGCGTGCCGACGGCGTCACCGTGCTGTCGATGCTGTGCGCGCGCGACGTGGACATGTTCGCAGTGGCGCTGGCCTCGTTCGCCCGCCATTGCGCCGTGGCGCGGGTATGCATCCTGGACGACGGCAGCCTGGAGGCAAGGCACAGACAGGCGCTGGACAAGCGCATACCCGCCATCGAATGGCTGGGCATCGAGGACTACCGCGACCACCGCCTGCCGCGCGGCGGCTGCTGGGAACGCCTGCATGCGCAGGTCAAACTGGCGCGGCAAAGCTATGTCGTCCAGCTCGACGCCGACACCCTCACGCTTTCCACGCTGGACGAAGTCGAGGCGGCGCACCGTGCAAACAGACCGTTCATCCTGGGCACCGAAAAAGGCTGCGCCATCGGCCCGGCCCGGGAAGCGTCCCGGTGGGCGCAAGGGCAAATGGAGGCCGGAGTCACGCATGTTCAGATGCTCGCCGAATCGGCGTTGACCCGCATGGATGAGGACGGGAATTTACGTTATGTGCGCGGTTGCGCCGGGTTCTCCGGCCTGCCGCCGGGGCGGGTGTCGCCGGAGCGCCTCTATGCCTGGTCGGCGCGTTTTCGCCAGGCGCTGGGGGATCGCTGGTCGGAGTGGGGCACCGAGCAGTTCATGGTCAATTTCCTCATCGCCAATCTCGAAAGCGCCGAGGTGCTGCCCTATGCCCGGTATCCCACCTGCCCGGAACGGGTCCGGCCCGAGCACGCTTTTGTGCATTTCGCAGGCTATTGCCGCTACCGCGATGGAACGTACCGGGATCTGTCGAAGAAGGTAATCGAAAAACTCAAAGCGGATTAAGTAGCTACCCGCCGCTCGAGCGATGGATTTGAATAAACGCCCTGCTTGTTCGTGCATCTTGATGGTCTGGCCGACTCGGGATGCCATATCGGAGGGAGATTCATGAAAGTCTGCTTTTTTAACTTCAGCGACAATCGGCATGGGGACGGCACCACCGCATCGATGATGACGCTGGCCGATTCATTGCAAGCCCAGGGGGTGGGCGTCAACATCCTATGCCTGAATAAAAGCGGCAACAAAGACAACGTGATCAGTCTGCCCTCTCTGAGCAGTACAGAGCACATCCTGCGTTTTTTCACTCGGCGTATGGGGCTGAATGACATTCATCATTTGAGCTCATTCCATGTCGATCGCCTGGCAGCCTATCGCGAAGCGGATATCGTCCACTTTTATGGAATCCATAGTGGCACCTTGTCCTATCTGGCGCTACCTAAACTGACGCGTGACAAACCGGCCTTCTTCGCTTTGACGGACATGTGGTCGATGACGGGACACTGTACATTCCCGGGCGACAGCAAGCTGGGGGAATGTCGGAAATGGGAAACCGGTTGCGGTTCATGCCCCGATCTTTCGATTCATGCGCCGGTCTGGAGGGATGGCACCTGGCTCGATTGGCGACTGAAAAAAAAAGTGTGGGATCGCTGCGATATCCAATTCGTCGCCCCTAGCGTATGGATGCAAAAACAGGCTCAGCGCAGCATGTTACGAAAACACAGGATTCACCATATCCCACGCGGTCTGGACGTGAATGCCTACAAGCCGTTTTATCCACGCATGCATGCGCGTGAATTATTGGGTCTCGATCCTGAACGCAAGGTGATTATGGCGATGGCCAGTGATTTTGGCCGTCAGCAAAAAGGCATGGACCTTTTAGTGCAGTTTTTGAATGCGCTTCCGTCGGATGTAAGACTGGCTGCGACATTGCTGTGTATTGGCAATGGGGGCGAGAATCTGGCAGAAGCCTGCGAGATGGACGTGTTTTCTCTGGGGTTTGTCTCCAACGAGCGATTGAAATCGATCTGTTACAGCGCCGCCGATGTTTTCGTTTTGCCCAGTCGCTCTGAAAGCTTTGGGAGAGTGAATATGGAAAGTCTGGCATGCGGGACGCCGGTGGCAGCTTTCGATGTGGGCGGCGTGTCCGATGTGGTTCGGCCGGGCGTGACGGGATTGTTGGCCAAGCCGAATGATGCGATAGATCTTTCCGAGAAGATTCTCCATTTGCTCGAGGACGTTGCCCTACGGGCCAAAATGGCGAAAAATTGCCGGGCGGTCGCGGTCGAAGAGTATGACAAATCTGTCGAAGCCAGACGTTATATCGAGCTTTATGAACAGGCTTCGAAGGGTGGACGACAAGCTTGAGGCCGCGAATTTGAATGTGCCTCCTCTGCACACATGTTCCGCTATCGCGATTTGTCACGAAAAGTGATCGGGCGGCTCAAAGCATGAATGTGAACGATAACAAATGGATGCAACGCGCCTTGGATTTAGCCAGAAAAGCTCAGGCCCAGGGAGAAGTGCCGGTGGGGGCCTTGATCGTCATGGACGATGCAATTTTGGGCGAAGGCTGGAATCAGCCTGTGGGTACTCACGATCCTACCGCACATGCGGAAATCGTGGCATTGCGGGCGGCCGCCCGGCAGGTGGGCAACTATCGTTTGAATGGTGCAACTCTCTATGTCACGCTGGAACCGTGCGCAATGTGTGCAGGCGCCATTTTGCACGCTCGCCTCAAATGCGTGGTCTTTGGAGCCTACGATGCACGCGCGGGCGCGGCGGGCAGCCGTCTCGCCGTGCTCCAGTCGCCTCATGCGCTGCATGACATCGAGGTCAGAGGCGGGGTTTTACATGAACCGTGTGGTCAATTGCTCAAGGATTTTTTTGCCACCCGGCGCAGACGGCCGGATAAGGCTCACAAACTGGGAGGGAGGTTCAACAGTATATCCGGTGAAGGGTGATAATCCATGGCTCCATTTTTATGGGTGCTCATCCAAACGAGAATGTCGTAATAACTGCGGATGTTTTGCACATAACGCACAGCGACGCGACCGCTGGCATAGCCGTTGGCTGTGCGTCTATACCATTTGGGTTCGGTCAGTAACGGCAGGGTTTGCTTGAGCGACGTCCAGCGATCGGGATTCTTCCCCAGTGATTTCGCCAAACGCATGGCGTCCAAAACATGGCCGATGCCTACGTTGTAGGCGGCAAGCGCAAACCACAACCTGTCCGGTCCTTTCACTGAAGAGGGAATCCAGCTCATCATTTTTTTCAGATAGGCCGCGCCCCCCATGATGCTCTCTTTGGGATCGAGTGGATTGGCGCCTCCGATCTGTTTGGCCGCCGCAGGAGTAAGCATCATCAGGCCGCGTACTCCCGTCGGCGAAACGGCGCGTGGATCCCAGTAGGATTCCTGATAGCTTTGCGCCGCCAGCAGTTGCCAGGGAAAACCATATTTCTTCGCCGCTTGCTTGAACCAGGGAATCAGCGGCGGCAGCCGTTTTTTCGCAAACTGCATGAATGTCAAAGTGCCCACGACGTCATAATGACGCGCATGTCCAAAATAGCGATCTTCGATGCGCTGCAACTCGCCCGACTCTCTAATCTTTTTAAAAAACTTCTTTACAGCGTCATACAGACTCTGGTCTGGGGATTTTTTCAGCGCCCAGGCGACTGCGCGCGGCTTGCCAATAGCGAATGCAACGCCAAGTCGCGGATAAAATCGCCTGTTCAGGGCAAATATATTGGAATTGACGAGCGTATAAGCCAGTTTGCCTCTGGATACCTTATAGAGCAATTCGTCTGCGCTTTTGTTTTCGGCGGTTTCCCACTTTAACCTGGGGTATTTCTCCTTGAGTTTTTCGAGCACAACCACATAACGGCTGTCTGCAGGGACGACCAGCTGGCGACCGATCAAATCCTTGACATTTTTTGGGCGGTATTCACCCATTCGATAAATAAGCTGAGGAACGAGCTTTTCGTACTCCGGCCCAAAGCGAACTCTCTTTTCGCGCTCGGGGGTCACAGTGATTTCAGCGGCCGCCAGATCAGCACGCCCATATTCGACCATGGGCAGAAGCTTTTCCCATTTGGACGTTAAGATCCATTTGACCTTGACGCCGAGCGTTTTAGCGAAAGCCTCGACCAAATCATACTCGAAGCCTGTAGGGCCAGATGATCCTATGTAATAAGTGGTCGGGCCATTCATTGTCGCCACCCGTAATACACCGGAATCCTTAATGCGCGCTAGCTCGTCTGGCGGAGTGCGCACCCAAAGGAAAACGATCGCCCCGATAACGATCGATAGAAAAATACCGAACTCGATGCGCCGAATAAGACGGCGGCGCTTGACGCGATCGGCGCGGAGGATCTCTTTGGGATTATTTGTTGGTTCTTGCTCGTCTGTCATTGATTTTATTTTATCTGTATTTGTATTTGTATTTGTAAAGCCCCCGAAATACTGGACACTGTGCTCCCCCAGAATTTTGTGGCTTCCGCCATGGCCGTGCAGGCAGTGCGCACTTGGCCCGTTTGGTGTGGCCATGGCTCGGTGCCGCATATCCCGGTTAGGTGCCTACGGAATAAAAGCACCGTTGCAAACCGTGGGCTCCGGGCGTTTCCTTGGCATAAAAATGTATACGCTATCGATTGATTCCTTGGATTGGCAAACTCCACTAGCCGTGCCTATAATGCCGCCTCCCGTAACATATGATAAGCATGGAGAAACTATATGGCTGATAAGCTTATGATCGTGATGGTCAATACCGATCCCGCGAACCCATCTGAACTCGGCGCTCCTTTTTTTCAGGCGACTGTGGCAGCGGCTATGGAATACGATGTTGAGGTGATCCTGACTGCTCGTGCTGGCGAACTTGCTAAAAAAGGTGTCGCTGAAAAACTGTTTGTCCAGGAGGGCAGTGGTAAATCCGTCTATGACTTCATGAAAGACGCCGTGGAAGCGGGTGTATCTTTTAAGGTTTGCACGCCCACCCTGGATCTGTGGGGCAACGATCTGATTCCAGAGATCGAAGAAACAGTGGGTGGTGCCTATGTGATCAGTGAGGCTATGGATGACGACACCGTCACCTTTACCTACTGATGCGTGTTGGCGAGGCGGGTTATCCGACCATAATAAGAAATTCGCCTCGCCATCCCGCTCTCCCTGCTTGAATGGTAATCAAGCTTATAACCTTGTATGACAAGGTGGTCCCAATCAACGAGATGATTCACCGCGATGAATGCGGGACATTCCTGATCACGAGGACATCACATTGTCTAAGAGTAATGCTGTGATTGACGCGCAGCAAATTTTGGCGAATGCTGAATGTTTGTATTCATCGAGTGAAATCGACAAAAGACTCGATGCCTTAAGTGACGAAATCAGCCAGACATTAGGCCAAAAAAATCCTTTGCTTCTGATTGTCATGACCGGAGGGTTTGTTTTTGCGGGACAACTTCTTACCCGCTTAAATTTTCCTTTGCAAGTTGATTATCTGCATGCTACTCGCTATCGGGGAGACACCACAGGGAAAGATGTCAGTTGGCTGGCGAGGCCGAGAATTCCCTTGCGAGGCAGAACGGTTCTTATACTCGACGACATTCTTGACGAAGGCCACACCCTGACGTCGATAGTCAAAGCCTGTAAAGAAGAAGGGGCCGAATCCGTACATTGCGCTGTAATGGTGGAAAAGAACCATGATCGTCGCTGCGAAGGCGCGCATGCTGATTTTGTTGGTCTGCCGGTGCCAGACAAATATGTGTTTGGCTATGGACTCGATTATCACGAATATTTACGCAATGCGCCCGGCATCTATGCGGTAGGTGATGTTTCAGAAACAGGCCATTCCCAATGAATTCCATACCATCTGAATTGGCAATCATCGGTGGTACGGGGCTGACTCGCTTGCCGACACTGAAAATCATTCGACGGGAAGTCGTCCACACGCCCTATGGAGAACCCTCCGGCCCGGTGACTCATGGTGAATTGTTCGGACATCAGGTTGCTTTTATTCCCCGGCATGGGGCAAAACATAACATTCCTCCTCATCGCGTAAACTATCGCGCTAATCTTTGGGCGCTTAGGCATCTTGGAATCAAGAACATCATTGCGGTGGCCGCAGTGGGTGGAATCAGTTCCGAAATGCGGCCTTGTCGAATCGCCATTCCCGATCAAATCATCGATTACACTTGGTCACGCATGCACACGTATTTCGATGAGCATCTCGATGCGGTTACCCATATCGATTTCAGCGAGCCCTATTGTCGCGCATTGCGAGGTCGACTAGTCGGAGCAGCGCAAAGTGCCGGACTCGATGCCCTGCCAAAGGGGGTCTATGCGGCCACACAAGGCCCAAGACTTGAAACAGCGGCGGAAATAAATCGCCTCGAAAAGGACGGTTGCGACATGGTTGGCATGACAGGAATGCCAGAAGCCGCACTCGCAAGAGAACTCGATCTCTGCTACGCGAGCATAGCGGTGGTGGCCAACTGGGCCGCAGGGCGCGGAGAGCGTGAAACAATCAGTTTGTCCGAAATCAGCCGAAATCTGGAGCAGGGCATGAATCAAGTCAAGCGATTATTGGAAGTTGTCGTCACTCGGATCTAGTGTTTAGAACACGTCCTTCTTTAGTCCGAATGTTTCATAACTAGTGCCGGTATCGCGCCGGATATTGTTTTCACAAGAGGGATTTCAGAAGGAGCGGCGTATCGGTGATTACGGCCGACTGAGGAAATATCCCTTGTGGGATCAAGAGACCCGCGAGAGCGGCGGGAATTTGTGAAACATTCGGGCTGATATGTTTTGACCTGTCAAGGCTTGCACGGACTTCACATGTTGCACCTCCCGATGACAGGCCCCTTGGGTCAGGACAGGATCCGGCAGACTGCGACGGTGGATC
>JALUXU010000005.1 GCA_027013225.1 Acidihalobacter sp. | reverse complement strand
AGGAACTCGGCGGCTTCGCGAATACTGACCATCTTACTAGACATGCTTAATTTGTATATGAACGCGCAATATCGTGCAAGTAACTGCTTAACTGCTCGAACCCTTCTGTCTCATAGCGATGAATTTCATTCAACTTCGCCACGTCAAGCCAATAGGAAAGGCGAGCGTATTCGGTCAAATAAGCCCGGCGTTTGGCCACCAGCTCGAGCATGGGCGCAGTCACCTCATCCGGCACGAGCAACTCTTCCATGGCATTCAAAACGGCGAAGAAGAGGGACTGGATTTCTAGACATGATGTTTTGACCTGCCCATCCTCAACGATCGTGGGTTACCGTTGAGGATGGGTATACACCCTTAAGCAGAGCCACATTGAGGAGGGCAGGTCAAAACATCATGTCTAGAGGGTGTCCATAAACATCCAGACGCCAGTCAATCATGAAAGCGCCATCGGGGACAAGTAAAGTTGGAAAAACTTCAAACCGGTCGTTGAGCAATACCGAAAGAATGGATTTCAGACCCTGCTGGAAATCCGGCGCTTCGGAAAGATTCGTATCTCCGGTAACGTTGATATAAGCCTGCAGTATCAACGCACCCACCACCTCATCGAATCGACGGGCGCCACCCGTCCAATGGCGCGATCACCGAAATCGGCACGCAATACTTCTTCGTGAATCCATTTCGCTCTACGCGAAAACTGGCTGGCATGACGCGTGGAAAGCGATGGTGCCCCTACATTTCTTCTTGCAACCCCCGCAAGCGCAGGCTGATCCGCTAAAAATTTCGTACGATTTCAGATCGTCCCTGCAACAGGAACACCAACGCCGAGGGCACGGAATCCCGGATGAAACAATCAGCGTAATTTTCCGCGGCGATGCTGGCGCTCAAAGCGGCCCTTGTTCCTACCGCCTCGCCCTGGTATTCAAATAGAGAAGACAAAAGCAACTCTTCGGCGGCCTGCCTGATTTCTTTAGCTTCTATGACGAGGGGATCATTATTCATTGCATGCCGCCAAGAGGGAGGTGAAGGGATTGATATCCAAAATCGCATTGCAACCGTCGCCGGAATAAGCGATAAGGCGCTTGTCAATGCTCGTTTTTAGAATAGTTTTCAATACGTTCGTCTAAAAAAACCGCATGCGCATCAACAGCGTCGAATCGGTAATGAGCCCCGCAGAACTCGCAATCGACATCGACGCACCCCTGCTCGTCGAGGATGCTCGCGACCTCTTCTCTGCCTAATCCTCGAAGCATCTCGGCAACGCGCTCACGGGAACAACCGCAATGGAAAGCAACGGGCTCCCTTTCGAACAGACGAACCTCTTCCTGGTGATAAAGACGATACAGCAAATGATCCACATTCAAATCAAGAAGCTCATTTCCGGTCAGGGTGTCCGCCAACATAACGGTTCGCTCCCAGGCATCGGGGTCTCGTTCCTGTCCAGGCAATGCCTGCAAGAGCAGACCCGCGGCCGCGTGCTCGTCGGTCATCAACCAGAGACGCGTAGGAAGCTGCTCGGAGCGATCAAAATAATCTTGCAGAGCCTCCACCAGATTGCGTCCCGCCAAGGCCACGATGCCTTGATAACGCTCCTTGCCCTGCCCTGGATCGATAGTCAACGCAAGATAGCCGGGGCCGCATAAATCCAGCAAAATTTCATCTTCTGGCACCTTGCCGCGCCAATGGGCCAGTCCTCTGAGCGTCCGGCGCCCATGCCCTTCGGATTCACCCTCACGCGCCGCTCCAACCCTGGCTTGCGTGACCAGCAAGGGCACGTGTCCCTCGGCGCGGATTTGCAGTGTCAGCGAACCGCTGATTTTGAGCGTAGCCGCCAAAAGAGCGGTGGCGGCCAAGGCCTCACCAAGCAGCCGACGCACCGCCGGTGGATAATCGACACGTTCCAGTAAAGCGTTCCAGGTGGCATCCAGGTGCACCCATTCCCCGCGCACCTGAGTGCCCTCAATGAGGAAACGATGCAGGGTATCGCGCTCAATCATTCGGGCGATGCCTTCGGTCAACCACTGAGTTTCCGCTTAAGCAAAGCGTTGAGCTGCTGCGGATTGGCCTTGCCTTGGGTGGCTTTCATCGCTTGACCAACGAAAAAGCCGATCAGCTTTTCTTTTCCGGCTCGGTATTGTTCAACTTGGGCGGGATGGGAGGCGATGATGTCGTCAATGATCGCCTCCAGGGCACCGCTATCGCTGATCTGCTTGAGCCCGCGCGCCTCGATGATGGCATCCGCATTCCCTTCACCCGCCCACATCGCTTCGAAAACTTCCTTGGCGATCTTGCCTGAGATGGTATTGTCGAGGATGCGGATCAACAAACCACCCAGCATGGAGGCCGTCACCGGTGCTTCGCCAATCTCGCACGCACTCTTGTTCAGATGGGCGGAAAAATCACCCATCACCCAATTGGCGGCAAGCTTCGCCTCTCCATTGCAGGCTTCGATCACGGCTTCATAGTAATCCGCCATCTCCCGACTCGCAGTCAAAACGCCGGCATCATAGGCGGAAAGCCCATACTCCCCCATGAAACGACGTTTCTTTGCGTCCGGCAGCTCGGGCAACTCCGCTTGCACGGCCTCAAGGAACGCGGCGTCGATTTCCAGAGGCAGCAAATCAGGATCGGGAAAATAACGATAGTCATTGGCCTCTTCCTTGGAACGCATCGGCCGGGTTTCATCCTTGGCGGCATCATAGAGGCGAGTTTCCTGCACCACCGCCCCGCCGCTCTCGAGCACATCGATCTGGCGCTCGACCTCGAAATTGATGGCGCGTTCCACAAAGCGGAAAGAGTTAAGATTCTTGGTCTCCGTACGCACGCCGAACTCATGTGATCCTTTGCGGCGCACTGAGACATTGGCATCGCAACGGAAGGAACCTTCCTGCATGTTGCCATCGCATATACCCAGGTAGCGCACCAAGGAATGGATTTTCTTCATGTAGGCCACGGCTTCCCGGGCTGAGCGCATGTCGGGCTCAGATACGATCTCCAGCAAGGGCGTGCCGGCGCGGTTGAGATCGATGCCGGTCGCATCCGGGAAAGCATCATGGACGGATTTGCCGGCATCCTCCTCAAGATGCGCACGCGTGACGCCGATGGTTTTAACGTTCCCGTCGTCGAGCTCTATCTCTACGGCTCCTTGGCTGACCACCGGCAATTCATATTGAGAAATCTGATATCCCTTGGGCAGGTCGGGATAGAAATAATTTTTGCGTGCAAACACGGAACGGCTGGCCACAGTGGCATCGATCGCCAGCCCAAATTTCACCGCCATGCGCACTGCCTCGGCATTGAGCACCGGCAACACGCCGGGGAGACCGAGATCGACTGCACAGGCTTGAGTGTTGGGTTCAGCACCATAGGCCGTGGAGGCACCGGAAAATATTTTGCTACGCGTAGCCAGCTGGGCATGGATTTCCAAACCAATGACGACTTCCCATTCCATAAAGCTCTCCTTACTCGAATCCCGGCGGTACGCGAAGATGCCAATCGGTAGCCTGCTGATATTGATGCGCCGCATTCAGCATTCGGGCCTCGTCGAAATAATTGCCAACGATCTGCAAACCCACCGGCAACCCCTCAACGAAGCCGGCAGGTATCGACATACCGGGCAAACCAGCGAGATTGACCGCAATCGTGTAAATATCAGACAGATACATGCTTACCGGATCATCCGCTTTCTCGCCCAGGCGGAAGGCAGTAGTCGGGCTGGTCGGCCCGAGAATCAGATCGACTTGGGAAAATGCCTCTCTGAAATCCTCGCTGATCAGACGGCGTACTTTTTGGGCCTTGAGATAGTAGGCATCGTAATACCCTGCCGACAAGGCGTATGTGCCAATCATGATGCGCCGTTTGACCTCAGCGCCGAAACCTTCGCCCCGTGAACGCTCGTAAAGATCGGTGAGATCGCGCGGATTCTCACAGCGATGGCCATAGCGTACGCCATCGAAACGTGACAAATTAGAGGAACATTCCGCCGGCGCAATCACATAATAGGTAGGTACGGCGAGATGGGCGTTCGGCAAGCGGATGGATTTGACCTCCGCGCCCAACGACCTGAAAACATCCACCGCCGCATCCACCGCCGCGGCCACTCCCGCGTCCAAGCCTTCTTTGAAATACTCCTCCGGCAAGCCGATACGCAACTCCTTGAGACTTGCGCCAAGGTGTGCCGCATAGTCTGGAACTTCGCGATCCACACTTGTCGAATCGCGTTCATCGAAGCCCGCCATCGCCCCCAGAACGAGCGCGCAATCTTCAGCCGTACGCGCGAAAACACCGCCTTGATCCAGGCTGGAAGCGAACGCCACCATCCCCCATCGCGAAACCCGGCCGTAGGTGGGCTTGATGCCGGTGATTCCGCAAAGAGCAGCTGGCTGACGAATAGAGCCACCCGTATCAGTGCCCGTGGTTGTGGGTACAAGGCGCGCCGCCACAGCGACAGCGGAACCGCCGGAAGAGCCGCCAGGAACCCGCTGGGTGTCCCAGGGATTGCGCACCGGGCCATAATAGCTGGTTTCATTGGATGAACCCATGGCGAATTCATCCATGTTCGTTTTGCCGAGCATGATCATGCCCGCTTCACGAAGATTTTCCACGACAGCCGCATCATAAGGTGCGATGAAGTTGTCGAGCATGCGCGAACCACAAGAAGTGCGCACCCCATCAGTACAAAAAAGGTCCTTGTGCAAAAGGGGGATGCCCGTCAAGGGGCCGGCTCGCCCCGCCGCGATGCGGGCATCGGCAGCCTCGGCCTCGGCCATGGCCTGTTCTTCAACGAGGGTGATGACGGCATTCAATCGCTTATCCAATGCGCGGATACGATCCAGGTAATGCGTCGTCAGGGAACGGCTCGTAATCTCACCCGAGCGTAAGGCTGCCGACAATTCGGCCAATGTTTTTTCATGAAGGTTCATTATATTTCCGCTTGACGAAAAATCACTCGATGACTTTTGGAACCAGGTACAAACCCATCTCGGCACGGGGTGCGAGCGATTGAAAACGGGCACTCTGATCGCTTTCGGTCACCACATCCGGACGAAGGCGCTGCTTCGATTCCTGAGGATGAGCCATGGGTTGAATACCCTGCGTATCCACAGCCTCAAGTTGCTCTACAAAAGTCAGAATGGACGACAGATCGCGCGCATAGGCGTCAACAGTATCAGGAGGCAAGGCGAGGCGGGCAAGATGCGCAATCCGCTTTACCTCATCGGAACCAAGGGGCATGGGTAAATCCTCACGATTTGGAAAGGTTGGCATTCAAACCGTGAAAATTAACACAAACCCGCCTTGCCCAAAAGCCACCCTATTGATAGAGTAGCGCGCACTCAATTGACTTTTGGATTTTAGCAAAAACTGTTATGTTCGGCTTCCTTTCCAACGATCTGTCGATCGATCTCGGCACCGCAAATACGCTGATTTTCATGCGCGACAAGGGCATCGTGCTGAACGAACCTTCTGTCGTCGCGATCCGTACAGATCGCAGCGGTGGGATGCGTTCCATCGCGGCCGTTGGTCTCGAAGCGAAACTCATGCTTGGCCGCAACCCCACTAACATAACAACGGTTCGCCCTCTCAAGGATGGTGTGATAGCGGATTTCACAACTACCGAAAAAATGCTCCAGTATTTTATCAAACGGGTGCATGAAAACAGCTGGTTCCGCCCCAGCCCGCGCGTTGTGGTTTGCGTGCCTTGCGGAGCCACTCAGGTCGAAAGACGCGCAATCCGTGAAGCCGTCACCGGCGCCGGTGCCCGCAAGGTTTATTTGATCGAGGAACCGATGGCGGCCGCGATTGGGGCCGGTGTTCCTGTGGACGAACCCAGGGGCGCGATGGTGTTGGATATAGGCGGAGGCACCTCCGAGGTGGCGGTGGTTTCACTCAACGGCATCGTATATTCAGCTTCCGTTCGCATCGGCGGCGACAAGTTCGATGAATCCATCATCAATTATGTGCGGCGCAACTATGGAATGTTGATTGGCGAAGCCACCGCCGAACGCATCAAATTCGAAATCGGCTCCGCCTATCCTGGCCGGGAGTTGAAGGAAGTGGAAGTAAAAGGACGAAATCTCGCTGAAGGGCTGCCACGCAGCTTCACCCTGAACAGCAACGAAATACTCGAAGCCATTCAGGAGCCGCTTTTCGGCATCGTCGGCGCGGTAAAAACCGCTCTGGAACAAACGCCTCCGGAACTCGGCGCCGACGTCGCCGAACGGGGCATCGTCATCACCGGCGGCGGCGCCCTGTTGCGCGACCTCGATCGCCTGATCATGGAAGAAACGGGCGCCCCAGTGGTCATTGCCGAGGATCCGCTCACTTGCGTGGCGCGCGGCGGCGGCAAGGTTCTGGACATGATCGACCGTCATGGGTCGGACTTTCTCGCCACCGAATAAACCTTCGCGCGAAACATCCGGTTTCATTTGGGATCTTGCTTAAAGTGAGGTCAATCCAGAGCATGCCTCTAAAATCCTTTAAAACTAAACCCTTGACACTGGGTTTTGACCTACGCCTTCCCCTTTGGCGCGACTCATACGGCTCGGCTTTCAAGGCGCAAGCCCGCTATTCGCCCCTGGCGTTTGCCGGGTAATTCGCGGCGGGAGGATCGATATCAAGCAGCCACTTTTCACCATCGACCCTGGCCTGACCATCAAAACGCTGTTGCTTGTGGCATTCGCAATACTTTTGATGGTGGCCGACAAGCAATTCCCTGCCATACAGCCGCTTCGCTATGGCTTGCATTACCTTGTCTGGCCGATTCAACAACTCGTTGCCCAACCAGAGCTCCTTGGCCAAGGACTGGCCAAGGAGTTTGCGTCCCGTCAACAACTGATCGAGGAAAATCAAAGCTTGCGGCGCGCAAATGTTTTGCTTCAAGCCAAGCTGCTGACATTCAATGCGCTGCAGGCCGAAAACCTTCGCCTTCGCCATTTGCTGCGAGCTAGCAAAACCCTGCCAATAAAAGTCAAGGTCGCGAGTTTGTTGGCGGTGGACCTGGAACCCTACGCCCAAAGAATCGTCATCAACCAGGGCAAGATCGATGGCGCCCATGTCGGACAGGCCGTGATCGATGCCAGAGGGCTGCTCGGCCAAATCGTTCGAGTGGGTCCTTACAGCTCCGAAGTACTACTCATTTCGGATCCATCGAGCGCCGTGCCGGTCATCGATCTGCGCAGCGGCCTACGTCTCTTGGCCGTCGGTACCGGCCAGGCAAACGTGCTGGAATTGAAGAGCGCCGCCAATACAGCTGACATCAAGGAGGGTGACCGGATGGTCACTTCCGGCCTGGGTGGAAGATTCCCTCCTGATTATCCAGTATGCACCGTCATCGCCGTGATAAGAACGCCTGGAAACCCTTTCGCCAAGATTGCCTGCAAGCCGGATGCCTTCCTCGACAAGCATCGGACAGTGCTTTTGCTGTGGAACAACACGCCGTTGGATCATTCTTCACTGACATTACCATCTACAGCATCCGGACACTCATGAATCGATGGCTGCAAACTTATCTAGGCATCTGGATCAGCCTGATACTGGCGCTGGGGCTTACAGTAATCGCGCTGCCGCAAACATTGCAATACTATCGCCCGGACTGGGTGGCACTCGCCAGCATCTACTGGAGTCTTGCGCTCCCCCGCCGCTTTGGTCCCGGCAGCGCTTGGATTTCGGGATTGCTCATGGATGCGCTGACCGGCACCTTGCTTGGACAGCATGCTCTCGCCTTGGCAGTGTTGTCTTACCTTGGCATTCGCTTCCATCAGCAGATCCGGCTGCAACCCCTATGGCAACAGACCTTGAGCATCGGCATTCTGCTGGCGATCTATCGACTTCTCGTTTTGTGGATCTATGGCGTCGCCGAACAGCCACCGGCGACCGTGGCCTACTGGTATCCTTTGATGAGTGATCTTCTGTTTTGGCCGATTATCTACCTGCTGCTGCGCGGCTTGCGCCGCGGCTTGAAAATGGCGCAGTGATCGCTCTATGGAATCACTCCTGGCCGGTTTTTTGTCCATATCCGCTCACTTCAGCCGGCTTTCGACACCTTTGCCCAACAACAAGATAACAACACTGGAAACCTAAGGTATGCCCCTGCCTCCGGACAACGACCTGTATATCGACACGCAAAACGCTCTAATCGATCTGGTGGAACAGCATCTGGCCGGCACCCCCTGGATTGCGATCGATACCGAATTCATACGAGAACGAAGTTACCGAGCCAGGCTTTGCTTGATCCAAATTGCAACGCCCGAACGGGTCGGCTGCATAGATCCTCTGTCGCTTTCCGACCTCACCCCGCTTCGTGAGGTGTTTATGAATCCCCACATCAACAAAGTGTTGCATGCCTCACATCAAGATCTTGAGATCTTGTATCAGGTTTTTGGAGAAGTGCCCACGCCGGTCTTCGATACCCAGGTTGCCGCCGCGCTGCTTGGTCAAGGAGAACAAATCGGCTATGGTCGCCTCGTTAGTGAAGTGCTGGGCGTTGAGCTCGACAAAAATCATGCCCGCACCGATTGGGCGCAACGTCCGCTGGAACCTGTACAAATCCGCTATGCCGCAGATGACGTGCGCTACCTCGGCGAGATCTATCTTCGCCAGAAAGACACGCTAAAAGCACGTGACCGCCTGAGTTGGCTGGACGAAGATTTCGCCCGCCTCAGCGACCCCGCCAGTTATATCATCGATCCAATGTCCCAATGGAAGCGCCTGCGGGGCATTCAACGCTTACAAGGCGTATCGCTCTGCGCGGCCCAGGAACTTGCCGCCTGGCGGGAAATTCAGGCCTCGAAAGCGGATCGACCACGCAAGTGGATACTGCCCGATGATCCCCTGCTCGACATCGCCCGCCGCATGCCCGAGACTGAGAATCAACTCGCCCGCATCCGGGGCTTGCCGTCAAAGACCCTGGAAAGACATGGAAAAGCCTTGCTGGAATGCGTACAACGCGCCCGTTCCCGTCCACCGGCTGAATGCCCGGAACCCAGCCGCCGTCCAGTTCTGAACCCTCATCAGGAAGCATTGGCCGATATGCTCATGGCCGCGTTGCGCATCGAAGCGGAACGGCATGACATCGGCGTCGCCATGCTGGCGACCCGTAGTGAGATAGAACGCTTGGCATACGGTGAGAATGATCTACCTATTTTGCGAGGCTGGCGCAAGCGATTGGCCGGCGAAACCTTATGCGCCTTGCGCCGAGGCGAGCGGGCTTTGCGGTACCACGAAGGACGCATCGAAATCGAATAAACCCGCGTCCGCGCCGCCCTTCGCCCCACCCAAGCAGATTCCACGAAAATCAACCGGAGGGCAGTTATTTCTTTCCCGGGGCGAAATAATAATCTGTCAACACGGTGACTTCCGTGCTCATCTGACGAATGAGATGATCCAGGCTGACAATGGCAAACTCCAATAGATTCACCGTAATGAAAGGATGCTCCACCCGCAGCCTCTCATACATATTGCGGCTCAACTTCAACAAGCGCGTGCAATCACGCATCGCTCTCATACGGACCAGACGCGGCTTTTTATCGAAAAAGGACATCTCGCCCATGAATTCGCCTTGATGAAAACGACCGACCTCGGTTTCTGTGCCTTGCTCGTTTTCATGGAACAAGGCGGCCTCGCCTTCGATGACAATGAACAAGGCGTTGCCCACTTCGCCAATATCCATGATGACCTGATTGCGGTCGTAATACACCTCCTCAGTGTATTCGAGAATAGTTTCGACCTCCTTGCGCGTCAATGAAGCGCATAAACCCTGCTCATTCAGAAATGCGGCTAGATCCTCGACTTTTTCCGGCATTACTCATGCTCCAATTCACACCTAAAGACACGTTAAAGTATATCAGGTGACTGGATTGACCAATCGACCCTTAACAAAATGGATATTCATCAACCCGCCCCCCTCGATGATCTGACCCGTGTCGCCCTGGATCTCGCCCCTTGCTCGACGTTATTGGTGGCGCCCGCGGCGCATCCCCTGTACGAACGGCTCGCCGGACAGACAGAACTGATCCATCGCAAACCGGGCGAGCTGCTTGACGACTGGCAAGACATGCCGCGCCAACGCCTGGCTTTGCTCATAGATTCAATGGATTCGCTGCCGCCACGCCAGATGGAAATACTCATTGCCCGCCTTCGTGACCAGCTTTGCGAGACCCTCTACTGCGTTGCCGACTCGCTCACTTGGCCGGCCGAACGCATGCTGGCACTTGGGCTAAGGCCCCTCGGCCATTACCCCCAAGCCGGCCTGCCAGCGCTTTATCATTTCGATCTCTACGACTACAAACGCACGCCCGAGTGGCTCAACGCCCGCCACTGGGCGCATCCCGAGTTGTGGGACAAGTTCCGCTGGTAGAGTTGATTGTCGCTAAAACGATCTCGGATACCTAGAAATCCTGCCGCGCAATCCGCCGGCATGGTTGGCGTGTGCCGTTTTTCAAAGCCTTCTTGTTATCGCAATTGATTGGGGGTAGGCTCTTCATTCCATGTCAGTCGGCATCTTGCTCATCACTCACGGCAATATCGGCGAAGACTTGGCGAATACCGCCGAACAAATGCTCGGCTCCTTGCCGCTTCCTGTGGCCCGGCTCGCCGTCTATCCCGCCGCCGATCCTGATCGCCTTTACGATCAGGCGGCGTCCCTTTGCCGTCAGATCGATCAGGGAGACGGGGTACTCGTGTTGACCGACATATTCGGTTCGACGCCGGGCAACATCGCCTGCCGTCTCAAGCAATGGCCTCATGTGCGCATACTCGCCGGCCTTAATCTGCCGATGCTGATCCGGATATTGAATTACCCCACGCTCCCGCTCGACATCTTGAGCCAAAAAGCCCTGTCCGCGGGCCACGAAGGCGTCTTCGACTGTCAGCAGCCCCCGGGCTTCAAATCCGAGCTCGGTTGATTGGACAGCCATGACCCTCTCGCGTGAAGCAGAAATTGTCAACCGTCTGGGATTGCATGCTCGCGCGGCGGCACGATTCGTCAATCTGGCATCCCGTTTTTCCGCGCACATCGAAGTAGAGTGTGAAAGGATGTGCGTGAACGGCAAAAGCATCATGGGGCTGATGATGCTGGCCGCCTCGCAAGGTAAGCGAATCACACTCCATGCCCGGGGGAAGGATGCCGCTGCCGCCCTCGACGCCTTGAGCGAATTGATCGCCGAACGTTTTGGCGAAGACAGCTGAAAGCTCCAGAACGAGGCCGACGAATTCATCCGATCTCTGCGATCTTGAGCCCTCTCGGCTCGATCATCACGCCACGCAGGAAACAGTCATTCCAAACCCGAAAGGTGCCCGGCGGTAGCGGCGGCTTTTGTATAATTTTGTCTTTATATCCAGGATTTACCCCATGCCTTATAGCGCATCGCAACAAGCACCTTCGACCCCGCTGGAGATTTTCGAAAAAAGCCTGCAAGGCGGGAAAATCAAGGAAGCAAAACGCCTGCTGAACGCCCTCCATCCAGCTGAAATCGCACGTCTGCTCGAATCGCTCCCTCCAACGCAGCGCAAACTGGCCTGGGAACTCGTCGTGCCCGAAAACGAGGGTGAAGTGCTCGTTCATCTGGGCGAGGAAGTGCGTCAAACCCTGATCCGCGACATGGATGCCCAGAAAATCATCCAGGCCACCGAAAACCTCGAAGTTGACGACCTGGCTGATCTGGTGCAGGAACTGCCCGAAGCGGTACTGGAAGAAGTGCTCAAAAGCATGGACCGCCAGCGCCTGCAGCGCCTGGAAGCCGTGCTGTCCTATCCGGAGGACACCGCCGGCGGCCTGATGGACACCGACGTGGTCACGGTGCGTGGCGAAGTCACGCTGGACGTGGTGTTGCGTTATCTGCGCCGCCGCGGCGCCCTGCCCGAAGGCACCGACTCCCTGTTCGTGGTCAACCGCTACGACAAGTACCTTGGGTTGCTGCCGCTGGCGGCGCTGGTGCTCAATGATCCGGATCATACCGTGGCCGAGGTCATGCGCCACGACATCGAGGGCATTCCCGCCGAGACCTCTGCCGCGGAAGTCGCCAAACTGTTCCAGGATCGGGATTTGGTCTCCGCCCCCGTGGTTGATGCCAATGGCAAATTACTCGGACGCATCACTATCGACGATGTGGTCGACGTGATCCGTGAAGAAGCCGATCATTCCGTCATGGGTCGCGCTGGATTGAGCGAGGATGAGGACATCTTCGCCCCTGTTCTGCCCAGTTCCCGGCGACGCGCTCTCTGGCTTGGGATCAATCTTCTCACCGCCTTTCTCGCAGCCTGGGTCATCGGTCTGTTTCAGGGTACGATCGAAAAATCGGTAGAATTGGCGGTGCTCATGCCCATCGTCGCCAGCATGGGCGGTATCGCCGGCAGCCAGACGCTGACCCTCGTGGTGCGCGGCCTCGCGCTTGAGCAAGTGGCGAGCGGAAATCTTCGCTGGATATTCAGCAAGGAAATCGCCGTCGGAGTGCTTAACGGACTGCTGTGGGCCGTGGTCGTCGCCCTGATCACCATCATCTGGTTCAACAATTACCGCATTGCCGGCATCATCGCGCTGGCCATGGTCCTCAATCTTGGCGTGGCGGCTCTGGTCGGCGTTGCCATTCCCCTGGTGCTGAAACGCATGCGTATCGATCCGGCCATCGCCGGCAGCGTGATTCTCACCACCTTCACCGATGTAATTGGATATGCCAGTTTCTTGGGACTCGCCACCTTGCTTCTGTTCAGCTTATAGGCGCCTTAGGAAAGCCTGCAAGCATGCTTCAGAACATGTTATGGGTGCCGAAATAGCATCGGTAGCGTCGCTGCCCGACCGCGTAGGCACAATCCATTCGCAGATCGACTTTAACCAGCCAGGGGATGGCGATGCGCAGGCCAAGTCCGATATCCGAATACAGATTCCAGGGGCGAATCGCCTGCAATGGCCAGGCATTGCCCGCATCCATGAAAACCACGCCACGTACGCGGGTTTGGTTGAAAATCGGCCGCAGATATTCGACATTTGCTAGAAAGAAGGCATCCCCTTCTATCGAGCCGCTTTGGTAGCCGCGTAATGAATTTCCCCCCCCCAAGGAATAAGCCGGCCCTAAAGCGCTGCTTTGCCAGGCGACCCCCGCCTGCAGGCGATAGTTGAGATTGGTCAGCGGGGTGGACAACCGCCGATAGCGGCGCAGGTAAGCGCTTAAGGATAGTTGTGGATAAGTGCGCACGCGGCGGGTCGCGCCAAAACCAAAGCTCGTTCCAAAGGCTTCGCCGCTTCGATAGCTATACGCATGCAAATCAACATCGGTATAAGAGGCGCCCACGGAAAAGCCGCTGCTGCGGCTGTTTTGCGCCAATCCCTTCGTCCCTGAAAGCCACTGGTAGTGGGTGGCGGACAGCGACCAGCCCAACGAGCCGCTCCATCCAGTGCTGGGCCCCTGGCGGAACAGCCAACGGCTTATGGTCACGCCGAGAGAGCGCGTGCGCTGGCTGTAATCACCCTGATCGCCGCCCTCCCCCAAACTGAGTTGCGGCTGGCTCGTCTGAGTCAGGTTCGTATCGATGTTATAGGGAGAGCCGCTGATGCGTGGAGCTAGATAGCTCAGCGTTTCCTGTAATTGATCGCCGCCGTTTGTCGGCCGGTTACGTTTGATGACGAGTTTGAGCGTCTGATCGAGGCCGAACAGGTTGTCGGACTGAATTTGCCCGCCGTAACTTATATTCCCATTGATGTCCCGGCTGAGCAACGGATACCCCCAGGTATAGATTTTTTCATGCACTATGAAAGTAATAATCACTCCCTTGGGAGTGTGTTTGACGCTGTCGCTGACCGAACTGAACAAGCCCAGATTCATGATGGCCTGGCGTGAAGCCGCCACCTGGGCGGCGTTGAAAGGCTGACCGACGTGAATGGTTAACTGCTGGCGCAACACGGAATCGCGGGTAATCTTGTTGCCGACGAAGCGGATAGCGATGATTTTTTCAGAGGTTTCGGTTGCCCACCCCATGGGAACCATCAGGGCATAAATAAACAAAGCCGATGCCGCCAGCAAGAAAAGGCGTTTTTCGCGCGCCAGTGCGCGATGCGATTCAAAGACAGGCATCACTGTCATGAAATCCATGCCGCTTTTGTACCGGCTCGAGTAGAATCGTCGCAAAACATATGTGGTTGCAATTCGCGCAGGAGGTTTTTTTGACTCGCATTCATAAGATTTGTATTGTCGGCGGCACCGGCTTCGTTGGTCGGCATCTGGCGCCCCGTTTGGCGCGGGCAGGTTATAATTTACGCATTCCCACGCGTCACGCTTTTCGCCACCGCGATCTGCAAGTTCTACCCAATCTGGAACTCATCGAAGCCGATATCCATGAAGAGCGCACGCTGGGATCGCTCTTTGCCGATTGCCAGGCCGTTATCAATCTGGTGGGCATACTCAACGAACGCGGGCATGACGGAAGCGGCTTTCGCCGCGTGCATGTCGATCTGCCGCGCAAGATCGTGGATACCTGTCACGCCAAAGGCGTGCACCGCCTGTTGCACATGAGCGCACTGGGCGCAGAAGATACCCCAGAAACGAGCTTTTATCTACGCACCAAGGCCGAGGGCGAGAAGCTGGTGCACCTCATGGCGGGCGACAACCTGGCCGTCACCAGCTTTCGTCCATCGGTCATCTTCGGACCGGGCGACAGCTTTCTCAACCGCTTTGCCAAGCTACTGAGGGTAGTTCCAGGCGTGTTCCCCCTGGCATGCGCCAAGGCCCGCTTTCAACCGGTCTACGTAGGCGACGTAGCAAATGCTTTTCACTTCGCACTCGAAGACCAAAACTCCTTCGGCGAGCGCCTGGATCTTTGCGGGCCGCGGATTTATACGCTGGAAGAGCTGGTGCATTACACCGCAGGCCTCATTGGTGTGAAACGGCTTATCGTGCCGCTTCCCGACTGGATGTCGCGGCTGCAGGCCTCCATACTGGAATATTTTCCCGGCAAGCCTTTTTCCCTCGACAATTATCGTTCCTTGCAAAAGGACAGCATTTGTCCTGAAGGCGTTTCAACATGTCCGACAGCATTGGAATCCATTGCGCCTCTCTACCTCGGCGGCGAAGACTGGGAAGACAGGCTGCAACGCCTTCGCGAACAGGCGCGGCGAACATGAGCTCTGTACCGGGGAAAGCCTATCTGGTGGGCGGTGCGGTACGCGACAGTCTGCTTGGCCTGGCCGTGAAAGAACGCGATTGGGTGGTGATCGGCGCCACCCCTGAAGCCATGCGGGCTGCCGGTTTCATTCCCGTGGGCAAAGACTTCCCGGTTTTTTTGCATCCTGTCACTCACGAGGAATATGCCCTTGCCCGCACCGAACGCAAAACCGCCCCAGGCTATCACGGCTTTGTTTTCCATGCCGACCCCGATGTGACCCTGGAAGAAGACTTGCGCCGCAGGGACATAACCATCAATGCCATGGCAGAAGATGAAAACGGCCATATCATCGATCCTTTCGGCGGCCGTCAAGATCTGGAGCGACGCCTCTTAAGGCATGTCTCACCGGCTTTCGCCGAAGATCCGGTGCGCATCCTGCGCGTCGCCCGATTCATGGCCAAGCTCGCCCCTTTGGGGTTTCGGGTGGCAAAAGAGACTCTGGAGCTGATGCGGGCGATGGTCGAGGCCGGGGAAGTGGATGCCCTCGTGCCGGAAAGGGTATGGCAGGAAATGGTTCGCGCCTTGGCCGAACCCGCTCCCCGCGCATTCGTGGAAACCTTGCGCGAATGCGGCGCCCTTAAACGTATTCTGCCCGAGCTGGATCGCCTTTGGGGGGTTCCACAGCCGCCCAAATATCACCCCGAAGTCGATACCGGTGAGCACGTCATGCGGGTACTCGATCAAGCATGCCGACTCTCGCCCGATCCAAGAGTGCGTTTTGCCGCCTTGCTTCACGACCTCGGAAAAGGCACTACGCCCGCCGAGCAATGGCCCCATCATCATGGGCACGAACAACGCGGCGCGCGATTGGCGGCCGAGGTATGCGCGCGCCTCAAAACACCCAAGGAATTTCGTGACCTCGCCGTGTTAGTCGCAAGGGAACATGGCAATATCCATCGCGTCCGCCAATTGCGTCCCGTCACGGTTTTAGAGCTTCTGGAACGGCTTGATGCCTTTCGCCGCCCAGAGCGCCTCGGGCGGGTGCTGCTGGCCTGCATTGCCGATGCGCACGGCCGTCCGGGACATGAAAACGATCCCTATCCGCAGGCTGATTATTTGGAGGCCGCGCTAAGAGCTTCGCGGGATGTCTCCGTTCAGCCTCTCCTGGCGGAAGGGCTGGCAGGCCAGGCGCTGGCGGATGCATTGCGCCGCCGCCGCATAGAAGCCATTGCCCGGCTCAAAGAGAGTTTTACCGCTTCTCGCCAATAGCTTATCCGGCCATTGATGGGATTTGATAAAAGGCCAATCAAGATCGGCGTTTTTCTATACTAGAAAACCTTTAAGGCATTCTGAAAAAAAGGATTTTAGTCATCGAGTCAAACTGCCCCAATTCATTACCCCATTGAAGCCACTCTCTGGAATAATACGCGCCATCCTACCCTTAGCCCCGAATGCCTGGATGCCGATGTCTCAGAAGAAACCGCTGATTTCCTTCCCCTTGCCCAACCAGCGCGACCTGGTCGCCTTTCCACTGGTGCTGGGGCTGGTGTTCGTCGTCGCCTGGGCGGGGGAGCACATGAGCGGCCCTTACCACCCCGGTCAATCGCTGCCCCTGAGCCTGAATCCCGCCGCGCTGCCCGCCTACGCCCTGTACACGGTGCTGCGCATGGTCGCGGCGCTGATATTATCGATCCTGTTCACCCTGGGCTACGCCACCCTTGCGGCCAAGAACCGTTATGCCGAACGCGTCCTGATCCCGATCCTCGACGTGCTGCAGTCGGTGCCCATCCTCGGCTTCTTGACGATCACGGTCACCGGTTTCATCGCCCTGTTTCCGGGCAGCCTGATCGGCGTGCAGCTGGCCGTGATCTTCGCCGTGTTCACCTCACAGGCATGGAACATGACCTTCAGCCTGTACGAATCGCTCAAGACCGTGCCGCGCGAGCTCGACGAGGCCGCCGCCGCCTACCAGCTCGGCGCTTGGCAGCGCTTCTGGCGCCTGGAACTGCCGTTCGCCATGCCCGGGCTGATCTGGAACACCATGATGTCGGTTTCCGGCGGCTGGTTCTTCGTGGTGGCCGCCGAGGCGATCACCGTGGGCGGTCACCAGGTGATGGTGCCCGGCGTGGGTTCCTATATCGCGCTGGCGATACAGGACCGTGATTTGGCCGCCATCGGCTGGGCGATCCTCACCATGCTGGTGGTGATCTGGCTCTACGACAGCCTGCTGTTCCGCCCCTTGGTCGCCTGGGCGGACAAGTTCAAATACGCCACCAGCGCCGCCGAGCCCGGCCCCGAATCGCGGGTGCTCGATTTTTTGCGCCGCACCCGCCTGCTGCGCCGCGCCGCCGCCCTGCCTGCCGCCGTGTGGGAACTGAGCCTGCGCCTGTTCGCGTCGCGCCCGCCGCGCCCGCGCCGCCCCACCGGCGGTGCGCAGACGGCCATGGATCATCTGGTCAACGGCCTGTTCCTGCTCGCAGCCGTGGCCGCCGCCCTCGCCGCCTGGCGGGTGGTACCCGCCGATTTCGGCTGGGCTGACGTAGGGCAGGTGTTCCTGTACGGACTGATCACCGCCGCCCGCGTGTTCGTGCTGGTACTGCTCGCCAGTTTGATCTGGGTGCCGGTGGGCATATGGATAGGTCTGCGCCCCGCCCTCGCGCGGCGGGTGCAGCCCCTGGCCCAGTTCCTGGCCGCATTCCCCGCCAATCTGCTGTTTCCGCTGGTCGTGGTACTGATCGTTCGTTATCATCTCGACGTCAACGTGTGGACCAGCCCGCTGATGATTCTCGGCAGCCAGTGGTATATCCTGTTCAACGTGATCGGCGGTGCGGCCGCCATCCCGACGGAACTCAAGGAGGCGGCGCGCAATCTCGGGCTCGGCGGCTGGCTGCGGTTTCGCAGGCTGCTGCTGCCCGCAGTGTTCCAGTCCTACGTCACCGGCGCCATCACCGCCTCGGGCGGCGCCTGGAATGCCAGCATCGTCGCCGAAGTAGTGAGCTGGGGCAGCCACACCCTCATCGCCACCGGCCTTGGCGCCTACATCACCGAGGCCACTGCCCACGGCCAGATGCACAAGGTCGCGCTGGGCGTCGGCGTCATGTCGCTGTATGTCATCCTCATCAACCGCTTCTTCTGGCATCGCCTGTACCGCTTCGCCGAAACCCGCTGGCGTCTGGACTGACGCCGCCTCGACTCCGAGACCCGCCCATGAAAACGATCACGGACTTTGGCCGCACCGAAATCATCCGCCTGCGCGGGGTGCAAAAAACCTTCCGCACTCCCGACGGCGAACCGCTCAAGATCATAGACGGCGTCGATCTTTCGCTGTACGAAGGCGAGATCCTTGTCATGCTGGGGCGCTCGGGTTCAGGCAAATCCACGCTGTTGCGCATCATGGCCGGCCTGATCGAAGCCAGCGCCGGCGAAGTCAGCTATCGCGAACGGCCGGTGACGGGCCCGGTGCCCGGCATGGCCATGGTGTTCCAAAGCTTCGCCCTGTTCCCCTGGCTCACGGTGCTGGAAAACGTGGAACTGGGACTGGAGGCCCGAGGCGCGCCCAGGGACGAGCGGCAGCGGCGGGCCCTGGCCGCCATCGACCTCATCGGCCTGGACGGCTTCGAATCGGCCTATCCGCGCGAACTGTCCGGCGGCATGCGCCAGCGCGTGGGTTTCGCCCGCGCGCTGGTGATCGACCCCGACGTGCTGCTGATGGACGAAGCCTTCTCCGCACTGGACGTGCTCACCGCCGAAAACCTGCGCACCGATCTGCTCGATCTGTGGGAAGAACGTTCCACCTCGCTGCGCGGCTTGCTGCTCGTGTCCCACAACATAGAAGAAGCCGTGCTGATGGCGGACCGCATCGTCATCTTCGCCTCCAACCCCGGGCGGGTGGCCGCCGAGATTCCGGTGCGGCTCGCCCAGCCGCGCAACCGCGAGGCGCCGGAGTTTCGCGCCCTGGTGGACCAGATCTACGCCATCATGACCCGCCGTCAGGAAATGCCCCCCACGCGGCGCGCCGACGGCTTCGCCTGGCGCGTGCCCAGCGCGGCCATCAACCGCCTGGCCGGCCTGCTCGAGGCCATCGCCCAGCGCCAAGAAACAGACGAAGAAGAAGACGTCAGCCTGCCGGAGCTGGCCGACGATATGCAGTTGTCCATAGACGACATCTTCCCCCTGGTCGAAGCCCTGGAAATCCTCGACCTGGCCCGTGCCGAGGAACGCTGGATCAGCCTCACCCCCATAGGCCAGCGTTTCGTGGACGGCGACACCCAGGAACGCAAGCAAATCTTCGCCCGCCAGCTGCTCAAGCACGTGCCACTGGCCGCGCACATCCGCCATGTGCTAGACGAACGCCCCAATCACCGCGCGCCGCTCGACCGTTTCTTGAGCGAGCTCGAAGACCATCTGAGCGAAAGCGAAGCCGAGCGCGTGCTGGACGCGGTCATCAACTGGGGCCGCTACGCCGAGATTTTTGCCTATGATGACGACAGCGAAACGCTCAGCCTGGAAAACCCCGGCGCCGAACACGCCGCCTGAGCGTCTCGTAAACCGTTCCCAACCTAGGAGAACCCCGACATGGAAAAACGCTTGATCGTACTGGGCGCCGGCCCCGCCGGCATCGAAGCCGCCCTGACCGCCGCCCGCGCCGGCGCCCGCGTCACTGTGGTGCACGAAGGCCCGCTCGGCGGACGCGCCGCCCATGGCAGCCTGCTGCCCAGCAAGGTGTGGCTGAGCAAGGCGCGGCGCGGCATCGAGCCGGCCGCGATCCTGGCCCGTCTGCAGGGCGTGGCCCGCGCGTGGATCGCCGTGCAGTCCCGCCTGTTGGACCAGGCCGGCGTCACCTGCATACAGGCGCGGGGGCGGCTGGCCGGACCCGGCGTGATCGAGGTCGAGGGGCAGGCCAAGACCCTCGACGCCAACGCGGTCATCCTCGCCAGCGGCTCGGAGCCGAGCTTCAGGCCCGAGCTCAAGCCCGACGGCAAGCGCGTCATCGCGCCGCGCCTGCTCGCCCGGCTGGACTGGCTGCCGGCGCGCGTCGTGGTCATCGGCGGCGGCGCCACCGGTTCCGAAACCGCCTACCTGTTCAATGCACTGGGCTGCGCCGTCACCTGGCTGCCTGGGCGCAGCGGCGTGCTGCCCGAATTCGCGCGCCCCGCCGCCGACGGCCTGCGGCAGGCGCTGTCCGCGCGCGGCGTGCATCTGGTCGATAGCGTGTATACCTGCGACATAGAGCGGCGCGATGACGGCGCGACCGTGATCGACGAAAACGGCGGCCGCCACGAAGCCGATCTGGTGTTCGTCGCCACTGGCCGCCACCCCGACCTGAGCGCCCAGGGCCTGGAATCGCTGGGTCTGGATACGCCACCGCGGCTCGACGGCTACGGCCAGGCCATGCCGGGCCTGTATGTGGTGGGCGACGCCGCCGGCGAGCCGTTTCTGGCCAACCGCGCCCTGCTGCAGGCCCGCATCGCCGCGCGCCACGCCCTGGGCCTGCCCACCGCGCCTGTGAACCCAGAACTCATCGTGCATGCGGTCTACTCGCAGCCCGAAGTGGCGCAGGTCGGCCGCGTGACGGGCGAAGGCATCCGCAGCTTGGCGGTCCCCCTGGACCTCACCCTGAAGGCGCATCTGCTGGAACCGGCCGGCGAATTCACCCTCGCCTGGGACACGCAAGGCCGCGTGCGGGGCGCCTGGGTGGTGGGTGCGCACGCCGCCGACGCCCTGGCCCCGGTCGCCGCCGCCATCGCCGCCGGCGCCGGCCTGGAACACCTCGCGCACAGCGCGCCGGCCAACCCGACCCTGAGCGAGCTGGCTACAGTGGCCGCGCGCATCGCCCTGGACCAGGTCTGAGCCCCATGCACGCCGCCCATCACGAGCACGGCCATGGTCACGTCCATCCGCCGCCGGACAGCTTCTCACGCGCTTTTGCCATCGGCGTCGCGCTCAACACCGCCTTCGTGGCCGTTGAGGCGCTGTTCGGGTTCTGGGCCGGCTCACTCGCCCTGCTGGCCGACGCCGGCCACAACTTAAGCGACGTGTTCGCGCTGCTACTTGCCTGGGGCGCCATGCGCCTGACCGAAGTCCACCCCACCGCGCGGCGCACCTATGGCCTCAGACGCAGTACCCAGCTGGCCTCGCTGATCAACGCGCTGCTGCTGATCGGCGTCAGCGGCGGCATCGCCTGGGAAGCCGTCGGCCGCCTGCTGCATCCCGCCCCCGTAAACGAAACGACGGTCATCTGGGTGGCGGCGATCGGGATCGCGGTCAACACCGCCACCGCGCTGCTTTTCATGCGCGGCCAGCACGACCTCAACATCCGCGGCGCCTTTCTGCACATGGCCGCCGACGCCGGCGTTTCCCTGGGCGTGGTCGTCTCCGGCGTCATCGTCCTGTTCACGGGCTGGGATCGGCTCGATCCCCTGATCGGGCTGCTCATCGTGGGCGTGATCGTCTACAGCACCTGGGGATTGCTGCGCGACTCGTTCAACCTGATTCTCGATGCGGTGCCGCCCGACATCGACACCGCCGCGGTGCTGGAATTGTTGCGAAACGCGCCCGGCATAGAGGAAGTTCACGATCTGCACATCTGGGCCACCAGCACCACGCAAACAGCACTCACCGCCCATCTGGTCAAACCGGATGGAGTAATCGATGATGCGCTACTCACGAATTTGGCTGAAGAACTCAAGAGCCGTTTTGGCATCACTCATGTCACCTTACAGCTGGAACGCGGTGATTCGGCTCATCCTTGCCCTTTGGACGCCTGTCGGCTATAGGAAATCTAGCGCGGCGATAGAGACTGCCGGCTATATTTTTTGATGAGGGTGAAACTCTTTTGAGGCCGGTCAGGCCGCCAGGAAGACCCATCCAGCATCAAGTGGGATATATTTCTTCATTTACGCGCCTTGCTCACATTGCGTTTCTCCTTGCTCTTGCGTGCAGGTTTGGCATTGCGAGTAAGGGTTTTCCGCCCTTCCTCCGGCGCCTCCTTCGTCATGCGTAATTGTCGCCCGCAAACCCAGACTTTTTGCAGGTGGCGAAAAACATCCTTTGGCATCCCATCCGGCAAATCGACAGTGCTGTATTCTTCATGAATGTCGATCGCGCCGATGTAACGGCTCTCTATGCCCGCCTCATTGGCGATGGCACCGACAATGTTGTCCGCTTTCACGCCATGAGCACGCCCCACTTCGAGGCGATAACGAATCCTCTCCATGTCGGCATCTTTTCCATTCGAATCCGCGCGTCCTTTACGCTTACGGCCTTTCGCCTCCATCTTTTGTGCATCGACGCGGGAATCTTTCCGATCCGAGACACCGGGCTCCGGCATGGACAGGATCAGCGGCTGCGTTTCCTGTAGCAAAAAGGCCAGCGCGGCGGCGACATCGACAGGGTCATGGTCACTTTGGGCAGCGAAATCCTCTACGAGCCCGCGGAAAAAACTCAAGTCTTTGGAGGCGAGAGTTTCAGTGATCCGCTGCTTGAATCGTTCAGTCCGGCGGTCGGTGATATCGGCCGGACTTGGGAGACGCATTCGCTCTATCTGCTGACCTGTGGCCCGCTCGATAGCCTTCAGCATGCGGCGCTCGCGCGGCGCAACGAATAAAATAGCATCTCCGCGCCGGCCGGCGCGGCCGGTACGGCCGATGCGATGCACATAGGCCTCGGTATCATAGGGGATGTCGTAATTGATCACATGGCTGATGCGCGAGACATCTAGGCCGCGGGCCGCAACATCGGTGGCAACGATGATGTCCAGCGCGCCACGCCTGAGCTTCTCCACGGTTTGCTCGCGCATATTCTGATTCATGTCGCCATTCAGTGCGGCGGCCGCATAGCCTCTGGCCTCGAGTTTTTCAGCCAGATCCGCAGTCGCCGTCTTTGTGCGCACAAACACGATCCAGGCATCAGCATCCTCGACCTCGAGAATACGGGTCAAAGCATCGAGTTTGTGCAAGCCATCGACCATCCAATAACGCTGCGTGATAGCAGCGACCGTGGCAGTTTTGGCCTTGATGCGGATTTCAAGCGGATCGTTGAGATAACTGCGAGCGATGCGCCGGATCGCATCGGGCATAGTGGCCGAGAAAAGAGCAACCTGCCTTCCTACCGGCGTGCGGCCGAGGATCTGCTCTACATCATCGATAAATCCCATGCGCAGCATTTCATCGGCCTCATCGAGTACTACCGCTTTCAAAGCGTCCAGATTGAGAGTCTTGCGGCGCAAGTGATCCTGGATCCGCCCCGGCGTGCCGACCACCACCTGCACTCCGCGACGTAGCGCTCTCAACTGAGGCTCCATCGACTGCCCCCCATAGATCGGCAGCACATGAAATCCGGGAAGATGGCGCGCATAGGTCTGCATGGCTTCAGCCACTTGAATAGCGAGTTCCCGAGTCGGCGCCAGCACCAGGATCTGAGGGCGGCGATCCGCCGCCTCGATGCGGCTGAGCAAAGGCAGAGCGAAGGCGCCCGTCTTGCCGGTGCCGGTCTGCGCCATGCCGAGCACATCACGGCCAGCCAACAAAGGCGGAATACTCTGCGCCTGGATCGGCGAAGGCGCCTCGTAGCCGATTTCGGCAACGGCCCGCATAATAGGCTCTGCGAGCCCTAGGTCGGAAAACAAAGGTGTATTTGACATGACAGGTTGACTACATGAGATAGGCGCCGCGAAAACGCCCGAGGGAAAGATTGCCGATACTACGGCATTTTTTGATTGATTTCCAGGTAAAACGCTCCGCGCACAGGGCCCTGTCATCTAAATTCGTAAGCCGTTGAAAAATGGAGCGGGCGTCTGCTCGGAAAACGTTGGCGGCAAGGAGGCCGCCGTCGAGCCTACAGGGATGTATTCACGGCGTTTTGCCGGGCAGACACCCGCTCCGCCACGGTTAGATGACGTGGTCCTGGCTCCGCGCAACAGACCAACAGCGTCAATCGTCGATAAACCACGACCCGTTCCCTGACATGACATGCCTGCGCTCTGGCAAACTCGCACCCAGGACTCTTACCACTCAGCCCTATGCCGTCTTCCATCTAATCAATGAGTTAGGACACTAGTTTTAGGCGCGAATAAAATCACGCGCCCTGACACCCAGCGCGATCAGTATCAAAGCGTACGCCCCCCCTCCGATAACGATCAGTTCGGCAAGATGCAACAGGCGTGCGGACAGTCCCCAGGCGGCCCACTGCTGAAGGGGCGGAGACAGCCACAAAAGCAGAGCGCTCATGCCTGCACCGGCCATCAGAGCACGCCACAACACGCCACCCCACTGCGGATCAGGATAAACGCCATCCAGCCGCAGGCGCCTGTATAACAGCCAGGCATTGAGATAGGCAGCCAGCGAAGTCGAAAGTGCCAGGCCAGTATGAGGTCCGGGAATGCCGAGCAATTGCCAGGGCGTGACAATAGCGATAGTCAAAGCCATGTTGACCAGTAGCGCGATGACACCCACCCGAACTGGCGTACTCGTATCCTGGCGCGCATAGAAACCGGGAGCCAGAATCTTGAGTACCATGTAAGCGGGCAGACCGGCGGAAAATCCGATCAAGCTCAAGGCCGTCATGTGCACATCGAAGGCATTGAATGCCCGGTATTCGATCAGCGCCGTGAGAATGGGTCCGGCCAGCAAGGCCAGACCGAGCGCCGCAGGCACCGCAACCAGAGTAGCGGCCCGCATCGCCCAGTCAAGGGTCGCGGCGAAGTCCGCCTGGGCTTCACGGGCATGATGTTGAGACAGCTTGGGCAGTATGACGGTCCCCAGGGCGATGCCAAACAGCGCCAGCGGCATTTCCATGAAACGCTCGGAAAAATACAGCCAGGAAATGCTGCCGGCGGCCAGAAATGAGGCGACGAGGGTATCGAACAGAAAGTTGATCTGAACCACCGAAGAACCGAACAGCGCGGGCACCATGAGTTTCATGATCCGCCGCACTCCTTCATGCGCATGCCCCCACCGCGGCCATGGCAACAATCTCAGCCGGTACAGGAAAGGCAACTGAAATGCCAGCTGCAGCACACCGGCGATAAGTACACCAATGGCCAGCGCAATGACTGGCTCGGGTAGATGCGGGGCCAGCCACAGAGTCACGCCGATCAAAGACAGATTCAAAAATACCGGTGTGAAGGCCGGCACAGCAAAACGTCCGAAACTGTTCAACACCCCCCCGGCCAGAGCCGTAAGCGAGATGAACAACAGGTACGGAAAAGTAATCCGCAGCATGTCCGTTGCAAGAGCAAAGCGTTGCGGATCGTCGGCAAAACCCGGCGCAAAAACAAGGATCAGCAGCGGCGCGCCGAGCACACCCGCGACCGTCACCAGGGCGAGGATGCCGAACAAAGTGCCGCTGGTGCGGGCCAGCAATTCCCTCAAGGCGGCCAAGTCCCGTTGTTCCTTGTGTTCGGTGAACACCGGTATGAAGGCCTGTGAGAAGGCGCCTTCGGCAAACAGACGGCGGAGAAAATTGGGAATGCGAAAAGCGACGAAAAAAGCGTCGGTGGCGCCGTCGGCCCCAAAGTGGATAGCAATCACCATGTCGCGCGCATAACCGAACACGCGCGAGATAAGTGTCATCGCGCTGAAAATGGCGGTAGAACGAAACAGCTTGTGGCTCAGAACGGCACCTCGACCAAGACTGTGTATGGCGGCTGAACGATAGGCGGACACATCCGCCGATGCAAGCCTACGCCATCAAACAAGGCCGATACGGCTGACCTTGATTCCGGCCAGGCGATTGGCATGGGAAAGCGCACTTTCCAGTGATAAGCCACCGGCGAGCGCCCTGATCAGACCGGCATTGAACGTGTCTCCCGCACCGACGGTATCACGCACGGGCCCGAAATCGCAGGCCGGCACATGAATACAATCGTTAAGACGGCGATAGCCCGGAGCCAGAGCCCAGGCCCCTTCCTCACCCCAGGTACAGACGAGAGTGGCCTCGGGCGCCATGGAGCGCAGTGCGGCAAGCAGTTCGGCCGCTGTATTATATTGATAGGCCAAGGCAAAGGCGCGGGAAAAAATCAATACGTCGGCATAGGGAAACAGGCGCTCCATGCCGCGTCGCGGCTTCTCGATTTCCACCGAAATGGGCTGATCCCGCAAACAGCTGCGAGCATAGCGGATCATTTGCGCGAATACCGGAACATGCCGGCCTTCAAAATGGAGCCAATCATATTCATCAAGTGGAATATGGTTGAAATCGCTCAGCTCCAATTCCGGCAGATCACGATAATGGACAATGGTGCGGCTGCCTGTGGCGGCGCTTGATGTGATGTAAGAAACGGGCGTCGCCCCCGTCTTTTGCGGGCAATGGCGCACGTCGACGCCTCTTTGTTCGAGGCGTTCTCTCAATTTTGCGGCGAACAGGTCATCCGCCAATACGGCGCACAGATGCGCTTCATGATCGAGACTAGCGAGCACCAAAGCGGTATTGGCCGCATTGCCGCCGCTGGCGATGCGGCTGGCGCTGGCGCGAACTTCCGCATCCTCCGGCGGATAGGTTTCGACTGTGTTAATAATATCCAGCGTGGCCACGCCGGTCAGTAGAAAGCGGCTCATCGACTAGGAATCCAGAAACTGTATGGCGCGGTATGTTACGGTAGTCACACACCCATGGCTATGGTGTATCTATCCCAGATTTTTCATAATACGGAGGCGAGTCTCGTTTAACCGATCGCGGATTCAACTTGCTAGTGCAACGGGTGGTTTTATGCCAAAAAATACCTGATTCGGTGTTTTCATGCAAAGGCATTTCCTGGGTCGGTTGTTGAGCCTGTTCATAACCATTTGCACTTCTTCATCGGTGATGGTGGAAAAGTCCCTGTCCTTGGGGAAGTACAGCCGTACCAAACCATTGGTGTTCTCATTCAGCCCCCGTTCCCAGGAGGCATAGGGGTGGGCGAAGCAGAACCCGGCAGAAAGCGCCTGCGCAATGGCTTCGTGATGCGCGAATTCCTTTCCATTGTCAGCGGTCAGTGTATGGACACGATCCTCCACAGGGCCCAGCAGATCAAGGATCGCCTGACGCACGGACCGGGCCGTCTAGTTGGGCACCTTCGCCAGCAGGGTCAGTCTGGATTTCCTCTCCACCACCGAGACCAGCACGCCCGAGTGGCCCTTGCCGATGATCGTATCCAGTTCCCAGTCTCCGATGCGGCTGCGGCGCTCCACGATGGCCGGGCGCTCCTCGATCGATTTCTGATTCGGGATCCTGCCTCGACGGTCATAAGCCCCGTAGCGCTTCCTGCGAGGCTTTTGGCAACGCAGAGGCGAGTGCAGGTCGCCCCGGCACGCTTGTCCTGAAGAATGTGCCGGTAGATCCGCTCGTGACTGACACGGCGCCGCTTCTCCCGCGCCAGCCAGCGGCTGATCTGCTCAGGGCGCCAGTCCTCGCGCAGAAGGCGCTCGACCCATTGCCAGGTCTCCTCCGGGATGCGTGGCGCGTACTTCGCCTGGCGTCGCTCCAGAGCCAATCGGTGCGCCTGCTTCGGATGATAACCACGCAACCCTTTGTTGCGCCGAAGCTCACGACCGATCGTGGACTTCGATCGTCCCAGGATTCGAGCAATCTCGGAAAGGCTGTGGTCGGCTTTCATAAGCGCGTGAATCTGGTATCGTTCCTCCTGGGTAAGCTGCGTATAGTGCCTCATCGTACTCCTCTTGCTTGGCGGTTGGAGAAGCTACGATGCTACCGCCGCTTGCCCTCAACCATCAGTCAGAGTTGCACTTGAAAGTTGAATCCGCGACATCATGAACAAATGGAAAGCCAATAAGCTTGACGTCCATGCTAGGTTATGGAAGGCTGGACTTTAGGCTTCAACTTTACGATATCGGAGCCAGGAACTTGAACTACAAAGTTTGGCAGGACTATTCTTAATAATCGGGATGAAAAATCCGGGAGCAAACGCCGCAGCTCATTTCGCGTAAATGACTATTTCGAAGCAGATTTCGTAGCCCGAATAGTATTCTTGCGAAGAATTCCAACCGCCTGATGATGTTCCTGATTAAAAGAGCACCCCTTTCCGTCCTCCCCACTTTTGCCTTCATCCAACCCCATAGAGGGGGTCGATCATGCAATCAGAAGCCGACTCAAAACCCTTGAAATACAAAACTCTCTGGATTTCCGATATCCATCTGGGGAGCAGTGGCGCACAAGCAGATGAGCTTCTTCGTTTTCTGCGCCAAGTCGAAGCCGAACGAATATTTCTTGTCGGCGACATCATCGACCTCTGGGCATTGCGCCGGCGGCCCCATTGGCCGCGAAGCCATATGGAAGTCGTCCGCCATCTGTTGGCGCGGGCGGCCGATGGCGTTCAGATCACATATATTCCAGGCAACCATGATCACGCCATGCGCTGTTATTCCGGGCAGAATTTCGGTCAGATCAGGGTGGAACAACGCGCCTTACACGTCACTGCGGACGGACGCCGACTGTTGATCATGCACGGTGATGAGTTCGATGGAATCATCCATAAGCTCCCTTGGCTGGCGCACATTGGAGACATCCTCTACGACGGCCTGCGAGCCCTGAACAGAAAGCCCGCCGGCACCTCACCGGACAAAAAAAATTTGCATGCCAAGACTTTTTCCGCGAAGGCGAAACATCGGGCCAAAAAAGTTGTGCATTTTCTCAGCGGCTTCGAGAATCGCATCGCACAAACCTGTGCGCAGGCCCGTGCCCACGGGATCGTTTGTGGGCACAGTCACCATGCGGAAATACGTCGATGCGGTGATTTCCTATACTGTAATGACGGCGACTGGGTGGAAAGTCGCACTGCGCTGGTGGAGCATCTGAACGGCCAACTGGAGCTGCTTCACTGGCCGGCGCTGGAAACGGAAAAAGGCAATAATACCGAACGCAAATCCCGCTTGCTCACGGACGCCTCCTGATTCGGCCCGCTTTCGTCTACACGCTGCGTCAAAACTTGTCATTCACCACCCGGCGGCACGTAGCAACACACCTGCCCGCTATCCGCGTCGAAGCGCACACCGCAGGTTTCGACCAATACTCTGCGCAATCTACTACGGGCACGCTGCACCCGGGATTTCGCGCCGGACAAGCTCAAGCCATGCATTGCAGCGTATTCAGCCTGGGTGAGGCCGCCAAGATCGCAGTGGATGAGCGCGTCCCGGTCCTCGGGTGACAGGCAATCCAGCGCTCGCGGCAGACAGGCCACCAGGCTATCCACGGGGGCCAGGTCATCCGGAGGATCCCAGGCCAGTTCATCCGGTAGTTCGACCGTGGGATGTCGACGACGCTGATGGTCGATCAACAGGTTGCGGGCGACATGGAACAGCCAACTGCGGGCATTGTCCACCTCGCAGAACTTGCCGCCCTGGCGCATCAGGCGCAAGAACACCTCGTGGAGCAGATCCTCGCTGTAGTCTTCATCACGATCGGCTTGCAAGCGCTTGCGCAAATATCCTCGCAATTCCTGCTCGCTGGCCTGCCAGGCTTGCAGGGCGCAAGGCACCATGGGCGTGTCACGCATGTTTGTCGTCCTGTTATTGATCAAAGCTAGAAGTTTAGCCGCCTTTCGACAATCCTGTATGCTGATCTTCTGTATTCACTTCAACATCCAGGGCAATCCCGGCGCTTTCCAGCAATTCGGCCAGGGCTGGGTCGAGCGGCGTATCAGCCGCGAAGCGTACCCGTTCGGCATTCAAGCGGATCAGCCAGGCGGCCAGTTTGATGCCCTTGCCGCGCGCGGCTTCCCGGTATGGATTGGCGATCCATACCTGCTGTGGTGTGCTGCCATCGGCGGTTTTTTCCTCGAGCATAAGCCAGGCAGCTTGTCCAAAACGCCTGGCCAGGGTGCGTCTATCTTCTTCGTACAGGCTCACCCGGCGGTGGCGCATTTGAGTGGCCGGCTCGAAATGAATGGCGATGGTTTCCAGCCGCGGAAGCTTCGCTCTGAGCGCCGTTTCGAGCTGGTCGATCACCTCATGGGCGGCTTTCAGGCCGGTCGGCAAGACCTCGACCGTGGCGGCCAGAAACAGCGCGCTGCCGGCGCGGCGCAGAATCACGTCGCGCACGGTCTGTATGCCGGGATGATGCTCGAATAGCTGCATGACCTGCTCGCGTTCATCACCCAGAGCCGCCGCGTCGAGCAGGGACAGCAGGCCGTCGCGAAGCACCTCCCAGGCGCCATGCAGAATCAGCAGCACGATGATGCCGACCGCCACTTGCTGTGCATACGGGATCCCCAGGCCGTGCGCGATGACGCCGACGATGACCACCACGCCCGCGCCGATATCGCCCAGCCAGTTGACCGCATCACTGCGCAGGCCGGGTGAGCCCAGGCGATCCGCCGCCTTTTTTTCGGCCAGATAGAACCCGATTTGCAGCAGCAGGAGGACGGCAATGAAGCCACTGGTCAAAAATGGCATGGCCGCTGGCGCATGGCCGGTACCGAATGCACTGCGCAGGATCTCATAAGCCGCCGCGAGCACGGCCAGGCCACTGAGCACTGCGGCCATGTCCTCGAGTTTGTGCAGCCCAAGAGGAAAGCGGGCCGAACGGTGGGTGGAAAAGCGGACGGCGGCATACACCAGCAAGGCGCCGATGACGTCGGACAGGCTGTGCACGGCGTCGGCCATCACGATCAGGCTGCCGCTCCACCAGGCCCAGGCGAACTTGGCCAGGCCGAGCGCACTGTTGAAGCCGGTCGAAGCGAGCATCCAACGCCGCTTATCGCGTTCTTCAAGATCGATATCGGGATTTGCTGTGGAGGCGTTTGACATGGCGGCAAGTCATGAAGCGTTACCTCATGACGAATGATGAACCATCATTAATTATAAATATTATTAATTAATGGATCAATGAATTAATTAGCGTCAATCAGCGCCACTGTAGGGGCCGAGTGGGCGCATCTGCAAGGCCAGCGTGAGCCAGGCGCCGATCCAGACGACAACGCCGATCAGGGAAAGATGGGCCATGGCCGTGCCGGTTTCGGCAAAGCCGCCACCCTGCAGATACACGCCGCGGGCGATGGTAAGGAAGTAACGCACCGGATCGAGCAGGCTCAGCGCCTGCACCGGCGCCGACAGTTTGCTGATGGGGAAGATGAAGCCGGACAGCAGCACCGCCGGCACGAACAGCAGAAACAGTCCGAAAGCGGCCTGCATCTGGGTGCGCGTCAGGGTGGAGACCCACAGTCCCATGCCGCTGGCGGCGAACAGGAACACCAGCAGGCCGACGAATAGTGCGGCGATGCTCCCTCGCAGCGGCACGCCGAACCAGATCACCGCCATCAGGGCGATGAAGGCCGCCCCCAGAAAACCGATCGCCATGCCCGCCAGACCCTTGCCCACCAGCAGATCGAAGGCGCGCAGCGGCAACGTCCGGTAGCTCTCGAACAAACCCTGCTCGCGGTCGCGGGCAATGCTCGGCACGGTCACCATCAAGGTCAGTACGAAGGTCAGTACCCCGATGATACCGGGCAGGATGAACCAGCGCGAATCGAGATTGGCGTTGTACCAGTTGCGGATCACCAGCAGCGCGGGCGCGGGGGGGTGATGATGTGCCACCACCCACTGGGCGTTGTAGGCGAGCAGGATGTGATTGACGTAGGACTCGATGGTACTCGATTCCGTGGCGTTGCGCGCGTCGATCAGCACTTCGACCGGCGCGGGCCGGTGCGTGAGCAGATTGCGGGTGTAATTCGCGTCTATGTGCAACACGAAGGCCGCACGTCCATCATCCAGCAGCGGGCGGATCTGGCGATCGTTCTGCAGGCGCGCCACCAGATGGAAGGTGGGGTCGGCGGCGAAACGCGCCACCAGATCGCGCGACAGATAACCGGCATCTTCGTTATAGACTGCGTACGGAATGCGCGTCAGGTCGAAATTGACCGCATAGCCGAATACGATCAGTGGAATCAAAGGCGTCGCCAGCAGCACCATGCGGGTTTTCTTCATTCCCTTGAGGCGGGCCAGCTCCAGACGCAACACCGCCAGCCAGCGCATCATGAGCGGCTCCTGCGCAAGGCGTTACGCATGGCAGGCAGACCGAACACCAGTGTGAGCAGCACCAAGCCCACGCCGTTCCACCACAGCACCATGCCGATGCGCCCGGCGTCGAACAGCGTCAGCAGGCCATGCATGCCGAAGCGCGCGGCGATGAGATCGGTGAAGGGGCGGATCGCCGCCGGCATGGAATAGATCGCGAACACGAAACCGGACAGGATGAAGGCGGGCAGAAAGGTGACCAACAGTGAAATCTGCAACGCGCTTTCCTGATTGCGCGTGCCGGCGGAGATCAGCAGGCCCATGGCGTTGAGCGCCAGCAGGAGCAGCGCCGAAAAGCCGAGCACCGGCAGCCAGCCGCCGAGCGGCGCAGCATGGAACAGCCAGGCAGCCAGCGCCGCGCATGCCAGCAGACCGGCATAGGTGCCGAGAAAGGCCGTTATAAGCTTGGCGATGAACACCTGGCGCAGATTCGCGCCACTGGCGCGCAGCAGCTTCATGCCGCCATGCTCCCATTCCCGCGCCATCAGCAGCAGCGCCGACAGGGTGCCGACCACAGTCATGATCAGCACCACGGCGCCGGGAATGTAATAGCGCTGCGAACTCAGGGTCGGGTTGTACCAGAGCAAGGTGGTGCTCTCCACGGGCGGTTGGAATTTTCGGCCATGGTCACCGAGATACTGCTCGACCCAGGCATGCCAGGCCAGGGTGAGATAGCCTTCGGCGATGCGCGCATGATTGGCATTGGTAGCGTTGACGAAGACGCCGATCTCGGGATGCTGCCCGAGTTGCAGGCGGCGAGAAAAATCGCCGCGCAGCCAGACCACGCCGAAGGCGCGGCCATCCTGCACGGCCCGGCGCGCCGCCGGGAAATCTGGATAGTTGCGCAGGGTGAAATAATCGGTGTTGCCAAGGGCCGACAGAAAGGATTGTGTGGCCCCGCTGGGCTTGGCGTCGACGACGGCCAGTGGCACGCGGTGCGCGAACATCTGCATCCCGTAGCCCATGAGCAGCATCAGGGCGACCGGTAGCGCCAAATTGACCAGCCACATGCCGGGATCGCGCCAGGCCTCGCGCAGCTCCTTGGTGAGCAGCCATTGCATGGCGAGCGCCTTCATGCTCGGACCTCCCGCCCCGCGGCCGGCAGCGATTGCAGCGCATACGCCCGATCGGCGAACCAGGTCTCGCCCCGGTGCCCGGCGTGATAGACGACCCCCGCCCCTTGAGCGGCCCATTCCAGCAAGGCGAAGCGCAGTATTTCCGACTGCCGGGGATCAAGCCCGGCAAAGGGGCGATCCAGCAAAACCAACGCCGGACGCTGAAACCAGGCGGCGAGAATCTGCAGCAGGCGCTTTTCGGCAAAGCGCAACGTTTCCCATGGACGGCTCAAAGCCGCCTGCAGACCGAAACGCTGGCTCCAGTCGAGAATCTGCGCGCTCGCCTGTTTTACCGAGACCCCGAATACGCCGGCGCGCCACCCAAGCCAGGCTTGAGCCGGGTAATCCATCTGCGCCGGTGGCTGCGGCGGTAGATAACCGATCCGGGAGCGCAGAGCAAAATCAGCGCGCTTATGTCCCAATACCTCGACCGGCACGCCATCCACGCGGCGCCCTTCGGCCAGTGCAGCGAGCAGTTCGCCCGCGTCGTCACCCGTCAGCGCCGCAATCTCGCCGTTCCGGAGATGCAGTTCGTCTTGCGCCTCCACGCCCGCCACGATCTCTCTCAGGCCGGGCAAGGCAAGCCGCAGCAAGAATTCATTCGCAGCCTGCGACCGTTCCGGCACGACCTTGTTGCCAAGCCGCCCAGTGGCCTGCCACACGAAAGCATCACCCAGCGTCGGCGGCCGCGTAACAATCTCGACATCCTCCGGCCAGCGGTCATCGGCAGCGGCCACCAGCCTCACCGCGCCTGGTTCGCCGGAGACGACGCGGGCACTGATCCCGTGCGCCAGCGAAAGCGCGCGATCCCTGCCGGCAGCAGCGATTACCGTCTTCAAGGAGGGCATTTGCTCCGCATCGATGCCGCGGCCTTCCGGCAGCCACAGCAGACGTTTGCAAGCCTCTGCCCAGCGCGGCTCGACCACCGCCAACACAAAGGCCGTACCGGCTTGAGCCAAGGCTTGGATCCTCCGGCACACCGCCTCGGTCAGCGTGTCGTCCACATTGAGCACGGCGGCATCGATGAGTACGAGCCGGGGCGAACACATCCACAGCAAGGCGAGTTGCAGGCGCCTCATCTCATCGGCCGTCAAACAGCGGCAAGATGTGGCAGCGCGTCCGGCGAGGCCGACCGTTTCCAATGCCGCATACAATTCAGCCTTGTTCTGCGTGCCGGCGTGAAGGGTGGATTGTAGGCTGAGCGCTTCGAGCACCTTGAGCCGGGGCCAACGCGGCAGGCCCTCGCCGAGCCAGACCACGTCGGCGGACACCGCGCTTGGCAGGCGGAGGCTGACATACCCATCGATGAGCACCCGGCCCTCGTCGGGCGCGCGCCATCCGCAAGCCAGTTCGAGCAACAGACTCTTGCCGATGCCGGCCACGCCCAGCACATCACCCTTGGCCACTACAAGATCGAGATTCCGCAGCGGCCAGCGGGCACGCCGCCGAGCGCCCTCCCGGACCCCGACCTGTTGCAGCTCCAGTACGGGGGTGTTCATGGGGCTATTGTGCACAGCGTTGTTGAGAGGCGGGAACCGGCTGCGGCTGATTCAAGGGGATCTGCACCGTCACCGGCATGCCCAGACGCAATTCGCCCTCCGGATTGCAAGCATAGATGCGCACCCGATAGGACAGCGTGGTACGTACGCTGGGAGTCTGCACTGGCTGCGGCGTGAACTGTGCAGTCGGTGAAATGAATCCCACCCATCCAGCGAAACGCTTGCCTGGAAATGAATCGCTCTCGATCCAGGCGCGCATGCCTTCACGCACCTTGCCCAATTCCGGTTCGGGCAGATAGGCGCGTGCCCAGACAGGGTTGTTCAGCGCCAGAATCAATGCCGGTGCCTGCGGACTGGCAATGTCGCCCGGTTCGAGCACCCGGTTTTCTACCACGCCGTTGGCCGGCGCGATCAGTTTGGAGTCTTGCAGCACCCGTTTGGCCAGGGCCAACTCAGCCTCCATGGACGCCAGCTTGTACTTGGCTGCAGCGATATCCTGCGGCCGCGGCCCTTCCAGAGCCAGATTGAAGCCGGCTTCAGCGGCCGCCAGATTGGCAACCGCCTGGTTGTATTTGGCCTGCGCCTCATCGAGCTTTTCCGGTGGCACATAGCCTTTTTTCTCCACGGAGCGGATGCGTTTGAGCGTAATTTCTGCAAGGCGCACGCCAGCCTTGGCCGCGGCCACCCGCTCGCGGGCCTGCTGAATTTTTTGCGGCCGGGTGCCGGCCAGCAATTTGGCCACGATTTCTTTCTGTGCCGCCACGGCATTTTCGGCCTTGCGGACTGTGTCGAGGAAACGTGTCTGGTCGAGTTCGGCCAACACTTCACCCGCCTTGACAGGGTCGCCTTCATGCACGCGGATGTCATTGATACGGCCCATGTCCCGAAACGCAAGATTGACCTGCCGGATATCAATGTTGCCATATAGCGTCAGGGCATCGGCGGCCTGGGCGATCGACGTGGACAAGGCCAGTCCCAGTGTCCCTGCACTCAACAATTGCGTCAAACGGATCATTGTTTTGATCATATTTTTCTCCGGCGATTCGTCGTAACTCCGCGTAAACGGTCATTATGAGGTTCCATCAGGAGTGATAGACGTGAACCAATGGCGTCATACATCGATCAACGCGTCCTCACTGTCATGGGAGGCAAGCCTTCGGCATAGCGCAGCGCGTCGTTGGCTTCCCACCAGCGAGCCAAGGTGGCTGTTTCGGCGGCGCGGGCCCCGGCGAGCACCGCCTCAGCCTGCAACAACGAGGTGGCGGTGAGCAATCCGGCCTTGAATTGCCCTCGGGCACTGCCAGCTGCTTCTTTGGCGGCGGCCACCTCGGCCCGATTGGCTTCCCATGCCAGAGATTCAGCGTGCCAGCGAGCGCGTGCCGAAGCACGTATGGAGGTCAGTTTGAGACGCGCGCCACGCGCTTTTTCGCTGGCCTGGATATGGGCGGCCTGCGCGGCGTCGATCGCGCTCATCTGCCCGAAGCCCGACCACAGATTCCACTTGAATCCAAACTGAATGGCCCGCGTGTAGAAATCGTCATGAAAATCATGCCGGCCATTCTGGTTGAAGCGGGCGGCAATGAAGAACTGTGGCAGCAGCGCGCGCTTGGCCGCACTCATCTTGTAACCGGTAGCCGCATTGGCCTGCTCCGCGGCCTGGACGAAGGGCGCGACCCCCTCGCCGCCCGGCATGCTCGCAGGCGGTGTCGTGAGTGGCATGACGTTTCCTGCCCAGGCATCGAGTCCCATCAGGCTGGCCAAATCGGCTTTGAGTGAGGCAATCTTGCCATTGACACCAGCGATAGCCGCGCGCACTTTTTCCACCCCCGATTGCACCCGCAGCAATTTGAGGCGGGTGGACAAACCGGCCTGCAGTGAGCCGCGCGCCGTCGCCTCGGCCTGACGCAATGCCTTGAGCTCCTCTTCCAGCGCGACACGCTTTCCATCCAGAGCCTGAAGGTTGCGATACACCGCCGATGCAGTCAGCAGCGTCTGCAGCTCGACATTGCGGGCATTCCAGCGAGTGGCGCGCTCAGCCGCGCGGGCGGCATCGACTTCGGCGGCGATGCGCAGACTGAAATCCAACGGCAGCTTGGCTTCGATGCCGTAGGCGAGCTGATTGCGGGCAAACTTTTTGCCAAATGTTTTCGGCGGCGGGAAGGAAGTGATCGGCTCGATCAACATGGGTACGTTGTAATGGGTGTCGATTGCATAAAGATCGACGCTGCCGAACCAGTGGGAACGCGCCTGGCCGACATGCGCCTTCGCTTCGATGATGCCGGCTCGAGCGGCAAGAATTGCCGGGGCATTTTCGGCGACTGTTTGCAACACCCGCTGCAATGGCCATGGCTGGTGTGGTGCAGCCGCCATGGCAGTGATCGGCAAAGCCATCGCCAGACCCATCAGCACTCGTCTTGGGAAAAGAACAAGACTACGGAAAATCATCTTGGCGACCACAGGCATGGCCCAACTTCTCCATGAGTAAATCATTGTTGAAACCTCGAAACTTTATTTTACCCCGCTGGGCCAAAAGGATCGATACACTCAGGTTACAGTCTTGAAGACGTTGAAGAACGGAAAAAGATGCATTGTGCTACGATGCCGCACAGCAAACAGCTCCTTTCAATGAAACCCTCGCCCGCACATTTCATTCGGACCCGACAAGCTCTTATCAAAAAATTTTTTGCTTGAGGCCTTGATTTTGGGTTTGTTGTCCCTAAGATTAGCACTCGCAACCCGGGAGTGCTAAAAACCCGGGAGTCACGACCATCCGAAACTTAATATATTGAGGAGTTCAAACATGAATATTCGTCCACTACATGATCGCGTGGTCATCAAGCGCATGGAAGAAGAACGCACCACCCCAGGTGGCATCGTCATTCCTGATACCGCTGCAGAGAAACCGATCCGCGGAGAAGTGCTGGCCGTGGGCAATGGAAAAATCCTCGAGAACGGCGATGTCCGCCCTCTGGATGTCAAAGTCGGAGACAAGGTGCTGTTCGGGAAGTATGCCGGCACCGAAATCAAGATCGATGGCGAAGAGGTATTGGTCATGCGCGAAGACGACATCGTCGCAGTGATCGAAGGCTGATCGTTACTCCAGGCAAACAATTGAACCAATGATGAGGTAAGAAAAATGAGTGCAAAAGAAGTTAAATTTTCCGAAGATGCACGCCACCGCTTGGTGCGTGGCGTCAATGTGCTGGCCAATGCGGTCAAGGTCACATTGGGGCCGAAAGGTCGCAACGTCGTCTTGGATCGCTCTTTCGGTGCACCAACGGTCACCAAGGACGGTGTTTCCGTAGCCAAGGAAATCGAACTCGAAGACAAGTTCGAGAACATGGGCGCCCAGATGGTCAAGGAGGTTTCATCACAGACTTCCGATGTGGCTGGCGACGGCACCACTACGGCGACCGTACTGGCTCAAGCCATCGTGCGCGAAGGCATGAAATCGGTTACTGCCGGTATGAACCCGATGGATCTGAAGCGAGGCATCGACAAGGCAGTGCATGCGGCGGTTGAAGAGTTGCGCAAAATCTCCAAGCCTTGCACTGACAGTAAGGCCATCGCCCAGGTAGGCACCATTTCCGCCAACTCGGATGAGTCGATTGGCCAGATCATCGCCGACGCGATGGACAAGGTCGGCAAGGAAGGTGTCATCACCGTGGAAGACGGCTCTGGACTGGAAAACGAACTGGACGTGGTCGAAGGCATGCAGTTCGATCGTGGTTACCTTTCCCCGTACTTTGTCAATAACCAGCAGAGCATGTCGGTTGAACTGGACGATCCCTATATTCTGTTGCACGACAAGAAGATCTCCAATATCCGTGATCTCTTGCCGGTACTCGAAGGGGTAGCCAAGGCGGGCAAGCCTCTGCTGATCATCGCAGAAGATGTCGAGGGCGAAGCGCTGGCCACACTGGTCGTGAACACCATTCGCGGCATTGTCAAGGTGGCTGCCGTCAAGGCGCCGGGCTTCGGAGATCGCCGCAAGGCGATGTTGCAGGATATCGCCGTACTCACCGGCGGACAGGTAATTTCCGAAGAAGTGGGGCTGTCTCTGGAGAAAGCCACTCTGGACGATCTTGGCCGCGCCAAGAAAGTACAGATCACCAAAGAGAACACTACCATTATTGATGGCGCAGGTTCTCAAGCCGATATCAAGGCCCGGGTCGAGCAGATTCGCAAACAAATCGAGGAAGCCACTTCCGATTACGACCGCGAAAAACTGCAGGAACGGGTCGCGAAACTGGCCGGCGGCGTTGCCGTGATCAAGGTGGGTGCCGCAACTGAGGTCGAGATGAAAGAGAAAAAGGCGCGCGTCGAAGATGCCCTGCATGCCACCCGCGCGGCCGTCGAGGAAGGCGTTGTGCCTGGCGGTGGGGTTGCGCTGATTCGCGCACTGGCCGCTGTTAGCGAAATCAAGGGAGACAATGAAGATCAGGACGCCGGCATCACGATCGCCCGCCGCGCGATGGAAGAACCGTTGCGTCAAATCGTGTCCAACGCCGGAGAAGAACCTTCGGTTGTTCTCAACAAGGTTCGCGAAGGCGAAGGTGACTTTGGGTACAACGCGGCCACCGGAGAATACGGTGATATGGTCGAGATGGGTATTCTCGATCCCACCAAGGTGACCCGTAGTGCGCTGCAAAATGCCGCGTCCGTCGCTGGCCTCGTCATCACTACCGAAGCAATGGTGGCGGAACTTCCGAAGAAGGAAGAACCCGCCGTACCAGCCGGCGGCGACATGGGAGGCATGGGCGGCATGGGCATGATGTAAATCAGTCCCAAGGTTTAACCATGCACAAAATAGCCCCGTTCATACGGGGCTATTTTTTTACTCTAAAACTGAGTAATAAAGAAAGGCGGTCAAAACCGCCTTTCTTCTTTGAGCCATTGTGATCAATCAACCGTTCAATTCACCTTTGGCGTCAGCTCACCCTTGGCATAGCGTTCCGTCATGACATCCAGAGACACAGGCTTGATCTTCGATGCTTGTCCGGCCGAACCAAAGGCCTCGAAACGCGCCTGACAGATGTCCTGCATAGCCTGAGTCGAAGCTTTCAGCCATTTGCGCGGATCGAAATCCTTGGGGTTTTCCGCCAGGAATTTGCGCACCGCGCCAGTGCTCGCCATGCGCAGGTCGGTGTCTATATTAACCTTGCGCACACCGTGCTTGATCCCTTCGGCGATCTCTTCGACCGGGACGCCGTAAGTCTGGCCCATGTCGCCGCCGTAGTTGTTGATGATCTGCAGCCATTCCTGCGGCACCGAGGAAGAACCATGCATCACCAGGTGCGTATTCGGGATGCGCGCATGGATTTCCTTGACCCGCTCGATGGCCAGAATGTCACCGGTCGGCGGGCGGGTGAATTTGTAGGCTCCATGACTGGTGCCAATAGCGATGGCGAGCGCATCCACGCCTGTCTTCTTGACAAAATCAGCCGCTTCCTCTGGATCGGTCAACAGCTGGCTGTGGTCGAGCACACCTTCGGCGCCGCTTCCGTCCTCTTCGCCCGCCATACCCGTCTCCAGCGAGCCCAAGCAACCCAGCTCGCCTTCCACGGACACGCCTACAGCATGAGCGATTTCGACAACCTTGGCGGTCACGTCCACATTGTATTCGTAAGTCGATGGCGTTTTCATGTCCGGCATGAGCGATCCGTCCATCATTACCGAGGTGAAGCCGGAACGGATGGAACGGATGCACACCGCCGGTTCGGCGCCGTGGTCCTGATGCAGCACGATCGGAATATCGGGATATTGTTCGACCGCCGCCAGGATCAGATGACGAAAAAAGGGCTCGCCAGCATATTTACGGGCACCGGCAGACGCCTGAATGATAACAGGGCTGTCAACCGCTGCCGCTGCCTGCATGATGGCGTGTACCTGTTCCATGTTATTGGCATTGAACGCCGGCATGCCATAACCATGCTCAGCCGCATGATCCAAAAGTTGACGCAAAGATATAAGAGCCATTCTGATCTCCTGTTGATGTGAATTTACCTGAAAAAGAAACTAGCTTTACTCATTATGAATGATGCGTTACTCCAGATTACAGAGTGAAACGTAAGACTGTTCACCAGCGTAAATCGCACGAGAACTCAAGCTTTTTTCATCTCCATAAACGCACCCCCAATATAATCCGAGAGTCCCTGAAAACTTAGAGGGTCATGCGCCATCGGCTGGGAGCGGATCTCCCACGCGCAATATTTTCATGGCATTGGTGCCTCCATGCATTCCCATCATGTCGCCTTTAGTAAAAATGACAAGGTCACCTTCATCTAGCGCATCTTTTTCTTGTAGCAATGCCATGGCCTTACGGTTAGCTTCGGCGTGACTGGGCTGAATGGTCTCGAAAATCATAGGATAGACCCCTCTGTAGAGAGCCACTTTTCTAGCTGTTCGTTCCTGGCGCGTCAAGGCATAAATAGGAATCCCTGAGCTGATACGCGACATCCACAGGGCGGTCGATCCCGATTCCGTCATCGCTGCAATCGCCCGCACATCCAGATGGTTGGCGGTATACATGGCGGCCATGGCGATGGCTTCGTCCACAAATTCGAAGCGGCTATCGATGCGATGCTCAGATTCGCGAGCGTCTCTCCGTTTTTCAGCCGCCTCGCAGATACGGCCCATGGCCGCCACCGCCTTGGATGGATATTTTCCTGCGGCCGTCTCCGCCGAAAGCATGACCGCATCCGTACCATCGAGCACCGCGTTAGCCACATCCAGTACTTCCGCGCGGGTCGGTATCGGACTGGTAATCATGGACTCCATCATCTGGGTCGCGGTAATCGCCACCCGATTCATGCTTCTTGCTTTGTGGATGAGATCCTTCTGCACTCCCGGCAGCTCGGCATCGCCGATTTCGACTCCAAGATCTCCCCGCGCGATCATGATGACTTCCGATGCCAGGATAATTTCATCGATCACGCCGGGCTTGATTGCTTCTGCGCGTTCGATTTTAGCCACCAAAGCAGCATCCCATCCCGCCTCTTTGAGCAATTGCCTTGCCTGGTGCATATCTTGCGCACAACGGGGAAAGGACACCGCGAGATAATCGACCTCGATCTGCGCGGCGGTTTGGATATCGGCGCGATCCTTGTCGGTCAGAGCTTCGGCGGACAATCCACCGCCCAGCCGGTTGATCCCTTTGTTGTTGGACAATTCCCCGCCCACAACGACCCGAGCATGGATCCGCGGCCCTTCGATACTTTGCACTTCCAAGACGATACGGCCATCGTCCAACAGCAAGGTATCGCCGACGACGACATCTTGCGGCAACGACTTGTATGTCAGGCCAACGTGAGTAGCATCGCCGGCATCGCGTTCGAGTTCCGCGTCGAGAGTGAAGTCGGCACCTTCTTCCAGCAAAACCTTGTTCTCAACGAATCGCTCGATTCGTATCTTTGGGCCTTGCAAATCCCCGAGCACACCGATCGTGCGTCCCTGGCGCGCAGCCTCAGATCGAATCTGTTCGGCGCGACGGCGATGATCATCCGCACTGCCATGGGAGAAATTTAGGCGAACGACATCGACACCTGCCCGCACGATGGCTTCGATCACGCCAGGACGGTCAGTGGCGGGGCCCAAGGTCGCCACGATTTTTGTTCGCCTCATTGTTTTTCGTCTCCAGCTTGGGTAAGCAATCGCCGCTTAACCGCAGCCAGAAGCCGACGAGACATGAAACTTGAAATCAAATCATACTCCTTCAAGATTTGGCACGCTCTTCCAAGATAGCTACCGCCGGTAGTGTTTTCCCTTCCAGGAACTCAAGGAATGCGCCTCCGCCGGTAGAAATATAAGAAATTTTATCGCCCACGCCATACTTGTCCACCGCCGCGAGAGTATCCCCTCCACCGGCAATCGAAAATGCGCTAGATTCAGCGATTGCCAAGGCCAGCGCCTTGGTGCCTTCGCCGAATTGATCAAACTCGAACACGCCTACAGGGCCGTTCCACACGATCGTACCCGCCTTCTTCAACAAGGTAGCGAACTCGGCGGATGTCTTGGGACCCACATCGAAAATCATGTCGTCATCAGTCACTTCACTGACGGCCTTCAATTCGGCTTTAGCGGTTTCCGAAAACTCTTTGGCGCAGACCACATCAACAGGAACCGGAATATCGGCTCCACGGGCATGAGCTTCCGCCGAAAGCTGCTTGCAGGTATCGATCAATTCGGGTTCGTACAGAGACTTGCCGACGTTATATCCGGCTGCGGCGATAAAAGTGTTCGCTATCCCTCCGCCGACGATAAGTTGATCCACTTTCTGGGAAAGAGACTCCAATACTGTCAGTTTGGTCGACACCTTGGAACCGCCGACGATGGCGACCATCGGGCGTTTTGGATCATTAAGAGCCTTTCCAAGCGCTTCCAATTCGGCTACAAGCAGCGGTCCCGCGCAGGCAACCGGAGCAAATTTGGCGACACCATGGGTCGAGGCCTGAGCACGGTGGGCGGTGCCGAAAGCATCCATCACGAACACATCGCACAAGGCGGCATAGCGTTTCGCCAGTGTCTCATCATCCGCCTTTTCACCTTTATTGAAGCGGACGTTTTCAAGCACTACCAGTTCACCATCAGCCAAATCAACGCCATCGAGGTAATCTTTGACTAGCCGGACTTCCCGGCCCAACAGTTGGCCGATGTATTCCGCCACGGGCGCGAGAGAAAACTCTGGATTGTATTCACCTTCGGTCGGCCGACCCAGATGGGACATGAGCATGACCTTGGCGCCTTGCCCGAGCGCCTGATCGACCGTCGGCAGCGAGGCGCGTATGCGCTTATCTGAAGCCACTTTGCCGTCCTTGAGCGGCACGTTCAAATCGGCGCGTATCAAGACGCGCTTACCGGCAAGATTAAGATCGGTCATCTTGATAAAAGACATGATTACAGCCTCCTTAGGAATAAAAGAACTTTGCCAAACATTCATACAAACACTTGACAAAGGCCTCGTAAATCACGGCGGGCGAAGACACTCTTCGCCCGCCGCAAACTTCAGGATTTGGCGACGTGATTTACGAAGCGCAGCATGTTGCAGGTATAACCGTATTCGTTGTCATACCAGGCAATGACCTTGACGAAAGTCGGATCAAGCGCGATGCCGGCTCCGGCGTCGAACACCGAGGGGGCCGATTCGCCGCGAAAATCTGTGGAGACCACGGCTTCCTCGGTGTACTTGAGCACACCCTTGAGCTCGCCGGCCGCTGCAGTTTTCATAGCATCGCAGATATCCGCGTAGCTGGCTTCCTTATTCAGTTCGACGGTAAGATCGACCACGGAAACATCAGGGGTGGGCACGCGCATGGACATACCGGTGAGCTTGCCGTTCAGCTCGGGCATCACTTTGCCGACCGCCTTGGCCGCGCCAGTAGTAGACGGAATGATGTTGTCCAGAATGCCGCGTCCGCCGCGCCAATCCTTGTGCGAGGGGCCGTCCACCGTCTTCTGGGTGGCAGTGGTTGCATGCACCGTGGTCATCAGGCCCCGCTTGATGCCGAAAGCATCATGCAGCACCTTGGTGACGGGCGCCAAACAGTTGGTGGTGCAGGAAGCGGCGGAAACAATCTTCTGGCCTGCATAGGTGGCGTGATTGACGCCATAGACGAACATCGGCGTGGCATCTTTCGAAGGTGCACTCTGAACCACCTTCTTCGCACCGGCCTCGATATGCTTCTGGCAGGTTTCCTCGGTAAGAAAGAAACCGGTGCATTCGAGCACGACGTCCACGTCGACTTCACCCCACTTCAGATTAGCGGGATCGCGCTCGGCGGTCAGGCGCACTTTCTTGCCATCGACAATCATATGACCGCCTTCGACCGACACCTCGCCTTTGTAACGACCATGCACCGAATCGTGCTTGAGCATGTAAGCCAGATAGGCAGGATCGAGCAAATCGTTTATGGCCACCACCTCCATATCTGCGAATTCGTTTTCATGCGCGATCGCGCGAAACGCCATGCGGCCTATACGTCCAAAACCATTGATACCTACTTTGATCGTCATTTCAATCTCCTGAAGTTTTCAGCAAAAAAACGGCGGTATTCCCGCCGCGAAAAAAATCAGAGTACCGACTTAACCGCCTCGACCACATGATCGACGGTAAAACCGAAATACTTGAATAATTCATCGCCTGGAGCGGACTCACCGAAGCGATCCAGTCCGACCACGGCACCCTCCAGTCCCACATACTTGCGCCAAAAAGCGGTGACGCCAGCCTCCACCGCCACTCGCGGCACGGATTTGGGCAGCACCGATTCCTTGTAGGTTTCGTCCTGAGCGTCGAAGGTGTCGGTGGAAGGCATGGAAATCACGCGAATCTTCTTGTCCGTGAGCGCCTGCGCCGCGCCCATGGCGAGGGCGACCTCCGAACCGGTGGCGATGATCACGGCGTCCGGTGCGCCATCGCAATCCCTAAGAATGTATCCACCGCGGGCGATACCCGCAATCTGCTCGTCACTGCGTGACTGGTGCGGCAGCGCCTGGCGCGACAGAATCAGGGAGGTGGGGGTGTGCAGGCGCTTGATCGCCAGCTTCCAGGCGACGGCAGTTTCGACCGCGTCACACGGGCGCCAGACGCTCATGTTGGGCATCAGGCGCAAAGTCGCGATCTGCTCGACCGGCTGGTGGGTCGGGCCATCTTCACCCAGGCCAATGGAATCGTGAGTAAAGACTTCGATGTTGCGGATCTTCATCAGCGCGGCCATGCGCAGGGCGTTGCGCGCATACTCGGAAAACATGAGGAAGGTCGCGCCAAAGGGGACGAAGCCGCCGTGGAGGGCGATGCCGTTGACGATGGCGGTCATGCCGAATTCGCGCACGCCATAATGGATGTAGTTACCATCCGGCTGAGCCTTGCTAAGCGGACGCGCTTCGGGCCACAGCGTCAGGTTGGAGCCGGCCAGATCCGCCGATCCGCCCATGAAATCGGTGAAATTGGCGAACGCCTTGATGGCGTTCTGGGAGGCCTTGCGGGTGGCGATCTTCTCGCCTTTTTCGGCCACCGACTTGATGAAGGCATCGGCGTGGGCATCGAAATCAGATACCAATTCGTTGGCCAGCCGGCGCTTGAGTTCCGCTGCCAGCTCGGGATGGGCGGCCGCATAGGCTTGGAATTTCTCATTCCACTCGGTCTCCCAGCGCGCGCCCTTCTCGCGCGCATCCCAAGCCGCATAGATTTCTGCGGGAATCTCGAACGGACCATATGGCCATCCGAGCTGCTTGCGCGCCAGCGCCACTTCTTCTTCGCCCAGCGGCGCGCCGTGGGACTCCTCCTTGCCCTGCTTGTTGGGAGAGCCGAATCCGATGATGGTGCGGCAGCAGATCAGGGTCGGTTTGTCGGTCACCGCGCGGGCCTGCTCGATCGCGGCCTTGATAGCCTCGGCATCATGGCCATCCACCTTGGGGATCACGTGCCAGCCATAGGCTTCGAAGCGTTTCGGGGTGTCGTCGGTGAACCACCCTTCGACTTCGCCGTCGATGGAGATGCCGTTGTCGTCATAGAAGCAGATCAGCTTGCCCAGCCCCAGGGTGCCGGCCAAAGAGCAGGCCTCGTGAGAGATGCCCTCCATCAGGCAGCCGTCGCCGAGGAAGACATAGGTATAGTGGTCGATGATGTCATGCCCCGGCCGGTTGAAATGGGCCGCCAGCGCCCGTTCGGCGATGGCCATGCCCACCGCATTGGTCACGCCCTGCCCCAAGGGGCCGGTGGTCGTCTCCACGCCGGGAGTATAGCCATACTCGGGATGCCCCGGCGTCTTGGAGTGGAGCTGGCGGAAGCGCTTGATCTCTTCCATCGGCAGATCGTAGCCGGTCAGGTGCAGCAAGGCGTAGAGCAACATCGATCCATGACCGTTTGAGAGGACGAACCTGTCTCGATTGGGCCATGACGGATTGCCCGGGTTGTGATGCATATAATCGTTGTAAAGTACTTCCGCGATGTCGGCCATACCCATAGGGGCACCGGGGTGACCGGAATTGGCTTTCTGGACGGCATCCATGGCAAGCGCCCGGATGGCGTTGGCTAATTCTCTGCGCGTAGGCATAGTTTGATTGCTCCCGTTTCAGGTTTAAGAATTCACACTCGATGATCCGCCCAAGGTCTCAGACGCGATCCTACATTCAGCATCGGGCGAGCGAATAGCGCTACAAGCCCTCTTAAAAAACGCATTGTTACCCGAGAAATGGTTTCTGAGCAACAACCCCATGGCTCAGGGGTGGCCATCTTATCGCCAAAACGTGTCTTGCCTGAAACCCAGAAGGCAAAATTACGATAGAAATCCGGCATGAATTAAATGAAGCCATCAGCCCGAAAAAGGGGAAATAAGCCTTATTTGAAGAATGCCATGCTCTAAACAACACATTTTAGAACCCTACCAGCCAGCGGATGAAACATTCGCGCCGAATAGTGCATCCTTCCTGATTAAGCGGTAAACTGTCGAGCCTTGTAATGAGCCGCCCCAACTTAAATCGGGGATTCGTTACTCTAACTCCTTAAAGCATCTTAATAAAGGCTAGACACGTGAACACAGATTACTTGTTCACCTCGGAATCCGTCTCCGAGGGTCATCCCGACAAAATGGCGGATCAGATTTCTGATGCAGTGCTGGACGCCATTCTCGCCCAAGATCCTGATGCCCGCGTGGCGTGTGAAACCATGATCAAGACCGGCGTAGCAATCGTCGCTGGCGAAATTTCCACTCGCGCCTGGGTCGATCTCGATGAACTGGTGCGCGAAGTGATCCGCGACATCGGCTACACCAGCTCCGAAGTGGGCTTCGATGGCTCGACCTGCGCAGTGATGTCCCTGATCGGCAAGCAATCTTCTGATATCGCCCTGGGTGTCGACCGGGAGACCCGCGCAGCCCAAGGCGCGGGCGATCAGGGCCTGATGTTCGGTTACGCCACCGACGAAACCGATGTGCTCATGCCGGCTCCCATTACCTACGCCCATCGTCTAGTCCGCCGCCAGGCCGAAGTCCGCAAAAGCGGCGAGCTGCCGTGGCTGCGACCCGACGCCAAAAGCCAGATTACTTTCCGCTATCGCGACGGCAAGCCCGTCGGCATCGACGCGGTGGTGCTCTCGACCCAGCACGGCCCCGAGATTTCCCAGAAGGATCTGCGCGAAGCAGTGATGGAGCTGATCATTCGCAAGGTGCTGCCTGAGGAATGGCTGGAGCCGACAACCCTGTACCACATCAATCCGACCGGCAAGTTCGTCATCGGCGGACCAGTGGGCGATTGTGGCCTGACCGGGCGCAAGATCATCGTCGACACCTACGGCGGCATGGCGCGCCACGGCGGAGGAGCGTTCTCGGGCAAAGATCCCTCCAAGGTTGACCGCTCGGCCGCCTATGCCGGCCGCTATGTGGCCAAGAACCTCGTCGCCGCCGGCCTCGCCGAACGCTGCGAAATCCAGGTCTCTTATGCCATCGGCGTCGCCGAGCCGACTTCCATCAGCATCGACACCTTCGGCACGGGGCGCATCCCGGATAGCCGGATCGTCGAACTGGTGCGCGAACATTTCGATCTGCGGCCCTACGGCATCCTGAACATGCTGGACCTGATCCGACCCATTTACCGGCAAACTGCCGCCTATGGCCACTTTGGCCGCGAAGACCTGGATCTTCCTTGGGAACGTACAGATCGCGCCGAGGCACTGCGTGACGCCGCCGGCCTGGCCGCGGCATGAAAAAACCAGGGAACAGGACTGATTTTCTGAACCGATAAGTCACTGATCGCCGGGGAGCGTTGCGACAGGTATTCCACCTGCCAGGCCCGACGCATCGGTCAAGTTACCGCAACGGCGCTCGCGAACCGACCATGGAGAACCAAGACCATGAACGCTATCGTGAATAAAACTGCCGAAGACCACATCGTCAAAGACCTTTCCCTTGCTGAGTGGGGACGCAAGGAAATAGCCATCGCCGAAAAGGAAATGCCCGGGCTGATGGCGCTACGCGAAAAATATGCCGCCAGCCAGCCGCTCAAGGGCGCCCGTATTGCCGGCAGCCTGCACATGACCATACAGACGGCGGTGCTGATAGAAACCCTGCTCGCCCTGGGTGCCGAAGTCCGTTGGGCTTCCTGCAACATCTATTCGACGCAGGATCATGCCGCGGCCGCCATCGCGGCGCGCGGCGTGCCGGTTTTCGCCTACAAGGGCGAAACTCTTGAGGAGTACTGGGAATTCACCCATCGCATCTTCTACTGGCCCGACGGCCAGCCCGCCAATATGATTCTCGACGACGGCGGCGACGCCACCCTGGCCGTCACCCTGGGCGCGCGCGCCGAACAAGACCCCAGCATTCTCGATAATCCTGCGAACGAGGAAGAAACCGTGTTGTTCGCTACCATACGCGAACATTTGAAATCCAAGCCCGGCTTTTATACCACTCTTGTAAACAGCATCAAGGGCGTCACCGAGGAAACCACGACCGGAGTGCATCGCCTGTATCACATGGAAAAAGAAGGCCGCTTACCGTTCCCGGCTTTCAACGTCAACGACTCTGTCACCAAATCAAAATTCGACAATCTCTACGGCTGCCGCGAATCCTTGGTCGACGGTATCAAGCGGGCTACGGACGTGATGATCGCCGGCAAGATCGCGGTGGTCGCTGGTTATGGTGACGTAGGCAAAGGCTGCGCCCAGAGTCTGCGTGGCCTTGGTGCCACCGTCTGGGTCACCGAGATCGACCCGATCTGCGCGCTGCAGGCGGCGATGGAAGGCTACCGCGTGGTCACCATGGAAGAGGCTGCGCCAGTAGCCGACATTTTCGTGACCGCCACCGGCAATTATCATGTCATCGATCACGACCATATGCAGGCGATGAAAAATGAAGCCATCGTCTGCAATATTGGCCATTTCGACAGTGAAATCAACGTCGCCAGCCTACGCCAATACACTTGGGAAAACATCAAGCCGCAGGTCGACCATATCGTCTTTCCTGATGGCAAACGCATTATCCTGCTGGCCGAAGGACGGTTAGTGAATCTCGGTTGCGCCACGGGACATCCCAGCTTCGTCATGTCCAACAGCTTTACCAATCAGGTGCTGGCACAGATCGAACTATTCAATAACGACGGAACCTACACCAACAAGGTGTATGTGTTGCCGAAGAAACTGGACGAAGAAGTCGCCCGCCTGCATCTCGGCAAGATCGGCGTTCATCTGACGACGTTGACGCCACAACAGGCTGCCTACATCGATGTTCCCGTAGAAGGCCCATACAAGCCGGATCATTACCGTTACTGAGTCGACATTAATCTCCGGGGCACCCACACGCCCCGGAGCGGACTTATGAGCATGACAGATTCTGATCATCCGGATCCTGAATTCAGCTGCGAATTCTTTCCGCCGAAAACGGCTGAAGCCGCCGCGCGCCTCGACTGTGTGCGTGCGCAACTTGGCCTTCTGAAACCAAGATTCTTTTCTGTCACCTACGGTGCCGGCGGCTCCACCCAGAATCGCACTCTGGAAACCGTGCTGAAAATACAGCAGGAATCCGCCATTCCCGCAGCGCCTCATCTGTCGTGCATAGGCAGCAGCCGCGCCCAAATTCGAGACATTCTCGATACTTACCGGCAACACGGAATCCGCCGCATCGTCGCTTTGCGAGGCGACCTGCCGTCGGGAATGCGGGATATCGGTGAATTCCACTACGCCAACGAACTGGTCGAGTTCATCCGGTCTGAGACCGGCGATACATTTCATATCGATGTCGCGGCCTATCCCGAATTCCACCCCCAGGCACGCAGCGCCCGAGATGACCTTGAGCATTTCAAACTCAAGGTGGAAGCAGGCGCCGATAGCGCTTTGACTCAATACTTCTACAACGCAGATGCCTATTTCCGCTTCGTAGACGATTGCCAAAGCATGGGCATAGACATTCCAATCGTCCCTGGCATCATGCCCATCACCCAATTCACTCAACTTGCGCGATTCTCAGACGCTTGTGGCGCGGAAATCCCCCGGTGGATGCGCAAACGCCTGGAAGGGATGGGTGATGATCGCGACGCCATCCGTGCCTTCGGGCTGGACGTAGTTACCTCTCTGTGTCAACGCCTTCTGGAAGGAGGTGCTCCGGGGTTGCATTTTTACACCATGAATCAGGCCGAACCCACGAAAACGATCTGGAAACGTCTCGGCCTGACCTCGCCTTGACTCTCAAGGTTCGATGCGGATTCCGCGTTTTCACATCGGTCAAACCCGCCTCGCCCCGGGCATCGACACAGAACTGCCAGACGCGGCTGCCAGACATGCGATCCAAGTATTGCGGATGCGCCCCGGCGCCTCTCTCGTTCTTTTCAATGGCGACGGGCAAGATTACTCCGCTCGTTTGATCTCGGCAGACCGCAGGCGAGCCATGGTGCGCATAGAGGCATGCACACCGAATGACACCGAATCCCCCCTCCAGACCTGTTTGATCCAGGCTGTGGGCAAAACCGATCACATGGATCTTGCGATTCAAAAAACAGTCGAACTCGGCGTCAAGCGCATACATCCAGTAATCAGCGTCCGCGGCGTATCTCTTCCCCAAAACCGCATGACGCGGAAAATTGATCACTGGCGCAAGATCGCCATCAGCGCGTGTGAACAATGTGGACGCAGCACCGTCCCCCTCATCGAAGCGCCTCTCCCTCTCCAGACATGGCTGTCTCTACCTCGCCCCGAAAAAACCCTGCGTCTGATGCTAGATCCCCACCAGGAACGCCACTTGTCGGATATGCCCCGCCCTCAGGCAGCGGTCGAAATCCTGATCGGTCCCGAAGGCGGGCTGAGCGAGGAAGAATGCCACAAGGCGATGGAAGCGGGATTCATTGGCTTGCGCCTCGGATCCAGAGTACTACGCACGGAAACAGCCGCGATCGCCGCCCTGGCCGTAATACAGGCACTGTGGGGGGATCTAGCCTGAGCTTCATCCACTTCCGTTGCTGCCAAGGATCGAGTTTAGCCAAAATGATTCGCATTTGGGGCGCACTTTCATCTTCATCAACCAGAACACATTTCATCCCTAGCCGATATTCGAAGAATGTTATTGAAAATCAGCACACTATCATCCGCTATCTATGACCGTATGGAATATGCGCTGCAGGAAGCGTCTGCCGTGGAAAAAAAGACGTTGCCACATGTTCCGCAATTTGACTACAACGCCAAGAGCAAGCGCGCAGGGTCCTCTATGAACTCCTTGATAGTCACCAGAAATTGTACGGCTTCGCGCCCGTCGATGAGGCGGTGATCATAGGAAAGAGCCAGATACATCATCGGTCGGATCAAAATCTCACCGTCAACGGCAACCGGTCGCTCCTGTATTTTATGCATTCCCAGAATGGCGCTTTGCGGCGGATTGAGAATAGGCGTGGATAACAACGAGCCAAATACCCCTCCGTTGGAGAGAGTGAACGTGCCGCCGCTGATGTCTTCCAAACCCAGCTTGTTGTCACGCGCCCGCGCGGCGTAATCGCTGATATGGCGCTCGATTTCGGCCATCGACATCAAATCGGCATCGCGCAGGATCGGCACCACCAACCCGCGAGGCGAAGATACTGCTAGGCCAATATCAAAGTAACCGTGATAGACGATATCGTCGCCGTCGATCGAGGCATTCACTGCAGGAAAACGCTTGAGCGCCTCCACCGCCGCCACGATGAAAAAGGACATGAATCCAAGGCGCACACCGTGAGTTTCTTCGAAACGCTCACAGTATCTCCGGCGCATATCGATCACGGCTTGCATATCGACCTCATTGAAAGTGGTCAAGCTGGCGGTTTGATGCTGAGCCTGAAGCAATCGTTCGGCAATTCGGGCGCGCAAGCGGGTCATGGGCACGCGTTTCTCGACTCTCTCCGTACGCACGGCTTGGTTTTCTTCGTTCTGGGCCTGTTCTGCCTCTGTCTCAACGGTTTGCTCCGCAGAGGAGGTAGATGAAGACTCCTGCCGGTCGATGTGGGTGAGAACATCTTCTTTCAGAATGCGTCCATGCCTGCCGCTTCCCTGTATCTCGTCGGCTGCCAGGCCATGCGCCTCCAGAAGTCGGCGGACAGCGGGTCCCGCTGGTGAGGACGATGGCTTTTTTGCGGGCGGCACAACGGATTCCTGGGAAGCCTCGGCTTGCGGTTGCGTCGCGCCGGTGTCTTCGCCCAACCGCGCCAGCACTTGTCCTGCGACCACCGTTTCACCTTCCTTCGCTAAAATTTCGCGCAGTACACCATCAGCGGGCGCCGGCACCTCAAGCACAACCTTATCGGTTTCCAGATCGAGCAGATTTTCATCGGCAGCCACCCGCTCCCCCGGTTTTTTATGCCATGCTGCAACGGTGGCATCGGCAATCGATTCTGGCAACTGCGGAACTTTGACTTCAATCTCCATGGTCGGCAAGTCTCTCCTGGATTAAGCTAAAAGAATGTCCCAAAGCCTATTGAAGTCAATTAAGAATCGACTGCGGCGAGGGAAAGTTTCGAAAAACATTATCAGCGCAACTGTTGCCATTAAATGGCCTCAAAAACGGACTTGAATCAGCCGCTAATCTCATTAGGGATTACATTCTTCAGCAGGCTCCTAAAAGTTTTATTTCGCGAATACCTGGTCGAGCAGTGCATTGAGCTGACGCAGATGCAGTTCGTAGTAACCCACTGCTGGCGCGGCCGATTCCGGACGGGCGATGCATTCGAGACAGTATTTGGTGCCCACAGCATCCTGAAGAGAGTCTCGCAAAGCCAGCCACGCGCCCTGATTGACAGGTTCTTCTTGACACCAAACGAAGCGCTTGACTTGCTTGTAGCCGAGCAATGCCTTTTTCACTGCCTTGCCGGGGAAGGGATAGAGCGATTCGATCCGCAATATCGCGACATCGTGGCACGCCTCGGCGCGGCGTCTTTCCAATAAGTCATAATAGACGTGGCCACTGCAGAGCACCACGGTGCGCACCTCTTTGGCAATCAGCGGGTCGATTTCCGATATGACGGGCTTGAATCCTTCATTCGCAAGTTCGGACAGCTGACTCACCGCCAGCTTGTGACGCAACAGGCTTTTGGGTGACATAACAACGAGCGGCTTACGCACCGGCCGCAGAACCTGACGCCGCAGGAGGTGGAAGATCTGCGCCGGCGTGGTCGGATAGCAGACCTGCATGTTGTCATTGGCGCACAATTGCAAGAAACGTTCAAGGCGCGCGCTGGAATGCTCCGCGCCCTGGCCCTCGTAAGCATGAGGAAGAAACAGCGTCAAGCCACACAAGCGACCCCATTTCTCCTCGCCGGAACTGATGAATTGATCAATGACGACCTGCGCGACATTGGCGAAATCACCGAACTGGGCCTCCCAGATCACCAGCGCTTCCGGCGAAGCCGTGGCATAGCCGTATTCGAAAGCGAGCACCGCCTCCTCGGACAGCAGCGAGTCGATGACCAGGAAATCGGCCTGATCGGGCGCGAGGTTGCGCAAGGGCACATAGGCTTCGCGCCTGAGTTGGTTATGCAATACGGCGTGACGGTGGAAAAAAGTGCCGCGACCACTGTCCTGACCGCAAAGGCGCACGGGATGGCCCTCCGTGACCAGGGTCGCGTAAGCCATGGTTTCGGCAAAACCCCAGTCCATGGGCAGCTCGCCGGCCGCCATCTTGCGGCGCTCATCCAGAATCTTGGCGACGCGGTCGTTGAGCACGAAGCCGTCGGGCAAGCGATCGAGATTTTTTGCCAGTGAGCGAATGCGCTCTATGGGTACCGTTGTGTCACTGTACGCATCTGGATTCGGATTGAGATAAGGCGCCCAGTTCGCGGCAAACGCCGGCCGTATGGATTCGGGTGATGTCCACATGCCGACCACCGGTGGCCCGGCCTCGAGCTGGGCGCGGCTGGCGGCAAGCATGCGCTCCGCCTGCCCTTTCTCTATGACCCCATCGGCTTCGAGGACAGCAGCGTAGCGCGCACGCGTGGTTGGAATTTCGCGGATGCGCTGATACATCACCGGCTGAGTGGCGCGGGGTTCGTCGGCTTCATTGTGGCCGTAACGGCGATAACAAACCAGGTCTATCACCACATCTTCGCCATAGCGCATGCGGTAGTCCAGCGCCAGGCGTGCAACATACAAAACCGCTTCCGGATCATCACCGTTGACATGCAGGATGGGAGCGCCAATCATTTTGGCGACATCAGTGCAATACAGGCTGGAACGGGAGTCGGCGTGCAAGCTGGTGGTAAAACCAATCTGATTGTTGACCACGATATGCACTGCCCCTTTGGTGGAGAATCCCCGCGTCTGGGACATATTCAGAGTTTCCATGACCACGCCCTGGCCGGCGAAAGCGGCATCGCCATGGATAACGATCGGCATGACCTCGCGCCCCTCGCGATCACCGCGCCTATCCTGACGGGCCCGAACCGAGCCTTCCACCACCGGCCCGACGATCTCGAGATGAGAAGGATTGAAGGCCAGCGCCAGATGCACCGGGCCGGCGGCAGTCAGGCGGTCGGAAGAAAAACCCAAGTGATATTTGACATCGCCGGCCAGCAAATGTTCATCATGAACGCCCTCGAACTCCCGGAAAAGCTCCGCTGGAGACTTACCCATGATGTTGATGAGCACGTTCAAACGGCCTCGGTGCGCCATGCCAATGACCAATTCCCGCAAGCCGTCCTCGGCGGCTTTTTCTATCAGCGCGTCCAGCAAAGGAATCAGACTTTCGCCGCCTTCCAGAGAAAATCGCTTCTGGCCAACATATTTGGCATGCAGATAACGCTCCAAACCTTCGGCAGCCGTCAGCCGCTGCAATAGCCACAATCGCTGCTCCCGGCTCAGCGGCTGGCGCGCCAGCGACCCTTCCACATAGCTTTGCAGCCAGCGCTTCTTAGGGATGGAAGCAATATGCATGTATTCGGTACCCACCTTGCCGCAGTAAGTTTGCCCCAAGCGGTGAATGATCTCCCTCAGCGTGGCCTGCTCTCCTATCCCGTCCAGTGAGCCGGTCTTGAAAGTCGTGTCGAGATCCGACTCATCCAGATCGTAATAGGCGAGAGTGAGTTCCTTGATCTGAGGCGGGGGATAAAGTTTCAGCGGATCGAGATCGGCGCGAAAATGGCCAAGATAACGGTATGCGTTGATTAGTTGCAGAACGTGCAACTGCTTGACCGCGTGTTCCTGATCAGCGATCCGGGGTGGGCAGCGGCTCGGATCCGTGCGAACGAAAGCCGCGCGAACCTGGGCGTGGCTTGTTTCCCGGGCGTGACCGTTGACACGCGGCAGACTGTCGAAATACGCCCGCCAGCGAGAATCTATCGATTGCGGATCGTCGAGGTAGGTTTCATACAGGCTTTCGAGATACGCGGCGTTCGCCCCATTCAAGGCGGAACCGGCCCATTGCCTCTCCAGCAAAGAAGGAGGCTGTTTTTCTGATTTGGCATCCATGAGGTCTCTTGCTGCCCTTGCGGTTTCGATTTGCCGCTCTTCGCTTTTCTTATAGCACTTTTCAGCCGGCGTGGGGCTTTTTTTAAATTAAAGACTGCGCAAAACCTAGCGCCCAGACTGAATCCTGCGCGGCTAATGGCTATCGGCCTCGATTCTGGAGCCATTCCGTCATCACCTCTCCTTACCCAAGATGATCGAAACCGGCGGCCGCCTGCATTCCCCGGTTCCATAGCCAATCGTGGCACGTTTCCCTAAAATCCCGACCATGGATGTCTCCGACCTACTTTGCGACCTTAACGCCGCCCAACGCGAAGCCGTCACTGCCCCTATGAATTCGGTGCTGGTGCTTGCCGGAGCCGGCAGCGGCAAAACCCGGGTGCTCACCCATCGCATCGCCTGGCTGATTCGGGTCGAGGGCCTGTCGCCCTACAGCCTGCTGGCCGTGACCTTCACCAACAAGGCCGCCCAGGAAATGCGCGCCCGCGTGGAAAACCTGCTGGGAATGCCGGCGGGCGGCCTGTGGCTGGGCACCTTCCACGGCCTCGCCCATCGCTTGCTTCGCCAGCACTGGCAAGAAGCGGGGCTGCCGCAGGCATTCCAGATCCTCGACAACGATGACCAGCTGCGCATGGTGCGGCGGGTGCTGCGGGGACTGGGGCTGGACGAAGCTCGCTGGCCACCGCGGCAGGCGCAATGGTTCATCAATGCACGCAAGGACGAGGGCCTGCGTCCCCAGCACCTGGATGACACCGGCGATCCGGCAAACGCCCAGTTCATCCGCATCTACAGCGCCTATGAGGCCGCCTGCCGGCAGGCGGGGGTGGTCGATTTCGCTGAGTTGCTGTTGCGCGCGCTCGAGCTGCTGCGCGACAACGACGTCCTGCGCCGCCATTACCAGCAGCGTTTCCGGCACCTTTTGGTCGACGAATTCCAAGACACCAATGCCCTGCAATACGCTTGGCTGCGGCTGCTGGCCGGCGAGCGCACACCGGTGTTCGCGGTCGGCGACGACGACCAGTCCATCTATGGCTGGCGCGGCGCGCGTATTGAGCATATTCAGGAATTCGCCCGAGATTTCCCCGGCACCGTCACCGTGCGCCTGGAACAGAACTACCGCTCCACGCCCGCGATCCTGGACGCTGCGAACGCCGTCATCGCCCACAACCGGGGCCGTCTGGGCAAGCAGCTGTGGGCACAAGGCCCGCGCGGTGAGACGGTGCGCTTCTATCTGGCCTACAACGATCTCGATGAGGCGCGTTACGTCGTCGAACAAATCGAAGACTGGGTCGCCGGCGGCGGTAGGCGCAGCGATGTCGGTGTGCTCTACCGCTCCAACGCTCAGTCGCGGGTGCTGGAAGAAGCGCTGGTGGCGCGCGGCATCCCCTATCGCGTCTATGGCGGGCAGCGCTTTTTCGAACGCGCGGAAATCAAGGATGCCCTGGCCTATCTGCGCCTCATGACCCATCGTGACGACGATGCCTCCTTCGAGCGCGTGGTCAACCAGCCAACCCGCGGCATCGGCGAACGCACCCTCCAGATTGTGCGCGATCGCGCCAAGGCGCAGAACACGCCTCTGTGGCGCGCTGCCATATCCATCCTTGAAGACGATACTCTGCCTACCCGCGCCGCCAATGCGCTCAATGGGTTTATCAACCTGATCAACAAATTGTCGGAAAAATCACACGGTCTCGAATTGGCGCAACAGGTTGAACTCGCGGTCAAGGATTCGGGGCTCAAGGCCCACTTCGGCAAAGACAAGAGCGAACGCGGGCAAGCGCGGCTGGAAAATTTGGAGGAGCTCGCTAATGCCGCCGGCGGCTTCCGCTTCGATCCGGAAGCGCATGCGGGCATGACCCTGCTCGATGCCTTCCTGGCCCATGCCGCGCTGGAAGCCGGCGAAGGCGAAGGCTCCGCCTGGGAAGACTGCGTTCAGCTCATGACCTTGCATGCGGCCAAGGGTCTGGAATTCCCGCTGGTGTTCATGTGCGGCATGGAAGAAGGCCTGTTTCCGCACCGCATGTCTAGCGAGGAGCCCAGCCGCATGGAAGAGGAGCGTCGGCTATGCTATGTCGGCATCACCCGCGCCCGCCGACGCCTGATTCTCACCGCCGCGGAAACCCGACGTCTGCATGGGCAGCAGATCTACAACGCGCCCTCGCGCTTCCTGAGCGAAATCCCGGAATCGCTGCTCGAAGAAGTCCGCTCGCGGCCGCAGATCAACCACGCGTCCTGGAAACGACCACAAGCACCCCGCCCCCTACCGCTTGACGACGCGCCCAGCGGATTGAGCGTGGGTCAGCGCGTGCGCCATCCCACCTTCGGCGAAGGCGTGGTCATCAATTATGAAGGCCAAGGTCCGCAGGCGCGAGTGGAGGTGAACTTCGCCCGCCATGGCAGCAAATGGCTGGTGCTCGCCTACGCGAAACTGGAATCGCTTTGAAGGCGATTGCAATCCATTGTTCCTATGCGTGATTTTGCTTTGCCGCCAGCGATGCGTTATGGTAAACGGCTGATATCGACCCTGGATACGAAGTGACTTCAGAACCCGGAGCCAGAATACGCCTCGAAAATGTCAGCAAAGTCTTCGGCCGCCAGGCCGAGCGCGCCATGGAGGCCCTGAGCCGCGGTCTGAGCAAGACCGAGGTGCAGCGTCAGTACGCGGCGACGGTCGGCGTGTTCGATGTCTCCCTGGAAATCATGAGCGGGGAGATCTTCGTTATCATGGGGCTGTCCGGCAGCGGCAAATCGACCCTGTTGCGCCTGATCAATCGTCTGCACCAGCCCAATGCCGGCAAGGTTTACATTGACGGCCAAGACATTACCCGCCTGCCCACCAAGCCCTTGCGCGAACTGCGCCGGCGCAAGTTCGGGATGGTCTTCCAGAACTTCGCCCTGTTGCCGCATCGCACGGTCATGGGCAACGTGGAATTCGGGCTGGAAATCCAGGGCGTGCCCAAGGCACAGCGGCAACAGCGCGCGCAGGAAGTCATCGACACCGTAGGCCTTGGCGGCTATGAATCCAGTTTTGCGGCCGAACTGTCCGGGGGCATGCAGCAACGGGTCGGCCTGGCGCGCGCGCTGGCCGTGGACCCAGAAATCCTGCTCATGGACGAGGCATTCAGCGCGCTCGATCCCTTGATACGCAGCCAATTGCAGGACGACCTGCTGGAAATCCAGGACCGGCTGGGAAAGACCATCGTGTTCGTGTCCCACGACCTGGATGAAGCGCTGAAACTGGGCGGCCGGATCGCGATCATGCGCAACGGCAGGCTGATTCAGGTTGGCACGCCGGAAGAAATCATCGCCCAGCCGGCAGACGACTACGTTTCCGCCTTCGTCGAAGGCGCGGACCGCACCCAGGTGCTCACCGCCAGCCAGATCATGCGGCACCCGACGGTCACGGCCCATCCCCAGGATGCGTCGTGCACCTTGCTGCTCAAAATGGAGCGCAGCGGCTTCGGCGGACTGGTCGTCGTCGACAGTGCGCGCCGCCTGCATGGCTATATCGGCCTCGACAGCGTCATCAGCCAACGCGATCGCAAACGCCTCGATCCGGATAGTTTGCACACCTTGCCAACCGCGACCCCGGAAACCAAGCTCGGCGAACTGATCGGCCTGGTCACCGAACAGGGCTCGCCGGTGGTGATTCTGGACGCCAAAGAGCGCGTCATTGGCATCGTCGACAAAAGCACGCTGCTCGCCGCCCTGGCGCAAATGCCGAGTGAGGAAGACGCCCCCGACCAGCCATCGGCGCCACAAGCACAACAGGCCTGAGGAAACTGTCGCCATGAGTTATCAACTCGGCTCCCCCTTGCCCATCGGCCAATGGGTCAGCAACGGGGTCAACGCCCTGACCAACAACTATGCCTCGGCCTTCAATGCCATCACCGCCGGCGTGCATTTTTTGATCGCCAGCCTGCGCAACGGCCTGCTCGCCATCCCCCCGCTGCTGTTCATCGCCCTGGTGGCGGTACTTGCCGTCTCCCTGCTCGGCTGGCGCCGCAAAGGCGCCTGGGGACTGGCCCTGTTTAGCATTCTAGGCCTGTTGTTGGTGCTCAACCTCGGGTACTGGATCGCTTTGATCGACACCCTGGCGCTGGTCCTGGCTTCAGAAATCATGGTCATCGTGCTGGGATTACCGCTCGGCATCCTCGGCGGGCGCAGCGAGATCGCAGATCGCATCCTGCGGCCGATTCTCGATGTCATGCAGACCATGCCGGCCTTCGTGTACCTGGTGCCGGCCGTCATTTTTTTCGGTCTAGGCCTCGTTCCGGGTGCCATTTCCACCGTGATTTTCGCTCTTCCCCCCCTGATCCGCCTGACCACTCTGGGGATACGTCAGGTACCCGCCGAACTGGTGGAGGCGGGCAATGCCTTCGGCGCCACCTGGTGGCAAATGCTGATCAAGATCCAGCTGCCGAACGCCTTGCCCTCGATCATGGCCGGCGTCAACCAGTCGATCATGCTCAGCCTATCCATGGTGGTCATCGCCGCCATGATCGGCGCCGGGGGCCTAGGGAACGTCGTCCTCGAAGGGATCACCCAGCTCGACGTGGGGAAGGGGTTCGTTGGCGGCCTAGCCGTCGTTATCCTGGCGATCATTCTCGATCGCCTTACTCAAGCAATTGGCAAAAAGAAAAGGAGCCTATGAAATGAAAAAATTTAAACGCATCGCCATTACTCTGCTGGCAGCCGCCGGCCTTTCCGTGGGCGCGTTGTCGAGCGCGTATGCAGGCGACAAGCCGGCTATCAAAATCGGTTATGTACAGAGCTGGCCGTCCAGCGTTATCACCACCACCCTGGCCGCCACCGTGATCAAACAGCGGCTGGGCAATTCCGTGGACATGGTCGCCTCCGCCGCCGGCCCCATGTGGGAAGCCGTGGCCAGCGGACATACCGATGCCATGCTCACGGCTTGGCTCCCCACCACTCATAAATTCTATTACCAGAAAGTCTGGAACAAGGTGATCCTGATGGGGCCCAACGTCATGGGCACCAAACTGGGCATCGCCGTGCCCAAGTACGTACCGGTCAACACCATTGCCGGGCTAGAAAAATACGCCGCCAAATTTAACGACCGTATCGTTGGCGTAGGCGCCGGTGCCGGCATCAACATGAACACCAAGAAAGCCATCAAGGCCTACGGACTGAAGAGCTTCCATCTGCAAACCAGCTCTACCGCCGCCATGACCGCGCAGCTGCAGCGGGCGATCAAGAACAAGCAGTGGATCGCCGTCACCGCATGGACGCCGATGTGGATGTGGGCCAAGTTCGACATCAAGTTCCTGAAAGACCCCAAGCACATATACGGCACCGGCGGTTATATCCAGAACGTAGTCAACCCCGAGCTGTACCACAAGTCGGAGCAGGTGTTCTGGTTCTTCAACCGCTTCGAGATTCCGCGCCAGCAGCTCTCCGCGCTGATGCTCGAAGTCAAGAACGGCACGCCGGTGAAGGTTGCCGTTGAAAAATGGATCAAGGCGCACCCCAAGCTCGTTAACAGCTGGGTTTCCTAACTCAAGGATCCATACTTACGACCTGATATTCGCGCCGAGATGGGCGTTCTCAAGAGACTTCCAACCGCATCGAGCAAACCATCGATAAGGAAGGCACTCTCACTTGAGGACGCCCAGACCGGCGCTTGCGCGTACCCCACTTAAGGCAGCTTGGGTTTCGTTGTCAATCGATAAACAAGAATTATTAGCGATCAGCTCCTGCTCGATGCGCTCAATCCTTGCCAGTTCGATATCGCAGAAACTCTGCGTGCAATCCCCTATTGGTCGTCAAAGGGCGGCGTTACGCTACCAATAAGTCAGAGATGGCTTTCGCATATCGGCGAATCCAAGCCTGATACACTAGCAGATACTGGGGACTCAGACTTTCCCGGCTTATTCACGCCATTCCCGCATTTAGAGGCTTCTGAGCCAAGGTTTGCCGGAATCGCCGAAAACAGCTCCAAGAACGGTCATACCCACACCGACTGCTGGAGTTGTGAGGTTTTTTCCTTGAACGAGCACATCATCCAAAGCGTTCTCGTCCTTCTTGCCAGTTCTGTGGTGGCGGTCGCCTTGGTTCGTCGCTTCCACTTGTCCTCCATCATCGGCTATCTTGCCGTCGGACTCGCCGTCGGTCCTCACGCTTTGGGACTGATAGATGAAAGTGCGTTCATTCATTTGCTGGCTGAAATCGGCGTTGTTTTCCTGCTGTTTAGCATTGGCCTGGAATTTTCCATTCGGCAATTCTGGTCGATGCGCCAGGTGGTTGTTGGCCTCGGCGGCGCTCAGGTTTTGTTTTCCAGCCTCATCGGCGCGCTGGTAGCGTGGCTTTCAGGGATTGGTTGGGCGGGCGCTATCGTGGCTGGCGGCGCACTCGCCATGTCATCGACGGCTATTGTAGTCAAGCAACTCGATGAACAGCTCGAATTGCATTCCCGCCACGGTCGCTTGGCGCTGGGCATCCTGCTGTTTCAGGATTTAGCGGTAGTGCCTTTTCTAGTGGCCATTCCCATTCTCGCGAGCGGCGAGCTGGAAGGAATCTGGTGGCAACTCGCTTTCGCACTCGCCAAGGGATTGCTTGCGCTGGGCATCATGCTTGCTGCTGGCCGTTGGATCATGCGGCCCTGGTTTCAGTTTGTAGCTGCTTCACACTCAGGCGAATTATTCACGCTCAACGTGCTTATGGTGACGCTCGCTGCGGCCTCTGTGACCTATTCGCTGGGTTTATCGCTGGCCTTGGGCGCTTTCCTCGCCGGAATGATGCTCAGCGAAACCGAGTATCGCCATCAGATCGAAACTGAAATACGTGCTTTCCGTGACGTGCTGATGGGCGTTTTTTTCGTCAGCATCGGCTTGCAACTCGATCCTCGCGCCGTATTGGAAATGTGGCAATGGGTTCTGATCATGCTATTGGGCCTAATCCTGGGAAAAGGGCTGTTGATCATGGGCCTGACTCGTTGGGCGGGTTATGAGTCAGGCGTAGCTTTTCGCACCGGCATGGTGCTGGCTCAAGGCGGCGAATTCGGCTTTGCCCTCCTCGCACTAGCGCTGAACCGGGGACTACTGGACGCATCTAACAGCCAAGCTATTTTGGCCACAGTGATCCTGAGCATGGCTGTTGCGCCACTACTGTTACGTTACAACGACCCCATTTCCAAAGTCTTGTTCGCGCACAGCCATATTAAACGCCGCGTTAACCAGACGCGTGAACTTGGCTGGGCCGCACGCGAAATCAGCGATCACGTCATTCTTTGCGGATTTGGTCGCGTTGGCCAAAATCTCGCCCGCTTCCTGCGTGCCGAAGGCATTGAGTATGTGGCGCTGGATCTTGATCCCTATATCATCCGCGATGCCTGGGAAGCCGGTGAACACGTTTTCTATGGCGACAGCACGCATGGAGAAATTCTTCGCGCCGCGGGCCTCATGCGAGCGCGCATGCTGGTGGTGACTTTCGCCGATGCTCATACCGCTGAGCGCATTGTCGAAGAAGCACGCAAACGCCGTGGTGACATTCCCATTCTGGTACGTACATTAGAAGAAAAAGACATCGAAAGGCTGGAACACGCCGGCGCCACCGATATCATCCCGGAAATTTTTGAATCCAGTCTGCTGCTGGCGCGTATATTGTTGCGCCGGCTCGATGTGGCCGAAGATGAGATCGACGAACTAATCGAACGTGAGCGCGCCGACCGCTACCGTAGTTTGCGCGGACGTTTCCAGGGCGAAAGCGAACAGCTGCGCGAAGCGCTGCACAGCGTCACATTACATGGCAACAGCACCGCCATCGGCAAGACGTTGAGGAATTTCGATTTCTCCGCCCAGGGCGTACGCGTTGAAGCCCTGCGTCGAGCCGGCATACGCGGGGAGGAGCCTGATCCCGATATTCAACTCGAAGCAGAGGATGTGTTGGTTTTGCGCGGCCCGCCCGAGGCGTTAAAACGCATTGAAGAGGAGCTGACACGCACGGCCTGAAGGTTGTTTGCAACCACCACAGCCCGAGCCATTTTTGTGGGAGATTGCACTTGCAAGCCCATTCATTCGTGGGGCGGTGAGTTCACCCCCGCTGTTTCATCCCGTCTCTGATAGAGTCATTGATAGTAATCGATAGTAATCGCGAGTTTATTGAGAACACCCATCGTGTTCCCAGGTGAAATATTCTGGCTAGACTTTTTGCCAACATAGCATCCGGTTGTTGGCAGGCATCGCGTGATCTTCCTCGAGCACGAGATCGACCGCCCGGGCCAGTGCATCGACGGCTTCGAAATCGCGTACACCACTTTGTGGATCGCGCGCTTTCAGCCAGGCATCGAAACGGGCGTTGCTATCACTGGTAAATTGTCCGCCGTAATTGAGCGGCCCGTAATACGCCATCAATCCACCCTTGCGCAGGATCCGTCCGATTCCTTTCATCGCCGCCTCAACGTCTTGCCAAGAAATGATATGAAACGTATTGGCCGAGAAAACGTAATCAACATCACCCACATTCCAATCCTCATCGCCTACATCCAGCGCTATCGGAACAAGTAGATTGGAAACACCCGTCTCTGCACGCCAGGCTTGGATACTGGGGAGATTCTCTGGCAAATCAGAGGGTAGCCATTGCACATATGGGAAAACCGGAGCGAAATAAGCCGCATGTTGCCCTGTTCCACTGCCTATTTCGAGCAGCCTGCCCTCCTCCACAAGCCACTGGCGCAAAACCGCCTCTATGGGATCGCGATTCTGGTCACAGGAAACTGCATACTTTTTTTGATGTGCAAACTCACTCATCGTCGATCTGTTTCTGGAAAGCCCGAATCTCTCATGACGAATAGAGCCGGTCTTGAGTGCATTGCCGACAGAAAATTATTTCCTTAGGTTGTACTCAAAACCGGCATCCATAGCCTCTATATCTCACGCCCCCTGAATCCGACGACGATCACAATGACTTCTTGAAAGATACCCCTGTTCAGGAACCCGAAGGCGGGAGAATGATTACCGTATACAGACTTTGTTTGCCGTTCCGCACCCGTACAGGTATGGGCTGATTCGCGGGCAAGGCCGAAACGATCTGGCGCAGTTGCTCAGGCGTATCGACTGCTTGCTGACCAATGTCCTGGATCACCATGCCGGGGGTGATGCCCGCCTGTTGCGCCGGACCGGCACCCACGCCGATGACCAGCACGCCATGATTGATACCGAGATTCTTGGCCGCGCTCTTGGTGAGTGCCTGCACCTGAATATTCAGGCGCGGTACCTCACCGCTGCCGCCGGAAGATTGCCCATGTTTTCCAGGCAAGGTGCCGATGGTTACCTCGAGCGTCATCGGTTTTCCGTTTCTCAAGATTCCAATCTTGACCTTGGCTCCCGGTTGCATAGCGCCGACCATCGGCACAAGTTCACCGATGTTGTAAACCGGATGGCCGTTGAAAGTCACGATCACATCACCTGGCTTCAACCCAGCCTTGGCCGCCGGGCTATCGGGCACTATGGAAGCGATCAGCGCGCCCACCGGCGCCTTGAGCCGCAGCGCTTCACTCATCTTCACCGAGACGTCCTGCACCTCAACGCCCAGCCAACCGAACTCAATGGGCTTGTGCGCCGCCAGATCGCGCACCACGCGCATGACGGTGTTTATGGGAATTGAAAACGACAATCCCATGTAGCCGCCGCTACTGGTGTAAATCTGGTCATTGATGCCGACCGCCTGTCCAGAGAGATTGATCAATGGGCCGCCAGAATTGCCTGGATTAATCGGCACATCAGTCTGGATGAAGGGGATGTATGGGTCGTCATTGGGGAGCGAACGGTTGACGGCGCCGACCACCCCCTGGGTCACCGTATTGAAGAATCCGAACGGGGCGCCAATGGCGAGTACCCACTGGCCCGGCTTGAGCGTGTCGGAATTGCCAATGGGCATGGTCGGCAAATTGTGCGCATCGATCTTGAGCAAAGCCGTGTCATAGCGCTTCGACAAACCAATCAACTTCGCCTTGTAGACCTGATGATTGGTCAGGGAAACCATGATGTGCTGGGCTCCCTTGACCACATGCGCGGCGGTGACGATATATCCGTTGGGGCTGACGATAAATCCAGAACCCAAGTCTTGGACTTTCTCTTTCACGGCCGGGACGTTAGGCGCCATGAACTGCTGAAAGAACTGGTAGAAAGGAGAATCCGGGGGAAAAGGATTCTGGACACCGGATTGAACCACCTTGGTGCTGGTGCTGCTGATATTCACCACGGCATCGCCCACGCGATTGATGATAGGGGTGAAATCAGGGAGATTGATCAGAGGTTTCTGCGGAGAGGTGTCGATACGCAAGGGTGGCTCCTTGGCGTATGCCAGGCCACTTGTCAATAAGTTGACGCCCAAGGCGAAGACCATGAATAACGCTGGCCAGAAACCCTTGCCGCTATGGTTTCTAAGAAAATTCGAAAGCCCCATATTTTGCCTCTGTTCTTGAATGAAAAAGATAGGCTTTATTTTAGACCATCAACAGCGTTCTTGTTTCCTTCTAACAATCAGATCGAAGACGCGTGTAAAACGATTTATAAGTTAATCACCAACGAGTTACCTACCTGATACGATCTGAGCGAAAGCAAACTTTTACCCTCTTTTACGCATCATTCATACCTCTGAAACACTAAAGAAGCATTGGCGCCGCCAAAACCGAAGCTGTTCGACATTATTCGCTCAAGAGTCACGCCGTCGCGTCGTTCGCGCACGATGGGCATGCCCTCGGCGGCGGCATCCAGCATTTCAATATTGGCCGAAGGGGCAATAAACCCATGCCGCATCATGAGCAGCGAATAAATAGCCTCGTTGACTCCAGCCGCGCCAAGCGCGTGGCCGGTAATCGATTTGGTCGAACTGACCGGCGGCATCTTGCCAGCGAACACCTCATTCATTGCGCGCAACTCCGTTACATCGCCCGCCGGTGTACTGGTGCCATGTGCATTGATGTAATCGATTGGTCCATCGACCGTACTCAACGCCTGGCGCATGCAGCGCTCCGCGCCTTCACCCGAAGGCGCCACCATGTCATAACCATCAGAGGTGGCGCCATAGCCCACCAACTCGGCAATGATCGGGGCGCCTCTCGCTTTGGCTGCTTCCAGCGCCTCCAGGACGAGTATTCCGCCGCCACCGGAAATCACGAAACCATCGCGTGAGGCGTCATAGGGTCTCGAAGCCCGCTCGGGCGTATCGTTATATTTGCTCGACAAGACACCCATGGCGTCGAATAGCATGGCCATCGTCCAGTGAATTTCCTCGCCGCCACCCGCGAACACTCGGTCCTGCTTGTCCAACTGGATCAATTCCGCCGCATGCCCGATGCAGTGCGCGCTGGTCGCACATGCCGAGCTGATCGAATAACTGACGCCCTTGATATGGTATGGCGTGGCCAGACAAGCGGCGACGCTGCTCGACATGGTACGAGTAACCATATAGGGTCCGACGCGCCGAATTCCCTTATCACGCAGGGTATCGAACGCCAAAAGCAAATTAGCGGTGGAGGCGCCGCCCGAACCAGCAACCAGGCCGGTACGCTCGTTGGATATCTCATGCGCCTCCAGACCCGAGCTTTCTATGGCCTGTTGCATCGCCAAATAGGTATAGGCCGCGCCATCGCCCATGAAACGCAGCTGTTTGCGATCTATCAGGTCTTCAAGTTTGATCTTGATCGATCCTTCCACTTGTGAACGCAGCCCTTGCGCCGCATATTCCTCGCTATACTCAATGCCCGAACGCCCCGCTCGCAAAGCCTCCAGTACTTCCTGGGTTGAATTGCCAATGCTCGATACGATCCCCATTCCCGTGATCACAACACGTCGTGCAGACATACGTCTAGAACCCCTCGGTTGAAGTAAACAGACCCACCCGCAAATCCTTGGCTTCATAGATGGGGTGGCCATCGACGCGCATCACCGCATCTCCCACGCCCATATAAAGCTTGCGCTTGACCAGCCGTTTGATCTCGACTTCATAAGTCACCAGTTGGTTGGCCGGCGTGACCTGGCCGCTAAACTTGACCTCGCCCGCGCCCAGTGCCCGGCCACGCCCTGGTCCACCCGTCCAGCCCAGGAAAAAACCGATGAGCTGCCACATCGCATCCAACCCAAGGCATCCTGGCATGACTGGATCGCCTTCGAAATGACAAGCAAAAAACCATAAATCCGGATCGATATCCAGTTCGGCAATTATCTCGCCTTTTCCATGACCTCCGCCACGCTCATCAATGTGCACGATACGATCGAACATAAGCATCGGCGGCAAGGGAAGCTGAGCATTACCCGGTCCAAACAACTTTCCATGTCCACATTGCAGCAATTCTTCCTTACTATAACTCGTTTTCTTTTCCATCCAATTTACTCAGGTTAGAGGGCCGCCGGATTGCAATCCTTGAGACATTCCAGACTCGGCTGTATTCAGAAATACTTCGCTAATGCTTTATATCAATCCGCCATAAAAATCCTTCCTGGCGTTCACGGCATCGAGTCGGCTATCAGCGCCAAAAGATGTCTGGTTGCTCCACGATGGCGAAGCAACATGCTTTCACCCTGCCTTCCCATGGCCGATCGGCGCTCGGATGATAGCAGCAATCCCTTCAATTCTGAGGCTAAAGCCTGCGCGTTGCCAATTTTTTTCGCCGCGCCCGAATTGAATAAATCTATATATATCTGTTCGAAATTGTATGTCTGCGGTCCGGTCAACACGGGCAGTCCCAAAGCCACCGCTTCCAGGGGATTGTGCCCGCCGATATCCATCAGGCTTCCGCCGATAAAGGCAACGTCCGCTGCGGCGTAAAAACTCATTAGCTCCCCCACAGTGTCGCCCAGAAAGACGTCAGCCGACTTTGCTGGAAGGGCTGCTGTGCTGCGTCGGCAAATTGAAAATCCTGCGCGGACACACTGCTCGGCCACATCGTCGAAACGTTCAGGATGGCGAGGGACCAGTATCAACGCCGCATCGGGCAAATGCTCCTTCAATCGGCGATGGGCATCGAGAACGATGGTATCTTCGCCATGATGAGTGCTGGCCGCTATCCACACTGGACGGTTCGCGCCAAAGGCGGCGCGCAAGGTCATGCCCGTTTCCCTCGCGGTTGCCGGCACATCGAGATCGTGCTTGAGATTACCTGCAACGAACACGCGACGCGCGCCCAGCACACGAAAGCGCTCTGCATCTCGCGCATCACGCGCGGCCACCGCCGAGACACGCCTCAATGTCTGACGGGTAAAAGAAGCCACCTTCACATAGGCGCGCGCGGAACGTGCCGACATGCGCGCATTGGCGAGAATAATGGGGATATTGCGGCGTTCGCAAGCTGCGAACAGATTCGGCCAGATCTCGGTTTCCATGCACAAGAAAATCCTTGGTTGCGCCCGCCGCAAAAAGCGCTCCACGGCACCCGGAAGGTCATAGGGAAGATACACGTGTTCGACGCGCTCTCCAAACATGCGCATGAGCTGTTCCCTGCCGGTGGGCGTGGTCGTGGTGACAAGCAGTGCGTGTTGCGGATAATCGCTGAGCAAACGGCGCAGAAGCGGTGCGCTGGCGATCACCTCCCCTACGGAAACGGCGTGAACCCACACTCTTGGCCGTGCAGGGAAATGCAAAGAGACACCGAACCTTTCTCCAATGCATTGGCGATAAGCCGGGTTGCGCCGACTTCGCCAGAGCAGTCGCAACAGCACGGCGGGCGCCGCCAGATATAGCAACAAGGTATAGATTCTGCGCATAAGCCTTCACGCCACCACCCTGCCCACAACCGTCAAGTGTTCAGCCAGTCGAGATAAAGCCGCACGCCTTCCTCAACCGCCTTGAAAGGCGCCGCATAGCCGGCCGCGCGCAACGCGGAAATATCGGCCTGGGTAAAACTTTGATACCGGCCTTTGAGTTGTTCTGGGAAAGGGATGTATTCGATCTTTCCGCGGCCATGCCAGGCAATCACGGCCCGCGCCACGTCATTGAACGACTGGGCGCGGCCGGTGCCAAGGTTGAAGATACCCGAGACCTCCGGGTGGTCGAGGAACCACAGATTGACGTCCACACAATCGCCGACATAGACGAAATCGCGCTGTTGCTCGCCATCGGCGTAACCGTCGGTGCCCTCGAACAGGCGGCAGACACCTTCGGCCTTGATCTGGTTGTTGAAATGAAATGCCACGCTGGCCATCGATCCTTTGTGTTGCTCACGCGGGCCATAGACATTGAAATAACGAAAGCCCACCACCTGGCTGCGCCGCCCGGATGGCAGGCGGCGCACATACTGATCGAACTGAAACTTGGAATAGCCGTAGACATTTAGCGGCTTTTCGTGCTCACGCCCCTCAGTGAAAATGGGGCCAGCACCATAAACGGACGCGGAAGAAGCATACAAATACTGCGCCCCTCGCTCGAGACAGTAATGCAGTAAAGATTTCGAGTATTCGTAGTTGTTATCCATCATGTAACGCCCATCCCATTCGGTGGTGGCCGAACAGGCACCCTCATGGAATATGGCGCGCGCGCCAAAATCTTCCCCTGCCTGGATACGGGCCAGGAATTCGTCCTTGTCTAGATAATCAGCGATATCGAGATCCGCGAGATTGACGAATTTAGTTCCGTCCTTGAGATCGTCGACCACAAGGATATCGGTGATCCCGCGCGCATTGAGCCCCTGTACGATATTGGCGCCGATGAACCCGGCGCCCCCGGTCACTATGATCATGAATTGGTCTCCGTATCGTCACGCTGGATGCGGCTGACGATTTTAGTTGTGGAACAATCGTAACGAAACTCGATAATGTGCACCTCGCCTCCGTTTTGGGTCACGCACGCGTGGCCCGCCACATCTTCGGCGCGATAGTCACCCCCCTTAACCAGCACATCGGGGTGTAGGCTACAAATCAACCGCTCAGGCGTGTCTTCATCGAAGGGAACCACCCAATCAACGGCGGCCAATCCGGCCAGAACCGCCATGCGGTGCTCAAGAGGATTGACCGGACGGCCGGCCCCCTTGAGCCGGGTGACGGAATCATCGCTGTTGACAGCAACAATAAGTCTGTCACCCAGGCGGCGCGCCTGGGTGAGATAATCCACATGGCCGGCATGCAGGATATCGAAACAACCATTAGTCATGACGATGCGTTCACCCCAAGCACGCGCACGTTCGACGGCATGCGCCAGCGCGCCTTCATCCACCACGCCTGTCGGCAGCTCCTCCTGTTCGCGCAAGGCGCGCAGCAATTCCTCCGGACAGATGGTGGCCGTACCCAGCTTGCCGACAACGAGGCCGGCGGCCAGGTTGGCCAGCGCCACGGCTTGAGCCCAGTCGGCGCCTGCCGCTACTGCCCCGGCTATCGTCGCCACCACCGTATCACCAGCGCCGGTTACATCGAAGACTTCCCGCGCCTGCGTAGCCAAAGTGAGCGGTTCCTGACCGTTGCGCAACAGCGTCATCCCTTCCTCACTGCGCGTGATAAGCAAGGCATCAAGCAATTCACGTTGCAGCAACGCCTGTCCTCGCTCGATCAGCTCGGCTTCATCTGCACAGGAGCCGACCACAGCTTCGAATTCATGTCGGTTGGGGGTTATCATGCTGGCGCCCCGGTAACGATCGAAATCGGCTCCCTTGGGGTCGACGACCACCGGCTTGCCGTAACTTCGGGCAAGAGCGATCAATTCACGGCTGCGACTGAGCGTCCCTTTTCCGTAATCGGACAAGACCACCACGTCAACCTCACCCAACAAATCCGCATAATCGGCCCCTAAGCGGCTGGCGTCGTCGGCTGCGAAACCTTGTTCGAAATCGAGGCGAATCAACTGCTGATGGCGGCTGAGGATGCGCAGCTTGGTAATCGTCGGATGAGAATCAAGACGCAGGAAATGACACTGAACCCCAGTGCGGGAAAGCGTGCTTTCCAACAAGCTTCCCGCCTCATCTCGACCACTCAGACCGAGCAGATGCACTTGTGCGCCCAATGCGGCCAGATTGAGCGCCACATTGGCCGCCCCGCCCGGCCTTTCCTCGCTTGGACCCACGCGCACCACCGGCACTGGCGCCTCGGGCGAGATACGCGAGGTGTCGCCGTGCCAATAGCGATCCAGCATCAGGTCGCCTACCACGAGCACCCGCGCCCGCGAAAAATCGGGAATCGATAGACTCATGCTGCTCCTGAAAACCCGAAATGGGAACGAAATCATATCACAGACGCTCTCATCGACGCTTGCATGTAAGCACAATTCGCCTTAATCTGCATGGTTGCGCTTTACAAAAAACAGAGAGGCCTGATTCCATGACCCACGCCGCGAGCCAGCGAGTCAGCGAAGATGCGGATTTCACCGCATTGCGATTCAACATGATCGAACAACAAATACGGCCCTGGGATGTATTGGACGACCGGATCCTGGAAACGTTGGGAACCCTATGGCGCCACCATTTCGTCCTGCCCGGCCAGGAAAAACTGGCCTATGCCGACATCGAACTCCCTCTGGGGCATAGCGAATACATGCTCGCCCCTAAAGTCGAAGGGCGGCTGCTGCAGGCTACCGCGCCACAGGCGCATGAGCAGGTACTCGAAATAGGCACAGGCAGCGGCTACCTTACGGCCTGCCTAGCAAGGCTCTCCGCGCATGTGGACAGCGTGGATATCGAACCAGAATTCAGGCAGCGCGCACTCCTCAACCTAACGAGAGAAGGACTGAACGATATAACCACGCTGTTTACCGCTGACGCCGCGCATGGCTGGAGTGGCCAACGCGAAACGTATGACGTGATAGTGATCGGCGGATCACTCCCCATGCCCGACATGCTCGAACCCTTTGAACGCTTACTCAACATAGGCGGTCGGCTGTTCGCGGTGATCGGCACTGAACCTGTTATGGAAGCCATGCTTATCCGCCGCGATGGTGAAAACGCCTTCAACCGGACCGGCTTGTTCGAGACCGATCTCAAGCCTTTGCGAGGTTTGTCGGCGCCAAGGGTATTTCATTTGTGATTTTTCAAACAAACGTTTGATTCACTCATCAAGGCACGCTAAGCTTCTCTATAAACCTTTCGGTTTTAAGGCGGCCGTAGCAACGCGACCGGTAAGATCATAGGCCGATGGAAACCAACAAGGCGACGGCGTAGTAGATTCTTCCTAAAAAGCAGGCTTCCAAGGTCGGCGGATGGCCAAGCGTTGCCCCGCACATGGCATCTCGCATCACTCTCCACTCTCGATGGAATCAACAATGAAATTTCGTAAATTGCTTCTCGGCGCGATCGTCTTTGCCAGCATGCCTTCTGCCATGGCTGCCGACCTCATGCAAGTGTATCGGCTCGCGATTGCGAACGATGCGCAGTACGCAGCCGCCAGACAGCAATACAAGGCGATTCGTGAAAACCGCCCGCTTGCGCGTTCGGCTTTGCTTCCGCAGGTAAACCTGAGCGCCTCCGCCACCCGCAATCATGTGCGCTATCAGGGTGTGTTCGCTTCTGGACGTCCGGTGCCGAATGGCAGCTCGGATTACAGCAGCGCCGGCTACACCTTGAGTCTGAGTCAGACGGTATTCAATTATGCGGACTGGGTCGCCCTCAAACAGGCCGACAAAACAGTGGCCGCAGCCCAGGCCAATCTGGATCAGACCGCCCAAACCCTGATCCTAAGCACCGCAGAGGCGTACTTCAACGTCTTGTCGGCGCAAGATCAACTGCGCTTCAGCGAGGAAAATCAACGCGCCATCCACCGTCAGCTTGAACAAGCCAAAAAACGCTACGAAGTGGGTCTGGTACCGTCTACAGACGTGAAGCAGGCAATGGCCAGCTATGACCTGGCACGCGCCCAGACCATCAAGGCGCTAAACGCCGTGAACACGGCCAAGGAATCGCTTACCGTCCTTACGGGACGGCCGGTGGAAAAACTGGCTCCTCTCGTGGGGCGCATCCCCTTGATCTCTCCTGCCCCCCAGAAAATGAAGGCATGGGTTCATGCCGCCTTGAAACAGAACTTGAACCTAATCGCTTCGCGGCTCGACTTGCAGGCTTCCAGAGAAAACGTCAATGCACAGCGCGCTGGTCATTACCCAACCGTCAGCCTGGTAGCCAGCCACAATTATGTAGACAACGGCGCGGGCGCCTCCACGACAGGGAAGATTTCCACCGATGCCATCGCATTGCAAATCAATGTACCGCTATTTTCAGGCTTTCGCGTTAACTCCTTGACGGATCAAGCCCAATACCAATATTTGCAGGCGCAGCAGAATCTCGTCGGCCTGGAAAGACAAATCATCAGCCAGACGCGTACCGCCTACCTGAATGTGGAATCCGCGATCAGCCAGGTGAAGGCGCTCCGTCTCGCAGTCAAATCCAACGAAGCATCAGTAAAGGCGACCGAGGCGGGTTTCAAGGTGGGAACGCGGACATCCCTGGACGTCTTGACGGCATTGGCCGACCTTTATCAGGCGCAGAGCGAGTATTCACAAGCCCGCTATGCGTATTTGATCGATACCCTCAAACTTAAACTGGTTTCTGGTCTCCTCACCGTTTCCGACCTTGAACACATCAACGCATATCTCGCCAAACAGGGATAATCCCCACTTATTCTCGCACCTTGGAGAGGATTCGCAAAAACTCGGCAGGGGGAACATAACCCATGATCCGGAGATTGCCTATTTCCTGACCCTTGGCATTGAAAAAGAGGATAGCGGGCGGGCCAAACAAGCCGAAGCGTTTCAACAGCACTTCTTCGGCGGGGCTGTTAGCGGTGACATCCGCCTGTAGCAACACGAAACCGGACAGGGCTTTTTTCACCGCCGGATCGGAAAACGTATAAGCCTCCAATTCCTTACAGGACACGCACCAATCCGCATAGAAGTCGAGCATCACGGGGTGCCCCTTGGCAGTGGCGAGTGCGGCATCAAGCGCCTGGATGCTACTTATACGCTTGAATTCAAGCTTGGACGCAGCCGCCTCACCTCTGTTGCCGCTTTGCGTAAACGTACCCTTTAGCGGTGTCAGCACCCCGCCGCCCCCGGCGGCCACGCCGATCAGGATTAGGGTTCCCCAAAGCAATGCCACGAACCCCGATGCTTTCCAAAGTTTTCGCCAACCGCTTCCGTTTCCAATCGGTTCCAGCGCGCCAAGATAAATCCCGGAAGCGATGAGCAATAAGGCGCTGAGCGCGGCGGTAGCCCAATCGGGAAGAATACGCGACAACATGTAGATCGCCACAGCCAGCATCAGCACGCCGAATACGGACTTGATCGCTTCCATCCATGGACCCGCGCGTGGCATCAACCGGCCTCCGAGAGTACCAATCACCAGCAGGGGAGCGCCCATCCCCAAACTGAGACTGAAAAGGCTCATCCCTCCGAGGACGGCATTTCCAGTGTTGGCGATAACCAGAAGAGCAGCGACCAGCGGCGCCGTCACACAAGGGCCTACGATCAATGCTGAGAGAAATCCCATCACCGCGGCTCCAATCAATGTGCCTCCCCGCTGCTGGTTGCTGAATGTAGCCAAACGGCTTTGAACGAAATTCGGCATTTGCAAGTCGTAGAATCCGAACATGGAGAGCGCAAGTAGCACGAAGACTGCCGCAAAGGCCGAGAGCACCCAGGGATTTTGGAACCAGGCCTGAATACTCGCTCCAGTCAAGCCCACTAACACGCCTACGACCGTATAAGTCAAGGCGAGCGCAAGAACATATGCCAGTGAGAGCATAAATCCCCGTGCCGCCGAGGGCGTTTTTTTCTGGCCAACAATGATGCCGGATAGAATGGGAATCATTGGAAAACAGCAAGGAGTAAAGGCCAAACCAAGCCCAAACAGGAAAAATAGCCCAAGACTCAGCCACAAAGGCTTGTCGAGCAGGAAACGAGCGAGTCGATCTTGCTCGGCACCGCCTTCGATAGCGGCTTTCGTGGATGCTTGCGTCTTTGCAACCTGTTGAGCGGGTTTGCCAGAAGAGACGCCGGTAACGCCGGCGACAGGAAGGGTGAAAGGGACCTTTTTAATAATAGGCGGATAGCAGATGCCTTTGTCTGCGCAGCCCTGGTAGCGCACCACAAGGATACCGCTTCTCGCCCCCGCCACTTTGCGTTCGAGAGGAATTTTTATGCTGAACGGCGAAGGATAAACCGCCGTTTTTCCGAGAAATGCGTCGTTTATGATCTGCGCCTTGGGCATTTTTATCGACCCAAGCTTCAACCCATCTGCTTCGGCGAGACTGATCTTGATCTCATTTTTGTACAAATGGTAACCATGTGCGACGTTCCAATGCGCCAACAATGCATTGGAACCGTCAACCGTCAGCTTGAAAGCGAATGCTTTATCCGGCGGCAAAAACTGACCGTTCGCATTTACCGAAGCTGTCAGTCCGGCAAGCGGATTGGCGGTGGAATTTTCCGACGGCTGCGCCGCGCTTGCCACAGCAAGAAATCCAGAAAACGTGATCCAGGCGAGAATCAGAAACAGGCGCAAAAAATATCTCATGAGGTCGATGATTCAATCCATTGAAGGTAAGCGGGCAGGCCCTGGCTAATAGGTAGCGCAATAATTTCCGGAAGCTCATAGGGATGATTGGCGAGAACAAGCTGCTGCACCGGGAGGTAATGTTCGGCGCGCGTCTTGATCAGCAACTGATGTTCCTCGCCCTGCTCCACCTGCCCTTGCCAGATATACAGGGAATGCATTTTCGGCAAGATATTGATGCAGGCCGCCAGTTTCTGGTTAAGCAGTCTTTCGGCCAATTGTTTGGCTTCATCCAACGAAGGAAACGTGGTCATCACCACAATATAGGCTGTCTGATTGCTCATGTTCCCCTGTCCCTTAACCAGTTATAGTGTAGATGTCGCCTACCGCTTGATTATTTCCCATAAATCTTCACAGAGGCCGAATCAGGCAAAAAGCGCACTTTTCCCCAAAGCAGGATGATCCACTATTATTCATTATTGGTGGCCGCATGCCCTTGAAAACAGAAAAGGCCATCTCCATCTCATAGACGATCATTTAAATTCATGGACGCTTTATAGGCGTTTCCAATACATGCGTAAATTTCCCGTTTTTTTGCTCCTGCTCCTTTGTTTTCCGTTGCTCGAGCTTTATCTACTGATCAAAGTGGGCACCCTTATCGGTGCCCTACCCACAGTTCTACTTGTGGTCAGTACCGCAGCATTGGGTTTATGGCTGGCTCGCCATCAGGGTTTTCAGAATTATCGGCAAATGCAAGCCTGCTTGGCGCGCGGCGAAATCCCCGCCAGGGAAATGCTGGAGGGAATCATTTTGTTCACCGGCGGAGTACTTCTCTTGCTGCCTGGTTTGATCAGCGATTTTCTGGGATTGCTCTGCCTCATCCCCCCCATACGCTCCACCATCGTTACGGCGTGGCTGCGGCGCGTGACTTACCGTGTAATTCGTCCTGATTTCCATGGTGATGGAAATATCTATGATATGGACAATCGACACCTACCACCCGGCGATAACGACCCATGGAAACGATAATCCAATCGCATTACATTAAATGGCATTCATTGCGTCGGCTGGGAATCACGATTTGCTGTCAGCAAGCGATTTACCGCGCTGATTTCATATCCAACGGGGCAATACGATCAGCCCCCAAACGAGCGCGGCATTGATTAAACTGAGAAAAACAGCGGCCGAAGCCATATCCTTGGCACGAGCCGACAGCGGATGCCGCTCTTTTCCAAAACGGTCGATCGCGGCCTCCACAGCGGAATTAAGCAATTCCACGATCAACACGAGCAATAAACTGGCCACCAGCAAGGCGCGCTGAACGCCATCCTGCCCCAGCCAGAATGCGAGAGGAATGCCGATGATTGCAAGCAAAAGCTCCTGGCGGAATGCCGTTTCAAAGCGAAACGCCGCCACCAGTCCACGCCAGGAATAGACCAAAGCCCTCCACAAATGCTTTAAACCCAGCCCATCCATACGGCAATCGACCTTCACCATCTCCTAACGAGGCGGCTGCCATCGCAGATCCGGATTACGCGCTGCACGCACCTCATCGAAACGCCGGTTGGGGAGCGTATGAGGCGCGTCCTTGACCTTGGCCGGATCGGTCTCAGACTCAGCGCGTATTGCAGTCATGGCATTGACGAAATCATCCAATGCTTCCTTGGCCTCAGTTTCTGTCGGCTCTATCAGCAGACATTCCGGAACCAACAAGGGAAAATATGTCGTCGGCGCATGAACCCCGTAATCCAAGAGTCGCTTAGCGTAATCCATTGCGGTAATGCCGGTCTGTTTCGCCTCGCGCTTGAGGGTGACGATGAATTCGTGGCTGGCGCGCCGCTCGGGATAGGCCAGGGTGAAGTCCGCCTCGGCCAGCCGCCGCGCCAGGTAGTTGGCATTCAAGGTGGCGAACTCGGCCACCCGCGGCATGCCTTCGCGGCCAAGCATGCGCATGTACACATAAGCGCGCAGCAGCACCCCCACGTTGCCCATGAAGGCCGACAGGCGACCTATGCTGTGGGGACGGTCGGCTTCTTCGAGCAGGCGGTAACGGCCCTCTTCCATGGCCACCAGCGGCAGCGGCAAAAACGGCAACAGGCGTTCGCTCACACCCACCGGCCCGGCGCCGGGCCCGCCGCCGCCGTGCGGCGTGGAGAAGGTCTTGTGCAGGTTGATGTGGATGGCGTCGAAGCCCATGTCGCCGGGGCGCGCCTTGCCGAGAATGGCGTTGAGGTTGGCGCCGTCGTAATACAACAGGCCGCCGGCGCCGTGCACGATACGTGCGATTTCCTCGATGCGCCGCTCGAACACCCCCAGCGTGGAAGGGTTGGTGAGCATCATGCCGGCGGTGCTGGGGCCGACGGCGGCACGCAGGGCGGCGAGATCGACATCGCCGTGGGCATCAATGGGTATCTCGCGTACACGGTAGCCGCACATCACCGCGGTCGCCGGATTGGTGCCATGCGCGGCATCGGGCACGATGATCTCGGTGCGCTGCGTATCGCCGCGCGCCCGATGGTAGGCGCGGATCATCGCCACGCCGGCGAATTCTCCCTGCGCCCCCGCCATCGGGGTGAGTGAAACGCCCCGCATGCCGGTGACGGCCGCCAGCATCTGCTGCAGCTCATACAAGGTTTCCAGCACACCCTGGCTGAAGCGTTCCGGCGCGTAGGGGTGGCGGTTCAAGAACCCCGGCAGCATGGCCAGCGCATTGGCGCCGCGCGGGTTGTACTTCATGGTGCACGAACCCAGCGGGTAGAAATGGGTGTCAATGGAAAAGTTCTGCTGCGACAGCCGGGTGTAATGGCGCACCGCCTGCAGTTCCGAAACCTCGGGCAGGCCGATCGGCATGCGGCGGCGAAAGCGCTCGGGCAAATGGGCAAGCGGCTGCGCCTCCAGCGGCGCTTGCGCGCGCGCCCTGCGGCCGGATCGTGAATGGTCAAAAATCAGCATGCTTCACACTCGAATGGCGCGGCGGCGCGCAGGCCGCCGCGCGCGATGCCGTTCCCGTAAAAGCTGATGTCCAGGGTGACAAGCAAAAGCGCAAGCAGCTCGCCGTTGGTGTGGACGGGGTTTCCTTGCAAAGTCACGGTGGTCATCGGTTCGTCCTCTCTTTCAATTGGCGACGGAGGATTCCGTCTCGGCCAAGGCGCGGCGCAGCGCCTCGACATAGCGATCAAGGTCTTCTTCGGTCTTGGTTTCGGTGGCACACACGAGCATGGCCCGAGGCAGGCCGACGCGGGCCAGGTCCAGCCCGCCGAGCACGCCCTGGCCGGCCATGTGGGCGAGCAGAGGCGCGGCGTCGGTCGGCAGACGCAGCGCCGCCTCATGGAAGAATTCCCCGCAAAACAGCGGTTCCACGCCCAAGGGACGGAGCTTTTCGACCAGCGCGTGGGTGTTGGCATGGCTCGCCGCGGCCACCCGCGCCAACCCTTCGGGCCCGAGCAAGGCCATGTGTATGGTGGAAGCGGTGACCATCAGCCCCTGGTTGGTGCAAATGTTGGAGGTCGCCCTGGAGCGGCGTATGTGCTGTTCGCGGGCCTGCAGGGTGAGCACGAAACCCGGCTTGCCGTCGGCGTCGATGGCGCGCCCCACCAGCCGCCCCGGCATTTGCCGTACATGCGCCTGGCGGGTACACATGAATCCGTAATAAGGCCCGCCCGAAGACAGGGGGATGCCCAGTGGCTGGCCGTCGCCGACCACGATGTCCGCGCCCTGCCCGCCCCATGCACCCGGCGCTTCGAGCACGGCCAGGGTGAGGGGATTGACCACCGCTATCAGCAGTATGCCGTGCGCAGCCGCCCACTCGCTAAGGGCCGAAGCCTCTTCGAGCACACCGAAGAAATTGGGCTGCGGCACTACCAGCGCGGCGACGTCGTCTGCGGCGAAGGCGTCAAGCGCGGCCGGATCGACGCGGCCCGTCCGGGGATCGAAAGGCACTTCGACCAGCTCTATGTCCTGGGCATGCACCAGGGCATGGGCGGCGGCGCGGTAGGCCGGATGCACCGTGGCCGGCAGCAGCACCCGCCTCGCCCGCGGGCGGCGGTTGAGGCGCACCGCCATGAGAATGGCTTCGGCCAGAGCCGAAGCGCCGTCGTACAGCGAGGCGTTGGAGACCTCCATCCCGGCAAGGCCGGCCATCATGGACTGGAACTCGTAGATGAGCTGCAGCGTGCCCTGCGAGGCCTCGGCCTGATAAGGGGTATAGGCGCTGTAGAATTCGCCGCGGGTGGCGATCTCCCACACCGCCGCCGGGATATGGTGCTCGTAGGCGCCGGCGCCGATGAAGTTCAGCGCCCCGGCATCGCGCGCCGCGCGCTGCTCCAGCAGGCGGGCGACCTGCATTTCATTGATGGCCGGCGGAATACCGTCCAGCGCCGCGCAGCGCAGGCCGGCCGGAATCTCGTCGAACAGCGCATCGACGTCGGCCACGCCAATGGCCACGAGCATGGCGTCTATGTCTTCCTGGGTGTGGGGTATAAAGGGCATAGAGTAAACGCTCGCTGGACAAGTTCGTTGAATCAGCCTTCGCTGTCGAGGTAGGCACGATAGGCTTCGGTATTCATAAGATTCTTTAGCACTTCGGCCGAATCAGGTTTGATGCTGAATAACCAGCCATCTGCGTAAGGCGACTGATTGATAAGCTCAGGGGTTTCAGCCAGGGTCTCGTTCACAGCTAGAACTTCGCCATCGATCGGTGCATAGACGTCAGAAGCCGCCTTGACCGACTCAACTACACCGCAGGCATCGCCGGTTGTAAGATGCGTGCCCACTTCGGGCAGCTCCACATAGACCAGGTCGCCGAGTTGCTCCTGGGCATGATCAGTGATGCCGACGGTCAGCGTGCCGTCACCGTTATCGCGCAGCCATTCATGGCTTTGGGTGTAAAAAAAATCGGATGGTAATTCGCTCATTGGTTCCTCCACGAAAGGGCTCACAAACAGGATTGGCCGTGGCGCACGAATGGCGGCTTGATCAGCCTGACCGGATGCAGTTTCCCACGGATTTCGACTTCGCCACGCTCCGCGACCGTCTGCGCGGGCACACGAGCCAGGCCGATCGATACACCCAGCGTAGGAGAGAAACTACCGCTGGTGATCTCACCTTCTCCGGCGTCCGTAACCACGCGTTCATGGCCGCGTAAAACGCCTCGACCCTCGAGAACGAGGCCGATGAAACGACGTGTGGCACCGGTGGCGCGCTGTTTTTCCAAAACGGAACGACCGATAAAATCACGCTCTGCCGGCGCCCATGCGACCGTCCATTCCAGACCGCATTCCAGTGGCGTGACGGATGCATCCATATCGGTGCCGTAGAGGTTCATGCCGGCTTCCAGGCGCAGAGTATCGCGGGCGCCGAGGCCGACCGGCCGCACTCCAGCCTCCAGCAGGGCGCGCCAAAAGATAGGCGCCTCGTCGGCCGGCAACAGGACTTCGTAGCCATCTTCACCTGTATATCCAGTGCGGGCAATGAACCAGTCACCACTCTCGGTGCCAGTGAAGGGTGAAAGACTTTGCGCCACTGCGGCAAGACCACTATCAAGCGCCTGGACGGCGCGTTCGCACGCCTTGGGTCCTTGCACAGCCAGCATGGCCAGATCTTTGCGCTCCTCAAGAGTCAGATCGAAACCAGCCGCCTGCGCTCTCATCCACGCGAGATCCTTATCACGGGTGGCGGCATTGACCACCAGACGATAGCGGTCGTCTCCCAGCCAATAGACGATGAGATCATCGATGACGCCGCCATCTTCCTGCAGCATGCAGGTGTAGAGCGCCTTGCCCGGCGTTTTGAGTTTGGCCACATCGTTAGCGAGCAGGCGCTGCAGAAAGTCGCGGCTGTCCACACCGGCCAGATCGATCACCGTCATATGGGAGACATCGAACACGCCGGCATCGCGCCGCACCTGGTGGTGTTCCCCCAGCTGGGAACCATAGTGAAGCGGCATTTCCCAGCCAGCGAAATCGACCATCCGGGCAGCGGCGGCGAGATGTTCGTCGTAAAGTGGCGTGCGCTTAGGCATGAGAAAATCGGTCTCCTGGAAAGGGTTCATATGGCGACGGATTCATCAATACCGTCTACCGCCATTTTCGCCCCTCTGTCCTCGAACCTGAGAGATTGACCCCGGGCGCAAATCACAAGAAAATCATGCCTTGCTGGGGCGTCCCCTTCGGTGGGCGCATGAATCGAAATTCACTCGCCGTTCTCCAGAGCCGATGGGATGCTGCTAACATCCTGGCCGTCCTGTCCTTTTGCCTGAGCGTTTCCGGACGGGTTGCGCCTTCGGCGGCCCGCATGCGGCGGGCACTCTCCAAGACGGCCGATCTATCGAAGGTTTAACTATATACGAGCTTGAGCATTCTGGGGAGTACCCGCGCCAGCCATTTTTTGACCAGAATCCCTTTGCAGCGAAGAAACCGGCGCGACTTTCATGCGTTTTGGCGAGCATCAGCCCCAGTGTATTTCTTTGTCGCTGATATCCAAAGAATACGTTTGGCCATCAGCTCGTCATCTGTTCTGTCAACGGCTCAATGAAGCAATCTAGTTAGTGCGTCATTGATGGGCTTTTCTTCGCGGCCTCGTGCGCCATCTCCTGCTGCACCGCCCGTAACGCGGCCAGGAGCTGAGTATCGTGACTGGCTCGCAACTTCGCCGGCGTCATCCCCTGCAAGGCATCGGGACGCAGAAGGATGGCGTCGGCAGGCAAAACAACTTTTTCCGTGGGCGCGATGCCCTTATGCCAGATGGTGTGCCCGTCCGGAGTCAGCCATTCGCGTACCCCCAGCAACAATTCACCTCCGCCTGGCAGGCGGAAGGGGCGCAGCACCGTACCTGTGCCGAAGGTGCGCCGACCGATCAATGGCGCATCGACATCATCGTGCAGGGCCCCAGCGACAATCTCCGCGGCGCTCGCCGTACCACCGTTGATCAATATGGCCATGGGCAAGCGGAATTTGGGTACGTCGGCGCGTACCGGCACCGCCGTGATCTTTCCGGCGGCATTGCGCTCCAGCAAAACATTGCCTTTGGGGATGAACAGACTGGCCACGTCTATGGCCTGATCGAGCAGCCCTCCCGGATCGTTGCGCAAATCGAGCACGATGCCGCGTGCACCCGCCTGCTCGGCCTGCCTGAGCGCCTTGTAAAGCTCGGTGGCGGTACCCTCGCTGAAACGGGCGATACGAATATCGGCCACCTGAGTTCCAGGAATCATATGCCAGCTCACACTCTCGACCGGTATTTCGGCGCGTACAAGAGTCACGGTGCGCAACTTGCCAGTGACGGGATTTTGCAGTGTCAAAGTAACCTTGGTACCGGCAGGACCGCGGATTTTTTCGACCACGGTGATCAAAGGCTCACCCTCGACCGATTTGCCGTCCACCTCGATGATGCGCTCTCCCGGACGCAAATGGGCGCGTTGTGCCGGTGTCCCGTCTATAGGCGCGACGATGACCACATAGCCCTCCTTCATCTGCACTTCCGCGCCGATGCCGGCGAAATGGCCATCGATGGAAGCCGTAGCCATTTTCACTTCCTGAGGTGTGAGGAAGGTACTGTGTCCGGTGTCGCCTAGAGAATCGACCATGCCGGCGATCGCCGCATAGGTCATGCGTTTGGGCTGAATCGCGGCGCGATCAACGTAATAGGCCTGGATAGTGTTCCAAGCCAGCGCCATGAGCTTGAAATCACTGACCGCCGACGCGGGCACGACCGCCGTCGGGATGATACCCGCAAGGTACACCCGGTCGACAACGATGCCAAGAGCCATCCCCAGCAACAAAATAAATATCGCCCGTACAGGGCGGCGGCGCTGCGCTTTGTTTTCCGCCATCATGTAGTCTTAGAGGGAAAAAACGCGAGCTTAGCAGAATCAGCCAAAGAACACAGAACCCGTGGATTCAGGAGGCTCTGGCGACGTCAATTTTTGTTGGCACCTCCGCCTCGAGAGGCTCGTCGGCGTTTAACGGCGCCTGCTTCCCTGTGCAGGAACCATGTACTGCTGACTGCGTCATGAATGCCGCCTAATTTTTTCTGGATACCATCCACGAAACGATGCACGGCCGGATCGTCGAAGCGACGAATACGCGCACGCTCCACCCGCTGGCCCAGCGTCTGGCACAACGCCAGCGTATCTTCGTTGTTAGGCAACCTTTGAACTGCCGTGCAGACCTCGTCGATGGCACACCGGATCGCGCGCGGAAACTCGTTGTTCTTGAAAAGAAACTCGAGCACATCGCGGCGATCGATTACACCTTGTATGTACTGTCGGAATGACTGATAGGCCGACAGCGAGCGCAACAGATTCATCCATGGCAGGCTGCGCCAAGGGGTCAAGCTGGTCAACTCTTCCGGCAGGGCATCCGCAGTGCGCACATCGATGATGCGGGAAACCATGTCGGCGCGCTCCAGATTGCGTCCGAGAAGCAAAAAATCATAGGCCTGATTGTGCAACATGCCGCCTGCCAGGATGCCGTTAAACCCTTGGGAGGATTCGATCACCGCAAACAAGGCTTCATAGCGCTTGCCCCGGGCCAGGGAAGAAGGCAATTCCTCTCTTGCACGCAGATAGAGCTCGTTGATGTTCTCCCAGGCTTCGCGCGGAATGATGTCGCGGATAGTACGCGCGTTTTCGCGAGCGCTGGCCAGCGCGCTGAGCAGGGAAACCGGATGCCGCCGGTCGACGAGCATGAACTGCACCACATTGCGCTCGTTCGGCTCGTTGAAAAACTCGGCGAAAATCTCGTTGGCTCCGGTCATATTGATCAGGGCGTCCCAGCCCAGCGGCACGCCGCGCGGAAGATCCAGCAACAACAATGTATTGACATTGATCAAGCGGGCGATGTTTTCGGCACGCTCCATGTAACGCGCCATCCAGTAGATTCGTTCCGCTACGCGTGACAACATGGCTACTTGCCCTCCATATCGACAATCCAGGTGTCCTTGCTGCCGCCACCCTGGGAAGAATTGACCACGATCGACCCCTTGCGCATTGCTACCCGCGTCAAGCCGCCGGTGGTCACATAGGTATCGCGCCCCGACAGGATGAAGGGGCGCAGGTCGAGATGCCGCGGCTCGACGTGATTGCCGACCAGGGTCGGCCCGCAGGACAGGGTGAGCATGGGCTGGGCCATGTAGTTACGCGGGTTCTCTCTAATCAGCTCCGCGAACACCGCGCGCTCCTTGGCGCTGGCCGCCGGCCCCACCAGCATGCCGTAGCCGCCGGATTCATTGGCGGGCTTCACCACCAGCTTATCGAGATTGGCCAGCACATACTCGCGATCCTTATCGTTCACGCATAGATAAGACGGCACGTTGGGCAGAATCGGCTCCTCGTCCAGGTAATAGCGGATCATCTTCGGCACATAGGTATAGACCACCTTGTCGTCGGCCACGCCGGAACCAGGCGCGTTGGCCAGGCCCACATTCCCCTTGCTCCAGGCGCGCATGAGGCCGGGCACGCCGAGCACGGATTCGGGGTTGAACACTTCCGGATCGAGGAAAGTGTCGTCGATGCGCCGGTAGATCACATCCACCCGGGCTGGTCCCTCAATGGTGCGCATATACACACAATCGTCCTCACCGACGAACAGATCGGCCCCTTCGACCAGCTCGGCGCCCATTTGTTGGGCCAGGTAAGCGTGCTCGAAATAAGCCGAGTTGTAGATTCCGGGCGTCAGCACCACCACTTCTGGGCGGCGGGTGCGCCGACGCGACAAACTTGCAAGCATGTCATAAAGCTGCGCGGGATAGCCGTCCACTGGAAGGATCACTGCGTCCTCGAACAACTCGGGGAACACGCGCTTCATGACTTGGCGGTTCTCCAGCATGTAGGAGACGCCGGACGGCACGCGCAGATTGTCCTCCAGCACATACACCGCGCCATCCTTGTCACGCACCAGATCGGTGCCGCAGATATGTGCCCAGATTCCTCGCGGCGGCTTGATACCGACGCATTGGCGGCGAAAATCGCGCGAGTTCAAGATAAGATCCCGCGGTACGACTTTATCCTTAAGGATGCGCTGGCGATGGTAGACGTCGTTTATGAACAGGTTGAGCGCCTTGACGCGTTGCTTCAGTCCGGCCTCTATGTGCTGCCATTCCTGCGAGGAAATGATGCGGGGAATGATGTCGAAGGGCCAGGTGCGGTCGATGGAGCCGCGATCTTCCGAATAAACCGTGAAGGTGATCCCCATGGTGCGGATAGCCAGCTCGGCGGCTTCTCGATGGGCACTCAGCTCGGCGTCACTCATCTCGGCTAGATGACGGCACAAGGATTTGGCCGGAGGGCGCGGCTGGCCTTCTGTATTGATCAGTTCGTCATAGCAGCCTTGAGGATTATAGGCCGCCCAATCGATTGTCATAAAATCGCCTCCATTCGGCGTGAGTGAACTGAAAAGCCCGGCACGCCACATCCTTGGGCATTGTTATTCGCAAGACAAATATTTGCACCAAATCAGTGCATTAATAGCATTATGCCTGCTTGAACTGCCGGCGCGGCATTTGCTTGCGACTATAGCGCAGGCGGCGAAAATTTACCTCTATCCGCGTGCTAAAGTTGTACCCTATCTTTACTCCCACCAAGGAAACACAATTTATGGCCATCCGCGTCGCCATCCGCCACACCACCCATTACCGCTACGACCGCAAGGTGCGCATGTCGCCGCACGTCATCCGCCTGCGTCCGGCGCCGCATACGCGCACGCCGATCGAAGCCTACTCGCTGAAGATCCGCCCCCAGACCCACTTCCTGAACTGGCAGCAAGATCCTTTCGGCAACTATCAGGCGCGGGTCACCTTCCCCGAACCGGCACGCGAGCTGTGGGTGGAAGTCGAAGTCATCGCCGACCTAGTGTCGATCAATCCCTTCGACTTCTTCCTCGAATCCAACGCCGAGAAATACCCTTTCAAGTACGAGCCCGATCTCGCCGTGGAGCTGCATCCTTACTTCGAGATCAGTGAGAGCGGACCGCGGCTGATGGCATGGCTCGCGCAAGTCGACCGCAGCGAAACCCCCACCGTCAACTTTCTCGTCGCCCTCAACCAGCGTCTGCAACACGACATCGGCTACATCGTGCGCATGGAACCGGGTATCCAGAGCTGCGAGGAAACCCTGGCCCTGGCGCGCGGTTCCTGCCGCGACAGCGCCTGGCTGCTGGTGCAAATACTGCGCCACCTCGGGCTGGCCGCCCGCTTCGTGTCGGGCTATCTGGTGCAGCTGGTCGCCGACGAAAAGCCGCTGGAAGGGCCGGCCGGCACCGATCACGACTTCACCGACCTGCACGCCTGGGCCGAAGTGTTCCTGCCCGGCGCGGGCTGGGTCGGACTCGACCCCACCTCGGGCCTGTTCGCCGGCGAGGGCCACATCCCGCTGGCGTGCACCCCCAAGCCGTCCAGCGCCGCGCCGATCACCGGCGCCACCGACCCCTGCGAGGTCCAGTTCGAGTTTCGCAACGAGGTCACCCGTCTCCACGAAGATCCGCGCGTCACCAAGCCCTACGACGACACCGCCTGGGCAGACATCCTCGCCCTGGGGCGCAAGGTCGATGCCGACCTGGAAGCCGGCGACGTGCGCCTGACGCTCGGCGGAGAGCCGACCTTCGTCTCCATCGACGACATGGACGCCCCGGAGTGGAACACCCAGGCGCTGGGCGAACACAAGCTCGAACGCGCGCGCGACCTGTTCAAGCGTCTGGCCGCGGCCTTCGCCCACGCCCCGCTGCTGCACTACGGGCAGGGCAAGTGGTATCCCGGCGAACCCCTGCCGCGCTGGGCGCTGGGCTGTTACTGGCGGGCCGACGGGGTGGCGCTGTGGCGCGATGCTTCGCTGCTGGCCGAAGACGGTCAGGATCTCGGTCACACCGCCGAGCAGGCCCGCGCCTTCGGCGCGCGCCTGGCGGCCAGACTCGGGCTCGGCGGCGAAGATGCGCTGGTGCCCGGTTACGAAGACCCGCTCTACCATCTTTGGCGCGAGGCCGCACAGCCGCCCAACGTCGACTGGCTGAGCGACGATCTCGAACACCCCGAGCGGCGCTCGGAACTCGCCGTCGCCCTGTCGCGCGGGCTGGAGCGGCCGGTCGGCTACGCCCTGCCCATCGCCTGGAACTGGCGCGCCGAGGGCTGGCACACCGCGCCCTGGAAATTCCGCCGCGGCACCATGTATCTGATACCCGGCACCTCGCCCATGGGCCTGCGCCTGCCGCTGGACAGCCTGCCGTGGGTGAGCGAACAGGAGCGCGAAATCACCCCGCAGCGCGACCCCATGGCCCCGCGACCGCCGCTCAGCCCCGACATCCACGGCGAGGTCGAGGCGCGTTACGCGCAATGGGCGTCCGCGCCGGCGCCGGCGCAGCCCGCCGCGGCCGACGCCCCGCGGCGCGTGCGCGAAACTGTGGACGTACCGCACACCGCGCTGTGCGTGGAACCGCGCGGCGGCGGCCTGCATGTGTTCATGCCGCCGCTCGAATACCTGGAACACTATGCCGAACTGCTGGCCGCCATCGAAAACACCGCGGCCGAACTGGGTCTGCCGGTGGTGATCGAAGGCTACACCCCGCCCCGCGACCCGCGCCTGAAAAGCTTCGCCGTCACCCCCGACCCGGGCGTGATCGAAGTCAACATCCACCCCAGCGCCCGCTGGGACGAACTGGTGGACCGCACCCTCCGGCTCTACGCCGAAGCGCGCCTGGCCCGCCTGGGCACCGAGAAATTCATGCTCGACGGCCGCCACACCGGCACCGGCGGCGGCAACCACGTCACCCTGGGCGGGCCGACGCCGGCCGACAGCCCGCTCCTGCGCCGCCCCGATCTGCTGGCCTCGCTCATCACCTACTGGCAGCACCATCCCTCGCTGTCGTACTTCTTCTCCGGCCTGTTCATCGGCCCCACCTCGCAGGCGCCGCGGGTCGACGAAGGCCGCGACGAATATCTCTACGAGCTGGAAATCGCCCTTTCGCGCATTCCCCCGGGCGAAGCACCCGCGCCCTGGCTGGTCGATCGCCTGCTGCGCCATCTGCTGGTGGACATCACCGGCAACACCCACCGCGCCGAGTTCTGCATCGACAAGCTCTACTCGCCCGACTCGGCCACCGGCCGCCTCGGCCTGGTCGAGTTCCGCGGCTTCGAAATGCCGCCGCACGCACGCATGTCCCTGGTGCAGATGCTGCTCATCCGCGCCCTGGTCGCCCGCTTCTGGCGCACGCCCTACCGCGGCCGGCTGGTGCGCTGGGGCACCGAGCTGCACGACCGCTGGATGCTACCGCATTACGTTTGGGAGGACCTGCGCGGCATCTGCGAAGAACTGGCCGAGGCCGGCTATCCCTTCGCCCTGGAATGGCTGGCGCCGTTTTTGGAATTCAGGTTTCCGGTCTACGGTCGGGTGCGTCTGCGCGACATCGAGATCGAACTGCGCATGGCGCTGGAACCCTGGCCGGTGCTGGGCGAGGAAGCCACCTCCCAGGGTACCGCGCGCTTCGTCGATTCGTCGGTGGAACGGCTGCAGGTGCGCGTCACCGGCCTGACCGGCGAACGCTACGTGCTGGCCTGCAATGGCCGCCGCGTACCGCTGCAAGCCACCGGCGTCCAGGGTGAATACGTCGCCGGCGTACGCTACCGCGCCTGGCAGCCGCCCTCGGCCCTGCACCCCACCACCGGCGTGCACGTGCCGCTGGTGTTCGACCTCATCGACACCTGGAACGGCCGCTCCATCGGCGGCTGCACCTATCACGTGGCCCATCCGGGCGGGCGCAGCCACGACACCTTCCCGGTCAACGCCTACGAGGCCGAGGGGCGCCGCATCACCCGCTTCCAGGCCATGGGGCACACACAGGGTCCGCTGCGGCCACCTCCCGAACGCATCGCGCTGGGCGGTTTCTATCCGGAAGGGCATCCCCCCGGCCCGATGGCGCCGCCGGTCGAAGCGCCGAACCTCGACTATCCTTACACCCTCGATCTACGCCGCGGCCCGCAGGATGCCACGTGAACCAGGAACACACCGCCGCCGTGAAGCCCGCCGACCCGGTTGCCGCCTACCGCCAACGCCGCCAGGGGCTGGACGAAATGCTGGATGCGCAAGGTCGGCTGCGCCCGGCCTGGCGGCGGCTGGGACAATACGTCGAGCGCCTGGGCGCGGACGAACTGCGCCGCCGGCAGAGCGAAATCGACCGCCGCCTGCGCGAAGACGGCGCCACCTATCACGTCTATGGCAGTCCCGAGGGGCCGCAGCACCCCTGGAAACTGGACGCCGTGCCACTGCTGATTGATGATGCACAATGGCAATCCGTCGCGCGCGGACTGCAACAGCGCGCCCGGCTGCTGTCCATGCTGCTGGCCGATTTGTACGGACCGCAGCAGGCGCTGAAACGAGGCCTGCTGCCGCCGGCGGCCGTCCTGACCCATCCAGGTTTCCTGCGCGGCCTCGTGGGCGCACCGCTGCCCGAGCCGCTGGCCCTGCCGCTGTATGCCTGCGATCTGGCGCGCGGCCCCGATGACCGGCTGTGGGTGCTCAGCGACCGGGTCCAGGCGCCCTCCGGCATCGGCTATACGCTGGAAAACCGCCAGGTCATGCTGGAGACCCAGCCACGGCTCTATCGCGACCAGAGTGTGGCCGGCCTCGGCGGCTTTCGTGACACGATGGAACGGCTGCTGTCTCATCTGGCCGGCGAGGAAGGCGCGGCCGGGCTGCTCACGCCGGGCCCCTATAACGAAACTTTTTTCGACCAGGCCCTGCTCGCCACTTACCTCGGCATCCCCTTGTTGCAAGGCGACGATCTGGACTCGTCCGGCGGCTGGCTGCGCATGCGCTTCGAACAGCCGATGCGCGCGCTGCTGCGCCGCGTCGACGCCGAATGGTGCGACCCGCTGGAACTGCGCCCCAACTCGCTGCTCGGTGTGCCCGGCATGATCGAACTGGTGCGGCGCGGCCGGCTTGCGCTGATCAATCCGCTCGGCAGTGGTCTCCTGGAAAACTTCGCCCTCATCCCCTTCCTGCCCGGACTGGCGCGCGCCTGGCTGGGAGAAGACCTGGAACTGCCGCAAGTGGCGACCTGGTGGTGCGGACAGCCGCAGGCCCTGGATTACGTGCTGGCGAACTTCGACGCGCTGATCCTGCGCCCCATCGCCCGCCAGCTCGGCCCGGTGATTTTCCCCGGCCGGCTCGACGCCGCCGCGCGCGAGATGCTGATCGCGCGTATCCGGGCGCGTCCGGCGCTGTGGGTCGCGCAAGCTCCGGCCGTGCACTCCACCGCGCCCAGCGTCGGCGACCACGGCCTGCTGCCCCGGCGCGTGGTGCTGCGCGCCTTCGCCGCCGCGGACGGCGACAGCCATGCGGTGATGCCCGGAGCGCTGGTGCGCACCAGCCGCGACGCCACCGATACCGACACCCGCGGCTTCGTCGGCAGCCCGAGCAAAGACCTGTGGGTGTTGGCCCAGAGCGCAGAAAGCGCCGTCTCCGCGGGCCGCCATTGCCTGCGCCCCACCCCCATTCCGCCCCGCGCCGCGGATAACCTGTTCTGGAGCGGGCGCTATCTGGCGCGCGCGGAAATGTTGGCGCGCGCCCTGCATGCCTGGCACTGGCGGGTGGAAAGCGACCGCGCGACGACCCTTGGCGAACGGCTGCTCGGCATGCTGGGCGCGCTCGCCGGCATGAGCCCACCGGCCGAAGCCTCCATGGCCGACCGCCTCGGTGCTCTGGTGCACGGCGACGGCCGGCCCGGCGCGGGCTTCGCCGCCCAGCTCGGCCAGCTCGAAGCCTGCCTGGATGCCATCCGTGATCGCCTGCCCGGCGAGGCGGTCGCCCTGCGCCAACGGCTGACGGCGACGGCCACGGCGAGCGGCGCAGACGCGCTCGAAGAGCCGCTCACCGTGTTGTGGGCGCTGCAAGGGGCGCTGGAAGATTCGCTCATGCCGCGCGACGGCGGCGCGTTCCTGAGCTGCGGCCTGCGCCTGGAACGGGCGCTGGGCCTGCTCGCCCTGCTCGAGGGACTGCTCCAGGGCGATGTGACGGAAACGGCGCGACTGGGCGACGCCGTGCTCGCCGCCGTGGGCGCGACAGGCGCTTACCGCCGGCGCTACGGCTGGCCGCCGGAGCCTGCGGGCGTATTCGACCTGCTCCTGCGCGAACCCGACTTCGCCCGCTCGGTGGCGCATCAGCTCGAAATCCTGGAATACGCCGCTGCCCGGCTGCCGGCGCTGCCGATCGCCGCCCGCGTCGGCTGGGCGGCGAAAGTGCGCCAAATCGCGCAACAATCCCTGACCCAACCGCTGGAATCGGATGCCGACACGCTGGCCCTGATCCATGCCCTGCGCGAGCGACTGCAGCGCCTGTCCGACGACATCTCCGAGTATTATTTCCCCACCGGCCTGCCCTTGCAGGCGCTGCGCTAGGAGCGGATTCCATGGCCACTTGGCAGATCGTACACACTACCCGCTATGCTTATCCTGCCCCGGCCCGGCGCGCCCTGCATCTGGCCTGGCTGCAGCCGCGGGCGACCGCGGAGCAGACGCTGCTCGCCTTCGAGCTGCGCTGCGAGCCGGTGGCGAGCGAAATGCTCTGGCATACCGACCTCTATGCCAACCCCTTTTGCTTCATGGAGCACCTTGGCGAGCACGACAGCTTCGCCGTCATCAGCCGCGCCCAGGTGTGCGTGGCCGATGCCGGCTGGCCGCCGGACGCGGGCCGCCACCCCTGGGAGGAAGCCGTGAACGACGGGCAGGATCCGGAAAGCTGCGAGTTCGCCCTCAGCGACCACGCCCCGGAACTGCTCGCGCGCCTACGCGGCTATGCCTTGCCGAGCTTTACACCCGGCCGCCCCCTGGCCGAGGCGGTGCTGGACCTTAACCGACGCATCCACCAGGACTTCGCCTATGTCAGCGGCGCCACGGACGTGGACACGCCGCTGGCCGCCGTGCTAGACACCCGGCGCGGCGTATGCCAGGACTTCGCCGGGGTCGCCATCGGCTGTCTGCGCGCGCTGAGCCTGCCGGCACGCTACGTCAGCGGCTATGTCGAACCGGTGGTCGGCGGACAAAGCGCGATCGGCGCCTCGCACGCCTGGGCTGCGGTGCGCGACGCCCACGGCCGGTGGCTGGATTTCGATCCAACCAACAATGCCGTCCCGCAAGGCGGCCATATTACCCTGGCCTGGGGCCGCGGCTACGCCGACTGCCCCCCTCTCAAGGGCATTCTCTACGGCGGCGGCGGAGCGTCAGCACCCCAGGTGGCGGTTGAAGTCACCCGCCTGTGATGGGACGGTCGATGGTTTTGCCGCGTGTTCTACAAAACGGTTGGTCAGGCAATCGTCAATCACATTGAATAACTGAAAATTCCAGCCATCGCAGAGCTGGTCGTGCATGAAGTGGTGTGCGGCGCATTTTTTCGCGTTTTTTATTTGCTATTTCCTTCATTTGCCCAATGCTCCTCAGTAATGATGGTAATTGGTATGCCATCATCACGATATTGCATGGCTTTTTGTATTTTTCTTCCGTACCCTTCATGTATCCAGCTATCTATTACGTAAGCGCCAAGTACGGTGAGGCGCTGAACGATATGGAATTTGTCGAACACCAGCACTGCCTTGGGCGCTCTCGCCTTCACAACATCCGCGTAGGGCGGCCCTCGCCGCTCCACAGCAGTCGGCGCCGCTTGAGATCGTAGACGTTGGTCACGTACACATGGCCCCGCTTGCGGGAGATCTCGTCGATACCGATATGGATCACGCCCGAAAGGTCTCGCTGGGTCATTCCGTACATTGACCGCCGCCTCCACCGTGCTCCAGGAGCAGTGGAACAACAGCTTGGCCACCTCCTTCCAGGTCAGAACCCGTGCCCAGCTCGCCAGCGTGACCATCAGCGCACGCGTAAATCGGCGTTTGCCCGACACCCAGGGCATCGCCTCGACGTGGACCTCGCCACAATGTTCGCACACCACTCGCCGGGGCGCATAGGCCAGGTGCACGTTGATTCCCCACAGCGGCACATGCCGGAAGCGGCGGGTGGCTCGGGTATCACGGTACCGGGCGGGTGCCCCGCAGCTACCGCAGCGGGGGCATACCGCCGGTCGGGGGCCAATTCCGCCTCCAGTCCCCGTCCCGTTTTCTGCACCGCCACCACACGAAACCCTTGCAACGCACCATCTCTTCGATCAAACTTTCAACAAGCATGGGCACCCTCTCAGATACTCAGTTAGTTTCGCAACCCCTAAGTAGCTGATGTGACTCATGCTTTTCAACTATTCAGCTGCTTCTCCATGCACCGATTTGCGAGAGGAACCAGTTTGCCATTGTGTCAGGGCAGCACTCTGCCGGGGCTATCCTGGCGCCAATCGCTCAGCGACGGTGCAAAACAGGCGCTGATAGGGAAAGGCGCTTGAGAGAGGAAACCGGATGCGTCGCGTATTGCGCAAGACGATGGTGCCGATCTTGAGCAGCTTGAGCCGCTAGGCATCCACTTGGTGGGCATGGGCCAGTTCCGTGTCATGGAGTGCGAGCTGGCAAAAGGCTTGCATCAGCACCTAGGCCAGGCTGGGTAACAGCAGGCCAAATGGGTTGGTCCACCAGTGCTGTGCCACTGGTGTTTTCGTGAAAATGGGGCAACGGTCGATCTGTGCGCCCCTGCTGCGTGAAAATAGCGGCGTCACAGTCTAAGCTGTTGAGGGGGTCGCATTCCTGATCCCGGGTGTAAGAAAGGGAATTTACAGCCTATCGTGAAGTTAGGCATCCCGGTTCCCTTCGTTTACGGCAAAAAACAGATGTATGGCATGCCGATTGCATTCGTTCTTGGGGCCAAATCCGGCCGCGATAGGTGATCTCGGATCATGACAAAAGGAGAATTTCAATGAAGCAACGAAAAAACCTGGGGCGTGCTGTAGTGCTGGGCCTGGCCGCCGCCGTGTTGTCCTTAAGCGCCGTGCACACGGCATTTGCCGCCAAGGTGCACTACGGTGATTGCAAGGTGACGGGCAAATGGGCCTCTTATCCATTCAAGCCCGCGGTGCCTGGGCAGTTGACCGTCGAGGTCAACCTTCCGGCGCCCGGCTGGTGGAACGGAAATTCCCCCGACACCATCAAGAGCGGTTACGAATATTGCATGGCCGCCAATATCGCTTATCGGGCGGGCTTGCCCAAGCTGGTGGTGAAGAACGTGGGCTGGGACGGCTTGGTCGCGGGCCAGACCAAGCACTTCGACCTCGCCTTGTCCGAGATCTCCATCACCCCCGCGCGGGCCAAGGTGGTCGAGTTCTCGGTCCCCTATTTCGAGTCCACCATGGGCGTGCTGGCGCGCAAGGGCGAACACATCACCCCCGGGAACATCCGCCAGCAGAGCATCGCCGTGCAAGGCGGCACCACCGGCGCCAGTTTCGTTGCCAACAAACTCAAGCCAGTGAAGCCGGTTCGGGTCTACAGCAGCGAGGCGGCGCAATTCACCGCTCTGGCAGCGCGGCAGGTCGATGTGGCGGTCAATGACACTTCCATCGTATTGGCCCAGCAGGGCAAGAGCCATGGACGCCTGGTCGTGGTGGGTCAGTACGACACGGGCGAAAGTTACGGTGCCTTGTTCCCCAAGCACTCGCCCAATGTGAAAACCGTCGACAAAATGATCGAGGAAATGCGCAGCGACGGGACCTTGAAGATGCTGGCGGACAAGTACCTGGCAGCCGCCTGGGGCGAGTCACCCAACGACATTCCGACCTGGACCCTGCAGGAAAGCAAATAAGCCGTTGCCTCGCGCCGGATTGCGGGCGGCGCAGGGGCTTGCGTTTCCTCTTCTCATGGAGGGCGAAAACGCAGTCTCTTGCGCTGTCCGGCATGATCGAATCCGGAGTGCAGCACGCAAACTGAATCCGAGATCTGGGAATACCATGAAATGACTGCGCTTATGGAGGAGCCGTCACCATCCCGTCCGGCGCGGCAGATGTCACTGCCCAAGGATCAGCGGCGCTTTGCGGCCATCGCCCTGCTCTATGCCGCGTTCATGGTGGCGGCCACCTGGTGGACCGCTTTTTTCGTCAGGCGGGCCCTTGCCGCCATGGATGTCACCGGCCTGGCGGCCCAGGCCAGCATCTTTGCCGTGGCGGTGATTTCCTTCACCCTGTTCTGGCCGGCGTTACGCAGCTGGAAACGGGCGCACCAGGCGGCGCAGCGGCTGGCCGCCGGCGATCTAGTCGAGGCGAGGGTGGCCGCCGCCGAAGCCCGAGAGCAGGGCTGGATCACATTTGGATACGGCGTCGCGCTGCTCATCGTGCTTCTGGGCGCCCTGTTCATACTGGTCAACGACGAGGCGGTTGGCCGTACCTTTTTCAACCTGCCGCTGATCGGCGCTTCCTTCGGCATGGTGCTGAAGGCGTTCTGGCTGAACGTGGTGATTTTCTGTGCGACCGAGGCGATCGTGCTGGTGCTGGCCTTGTTCGTCGCCATCGCCCGTTTCGCGCCGGGGCCCGCCGGGCGGCCGATCCGCCTGCTCGCCGTGGCTTATATAGACGGTTTCCGCGGTTTGCCGGCGATCATCACCTTGTATCTAGTCGGTTTCGGTCTGCCGCTCACGGGATTGCCGTGGGTTAGCAATCTGCCGCTCATTTGGCTGGCGGTGATCGCTTTGTCGCTCACCTACGGTGCCTACAATGCGGAGGTGTACCGGGCCGGCATCGACAGCATCCATCCAAGCCAGATCGCCGCCGCGCGCTCTTTGGGGCTGTCCTATGCCAAGACACTCAGATTCGTGGTCGTGCCGCAGGCGGTGCGGCGCATGGTGCCGCCGCTGCTCAACAACTTCATCAGCCTGCAGAAGGATACGGCGTTGGTCAGCGTGATCGGCGCCATAGATGCATTCAACCAGGCGAAAATCATCGCCAGCAATGAGTTCAACCTCTCCGCCGTGACCACCGTGGCCTTTCTGTTCGTTCTGATCACTATTCCGCAGGCACGCCTCGTCGATCGCCTGATCGAACACGACAAGCAACGCAGGGGCTGATTAGCCATGGCCTTGCTAGAAATCCGCGACGTGGTCAAACATTACGGCGAGCACCAGATCCTGAGCGGCATCAATCTCGAGGTCGAAGAACATCAGGTGGTTTGTCTCATCGGCCCGTCCGGTTGCGGCAAATCTACCCTACTGCGTTGTCTTAATGGCCTGGAAACCATCAGCAGCGGCGAGATCCGACTGCACGGCGACCGCATCTCCGGTCCGGGTGTCGACGTGAATGCCTTGCGGCGGGAGGTGGGCATCGTATTCCAGAGCTTCAATCTGTTCCCGCATCTGACCGTTCTGAAGAACGTCACCCTCGCTCCCATCCAGATCTTGGGCATGCCGCGTGCAGAGGCCGAAGCGCGGGCGATGCAGTTGCTCGGCCGCATCGGCTTGCTAGACAAGGCAAATGCCTATCCCGACCGCCTGTCCGGCGGACAGCAGCAACGCGTGGCTATCGTGCGCGCCCTGATCATGGAGCCGCAGGTACTGTTGCTGGACGAAATCACCTCGGCGCTCGATCCCGAGCTGGTTTCCGAAGTACTCAATATCGTGCGTGATCTCGCCGAGCAGGGCATGACGATGCTACTGGCCACCCATGAAATGGGCTTTGCCCGCGAAGTGGCCAGCAAGGTGTGTTTCCTGCAGGAGGGCGTGGTCTATGAGGAAGGCCCTCCCGAGCAGATTTTCGGGGATCCCCAAAAAGAACGCACTCATGCTTTTCTCAAACGCATCATCGAGGCAGGCCGCCTGTGAGGCGGTTACTTAAGCGCAGCGCCAGTCGCACTCTCCACTGGGATCGCAGCCGAAGGCGACCACCACCTAGGGGGCTGACCAAGTTCAAAAATTGAAAGACATTGAGAGGATAAAGAAGGGGTCTCATTTCCGGAGCGGAGTTGTGATCCAACCGGAAGAGAAGCCCCGAGATGAAGGTGTTTGGCCTTCATGCGGTCGGCCCGCCTGGCAGACAATCTGCTTGACGATCCTGAAGTCATTGATTGCATCTAACAGCTAGAGCGATTCGAGCGACTGCGCAAGGAACATGAGCTGAAGGCCTCCCAGGCCGCAAAAATACGGGGGGGGAAGCCGGGCATGATTGTACCGCGGGCAGCGTCGCCTGGTTCAGTGGTGGGAGCAAACCTACAACTGGCCGCGAACGCAGCAGGCATTGAAACAGAGAACACCCAGCCGAGCATCTTCGCGATGGTGGGTATGGGGTCATTGTCGTCTCGGTGCCTCAGATGGATTCAACTCGGACAAGCGATGGAAAATCAAAGCCTTCTTTGGTACATTCTGTCACGGGAAAACCTTGTTCAATTATATATTAACTCGCTGAATTGCTTAGAACTACACGGGTTTTGCTCTTTTTATTTGTGAAATATTCGAGCCAGAGCGACAATGAACCCTTCCCCGCCCCAGATCTCCGCGAAAGACCGCCTCGGCATGACCTTGTTCCTGGCCGGAGCCTTACACGCTATTCTCATTCTCGGCGTGAGCTTCAAGGCGTTTTCGGATCATATGCAGGCACTCCCTCCGAAGCTGGACGTGGTTCTCGTGCAAACCTCTTCCCGCGAAGCGCCGAAAAACGCGCAATACCTCGCCCAAGCCAATCAACTCGCCAGCGGAAGCCGAGACAAACCAGGGCGACCGGGCGCCGCTTTCAGCGCCCCCAATCCTTCGCCCAGTCAGGGGATATCCCCCAAGAACCTGCATGCCAGCCGCCAACCGACCCGCCGCAGCCGCGAAAACATCCCGGTGCTCACGCAACATCATTCGCCTTACGAGTTGCCACAAATCTCGCCTTCCCCTGCCTCGCTAAAGCCACACGCCGCCCCCACGGAACAGGCGATCAAACTCAATCTGCGCCAAGCTCAACTGGCTGCCGAGATCAAGCGCTCTATCGAGAAATACAACAAAACGCCTCGGCGGTTGTTCCTGGATACACTCAACGCCAAAAGCAGTGTCGAAGCAGGCTATCTTGCGTGGTGGGTAAGACGGGTAGAGCGCGTCGGCAATCTCAACTACCCAAAAGCGGCCGCCCACCGCCATCTACATGGGCAACTCATACTGAGTGTCCTGATTGGAGCCGATGGCCATGTACTTAGCGTTAAGGTTGCCAAATCATCCGGATCGCCCATTCTTGACCAGGCCGCCAAACGCATTGTCAGGCTGGCCGCGCCTTTCCCGCCTTTCCCGCTGACGCTGCGAAAACACTATGATCAGATCATGATCACCCGCACTTGGATCTTCGAACCCGACAATCGTCTGAAAACACATGGGTAACATCATGATAAGCGTGCGATGCCTTGGGATTCGAACTGTGCGTAGGTGTGACGCAAGCGGATTTTGGCCCACTTAACCCCTCTTTGTCAGCCTTGAGCCTGATTTCGTTCGAAATCAGCGTTAACCTGTTGATTGCTGGTTCTGAAGGCG
>JALUXU010000004.1 GCA_027013225.1 Acidihalobacter sp. | reverse complement strand
GGAATGTCATCAGCGGATAAGGAATGTTCGCACCGGTTCCCGTAAGGCCCCATTGGCAAGGACGCTGGTGGGGCCTTGTCACCTCTGGGGATCAGGCGTCAAGGGGGTGGATACCTTGGCGCTTACATCCAATTCATTCGCTATATAAAGTACATATTGGCCTTGAAACAGCAATCAAGGTGTCCAAGAAAGTGGAGCATCGCTACAATAACGAATAAATGGCATATATGCGTTTCAGTGGTTTGCCCTTAAAGAAACTGATCTTGAAGGCGCGCTGAATTATTGGCCAAATTATTGAAGTAGTATTTCCCTAATCGATTTTGCAAATGGAGCGTACCATGACGTTTGTCGTCACCGAAAACTGTATCAAATGCAAATACACCGATTGCGTTGAAGTCTGTCCGGTCGACTGTTTTCACGAAGGACCCAATTTTCTGGTAATCGATCCAGACGAATGTATCGATTGCACTCTCTGCGAACCTGAATGTCCGGCTGAGGCAATTTATCCAGAAGACGATCTACCTGAGGGGCAAGAAATTTTTCTTGAGCTAAACGCTGAATTGTCTCGTGAATGGCCAGTGATCACTGTGCGCAAGGAGCCACCAGAAGACGCAAAAGAGTGGGATGGTAAACCAGACAAGCTCAAGTACCTAGCGCGCTAATCTGAATCTTTCATCCGCAGGGCACGATGGTCATACCGAGATGACTGATCTATCGCGCGGCCCAATTGCGCAATTCATACTTACTGACGGATAAAATGGCCTTGTGAATTAGCTCTTCTACTTCCATCTGTAACTGGATGGAATATTCGAGATAATAGTCCAAGTAAATCGGCGAAAATAAAGAGGCACTCATTTTATGAGTGCCTCTTTATCCCATCCAATACAGCTCTACTATCGCGGAAACTTCAATCGAGAGAATCGTGATCCACGGTTCCGACATCTTCCCCGGCCATCTGTCGGCGCACGAATCCGACGTCTTGCGTATTGAGTGCGAACGGAAAAGACCGGATATCCGTCGGGCTCGAGTCGCCATAAGGTCGGTTACATGCAGAAACCTCCTCATCACTCTTTCCGGGACAACCAGATGTCTGGAAAGGCTTACCAGAGGCGATCAGGTCTTCCACTTCCTGTTTTTCCAAACCAAAATCTATGAGTTGCCCTTTTTCATTGAATTTCATGTCATCTATGCGGCCACCTGCATAATCAATAATGAAACGGCCCAATTGGACGCGTCTCCATTGATCTTTAGGAACAGCAAGCCAATCCTCCATAAGCGAGCCTTGCTCAGGAAAAAAAGCGAACATGTGATTATGACCGCCCATATCATGAATTTTCTGGCAAACCTGCATCATTTCCTGTTCGGTTTCACCCATTCCGGCGATAAGGTGTGCCCCGAATTTTTCAGGGCCGAATATTTCGGATGCCCACTCTAGGGCTTGCCAATATTTGTCCCACCGATGTGGACTATCTACGGTCTTGCCGCGAGTACGTTCAAAAATCTCTGGCGTTACTGCATCCAGCGCAACAGTAAAGATATCCGCCCCCGCATCCCTCAGAGCAACCAAATCCTCATATTTCATGGTAGTAGGATTAGAAAGAATCGAAGCCGGGATATGCGGTACTTCATCCATCCATTTGCGCAACAATACCAAGGTATCATAATCGGAATTTGGGTGCGTTATCATTGAAATACACATGCGCTCGAACTGCCCCTTATCCTCATTGGCCTTGACGCGCTGTATCACCTCATCAAAGGAAACTGTGGGCCAATCCACGCGTATGAAATTCCTATCAGCGTAGTCGCGGGATTCTTCGCGATGCCTTGCCAAACCGCAATAACTGCAATTCGCTCGGCAACCTTCTGGATAGGTGACCAATAAATTCAGACAATGCGTACAGGCTGTTCTATGCATGCTACCCGGCACCAAGCCAAGGGTTATGGCAGCGGCAGTAGAAAGCTGGATAAAGTCAGGAGAACGCATATCTGGCGTCTTGACATGATAATCCGGCCGATAAAAATTAACCGGCATTTCTATAGATTCTGGACTGGCACTCATATTTTCTTCCTCCGCAAACTCGACTTAATTTCTTAAATTAAGGAGATATTAAATAATAAGCCAGGATTCCAATCTGGCTCACTTCTCAATCCTAATCAATGATGGAGCGGGGTGAAATATTCCTCAAAAGCAATCCATCCGCGTCGCATCATCTCATCCTGATTTGCTTCCATTGATCCCCAGTATTGCTCTAAATACATACGGCGCTCAACTGCTCTCCGAATAGCCGTTTCAAATTGGTCACGCATGTCTTCTTCGTAATCTGGAAAGGCATTTTCATCATCTTCGAGCAAAAAGTCTGCGGCAGCCTGCCCTGCTCTTTCACCTGAAACAATTGCAGCAGAAATTCCCCCTCCCGTAATTGGATGGGTCAAACCAGCCGCATCTCCGACAAAAAGGGTTTTCCCTGTATATAGTGCGTCACGCAGCCCTCCAACTGGAATGGCTCCACCTGTACGATAAATGATCTGTTCGCCCAGCAATCCATCGCTAACAAGTTGTCGATGTAACTCGTCAAGCGGTTCCTTAAGATTATCGGCAAATCGTTTATCCAATCCCAGGCCTAAGTTGGCGTACTCCCCCTTTGGGAAAAGCCATGCATAGCCCCCAGGATATTTGTCAGACAGCCAAATATCCGTATCCATATAGGGTCTTTTTAAAGGAACGGTGTATTGCCGTGTCTGCACTATCTTCAAGGCGGGCAATCCCAGCAGTGAAGCCACTGTAGAATGAGGGCCATCCGCTGCTATCAACACTTCGAAACCTATTTTCAGCTCTTCATTTTCACTTTTGACTGTAGCAATATTATTTTTAGCATCGAGACCAACCAGCCGGGTGTTTGGCATAAGTTGCGCTCCTTCTGAGCCCGCCTCTCTAGCAATAGCTTGATCGAAAAGAGCCCTATTTATCATGTAACCCGGGAATTCCGATTCATGCTCTTCACCAGATGGCAAAATACTTTTCATGCCGGTTATCTTCTGCAATAGAACACCATCAGATTTTGTATAGGCTCCCATTGGCATAGGAATAAATTCAGCGCACTGGACGGGTTCACCAATCTCTCGGTTTCGTTCTATTGCAATTACATCCAAGCCAGCCAGTGCAGCCACTCGGGCAGCTGATCCGCCACCGGGGCCAAGACCCACCACCAAAACCTGCGTCCGAATCACGAGGTTACCTTTTGGTGAGTTACGGTATCGTCGGACATCGCTTTTTTAATAGCCGATATAAAATCCTCTGGCTTCAGTTGCAACATTTCAACATGATTTCTGTTGAAAAAATTACGCACTGTCGTTTCCATTTCCGAAAGCGGGGTATCTTTTAAAGCCGCCTCAAGATCCAATACAACACGCCTTGGCTTAATGAAGAAATCCCCAGTGATCCATATTTGTTTTAAGTGACTTCTATTTTTATCGACGGACATGCCAATCCTGATAAGGCCACCTGGTGTTTTTGTAATGGATTCTTTAATTGATGAATCGTCTCGTGGACGATTGTGTTGGTATATCCAGTCAGGCGAATCAATTTCATTCAGTGCCTGCTCATATAGGGTTTTTTCAGCCTCTAACAGATCATCCTCTTTGTTAAGATCAACCTGGAAGGCATCACCTATTGATCGGGCAATTTGTTCCTTTACCTCTTCTAGTTGCGGGGCATGCTCCATCTCTTCTTTTAAGGTGGTAATACGCTCTCTCGCTGAATTTATTGCCTTATCCGACCACTTCTCCACGGGTATATGAAGGACATTGAGCATTTTTTCTATATCGAAATCGACTAGTACAGTACCCTGGTAAAGGATTGAATCGCCATCGAAGGCTCCGCCAGTACCTGATATTTTCTTGCCATGTATTTCAATATCATTCCTCGGCCGAAAACGAGCATCCACTCCTAATTGAGATAATCCACTCGCGACAGCAGTGCATATCTTCTCTGCGATCAGGGGCATCTGTGCGGTACCGAGAGATTTTTTATCTAGATATAGCTCCCAGCCCAAGACTCCCTCATCGAAATACAAAGCGCCTCCCCCAGTAAGACGCCTTTGGACATCAATGCCATTTTCGAGGCAATAATCCAAATATATTTCCTGGCGTACATCCTGATGGAAACCAATCAAGGCAGACGGCTTGAATCTAAGAAAGCGCAAAGTGTTAGGTGAACGATTTTCTTGGTGGCACTCAAGCAAAGCCCGATTGTATGCAAAATTCTGCGCGGCTCGTAAAACACCGGTATCGATAAGGCGCCAGTGTCGTGTATGAGTTTCGCTCATGCGCCACAACAACCCGTAGCAGACACCTTATCTATTTCAGAGACGATTGGAATCCCACCCAAACCCATCTTGGCATTTTTTGCGAGATTACGGCGTTGGCGTTCCTGTTCAATAATCACATTCAAATCAATTTCCAAACCAGTATTATCACCATCCAACGCCATGACTTCATCACCCACGGCAATTGAACAACAGGCTGGAGTAATCCTGACCTTCCTGTCCAGTCTCGCTGCGAGTTCAACTGATCCATCAGCCGGGTGAGCCACCCCATTAAGGCCAGCCATGACCGCATAGGCATCTATTTGAGATTTAACTGTCCCGGCAGGGCGTGCACAGCCGAGTAACAACGGAGTTGCAGGCAATGTTTTGCGAGCATCCATAAAAAACCTCCCCACAGCATGGGGATCAGGGGTGGCAAATGGACGACTCTCAGGGGCATAAAAGGGCATAACGACAACCAGCACGACTGCATCAGGCAAATGGCGTTTGATAATCTCCATCGCATTCCATTCGCCCAGCAAGTGACCATAATGAAGGCCAATCACTATGTGCGGAACAACCTTCATTTTTGTTGACACAAGGCTTTCCAGTGTGGATTCAAAGTCATCAACAGAACGGCGGAGATGGTATACCTGAGTAATGGTATCTTGAGAACCGATAACATCCATCATGGCGGCATCAATTCCCGATTGCTCCATACACAATGCGATGTCGTCGTCTACCAAAGCAGTGTGCAAGGCAATCTTGAAATCCGGATATTCGTCCTTTATCCGGCGTATTGTCGAATAATAATTGTCATACTCCACTTGGTTGCGGTGATTCGACCCCCCCGTCAGGAGCATCCCTTGAGCACCCTCCTCAATAATACCGTTCACAACACGCCATAGTTGCTCTGGGGTTCGTGCCGGGATCATTGGCTCAAGAATTTTAGCCTTGCAATGATCGCATTGAAGCTTGCAATCGCCCCCAGTTATGGATACAGCCGGCCATGCACTCTTTCCACAATCCTTCAGTTCGGAAGTTTCAAATACCTTAAAAGTCGGAGTATAGAAGTTGATTCCAGGAAATGAAGAGTCATCCGCGGATAAAAACTCTTGCTCCATAGCGGCAACCAATTCATTATCAATTTGAACATCTTCCATTGGTTCCACGTTACGCAAGCGCTCTATCCAATCAGACACGACTTCTTTCCTTCATATTGCAAGACTCAGAGCATATAAGCCAATGCTCATAACCCAGTGCTTCAGAGAATTATTTGATACTCCGCCCAAGCTGATCAGCAGGGACGGAGTATTTACGTCTTAATCAGCAGCCGCCGAAACCATCGGCTTCCATCTTGGCTTCAAAGGCAGCCAAAGCTTCATCACCTGTTTTAAGGTCGGCAGAATCCGCATCCCAATTATCCGGCTTGATTTTGACCAGCCAGCCTTCTCCATAAGGATCTTCATTGATCAAACCAGGGTTGGCTGCAACGGCTTCGTTTATTGCGACAATTTCACCAGCCACCGGGGTCTTGGCCGGGCCCACCCATTTTCCAGACTCCACAGTGGCGCAAGACTTATCTTTCTTGACTGACTTACCAACCTTCTTTGGAGTATATGAAACTATCTGACCCGCCAATGAACAGGCATATGATGTCAATCCGACTGTCGCTGTTCCATCGGATTCTCGGCGAACCCACACATTATTTTCTACGTTATAAAGCAAGTCTTCCGGGAAATTACAACCACGAACGGCACCCATTGATTTCCTCCTTACCAGGAATGATTAGTTGAATAAAAGAAAAGAAGAGCTTTTCTTCTCCCTTCCTTAGAAGGTTATTACCTTATCGGCTCGAAGTATCAAATCAGCCAAATCACTGGCACGTGATACCTCATCCACTTCTGATATCAATTCATCTGAAGCATTGATATTATATCCGGGCAATGCCGGCTGACAAACATGAAGTTTAACTGACGCGCGTTTTGCGTCTTTTATAAATTCGCTGATTTTCTTCCCTCCCTCCATAGCAACCAAATTCTCTGCAACCCCTTTCTGCATTAGCCGAACCCCCTCCATGGTAAAAAAAATATATACATCAATATCCATAGAGGACATAACTGAGGCCAAATAAAAGGGAGTTGCGCAGCGATTCGGTGTAGATGGGCCCGAGGTCATGATGATCACCACTAGTTGTTCATCATTATCTAAAAAATCTAGTGATTCCCCCATTAGCCTCTCCGGATCTTTTACCGATACTTCCGGTGACAATGTATATCCTCTTCCATAGCTCTTTTGCAATAGCCCTGGTGAGCTTCTTCTCCTGTGAGAAACCCTTTAAGTGCTCGATCAGCACCCTCGTCAGGAGAAACACGTGCGATCCAGGCATTATAGGGATCGCTATTTATTAAATTAGGATTTTCCAATACCTCTGGATTCGCCTCTAGAATCGTACACGCAATGAAGTTCGGCACCGGCCCTGCCCATTTACCACTCTCTATAGTGGCTACAGGTTTACCCGGAGGTCTGGGTGTGCCTGGTCTTCTGACTCGCACATGCAGTATCTTCCCCGCAATGGTTTGCGATATATCAGTCATTCCCACCGTAAGAGAATCATCGTGCTCTCTTCTGAGCCATATTTGATACTCATCATCATAATAAAGTTCAGGTAAGAATTCACATCCATTACAGTCCATATTAAATCCTTTTTTGAAGGATAAATTTATTGGTGCCTGACTGCCCGATAAATCTATATATCTAGATGTTAAAACGTAAGACCTTCGAAAATAGGGAGAACTCATGAAGAATCGGGGTCTACCACCCATGCCGTAAAAGACCCAACAATAGCCGGAAATTCCCTGGCATTCATTACATGGCCATCATGCAAATGGATTTCTCTATAACAACGCCGAAGTCGCGATTATCACTGCACGCTTGCAGAATAGGAAAATCCAACAGTCCACCAAGGCATTGATAAATTAGAAACCCCATAAACTAGTGGGGGTGACAGCAGTCACCCCCCAAACCAGCTCAATGAATCAGATAATGCCTTTTTCGGACAAAAGGCCAATAGAGTCACTTATATTGTCTTGAATACCAAGCTTTCTTGGAGATAACCCTAATGCAAGACCAAGCAATTGAGTAAAGTAAATAACCTTTACGTTAGTCTTAATGCCAAACTCTGTCTCGGCCCTAACCTGATGCATTTCAAGACCTGAATGGCATGTTGGGCATTCAGTTGCAATGATTTCTGCTCCTGCATCCTCTGCCGCTTGGATAATATTCAAAACCAACTGGGTCGAGGTGTCGGAATCAGAAAGTGTATGAGCCCCTCCACAACAGGCCGTTTTTAAAGGGAAATCGATATTTTCCGCACCAGCCGCGCCAAGGAGATCATCCATAAAATGAGGCTTATAACTTGATTCAGAACCAGGTCCTTGATCTTTTTCAGGGAAAATCTGTCTGGGGCGAACATACATGCAGCCGTAATAGTTGGCCACCTTGATCCCGTTTAGGCTTTTCTGCATTTTTTGCTTGATACCTTCAGTACCAAGCTCCTCCATCAACCACTCAAGTAGATGCAGTGTTCTTACATCACCCTGATAGACAGGGTCTTCAGCCTTTTGAGCTAACTCTTGAACAGTTTGCAGAGCTTTTTCGGAGGTCGCCGTCTCGTATTCTGCCTTTTTCAAATTATGATAACAGCCATTGCATGGCGCCATGACTGTATCGATCCCCATCTCCTGAGAAGCAAGCGCCATGACCCTAGAGGATAGGTACGTTTGAAGCATGGGATGAATGTTTTTCACCTCCATCGCTCCGCAGCAGTTGTAGTCTGCAATATTTTCCATTTCCAACCCAAGAGCCTTCACAAGCACTCGAGTAGACTTATCATATGGACCGCCCGATCCTTCCAGAGCACATCCCGGATAATAGGCTACTTTACCCATGAGCCGCCTCCTTTTGTTCTTCAACATAGGCCTTCAATACCTCACCCGTCTTTCCCCAAGACTTGGTTCGAGGTGTAACTATGAAATTCAGACCCATCTTGAGCAATTGTGATACAGGTAGATACTTCATCATTCTTTGCCCAAACAATACCAACCACTCTTGCACTAATGGTTGATTTGTCCGTTTAAAGAACCCCATCATGACAGCTGCATCTTCTATTCGGCCGGTATGATAAATCTCTTCCCAGAAGGTTTCATCGAAATGTGATGAAGGGCTTTTTTCAGTTATCCCCTGATCTTCCATCCAATGCGCCAGTGCCTTCATTACGCCTTCGGGACGAACATCTTTTGGGCAAATATTCGTACATTTGTTACACGATACACATTGCCAAATGATATCTTTATCCTTAACTATTTCATCCTTCAGGCCTAGACGCGTCAAATAGATCCAATAGCGAGGATTGAATTGCACATTCTGTGCATACATGGTGCAAGAATTTGTGCAGGAACCGCATTGCCAGCAACGATGAACATTCTCACCGCCGCCGTATTTTTGGATGGTTTTTTCAAAGTCATCATCGTAGTCACGCAAATAACGTGGCGTGATCATCGTGTTCCAACTACCTGAAACATCAACCCCGTCAACAACCAACGATTCTGTTGTTTGGAGCCTGTCCGGTTCGATCAATGATTTTTCGTGAATCGCCATACTGATCTCCGTAAATTATATCGTCTCAATGCAACGTTCGAGGCATCTCTACCGTTTTTGAGGATATAGTGTTGTTTGAATCAATGCCGAGCAACTTAACAATGAATTCTAAAGGATGCTGGTTGCCCCCAAATTCTGCCTGTACCATTCCTAAGCCGCTTGACATCGCCTTGACATAATCGGCATAAGCCTTCGCCTGCAGTAAATCGATAAGAAAAGGCATCTCTCTATAAAATCCGGCTTCGCTGAGAAAGTCCGCAAACCAAGACCGAGCACCTTCAAAAATCTCAGGTCGTCTATCAAGTGGAATCTGATGCATATGATCATTTCCTTTGATGAACTCCCTCAGGGCGCCCGTCATGGTTGAATCGTCCCAGACCCATCGTGTCATGAGAGGTGTACCCAAGGGGTCTCGAAAGTGCATTATCTCTGCGGCCAAATCCCAAACTGCTCGCCTTTCCTTTTTTTGCTCTTTTGGAACTAAATCGCAAAAATTCAGCATTCTCTCAGTAAGAGCACCAGACCCATAAACGAGTCCATTCAGGCGTTGATCAATCTCGCTTGCATCCAAATCAGCAAAAAAGTCTTGAAGTTTTCTTCTAGCCGGAAATATAGAACTCAAAACTACTCCGAATTCTGAATTGCCAAGTTGCCAGTCCAAACCAGCCTCCAAAGGAAAAGCTGTTTGCATCAGCATCCTTTTCGAATCCAAAGAGGTGATGAGATCATCCATGTCAACTGGTGATTCATCAATCTCATCCAGAAGCGTTTGCAACTTGCTACTAGCAATATCCTCATCGAAATTGACAGGCAACTCTGCGGGCCGGATGATCGTTTGATCATCCGGCATCGCTTCCGGGTCAGCTTGCTTTTTGTACCAAAGCATTGAGATCTGCTACCGCACGAGAAGCCGCTGCCGCGCCTTGTGAAATGGAATCGTCGATCGTTTCCGGGCCATAAGCCGCACCGCAAGAATAAATCCCGCGACGGGTCGTACCACAGGTGTTGGTGTAGTGCTCAGCACGCTCGATAAACCCATGCTTCTCAAGACCAATTCCGAACACCTTCGCAATTTCAGGATTGTCCTCATTTGGATCCATGCCTATTGCGTGAACTACGATGTCGAATGGAATAATGATCGGACGCTTGACCAATGTATCTTCACCTTTTACCAGCAAACGACCATCTGGCGAGGCCGTGACCTCGGCAATACGTGCCTTAACGAATTTGGTCTTAAATTCTTCCTGAGATTTCCAGTAAAACTTATCCTCATAAAGGCCAAACGTTCTGATATCCATGTAATAAATGAATACATCCGTTTCAGGAGATATCTCCTTGATCTCCATGGCTAAATTCGCCGAAACAGTGCAGCAAATCTTGGAACACCACTCTCGGCCTATCTGACGGTCTCGAGAACCGACGCAAAGCAGGATTGCCACGCGCTCAGGCACTCGACCATCTGATGGACAAGCTATCTTTCCGGTCGACACCATCTGTTCCATTTGTGTGGTGGTTAGAACATCTTCGAATGTACCAAATCCCCACTCAGGCTTATTTATGGAATCAAAATGAGTGAAACCAGTTGCCAACACGATTGCGCCAGCCGTAACGGTTTCACCGTTACTGAGCTTGGCCGTAAAAGAACCGACTTCTCCATCCAGGCTCTCAACCTTTGCGCCTTTATGAATGGTTACCCCAGAATCCTCTTCAACACGCGACACCATGCGTCCGATCGCGTCCTTCGCCCATTCACCGGATGGCACTAATTTTGCGTACCCCGAAATAATAGGAGCGCCGCCGAGAATCTCCTCCTTTTCCACTACAACAGCCTTATAACCCGAAGCGGTTACGGTCGAAGCGGCGGACAAGCCCGCCGGTCCCGCTCCAACAATCAGCACTGTATCCTGCATTACGCCTGTCCTCCATATGCTAGTTCTGGATTATAGAGATATTCGATATTGCCGTTCTCTACTTCCTTGAGATACTCCTGGAAATTCTTTTTCGCCTGGGACCAGGATATTCCCATTTTCTCGACCAAATCCTCACAAGGCGATGCATGCCACTGGAGCTGGACGATCTTGAATGGATCAGCTCCGCAGGCCAAGGCTGCAAACTGTACATCAGCCATGATTGGAATGGAGAAATTCTGATCGTGCGCCCTTCCGATCCATTGATTCTTATCCATCGTCGTCACGCAGCCAGTATCATTTGCCAGCATGACATCAGCATTGGCTTCTTCACGCGCTACGCGAATTTTCCGATCCATCGTGAACGATCTAGTGAATTCGCGCTCGGATATGATATGACGGAATCCAAATCCGCAGCAGTCATACCATGTGGAATAATCAATGGTCTGCGCCCCAAGCGCCTGGGCGATCGAAGTAATAATGGCCGTCCGGTTGCCGCCCAATACTTCGGGATCGTAGACCGCATCCTCATGCACCATCTTGTAATAATGACACGCCACATGAGTCGTGGTACGGATATTCGAAACGTCTATTTTTTGTAACTCGGAGGCTATCCGGTTCCGCATAACGTGAACCCATTCGGAATAATGGACAATTTCCTCAGGGATCACCAACTTACCATCGACCAAACGACCAAGCTTGCCAAGGATCTTTTTGACCTTTTCTCTTAACTCGGCCGACTCTATCAGGTATTTACGAATTTCTTTGTAATTACCAAAAGAGGTTCCACAGTGTACGAGCGGAAAGAAATGACCGAGCTCATGCCCATGCTGTTTGCCTGAAACATAGGCTTGGTGAAAGTTGCGCAAAAATACAGCGGCAAGCGATTCCACATTGCCGATGCCTGAACCATGATAATTCCATGCAGTACATGAAGTCTGGTCTGTTTCGTCTAGATAGTCTTTTCCGGGAACATAGCCAAATTCGTTCATAAACCACATCAGAGAAGTCGGGTATCCCGGAATGTTCCCACATTGTCCGCATGACTTATGGTGCCATAGCTGCTTCGTCGGGATTTTCTTCTCCCATCCAAACAGTGTTTTTACTGTTTGCGGCTCATGCTCATCAGTAATCCGATGGATTATGATCTCGCCATCCTTCTCCAGCTCATACATATGCTCGCGCACGTCATCCATGCGGTCGCCCAGGTCAACTGTACGGCGATCAACGTGTTTTCGCACCCAATCGGTCGCCTTGACAGCCTCTTCTCGAGACAAGTCTGTTTGCTGGAAAAAGGAACCGTGGCCTGCTACGCCTTGCGTCTCATTGTTTGCTTTTGGATCTTTTGAATTCATGGTAAACCTCCTTACCTCATGTCAGTTTCGCACCCAAAGATATGGATGCGAAGCCAGGAATTCGTCAGTCTTCGTCTTCCTGTTCTTCGAGCCACTCCTCATACTCTTCGCGCTTCTCATCAATGAAATCTTCGATAACGTCAAAGAGGTTCTCATCCATGAGTTCAAGCGACTTCATGACTCCAGTCATTTCCCAGATGGTATACATCTCCACGGAAGTTTTCAAAGAAACCTCCCAGGCCGTTTCAACGGTTTGAAGGGTTTTCACTGGGATAGCCTTGCGCAGCACGCTAAGATCTCCCTCCACCTTCTGGATATTTGGACCCCAATCAGGGAAGTGGTCAGGCTGGATCATGTCTGGCGAAAGCTGATTACCTGTAGTAATCAACTTGAGCATCACTCGCCCAAAAGGACGGAGTACGTCTTTCGCCGACTGCATTTCATGCTTGATAGCGACTTCCCGCATAATGGCAACAAGCCCGCCGGGCGAGTTTTTGAAAGGACAACGAGCGGCACACGTCATGCACTGAGCGCAAGCCCAGATTTTTTCTTGCATGGCGTCATAAATTTGCTCAACATTCTCCGTCCACAGTAACTGAACAATTTCACGAGGACTATAGTCATAAAAATGCGCTGCAGGACATGTGGCGGTACATATCCCGCAATTCAGGCAGCCATTCAATTCACTGTCATACCTGAAATCCCCACGTATATCGTCATAGATTTGCTGCATTTCTGCATAGGTCGCCATACAAGCACCTCACTTCTGGGTTAAAGCCACGCCTGAAATTAGGCAGCGGTCCATGTTTCAATGAAAAACCTGCGCGAATAATCGCCTTCCATACTGTCAAACATCACTTGGAGGAGGGGATAACGGATACCCCATTCTCGCCCAAGCCGAGACGCCGCCTCGCAGATTATATACGCTTTCAAAGCCGTGCTGCGTGAGAAACGCGCAAGCCTGAGCTGAACGCGCCCCGCTCTGGCAATAAAAAACGATACGTTGCTCGGGAGAAAATTCCGAGACCTTAAGCGGGAGCAAATGTAACGGCAAAAGTTCAGCGCCTGAAATCACTCCCCGGGACATTTCTGCGGGCGTCCGTACATCTACAAGCCGCAACGGCTCACTCTTTTCAAGCCATTGCTTTAGCGTATCCACATCCAGCTCGTGAAACCCAAACATCCTATTAGTATCCTTGTTCTATCAATAAATATACTTATTGGCTATAAGTATATTCTGTTATTTTGCTTTTCCGGCAATCTTATCGTCAACCATGTTTTGTATATGGAGTCATAATGTGCTTTCATCGACTTTTTTGTAGAATGACAGAGCCATGATTCTACAACAGATCGAACATTAGCCTGAATGAGCTCTTACCCACACTCTCGACCTACGATCAATTTTTACCATCAAGGGTGGCACGCAACACGGTAATGAGAATATCTTAATGAGGCGATTACAATCCAACTTCAAATCTGAAAGAGGATTTATAATCAACCACTGTGGCATTGATTGGAAAAATCTTTACCACCCACATAAAACTCAACCCAGGAGATCAAAGTGATGAACAAAAATAGCTTCAAGGAAAACACTCGATACACAATCACCTACAGAGATGAAACAGGTAAGCTAAGACCTGAGAACATCTATGTTTTCAAACTACATGATGAATATATGATCGCGCGATTTACCGATCGCTCGGCTGAGTTATGCAAGATTCCATATCAGAACGTCATCAAAATAGTAAAGACTATCGAGGTGCCTCCCTCTGCCCAATTCATGGTACCTTCCGAACTTCTCTCAAAACAGAATTGGCAGGACAAGACTTGCATGAAAGTCTATGGATCCAGCCCACGCGTGGGTAAATAGATATTCGCGGGAAATTTCTTTTCTCGCTGAATCCCTATTGATCAATAGGCGAGCGCAATCAACCTTCTCGCATTTATTTTTGACAGACCCCGCAGCATGGCAAACAAAGCGCGGGGTTTGTCTTCACTTCGATCAGCCGCCTTGTTAATCCGATTAAACATATCCCTGCCAACTCGACCACAACTAAAGATTTCAGTCTAGCCAGCAACGCGACCATCAGTTTGTTAGTGAGAACAATTAATCAGGAGCAAAGAAAGATGCCAAGGATCAATTAAGAAAATCGTTTTCTCACGCGGCCTAGGGAAAACAATAGCTCATTACAGTGGGGGAATGAAAATACAGATTTATATTGCCAATACAATAAAGCGGGCTGAGCAAGATTTCTCGGGCGGAAAAGATAGAAGCCCCAAATCATGGCTGACTATCACATGAATTTGCTCATTACTTGGAGAACAGCTCTTTCCACCAACGTTTTCGATTATTTGGCACAACAGATGAATCGACCAGTTCAACAGGCTGCTGCAAACTCATAATCCATCCTGGCTTGGGGGGATTCTTACTTGATCCACAACTTGATCCCAAATTATTTGGATCGAATATTTTTATAAATGTTGGCTTACTCAAGTCGTCCGCATAAACAATGCCACAATAATCTTCATCGTGTTCGCGGTGAAGAAGCTCATCGAGCTCGTCTATAAACTTTAGAACCTGTGGCTTGGTTGCAGGAGCATCCGGCACTTCATCTCCAACAGCGTAGATATACCAACCTTTTTCAGCCTGAGAACGGAGAACATTCCAGAAGTGATCCAATTGCGGCCAACGCAAAATTCCGGTAAAACGCCCACGGCGATAAAGATCCAGGAAGTTGTCAGATAATGAAGCCCGTTCAATAACCATTCTCTTATTCTGGTGATGCTCCCTCAAAGAAGAGCATCACCTTTGCAGCTTAAATATATAGGCAAATGTCACTATCGCCGGCAAATTCAAAGAAAGTTGCCGCGCCACCAAACTCGATGCCATCTATGAATTCTGAGGGATCCATCTCAAACAGATCAACTGTCATTTGACAGGCAACCATTCGTACTTCCGCCTCCTGGCATAATTCACGCAAATCCTCCAGGCTGGCCACCCCTTTAGCTTTCATTTTGTTCTTCATCATCATGGTCATCATGTTTTCCATTCCTGGGATGGTTAAACCCAGGGTTGGAAACCATTTATCCATACCTGCCGGCATCGGCATGCCAGGATTACCCAAAGGGCTGATTTTAAGATCCAACTGCTTCTTGAGTAGTTGCAAACCATAAAAAGTAAAAAATACTTCCGTCTCATAACCAAGTGCAGCTGCGGTAGAGGCGAGTATAAAAGGTGGATACCCCCAATCAAGCGTGCCTTTGGTGGCGATTATGGCTAGTTTTTTCTCAGACATTTTTAGCAACCTCCCATAAAGAATGTTATATAGTCGTTTATCATCTTATCCGCATAGCCCCGATGTCAAGAGCTGACCCACGAAAACTTGACCGCCCGTCCCCTGATTTATCCGGTTTTCGAATGCCTATAAACACTGTCACGAATTTCTTCAAACTCTACGCTAATTTCAGAGTAATATTGCTCTGGGCTGATACGAGCCCCCGGAGATGGCATAGCCACTGTGTTCGCGGCCATGAATCACTTTGTCCGCGATGGGCCAGCATCCATGCCGCCCGGCCCCACACACGCCTTGAAACATTGGAACCGATCCACTAGTGCGCCAGGGATTACCATGACCCACGGGCCGAAGCCCTCGCAGACGTCCGGGGGCCGCGCACCCATCTACCGGTGGCGGAGGCCACATGAATTCCTGGATCGCCAATTCCCGGTGCATAGGCGATTTGTAGTAGATTATTTCATGGTCAATTGGCCGTTGTATTGAATTGACCCGTTATTTTTACCCGAGCAAAGCGCATGACTCTGTTCAGACGCCTATATAGGCTCTCATTACTTATCCTGCATATATTTCTCGGCGCCGCAGTGACTCTTGTAATGACCCGCCCAAATCATCCGCCCGGATCTAAATACGATGCCATTTCGGCATGGTGGCGCAAACGGATAGCAAACATCTTAGGCGTGAGCTTGCATGTACATGGCCGGCCATTGTCTGGGCCCGTGCTGATAGTCGCAAACCACATTTCCTGGCTGGATATCGCGGTTCTTGGCTGGATACCCCGCATCAGTTTCCTTTCCAAGGCCGAAGTTCGCCATTGGCCAGTGTTGGGTTGGCTGGCACGGCGTGGCGGCACATTATTTATAGAACGTGGAGGGCATGAAAGCGCGAATAGGGCCGTTACCCAGATCAGCCGACGCCTGAAACAGGGGCGTAATATCCTTGTCTTCCCCGAAGGCACAACCAGTGATGGCAGTCATGTACAAGTATTTCACCCTCGCTTGTTTGCCGCCGCAATTCAGACGGAAACCCCGATTCAACCTGTCGCCCTTCGCTATATGCGGCCGGAAGGTCAGCCGCGCGGTACGGCACATCCTTCGGCTCCTTTTATTGGTGACGACACTTTCGGCGCTCACTTGTGGCGCATGTTGGGCGAACCCGCAACACGTACTGAAATTGAATTTCTTCCGCCGATAGACCCTAAAGGGCGAGACCGGAAAACGCTCGCCCGTCTGGCGAGGGAACAGATTGCTCGCCGGATCGAATCTGTTGAGCCCGCAGGGAATGCTCACCCGACTTCATCAACAATTCACGAAATGCACCCAGACCAAGGCTGACCCCGGGTTCAGCAAACAATATTTCCTTATCACAACCCGATCTTCATCGTTATGCACCATTCAAGATGCATGGCGAATGAAAGCCATCGGATGTTTCTCTTCCTCCAGGTCGACCCAGGCGTAAACAGAAGCATCTGGGCCCAAAGCCCCACAAGCCGTCCTGCTGCATCCCGAGCACCCCCCGCTGCATCCCGCCTGAGGTTCGATTTCCCGGACTCTCCCCTTGCGCTTCCAAAATTCCAGCACCCCGCGAACAGCATCTGCATCACCATCGAAACGGTTCACCAGATCGCTCATCGGGGCCATGCCGCGGCGTTTAAGATATGCTTTGATGCTGCTTGGATTCATACTGCCTCCACTTGCTTATATCCTGTTTCCTCTTTACTTCCGATCCGTCGCAAATACCAGACTGTTAAGGTGAACAGGATCAGGATGCCAGCGAGCCAAAGCAGAGATTGGATTGGATGCTGGAGAAATGTAGCGAACTGATAGAAAAGTACCGCAAAGCTGTAGGCCAATTCGAGCCCCCATATCACGGAGAACAGCGTCCATTGACGGCTTCCCGTTTCTCGCCAAATGGCGGCCAGTGTATTGACACATGGCAGGTATAAGAGAACGAATATAAGATAAGCAATCGCCGCCGGCACCGTAAACAAACTGCCCATTCGGCTCAGCATCGTGGTCGAAACATCCTGCTGCTGCGCCACCTCACTCAATGTCGCATGTTCCATGCGAACAAGCGCTGACAACCCCAAGGGATCAAGAAGGCTGGCCGAGAAAGCACGCGCATTATCCGGAATCGTCGCCACTGCAGCCGTAATATCACGCCATAAGTCAAAGGGAGGCACCTGTGTGAGCGCGCTCTTGGCTCCCGCATCCATTCTCGTATAAATACCATCCAAAGTTCCGATGACAATCTCCTTAACCACCACCCCGGAAAGCAAGCCCACCGTCGCGGGCCAATTTTCATCGGTAATTCCCATGGGATGAAAGGCTGGAGTCAGTGTCTTACCTATGACCGCCAGCGTAGAATCACCGATCCGCTCTTCTCCGACGGGTTTGCCGGCGAGAGTGAAGCTTGCAAGGATATTGACCACGATCGAAGCAATGATAATAACCTTACCCACCCGCAGGAGAAACACTGACAAACGGTCCCATGTACTACGCACCATTCCCCTCAAAGTAGGAACGTGATAGGCGGGCATCTCCATCACGAAAGGGGTGGCTTCGCCCTTCAAAGCCGTGCGTTTAAGCAGGAAAGCGGTGCCAATGGCGGCAACGATACCCAGCACATAGAGCGCGAAAACGAGCTGTCCGCCGAAGTCCCGAAAAAAAACGGAGACGAAAGCCATGTAAATGACGAGGCGGGCACTGCATGACATGAAAGGCTGCATCAAGGTGGAGACCAAGCGTTCGCGCCGATCCTCGAGGGTCCGAGTCGCCATGACAGCAGGCACATTGCAGCCAAATCCCACAATCATTGGCACAAATGCTTTGCCCGGCAAGCCGATGCGCCGCATGAATCGATCCATGACAAATGCGGCACGCGCCATATACCCTGAATCCTCAAGGATAGAGAGAAACAAAAAAGTCATCCCGATTGGCGCGATGAAAGTCGAAATCAGTACAAGGCTCCCTCCAACCGACTCCGCAAGCAGCGTCACCAACCATTTGGGGCTATTCCAGGATTCAAGCAGATGGTCAACGCCCGATACGAACAAGGCATGCGTCACTCCATTGAAAAAATCTATGAAAATATTGCCGCCATTGAAACTCAGCACAAACAATGAATACATCACGCCAAGGAAAATGGGTATCCCCAGAAAGCGATTGAGCACGACCCTATCGATACTATCCGTCAACGAACGCTTGATCTTACCCTGACGAGTGACCACCTCACCCACCACTTCATGAATAAAGGTATAACGCGCATCTGCGATGATCACATCGGTTTCTTCTTCAGTATGCGCTTCTATCAAAAGCTGCTGCCGTCTTGCTTCTTGGCGCACCGAATCATCGACCAGAACAAGCGCTTTTGTATCGCCCTCGAGCACTTTTAACCCCAGCCAACGGGGATCAAGCTGATGCATCTTGGCCGTAGATTCCACCAAGGGCTCGATTTTTTGCAAAGCCGTCTCTATGACGGGCGCATATACAATCTCCACGCCGTGGCGGTGATTCCCTTCGACCATCTCGATAACTTTTTTCTTGAGCGCATCCACACCCTGCCCTTTGGCGGCCACCAGCGGCAGCACCGGACAACCCAGACGCACGGAAAGTTCTTCACAATCGACATGCACCCCCGCCGCTTCAGCCAAATCGAGCATGTTAACCGCCACTATCAACGGTACGCGCATTTCTATTAACTGAACAGTCAGATACAGATTACGTTCAAGATTCGAAGCGTCGACAATGTTTACGATCAAATCGGCTTCGCCGGAAATCACGTGATTGCGGGCGATAGCCTCGTCCAATGAAGCACTGGAAACCGGATCCAATGAATACGTGCCCGGAAGATCCACCACCTCCACCCGGTCATTGCCCAGCTCAAACCAACCAGACTTCCGATCTACCGTCACCCCGGGCCAATTGCCCACCTTTTGATGGGAACCTGTCAAGGCATTGAATAAAGTGGTCTTGCCACAGTTGGGATTACCAATGAGACCAAGAGTGTATGTACCCATTTTTAATTAATCCTGAGAAGTTTTCACTGAGTTATGTAGCCAACGGAGAATCAGCAACGCTCGATCCGCAGCACGTTGGCTTCTTCCTTGCGTAGCGTCAAGGACGCCCCGCGTACCCGGATTTCCACCGGATCACCCAAAGGCGCCACTCGCGTAATGCTGAATTCGGTACGCGGCGTCAAGCCCATCGCGAGCAAACGGCGTCGATACTCGGCAGTCGTCTTTTTGTAACCCAATACTCTTGCGCATTGGCCCACCTGAAGCTCGGTCAAACTAGCTGGGCACTGCTTTTCAATGCCACCGCCAGTCATATTTTGGACACCATGATCCGTTGGGAGAGCGAGCTCCCCAAGGCCAGACGCGTCGCGCCTACTTGAACCAACAGACCACCCGCCCCTTCAGTCTGCAAGACGTATATTTCTTCCCCACGCCGCAAGCCCATCGCTTCGATTCGCTTGATCATCTCTTCGGTGCCGCGCAGTTTTAGAATTCTTACCTTTTCTCCAGCTCCAGCCAGCTTCAATGCAAATCCAGCATAAGCGGACATTGATTCGCCTTTTTCTTGTCTATCGCCATCATTCGATGAGGCTACGTGCATAAGTATCCACTCCTGTTTTAACTTGTTGAGACACTATTATACAGATGCTTTATGGATATGAGAAGCATTCTCATTCGTATTTAACCATTGTTACTCTTCGCTGCACTTCTCACCAAACCGAGAGGGCGGCTCAGATTAATACTCTCAAGCGAACACCCCAAAATTCGCGTAAACTATTGCTAGAAACACATTCAATTCACATAATCAATCGAGATCACGCATGAAAATTAAAGACAACTCTGTCGTCACCATTGACTACACACTCACCAACGATGCCGGCGAAGTCATCGATACATCAAAAGGCAGCGAGCCTCTTGCCTATCTCCATGGAGCAAAAAACATCATCCCTGGGCTGGAAGCTGCGCTTAGCGGAAAAGAAGCTGGGGATCAGTTACAAGTGCACCTAGAGCCAAACGAAGCCTATGGCGAACATCATGAAGAAATGATTCAGACTGTCGACCCTAGCCTGTTTCAGGGCGTCGATGAATTGGCTGTTGGCATGGAATTCCATGCCCAAGGCGAGAATGGCAACATGCAAGTTGTGCGTATCGTCGCCATAGAAGATGACAAGGTAACGATTGATGGGAATCATCCCTTGGCCGGCGTGCCATTGAATTTCGATGTCACTGTCGTCGATATCCGGGAAGCCACCGAGGAAGAAATGGCGCATGGCCATGTTCATGGACCTCATGCTCACTGAATACTCGATACCCTCTTTTCTCAAAATCCCGTGAACGCAGGGGCGGTACATTCGGGCCGCCCCCTTCGCGCCTCAACCAGCGAAGAATTTTCCCAGCTCTCTATAACCCGCTAGATGTCGACATCTCAGCCTGCCTGAGCACCAATTGTGTGGCGTCGTCCGAAATACGCAATGGTTAACAAATGAGGTCAGATCTCGCCGATTAGTTTTGCTTACAACGCATTGCAGCAAAAGCCTTCAGGCTCAATTTTTCTCGGCCACCGGCCAACGGGGCTGGGGTTGCTGCTGCACGCGTGAACATGACTGGCCTTGGCGGAATAGGCGAAGTCTTGCCAAGATCAATGCGAGTAAATGACCAATGTGAACAATCTAGCGTGTTGGCGATCAGATCAGCGCGGCTGCGTAGCCTACGCAGTACAGTCCGAGTAAGGCGCGTTTGCGCGGCCTGCTGTGCTTTCTCAGAAGGCATACTACTGACGCTCTCGATGGAAAGCCCCATCGCCTGCAACTGTCCGGCCAGGGCCGGTAAATCTCCTGCGGGGCCGCTGACCGCAATTTCACCACTGACCTGCCAGCCGGCGGGCCTGCTTTTCGAGTACAGGCGGCGTGTGGACATGCCCAGAGTCTGAGCCGTCAATGCCGGTTGCCGCGCGATCATCTTCAGGGCGCGGCTCATGACCCGATTCACCTTGACTGACAACGCAGGCAGACTATTTGCCCCGGCGTTTGTTTCGGCCATGGTTCTGAAAACCAGCCGCATCTGCGTGTTCGCCACGGTTTCTTGGGCCGAGACGCTAAAATGAATCTCACTTGCCATCGCACATGCGGGTATGAGAGCAAGCATGGCCACAAAGATAATTTTTTTCATTAGATTCTCCAAGAACTTTTTCGCAGTTTCAGATTTGAAGTAACAAAATAGGGTCAGCTCTTAAATCAAGCAAGTGGATCGTTAGCCTAATGAAATAAGCAGACCGCACAGAATCGAACAGGAATGCAAGACATGGTTTTTCTTTGCAAAATCTCGGCAATTTCGTCCTGGACCGAAATGCTGCCGGAATATGCGACTGAAATGCATGGCGCTGGCGAAACCGCACTGATAGGCGGAATCCCTTGGAGTAGCGGGCTCCGGGCACAAAAAAGCCGGCTTCAGAGAACCGGCGTTTTCGTGTAATGGCGGTGGAAAGGTAACACAAACCGGATGTTACTGACTATCCGCGACTCTACTTCGGTTTATTCCGACTGCTGGCACTCTCCAGCCGCCGTTGGTAGCCATGGCTTGAATACAGAAACCCTGCGCGCCCGCCAGCAATATCCAGCGCCACGATTGATGCTCGCCCTTGTTTGACTTGACAGTTAATCCGATGCCGCCTCTCCAAGGCCAGCAGGATCATCGCAGGTCATACCATACCCCACGGCCACTGCCGTGCTGATTCAGGGTGCCGCGTTCAACCAGCGCCCGGAAGTGTTGCTTCAGCGTATTGCGACTGGCGCCCGTCAGCTTGATGACTTCGCTCATAGTGACACGGCCATGCTCGCGGGCGAACTCGACAATCTGCAGTGACAGCTCCGGCAGTGCCGCCATCACGATCTTCTCCCGCTCGACCTTCTTCTCAAGGCGCGCGACCTGTTCGGTCAGAGAGCGGAGGAAGAACACCAGCCACGGCTGCCAGTCCGGCGCCTCGGTACGGATCGTTCCCTGCGTCTGGCGCAACGCCAGGTAATAGGCCTCTTTGCTCTGCTCGACCACACTTTCCAATGAGCTGTACGGCACGTAGGCATAGCCCGCTTGCAACAGCAGTAGTGTGGTCAGCACACGGGAAAGCCGCCCGTTGCCGTCCTGGAAGGGATGAATCTCCAGAAACACCACGATGCAGATGGCGATGATCAGCAGTGGATGCAGTTGGCCGGCTTCACGCTCGTGGTTCACCCAGTCCACCAACTCCGTCATCAGGCGGGGCGTGTCGAACGGGGTGGCCGTCTGAAACACGATGCCGATCTGGGTACCGTTTTCATCGAAGGCGGCGACACTGTTCGAGTGGGTTTTGTAGTTACCGCGATGCCGTGTGTCTTTCTCGCTGTAGCGCAGCAATATCTGATGCAACTGCTTGATGTGATTCTCGGTGAACGGAATGTCTTCCCAGGACGAGAACACCTGATCCATCACCTCGGCGTAACCGGCCACCTCCTGCTCGTCGCGGGTGTCGAAGGACTTGATCTCCAGGTTGGACAACAGCCGTTCCACCTCGCGGTCGGACAGCTTGCTGCCCTCGATGCGGGTGGAGGAGCCGATGCTCTCAATAGTAGCCACGCGCCGCAGGGCCGCCAGGCGATCAGGCGCAAGGGTACCCAGTGCGCGCCAGGCGCCCTTGAATTCATCGATCCTGGCGATGAGGCTCAGGATCTCCGGGGTGATCTGGAGTGTGTCGGTTCTTAGCATGAACCAATAATACACCCATTTACACCCAATCCTGGCGATGCCCGCCTAGACATGATGTTTTGACCTGCCCATCCTCAACGATCGTGGGTTACCGTTGAGGATGGGTATACACCCTTAAGCAGAGCCACATTGAGGAGGGCAGGTCATGAACGAGTTTAACGCTGAATCCGTG
>JALUXU010000003.1 GCA_027013225.1 Acidihalobacter sp. | reverse complement strand
GTGAGTCCGGCTTTTGCTCCCCGCAAGGGGCCGGGCGGGAACCGTCCGAGGTGTGGAGCGGTGGAGGTTTCGCCGCGGTGAAGCACGAAACTCACGCCATGCCGTCAGGTTGGCGGGAGTAGTTCATTGGGTGGATATGACTTCAATCATATCCGTTGGCCTGAGCTCATCTGGCTATTGCCCGGAAGCCTGCTTGGCCTGGCTGTTGGCGCCTGGTTGTTGCATACCACGCCAGCACAACATTTGATTCTGTTTCTTGGCGTTTTTCTTGCGGGCTATGTGCTCTATGCCCTGTGGGTCAAGCCGGGAAAACTTCCTCGCATCCCGCGTCCATGGGGGTTGCCGCTTGGCGTGTTTGGTGGCGTGATCGGCAGTCTCTATGGAGGTGGAGGACATCCCCTCGTGGCTTATTTGCAAATGCGCAAGCTGGATAAACGCGCTTTCAGAGCGACCTTTCAGGGGATTGCCTTGGTTGATAACATCATCCGCATCGCGCTATATGTGTATTTCGGCTTGCTTGGTTTGTCCCTGAGTATGGCAGCGGCCCTGTTAGCGCCAGCCATGGCGGTAGGTTTGTGGTTTGGCAACAAATTACATCTCAGAATCAGCGAACCTGCTTTCTTTCGCAGCATTCTGCTTGTGTTGGCGACAATCAGTATCAAGTATCTGATCAGTGGTTTTATGTAGCCGCTGTTTCTCATTGCCATAAAAGAGCGGATCTAGGCTGGCTACCTTCGTAGGCTGCTCATGAGAAAATGCCTTCCATAATTCACGCATCAAGGTACCCGGGTGTCCCAGCATCGCCGCGCTTATCTTCTGCTTACGTTCACTACACTGTTCTGGGCGGGAAATTTTGTACTCGCCCGCGCGGTGCACGCCAGCGTGCCGCCCGTCGGCCTGGCTTTCTGGCGCTGGTTCGTGGTGGCGATGCTGGTGCTGCCCTGGGCCTGGCTCGATCTGCGCCGGCAATGGCCCGCCATGCGCGCCCGGCTCGGCCTGATGCTGGCGCTGGGCAGCTTCAGCGTGGGCGCCTTCAACACGCTGATCTATATCGGTCTGCAAACCACTTCCGCGGTCAACGCCCTGCTGCTGATCTCGGCCATTCCGGTGTTCATCCTCATCCTGGCGCCGCCGGTGCTCGGCAACCGCCTGCTGGGTCGCCAGATCCTTGGCGTGGCCGTCTCCGCGCTGGGCGTGCTGCTGGTGCTCAGTCATGGCCGCCCCGCGGCTCTGGCCGGGCTCGGCCGCCACGTCGGCAGCCTGTGGGTGCTGGCCGGCGTGTTCAGCTGGGCACTGTACTCGGTGCTGTTGCGCAAACTGCCGCCCCAAATCGGCGGACGCGGCCTGTTTGCCGCCACGGTGTCGATCGGCCTGCTCGCGCTGCTGCCGTTCTACCTCGGCGAGACCTTCATCCAGCATCGCCCGATGCACCTGAATGCCACCGTGGTGCTCAGCGTGGGCTATGTGGCCGTGTTCGCTTCGGTGCTCGCTTATCTGTTCTGGAATAGGGCGGTGGCCATCATCGGGGCCGAGCAGGCCGGCGCATTCATTCACCTGATGCCGGCCTTCGGCCTGATCCTGTCCGCCTGGCTGCTGGGTGAGCGCATCGGCGCCTTCGACGTAGCCGGCCTCGCCCTGATCCTGGGCGGCCTGCTGATCGCCACCTGGCGGCGGCGCGGCTCAGTCTGAAACCGGCTCCAGCGGCAGCGCGGCCTGGCGCGGGTCTGCGGCCTCGTCCGCCACCAGCCCGGCGCAGCGCACGCCGAGCAGGCGCAGCGGGCGATCCAGGGGCGCGCGTTTTATGCATTCGCCCGCCGCGCGACGGATCGCGCCCGCCTCGCGTACCGGCGCGGGCAGGGTCGCATCGCGGGTCAGGGTGCGAAAATCGTCGTATCTGAGCTTGACGCCTATGGTGCGGCTGGCCACCCCCTTGCGCCGCAGATCCTGCGCCAGGCGTTCGCACAGGGCGGTGAAGATCGCGCCCAGCTCGGCGCGATCGCGGCGCGGATGCAGATCGCGCTCGAATGTGGTCTCGCGGCTGATAGAGCGCGGCGCGGACTCGGTCATCACCGGCCGCTCGTCGTGGCCGCGCGCCGCCTGCTGCATCCAGGCCGCGCAAGCCGCGCCGAAATGCGCGCGCAAACGCTCCGGATCGGCCTGCGCCAGTTCGCCTATGGTATGAATGCCCAGAGCCGCCAGCCGCGCCGTGGCCTTGGGGCCGATGCCGTTGATGCGCGCCACCTGCAGTGGCCAGATGCGGCGCGGCATATCGTCCAGGGTGAGCACCGTCAGTCCGTCCGGTTTGTCCAGTTCCGAGCCGATCTTGGCCAGCAGCTTGTTCGGTGCCACCGCCACCGAGCAGCTCAGACCGGTGGCCTCGAACACCGCCTGCTTGAGGCGTTGCGCCAGCGCCTCGGAACCTTGGGCAAACCCTGTAAGGTCGAGATACACCTCGTCTATGCTGCGGCTCTCGATGCGCGGCGTGATGGCCGCGAGCGCCGCCTTGAAGCGGGCCGAATACGCCCGGTAAGCCTCGAAATCCGCCGGCAGCAACACCGCATCCGGAGCCAGCCGCGCCGCCTTCATCAAGCCCATCCCCGAGTGCACGTCCAGCGCCCGGGCCTCGTAGGTGGCCGTGGTCACCACCCCGCGGCCGATATAGTCGCCCAGGCGCGCATAGGTTTGGCTGCCGTCGGGGTGGCGTAACGGCGCGGGCGCGCGGCGGCCGCCGACCACCACCGGCCGCCCCCGCAACTCGGGGCGGCGCAGTAACTCCACGGAGGCGAAGAAGGCGTCCATGTCCAGATGGGCGATGCGGCGCGAATTCGAACTCAATTGAATGGCTGTTTGGGAAGAAGGGCGCGCGCGCATCAGTTCACTTGCCGCAACTCTTTCCAGGCGGTGGTGTAGCGCGGTGAACGCATTTCCCTACGTAGCCGCCAGGGCCGCGGCGATTGATGTCCGCCCTGTCCGGCGAGAAACATTGTGCCGCGACCCAGACGCCGGTTGATGTTGTCGAGAACCTCCATCAGGCGGCGGGTACGGAATGTCTCGCCGTCCGTTTCGGGGGTGGCGAATAGCTCATTCTGAAGCACGTTAGGCGATCCGAGCTCCAACAGCATTACGCCGGCCTTCTTGTAGCAAAACCCATTACGATACAGCCGCCTCAACCCTGCTTCGGCCTGCGAGGCCAGGCGCCGCGTGTCCTGCGTGGGGCGGGGCAGGGCAAGGGTGGCGGTGCCATGATATTGCGGCGCTTCTGGTTGAAAGGCATTGGTGTGGGCGAATACATGCACCACCTGCGCCGCCAATCCGTCGCCACGCAGTTTTTCAGCCGCACGAGTGACATGGGTGAACACCGCCTCGCGCAAATCCTCGAAGGCGGTGACCGGTCGGCCAAAAGAACGTGATACCACGATCTGTTGCTTTGGCGGAGGCTGTAATTCGAGCGGAATGCAGGTGTGTCCCTGTAGTTCGCGTACTGTGCGTGCCAGAGTCGCGTTGAAAACGCTTGCGATCCAGGCCGGATCGGCCCGCCGCAGCGCCTCGGCGGTGTCGATACGGTAGTCGCCGAGCCGCCGCGCCCACCGATGGCCGACTCCCCATACTTCACGCACGGGAAGGCGGGCGAGAGTGTCGCCAGGATCCACGTCCGGCGGCAGTACCTTGACACCGCCGCTTTGCGGGTCATTCTTGGCAAAGCGGTTGGCCGCCTTGGCCAATGTTTTGGTCGCGCCTACGCCGATGGAAACCGGGATGCCTGTCCAGCGCTCCACGGTGCGCTTGATCTCGCGCGCCCGTGCTTCGGGATCGTGAAAGCCACTGAAGTCGAGAAAGCATTCGTCGATGGAATAGATTTCCTGACGCGGAGAGAACCGTCCCAATACCGTCATCACCCGCCGCGACAGATCGCCATAGAGTTCGTAATTGGAGCTGAATACGGCAACCTTGTGGCGATTTATGAGTTCGCGCGCCTGAAAATAGGGTGTGCCCATTTTTAGTCCCAATGCCTTGGCCTCCGGGCTTAGCGCGATGCAGCAGCCGTCGTTGTTACTCAGCACCACCACCGGGCGGCTTTCCAGGTCGGGGCGGAACACGCGTTCACAGGAACAATAGAAACTGTTGCAGTCGATCAGGGCGAACATCAGAACTTACGAACTACGCCGGTGACCACGCCCCAGATACGCATGTCCACCGCTTCGCCGATTTCGATCGGGGCGTAGGCCGGGTTTTCCGGCAGTAGCGCCACTCGATCCTTGCGATGGTACAGGCGTTTGACCGTGAGTTCGCCATCCAGAGAGGCGACCACGATCGCATCGTGTGTCGGTTCGCGTGAGCGGTCCACCACCAGGATGTCACCGCTCAGAATGCCCGCACCGCTCATGGAATCTCCCGAGACGCGCAGGTAGAAGGTGGCCGCTGGATGCTCGACCAACATTTTCTGCAAGTCGAGCATATCTTCCACATAGTCGTCGGCGGGGGAGGGGAAACCGGCAGAAATGCGCGAGCCGAACAGCGGCAGAGGCATGGGATCCGTCGCGATATAGGGGCGCAGCGCACCCGGCGGCGATGACTCGTCACGCCTGCGGTAGCGTGCCAGCCAGTCTTGCAGGGGAGGCACCAGGCTTTGCGGCACACGCAAGGCGCGCGTTGGTTCGCCATAGGGGCCGCTGCCGCGAGGGCGGCCAGCGCTGCGGCGGGCCTTGTCCGAAGAAGATCTTTGCGTCACGGTACGTCCGGAATGAAACGAGACGGAAGCGTCTTCTTATAAGTGTACACAAATTAAATCCGAAGTGTCCATGTGCAGGGAGGGAGCCTCCAGGACTACGTCATCTAACCGTGGCGGAGCGGGTGTCTGCCCGGAAAAAGGCCGTGAATACATCCCTGTAGGCTCGACGGCGGCCTCCTTGCCGCCGACGTTTTCCGAGCAGACGCCCGCTCCACTTTTCAACGGCTTACGCGTTTAGATGACAGGGCACTGAGGGAGCCTCAGGGCTATGTAGCTCCATGGACACTCCAGAGCCGTCTTTTCGGGTAGATGGGGCAGTGGCGCCGGGACTATTATGGAGACAAGCGAAAATACGTGGCCAAAAACAAAAATGGCCCATCCGAATAAGGATAGGCCATTGTTTGAATTGGCTCCCCAGATGAAGGCCGCCCAGCGCGCCGAAGCCGAAGCCGCGAGAAAAGAGGCCAAACGTCAAACAATCACCTTGGGCGACGTGTGGCCCGTCTACATCGCCGCGCGCAAGCATAGGTGGGGCGAGCACACTCTCCACGCGCATATCAAGTTTGCGGCCACTGGCGGAGCCAAACGCAAGCGATCCGCGAAGCTGACCACACCCGGCCCGCTTGCGCCGCTGATGCCGGTGCGCCTGAATGACCTGACCGCCGAAAGGTTAGCCGCATGGCTCAAACGTGAATCGGCTACGCGTCCAACATCCGCTGCCCTGAGCTTTCGCCTGCTGCGGGCCTTCATGCGCTGGACCGAGAGCGAGCCGGATTACCAAGGTTTGATTCCGCATGATGTTTATCGTGCGCAGAAGGTCAGGGAGGCCGTGCCCAAGGCGCGTGCCAAGGCTAATGATTGCCTGCAGCGCGAACACTTGCCCATGTGGTTTGCTCAAGTGCGCAAGCTGCAAAACCCCGTCATAGCCGCCTACCTGCAAGCCCTGCTGCTGACCGGCGCACGCCGCGAAGAAATGGCGGGGCTCAAGTGGGAGGACGTGGACTTCCAATGGCGAGCCCTGACCATACGCGACAAGGTAGAAGGTCGGCGCACCATTCCGTTGACGCCGTATCTGGCTAGCTTGCTGGCTGCGCTGCCGCGACGGGTGGACAAAGACGGCAAGCCGGTCGCTTGGGTATTCAGTAGCCCGACCGCTGCCGACGGCAAGATCGCGGAACCACGCCTGGCGCACAACTATGCGCTAGACGCTGCCGGGCTTCCGCATGTGACCCTGCACGGGCTGCGCAGGAGCTTTGGCACGCTTGCCGAGTGGGTGGAGGTGCCTAGCGGCATAACTGCACAAATCATGGGTCACAAGCCGTCCGCTTTGGCCGAGAAGCATTACCGGCAGCGCCCGCTCGACCTGCTGCGCATGTGGCACGACAAGATCGAGGCTTGGATACTGGAACAGGCCGGAGTCGCCTTTGATGCCACAAAGCAGGTGCAAGGGCTTCGTGTAGTCAAATAGCGCACCAGCACACGCCTAAACAGCATTGCCGCATATTACTCTGTGTTGATAAGTGACAATTAACAGGCTACACTCTCAGCCGTGATTAAGACCTTTTGCCACAAGGGGCTTGAGTCCTTTTTCCGCACAGGCAGCAAGGCCGGAATACAGCCACGCCATGCGGTAAGGCTTCGAGTGATGCTCACCGCCCTGGACGCAGCAAAAGGCCCGGATGACATGAACGCGCCGGGCTGGAAACTGCATCCATTAGGCGGGAGCTTGAGCGGGCATTGGTCGGTACGGGTAAACGGCAATTGGCGTCTTACCTTCGCGTTTGAAGGCGAGGACGCCGTGCTGGTGGACTATCAGGACTACCACTAGGAGGGTTGAGAGCATGAGCAGAATGCATAACCCGGCGCACCCCGGCGAAGTGCTGCGGGAATGGCTGCCGGAAGGCATGACGGTAACGCAAGCCGCGAAAGACTTGCAGGTTAGCCGTGTGACGCTATCCAAGGTGCTGAACGGCAATGCCGGGGTGACGGCAGGCATGGCGCTGCGGCTTGCCGCGTGGCTCGGCACGACGCCGGACATGTGGCTTGAGATGCAGACGCAGTGGGAGCTATGGCAGGCCGAGCAACTACCCAGGCCGAACATTAAGCCGCTGGAACGGGGTGCCGCCTGATGCCGCATTACCGCACAGACTTGCTTGATTCAGGCGAGCGTATAGATGTTATCGAGTACCAATCCCAGCACCCCGATAAGGTGCTGCCGCCTGATTCGCGCATTCTTGAGGGGCTCATGCACCGCGACCGCTGGACGCGAGCGGAGGCATAGCTGATTTTGTCAGGCTTTACACCCGATAGCGCCGTGGAAACCATCGCCGGGTGCGCGTGGGTCATTGGCCGGAAGTGGGGCGCGGGCGCGGGCTGCGTCTATCTGGACGGGACCACAGACGCGACTCTGGCGCGCGCCGGCCTACAGCATCCGCGCAAGCGCGCCGCGCAGGACGATTATGCGCTGCTGCGCGGATACTCCGAAGGGGAGCCCCTGGACGAGCGCCGAACCCCGCAGGCGTGGCTGGAATGGGCGGACGCGAAGGGGTTTTCGCCGTACTGGCTGATGCGCCCGGCGAGCGCGGCAAAGCCGGTGTCCCGCCAGGCCGCACAAGAGAAACTTATCCTCGCGACCCTTCGGGAAATGGGTTACGACCCACAGGCGCTGCCCGTGGCCCCGAGCGGTAAACGGGGGGTCAAGGCGCAGGTGCGCGCACGTTTGCCGCGTGAACGGATGAGTAACTTCGTATTCAACAAGGCGTGGCAGCGCCTACGGGATTATGAGGATATAAAAGACGCCTAATGGCGACCCTACCCCCCGTGACCCTACCCCAAAGTGGGTGACGGTATAGCGTTGCGGGGGTGTATACCGTCTGTATTGCAATTCATTCCGAACCGCGCCACCCCGGCGCGGATTGGAGATTGCAATGCCTACTGAACCGTTACCCCCTGAACTCGCCCGCGCCGCCGCCGGGCGCGACTACATCAAAACATCCGAGTTTGCCCGCGCCTGCGGCATCGCCGCGCAAACCGCGCGGAAAAATGTTTGTCTGAGCGGTGAATGCTACGGTATCCGCCCGACGAAGGTCGGGAATCGGCTGCTTTGGCCGGTCGCTGAAATTGCCGCGCTCCTGAATCGGGGGCGGACATGAGTGCGCTGCTTAGTATCGTCACGACCACCCGCCCGGCGCGGCTGTCCAAAGGCTTCGAACTGAACCCGGATGGATCAGTGGCGAAATACCCAGGCGGGCGGCTGGTCCGTGGCAGGGTCCGGCGCGCGCAGGTCACCGGCCCGGCAACGCTTGCCGAGCTTATCCGTGGCCTCACACCCGATAGCGCCCTTTGCTTTGGGGTTCCCGAGCGTGACGGCGAGATCGTCCCAAAGGCCGAGCTTGCGCGCCACTCGGGCGCGATCGCCCGGACGCGGCAACACTTCAACTGGCCGGAGGGCCCCGGCGTGCTCCTGCTGGACTACGACCCGGCAGAGGGCGCGCCCCCGCTCGCGTTCGCCGATCTGCTGCTGCTGTTGACGCAGGCGATGCCGGAGCTGGCGCAGGCTCCGCTGGTGGCGGTTCCCAGCGCGAGCAGTTGCATATCCAAGATCGACGGGACGGAGGTCCGAGGTATCCGTGGGTGGCACGTTTTTCTGATCGTGGAAACGGCGTCAAATATTCCCGCGATTGGTGAGACGATCGCAGCCCGGCTTTGGCTCGCCGGGCACGGGCGCGTTCAGGTCTCCAAGAGCGGCGCGCTACTGACACGCACCCTGGTGGACACAACCGTCTGGCAACCGGAACGTTTGAGTTTCGACGGGGGCGCTGAGTGCGGGCAGGGGCTCACGCAGGATCGCCTCGCCCATCTCGTTGTCCGCAACGATGGTGCCGCGCCCATGCCAACTCCCAAGCCGTTGAATCAGAAGGAATCATCTGCGTATCGCAAGACGGTTTCGGAAGCGAAAACGCAGGCACGCCCGGCAGCGGAAGAGGCGCGGGCGGTGTGGGTCGAGGAGCGTCTGGGCGACGTGCTCAACGCGACGCCCGGCGCGGACGAATCTGCTGCGCGGCGGACATTGGAACGCGCCGTAATGCACCTGGAATTGATGGGGGATTTTGAGCTTGTGGCGCAGGACGGAACCCGCGTTCGCGTCTCTGACCTTCTTGACGATCAGGCGCGGTGGGACGGCAGGCGCTTCCATGACCCATTGGAGCCCGACTACAGGGGCGACAATCGCATTGCGGTGGCCCGCCTGATTGGCTCTCGCCCTCACATTTTCAGTCACGCGCACGGCGGGCGCACGTACCGGCTCATCCACCAACCCCTCACACTTGAACTCGTGGACGGGTCATATCCGGACCACGCGAGGACGATAGCGGAGCGTTTGGGCGCGGCACAGATGGTGTTTGACATGGGCGGTGCACTGGTCTCCGTACATGACGGGAAACCGCATGTGCTGCACACGGCAGGGATTGCGCATCTGACTGAGCAGCTGTTTGCCTTTGAGAAGTACGATGCTCGCATGGGCAAGAAAAAGCTCGTCCAGCTACCGCAGGATCTGGCGCAGCGCCTGCTGGAATGCCGCGACACATGGACCGCCTACCCGCGACTCACGGCAATCGTCGAACATCCGGTTTTTACGCCGACGGGGCATCTATTGATGGATGGTTACGACGAGGAAACCGGCCTGCTGATCGCATCAGGGCGCGAGTGGCACATTCCGGACAATCCGACAAACGCGCAGTTGCGGGCCGCGATTGAAACCCTCTGGAAGCCGCTTTCCGCTATGCCGTGGGAAACTTCGGCAGACGCAGGCGCGGCGCTGGCGTTACTACTGACGGCGGCGGTTCGACCGGCGCTTGACCTTGCTCCGCTGTTCATGACGACCGCACCGAGCTACGGCGCAGGCAAAACGCTCATCGCGCAAGTGGCCGCGATTATAGCGGGCGGCGAAGGATCGGTGACGGCGATCGGCAGCGATGAAGACGAGATGCGGAAAACCATCGTCGCACTCTTGTTGGACGGCGCGCCAGCCGTGATCCTCGATAATCTGACCGGCGAGTTGAAGGGCGACGCACTGGCCGCGCTGATGACCGGCCCTATTTTCCGATGCTGCATCTTGGGCAAGTCGGAAACCGTAACGCTGCCTAATCGCTCACTCTGGCTCGCATCTGGCGTGAACTTTCGGCCCGGTGCCGATATGGTGCGTCGGACAATCAGCGTCCGCATAGACCCCGCCACCGAGCATCTGGAAGATCGGCCCTTTACGTTTGACCCCGTGGCCCTTGCTCGCGAAACACGGCGGGAGATGCAGGCTGCGGCACTGACGGTTCTGGTGGCGGCGCACCAAGCGGGAGCGTGGGAGTCGGCACCAGCGCGCCAGATGGGATCTTATGAGGCATGGGAGCGGATGATCCGACGCTCTGTCATGTGGCTGGTCGAGCAGGGTTTGACGCCTTGCGAGATGGCGGACCCGCTGGAAACGCAGACCCGCGAGCGAGCACAGGACGAGGAAAGCGCGACGCTGGGCGCGTTGTTGTCCGCGTGGCACGCCCTTGTAGAAGACGCGCCCATAAGCGCGGGCGCTCTGTTGGATGAGGCCACGAAGGACATGTTTAATCAGGACGCGGCGGAGACGGTCTTGCGAATCGCGCGGGAGGTTGCCGGGACTGGCGCTCAAGTAAATATGAGGCGGTGGGGACGGTACCTGGCCCGTCACAAAGGGCGCGTGGCGGACGGGTACCGTTTGAGTCAACCCTCAACCGTGGGTGGGCAGCGGCATTGGAAGGTGGCTTTGGTGGCTTAAAGGGTGGCTTTGAAAGGGCGCGTATCGGGCGAAAACCAATTGCATAAACCATTGATTGTATAGGTAAATCGACATTGGAGGGTGGCTTTGGTGGCTAAGGTGGCCTTGTTTATTCCTGAAAGCCGGAAATGTCAGAAAGAAATTTCATACTCAAGACAATTCTGGAACATACGCCGGAGCAAAGCCACCAAAGCCACCCTAGCCCACGGTGTCATGTGGAGGTGGCGGCATGAGCGCGCGCCCGGTGCCGTCAGACGCACGGCGCGCCGCGCTGAGCCGATATCTCGTGTTGACGCTACCACCCCAAGGGGGTGGGCGGCGAGTGGCTTATAATGGCCTGAACAAACAGGAAGGGAACAGGGGGCACTGATGCCACAATTCAAGAAAGGTCAGAGCGGGAACCCGCGCGGCAGGCCCAAAGACGCAACGCATGCCGAGTTCCGGCTGCGGCTTCGCAAACGGCGCTGCCGGAGGTTTTGGACGCGATTACTGAGGCCGCTTTGGCCGGGGACATGACCGCCGCGCGGTTGATGCTGGACCGCGTACTGCCGCCGCTCAAGAGCGTCGATGCGCCTGTCGCACTGGCCGCCATGAGCGCGGCGCAAACGCTGACATCGAAGGCGGACGCCATCGTCGCCGCTGCGGCGGGTGGCGAACTGACGCCTACGCAGGCGGTTGCGTTGATGCAAACGCTGACCGGCCTTGCGCGGGCGGTCGAGGTTGACGAACTGACGCGGCGCGTGGCCGCGCTTGAAGAGGGGAGCCGCCATGACGATTAAAACGCGGATTGCACGGCTTGAGGCCGAGTCCATTGGGGGGCCGGTGATCATCGTGGCCGGGGAGCCGGTCACACACCGCGAGGCACGCCGTCGCGCCGGTCTGGACCCGCGCTCGCAAATCATTCTGGTGATCGACCCGAACGCGGGCGAGGTACCGCTGCCGCCGATCAGCGACGGCGCGCACTGCATCCATATCTAGCGCGCGCAAGGCCGGTAGGCTCAAATTTTCCGACATTTTCCTACACAGGGCCTACATGGAACCCGGAAACAAAAAAGCCCGACCATTAAGGATGGGCTAAGTGTCTGATAAATATGGCTCCCCAGCGCGGACTCGAACCACGGACCCGGTGATTAACAGTCACCTGCTCTACCAACTGAGCTACTGGGGAAAATTCAGGAGGGCAATATTAAATAAGTGCTCTTGATCGGTCAAGCTGAAACAGTGTGTTTTACCGTTTTGATCGTTTGACGGGGGCGGGTGTTCCGTCGTAAGTTAAGTTGTTTTTTTCTGAAAAAACGTCCATTCGCATTTCATCGGCTTGCAATCCGCCTGTAAACCCACACCCTCTCTTTATCAAGAATCCAGATGTATCACTTTGTTCTCGGCAAAGTAAACTAGTTTCATGGCAAAACAATTCAATCTTATCACTGACTATCGCCCTTCAGGGGATCAGCCCCGGGCGATCGAAGCGTTGGTCGACGGCCTTGAGGCGGGGCTGGCTAATCAGACCTTACTGGGAGTCACCGGTTCAGGGAAGACATTCACCATTGCCAACGTCATTGCTCGCGTCAATCGACCAACCGTCATTCTCGCCCCCAATAAAACGCTGGCGGCTCAATTGTATGGAGAAATGCGCGAGTTCTTTCCGCACAACGCGGTGGAATATTTTGTTTCTTACTACGACTATTACCAGCCGGAAGCGTATGTGCCGGCCAGCGATACGTTCATAGAGAAAGATGCGTCGATCAATGATCATATCGAGCAGATGCGGCTTTCCGCCACCAAAGCGCTCATGGAGCGCCGCGATGCCATTATCGTGGCGACTGTATCGGCCATCTATGGGCTGGGCGATCCACAATCCTATTTGCGCATGGTATTGCACCTCGATCGAGGAGATGAGATCAATCAGCGCGAACTCCTGCGCCGCCTGGCCGAGCTTCAGTACACCCGCAATGATATGGAGCTCAAGCGCGGCACATACCGCGTGAGAGGAGAAGTCATTGACATTCGGCCCGCCGAATCAGAGGACGAGGCGGTACGCGTGGAATTATTCGACAACGAGATCGAGCAGCTCTCTTATTTCGATCCTTTGACGGGAGAAATTTTACGCCGCATTCCACGACTGACGATTTATCCAAAGACACATTACGTAACCCCGCGAGCCACGCTTTTGCAGGCGGTCGAGTCGATCAAAGAGGAGTTGAGTGGACGATTGGAGCAACTACGCGAAGCACAGCGGCTAGTAGAGGCCCAGCGACTGGAACAACGCACCCGTTTTGATATCGAAATGATCATGGAGTTGGGATATTGTTCCGGGATCGAAAATTATTCTCGTTACCTGTCAGGTAGAAAGGCGGGCGAACCGCCGCCTTGTCTTTTGGATTATCTGCCGGCTGATGCCCTGATGGTCATAGACGAGAGCCATGTAACGGTTCCCCAGCTGGGTGCCATGTACAAAGGCGATCGTTCCAGAAAGGAAACATTGGTGGAATATGGTTTCAGGCTGCCTTCGGCGCTGGACAACCGTCCACTGCGATTTGATGAATTCGAACACTTGATGCCTCAGTGTATTTATGTTTCCGCTACCCCCGGCCCATATGAATTGGAGCGTTCGGACGCCGTGATCGAGCTGGTGGTAAGACCGACGGGCTTGCTCGATCCCGAAGTGGAAATCCGTCCTGTGGCAGGGCAGGTCGATGATCTGATGTCGGAAATTACGCTGCGCGCGGAACGCAACGAACGCGTGCTCGTAACCACCCTGACCAAACGCATGGCCGAGGATTTGACCGAATATTTGAGCGAAAATGGCGTGAGAGTGCGTTATCTGCATTCCGATATCGATACCGTCGAACGGGTGGAGATTATTCGCGACCTGCGACTGGGAAAATTCGACGCATTGATCGGCATCAACCTCTTGCGTGAAGGCTTGGATATGCCCGAAGTCTCGCTGGTCGCCATTCTCGATGCGGACAAGGAGGGTTTCTTGCGCTCTGAGCGGTCCTTTATCCAGACGATCGGCAGAGCGGCGCGCAATCTGCGTGGAAAAGCGATTCTCTATGCCGATGCGATTACAGGTTCAATGCGCCGCGCGATCGAAGAAACGGAGCGGCGGCGGGCGATACAATCGCGTTTCAATGAAGAACACGGCATCACTCCCAAGGGAGTGCGGAAAAAAGTGGCCGATGTGATGGAGGGTGCTTATTCGGCCAAGGCGGCGAACAGTTTACGGAAAGCGGCCGCTGTGGCCGGGACCGGTGTTCCTTACGGCGATCTGGATCCGAGAGAGGCAGACAAGCGGATAAAATCGCTGGAGAAGCAGATGTATGAATCGGCGCGAAACCTGGAGTTTGAACAGGCGGCGCGCTTACGCGACGAGATTCACAGGCTGAAAGAAAGTGCATTCGGAGCCCCTTGAACGAACTTTGAGAATGATCTACTACATTATGAAATACCTTGGATTTTTAAAGTGGAGCCGGTATGAAACCGAGGGTCGGTAAAGGTCGGCGGCGCTCGTGGGGGCGGCTGGTTTCGTGGGTTCTTATTGTTGGCGTTCTTGGGGTGGGTGCCGTGTCCGGCTGGTTGTATGTGCAGTGGCAGTCTTTGCCCTCCGTGGCTCAGCTGCGGCATTGGAAGCCGCCGGTGCCTCTGCGCATCTATGATGCCAATGGCAATCTGTTGGCGACGGTGGGCCCTCAGTTGCACGACGAAGTCACCCTGAACAATACGCCGCTGCTTCTTGGCGATGCCTTCGTGTCCGCAGAGAACAAGTATTTCTGGAGCCGTAACCCGTTGTATTATCCGGTCGATTACCCATCCATTTTGCGGGCGGCCTGGATCGATTTGCGTCATCTCGCCCCCACTCAGGGCGCGAGCACCATCACCGAGCAGGTGGCACGCAATTTCTATCTCTCTCCCAAGAAAACGCTTACCCGCAAGGTGCGGGAAATTTTACTGGCCTACAAGCTTGCCCAGAACCTCAGCCGACGCGAAATCCTGACTTTGTATCTGAACAAGATCTATTTCGGTTTCGGCGCCTACGGGGTTGGAGCAGCGGCGCATGTTTATTATGGCGTGGCGCCTGATCAGCTGACTCTCGCGCAAATGGCCATGCTGGCAGGCATGCCTGCGGCACCTAACTATTACAACCCATTGACGCATCCGAAGCTCGCCCGCTGGCGCCGCAACTATGTCATTGAGCGCATGCTGGCCGATGGTTATATCGACAAGCTGCAAGCGGCGCGGGCCGTGGCGGCGCCATTGACGGCCAAGTACCATTCACAAGGCAATGATGTGGCACCCTACGTCGTGGACTGGATAACCAAGTGGCTGGTGTCCAAAGTGGGAGCGGAGAACACCTTCCATGCCGGGTACAAGGTATATACAACCATCGATGCCCGTTTGCAGAAAACCGCTAACCGTGCGATTGCCATCGGCCTTGAAAACTATGCAATGGGGCAGGACAGCCTGGATCCGCAACGCTATCGCGGGCCGATTGCGCAGCTCGACGCTAAACAGCTCCAGCAAGCGTTGAACGGCGTGCGGCCCTCTCAATTGCCGAGCACCGATCCGGCCAATCTTCGCTGGGGAGTGGTTCTACGTGTGGAACCGAACCAGGTGCTGGTCTCACTCGAGGGCACGCAAAGAATCGCGCTCAATGGGGCCGGGCTGCAATGGGCGGCTAGCGGAGGCGGCTCGCATTGGCCTCTAAAGCGCGGCGATTTGATCTGGCTGCGTCATTATGTCGACCTAGGCAAGCCCGCGAACGATCCTTTTTTCTGGCAAACAGCGGTATGGAAAACACCACCAGGGCCAGTGATCTGGCAATTGGCGCAGGTACCAAAAGTGCAGGGCGCACTGATCAGCATGGATAATGCCACGGGCGCTATCAAAGCCATGACGGGTGGGTTTTCCTATGCCTTGAGCCACTTTGATCGCGCGCTGTATGCCTATCGCCAGCCCGGGTCGGCATTCAAGCCATTCGTATACGCGGCGGCCATCGACGGTCCAGAGTTGCTGGCAGCGGGAAAGACGGACTATCTGACGCAGGTGTCATTGATTCCCAATACGCCGCTGACCATCAAGTTGCCGAATGGCAAGCTCTACAAACCCACCAATTACGACAATACGTTCACCAAGAAACCCATTCCCTTGTGGGAGGATCTGGCTGATTCGAAGAATGTGCCGAGTGTGCGCATCTTGATGCATGTCGGCATCCCTTTCGCCATACGTTACGCCACCCAATTCGGTTTCCCACGCAAGCAATTGCCGCCGGTACCCTCGCTGGTGCTGGGCGCAGCGGATGTGACGCCGCTGCAAATCACGCGTGGTTACGCGGTGTTTTCCAATGGTGGCTTTCTGGTGCATCCTTATTTCATAACCAAAGTGTTGGACGGGCAAGGCAAGCCTTTATCCATGCAGGGTTGTGCGCTTTGTAAAACCGATGTGGCGCCTCATCAGGCCATTACCCCGGGTGTGGCCTATATAATGACGCGCATGCTGCAGCGGGTAATTACGCAGGGAACAGGCGTGGCGGCACGCTCCCTGGGCCATCATCTCGCTGGCAAGACCGGTACCACAAACGATCAGAAGAATGCCTGGTTTGTGGGTTATGGACGGCATGTAGTGACAAGCGTATGGGTCGGAAATGACGACAATGCGCCCATGGTCAAGTGGGCGGCGGGCGCGCGTGAAGCGTTGCCTATCTGGATCCATTACATGAAAGCCGCGCTTGAGGGCGTGCCGAGCCTGCCATTTTTCCGTCCACCCGACGTTGTTCAGGCCCAAGTGGATCCGAAGACGGGTATGCTGACCGACTCGGGTGGTCAGGTATTCGATTTTCTCGCGGGTTTCTTGCCACCGGCGCAATCCGTGTCCTTGCCGGCGCCCTCAGGCACAGCAGCGGCGACAACTGCCGCGCTGCCGTTCATTCAGCAATTTCCAAGTTCAGCATCACCCAATCCGATACAGTAACGCCCCTATTGGTGCAGTCAACAATGGAGAAAATATGAAGGTCGAGGTTTTGTTCGTATGTATGGGTAACATTTGCCGTTCTCCCGCGGCACAAGCAGTGTTCGAACGGCGCATCGCCGAAGCCGGATTGGATGACCGCATTACTGTCGATTCCGCAGGAACCCATGCGTATCATGTGGGTGAACCACCCGATGCGCGCATGCAGGCCGTGGGCAAGCGCAGAGGGCTGGATTTTTCCAGTCAACGAGCGCGTCGCATCAGCGAGGAAGATTTCAACCGCTTCCATTACATTTTGGTTATGGATCGGGCCAATCTTGAGACCTTAAGCCAATACGAATCCCTAGGCGGGACGCGCCCCGAGTTGCTCATGCGCTATGCGCCTGCGGCCTCGATGGACGAAGTGCCCGACCCCTATTATGGAGGGGAAACAGGCTTCGAACGCGTACTCGATCTGGTGGAAGAGGCTGCCGATGGGCTATTGAATGAAATCAGGCAACGTCACAGCCTTTGAGTTGTTTTTGGTGTCACACTGACGCGTCTCATTTGGATGCTCGGTGAGAACGCCCCGATCAGCGCAATCATCGCGTCCTGATGAGCTTAGGAATTGCTTGCGATCTCCTCATTTTTTGGAGCGGCGGGCGGGCGGCGCGTTGATTTTCTTCTCGGTTGTTTTCGAGACGTTTTTTTCTTGCCAGCGGGGGCGCGCAATAGCGCAGCGATATCCACGATGCCGGCTGTCAGCAAGGCGAGGATGTCATCGGCGATCAACTCACCCTGAAGCTTTCCCTCGCTATCGACGATCGGCAGACGCCGCAGATTTTGTTTGCGCATCTGCTCTACGGCCGTCCATACGGGCTCTTCCAGCTGCGCACACTCCGTGACAGGCTGCATGATCGTCTCGGCAAGGATTGTGCCGGGATCGTATTTTCTTGCCATCACTTCGCGCACAAGAGCTGCATCTTCGAGAATGCCGATGGGTTTTTTCTGAGAGTCGGTCTCATCGAGCACAATGATTGATGTGACGCTATGTTTGCGCATCAACTTGGCGGCATCGAGCGCGCTGGCCTGAGGCGAGAGAGTAATAATATCCCGGTTGCAATATTCGGAAACAGACATGAGGCAATCAATCCTGACTGGAATAAGAGGGTGGGGGGAGAGCCCCTGCTAAAAGTGCCTGACAGTTTACCGGAAATTTTGTTTCACGAATGGGAGAAGTCTATGCTAAAAGCGGCGGGCAAAATGTAGAGGGAAAGTTACCATGCCTTTTTCAAAAATATCATCACGCCTTCCTGACAGAGAAAGCACTCTGCCTGGCAGAGTCCAGCAAATGCCGGTGCCTGCGGTTCATGCGGTCAACGGACATTCGCTTTCCCCGCCGTGGCCTGAGGGTCATGAGGAAGCCTGGTTCGCGCTGGGATGCTTTTGGGGTGCTGAACGCCGCTTTTGGCAAACCCCCGGCGTTTATCTCACCGCCGTAGGCTATGTTGGCGGGATAACGCCCAACCCTACCTATGAGGAAGTCTGTTCCGGTTTGACTGCACATGCGGAAGGAGTGCGTGTTGTGTATGATCCAGAGCAAGTCACATATGCTGATCTGCTGAAGGTTTTCTGGGAGGCGCATGATCCTACCCAGGGTATGCGTCAGGGCAACGATATAGGCACGCAGTACAGATCGATGATACTTACCCTGGATTCGCAACAGCAGGCGCAGGCAGAAGCATCGAAAGACCGCTATCAAACGGCGCTGGACGCAGCGGGTCATGGCCGCATCACCACTCGGATTCAGCCTGCCGGCGTTTTTTATTACGCCGAGCCCTATCACCAACAGTATTTACATAAGCATCCCCAAGGTTATTGCGGCCTTGGAGGACTAGAGATTCCCTATCCTGTAGATTGACCACCAAAAACTTATGTGGTGCCAGTTCACCCCAAGATAAAAATGAAGGACGCAGCATGAGTCAAAGACAAGATGTGCGCATCGAACATGACAGCATGGGCGCATTGCGCGTTCCTGCCGAGGCTTTATGGGGCGCCCAGACCCAGCGTGCCGTAGAGAATTTTCCGGTCAGCGGTCTGCGCATGCCCCGGCAGTTCATCCGTGCCCTCGGATTGATCAAGGCGGCCAACGCGGCGGCCAACGCCGAATTGGGCGCATTGGATCAGGCGCGTGCGGATGCCATCATCGAAGCGGCCATGGCCGTTGCTGAAGGGTGCTATGACAAGCACTTTCCTGTCGATGTCTTTCAAACAGGTTCTGGCACCAGCACCAATATGAACGCCAATGAGGTGATCGCTCATTTGGCCAGTGAATCCAGCGGCCTTTCGATTCACCCCAACGATCATGTCAACTATGGTCAAAGTTCAAATGACGTCATTCCGACGGTGCTGCATGTGAGTGCTGCGCTGACTATTCATGAGCAGCTCCTGCCAGCGCTTTCGCACCTTGAAGAGGTGATTCTGCGGCGGGCCGAAGAACTCAAAGGCATCTGCAAAACCGGGCGCACTCATCTGATGGATGCTGTGCCTGTCCGCTTCGATCAGGAGTTGGGCGCATGGACGGCCCAGGTGCGCGACTCCTGCCAGCGAGTGGAGTCCGCGGGCGAGGGGTTGCGCGGACTCGCGCTCGGCGGAACGGCAGTAGGCACTGGACTTAATGCCCTGCCTGGCGCCGCGGATCGCGCCATCGTCTGGCTGAATGAGCGTACCGGCATCTCGTTTCGCCGTGCCGATAATCTGTTTGCCGCTATCAGCTCCCAAGAGCCCGCCGTGGCGGCGAGCGGGGCCCTCAAGTCGTTGGCGACGGCGCTGATGAAGATCGCCAACGATTTACGCTGGATGAATTCCGGGCCACTCGCGGGATTGGCCGAGATCGCCTTGCCGGCTTTGCAGCCGGGCAGCAGCATCATGCCCGGAAAGGTCAATCCCGTGATTCCCGAAGCCGCCTGTCAAGTGGCCGCTCAAGTTATCGGCAACGATGCCGCTATCACCATTGGTGCTCAGTCGGGCAATTTCCAGCTCAATGTCATGTTGCCTATGATCGCCTATAACTTATTACAAAGCATAGAATTATTGGCTAATGTTTCGCGCCTTTTGGCTGACCGCGCCATCGCCGGATTTTCAGTGAACAAGGAACGGCTAAAGAAAGCGTTGGCACACAACCCGATCCTCGTCACTGCCTTGAATCCAGTGATCGGATACGAGCGCGGCGCGGCGATCGCCAAACGCGCCTATGCAGAGGGACGTCCGATCATGGACGTGGCTTCCGAAATGCTTGATCTACCGGTCGAGGAACTAAAAAAACTGCTCGACCCCAGACGGCTGACCGGCAGTTGAGGCATTATGCTCCGGCCTCTATCTTCGCTTGAGTCGGACTTCAAAAATTCCGTCAAGCTACGTCCCCTTTTGCCCTAAAACGATTTTTTACACATGCAACAACCCAGAAATAACGACGTGCGTCAGACGCTGAAAGCGCACTTCTCGCTTGGCTACAGGACACGCGTTCGCATGTTGTGGGGCCGTATCTACCTCGCCTTAAGGATGAATATCTGGTTTCCGCATGTGCCGATCGCCTTTCTGGTGGGTGTGGCAGGAGTGGCTGAATTGCTGCCTTCTTTGGGTTCGTTGAGTCGCCTGATTTCATTTTTGAATGTACCGACAAATGAACTCAAGGGTTTCACCAAAGGGTTCGATTCGCTGGCCATTCACGGCGTGTCTCTGGAATTGATCGGCGGCATTTTGGTGCTGCTGTCTCTGGGATTATTGTGGCGTTCGCGACTGGCCTGGGTATTGACCCTATTGATGACGGCGGCGACGGTGGGCTTGCAGTTCGTGCCCAACACCACGGCCAATACTCATATCATTCTCTACAACGGCATCTTGCTGCTGTTGCTTTATCTCAGCCGCAACAGTTTTACTCGCGCCAGCCTTGCGACTGGGACGCTGTTCGCTCTGGTCGGCGTACTTTTGACCACGGGCTATGGCGTGCTGGGCAGCTATGCGCTGGGATCGGGGTTTTCTCCGCCGATCGCCAATGCCACGGACGCACTCTATTTCACCATTGTGACCTTGTCCACCGTCGGTTATGGAGATATTACCCCGCACACGACGGAAGCCCGCTTTTTCACCCTCTCCTTGATCGTGCTGGGTCTTGCGGTGTTTGCCAGCGCCTTGACCGCCATCGTGGGCCCTCTGATCAATCAACGTATGATCAACCTTCTGCAACCAGGGAAAAAACCGATGGAAAGAATTGATCACATCATCGTGGTGGGCGATAACTCACTGGCGCGCAATACTATCCACGCTTTGACCGAGCGGGGTATCCATGTGACTGCCGTCTGGCCGTTGCGACCGCCGGAAGGGGTGGAAGCGCCTGCGGATCTCGTCATTGGTGACGGCGCCGATGGCGAGATCCTCAAAAAAGCCGAAGTCGAGCATGCCCGGGCCGTTCTGGCACTCACCGAAGACGACTCGGAAAACGCCTTTATCGTTCTGGCGGCCAAGGATGTCAATCCAAATACGCGCACCGTCGTGGCGATCAGCGATGCCCACAACATGGGCCGGGTTAGGCATGTGCGCCCCGATGTGGTGTTGGCGTTGCCGGTGATCGGCGGAGAACTTTTGGCCATGGCCCTGAGCGGCGAAGAAATAAAAACCGATGTTCTTCTGGAACAATTGTTGCAATTAGCAAGTCAAGGTGCTCAAGTCAAAAAATGAGCTTTCCCAACGGCTTTTATTAGGGAGTGGGTATAGCCACTCCCATAGTGGAGTAGCCGCAGCTTGTGGATAATGAGTAACTGAGAAAGCCTCTGGGACTGAATATGCAAACACAGGAATCTGCACATGGCCGCGCACTCCACTTCAGCATCTCTAGCTGCGAATCAGGAGCGTTTGCGCATCCTGGGTGCGGTATTGGCCGCGCTGGAACGGTACATCCGTCCATGGTACGGGGCTTATGCGAGCGGCCCGCTGATAGAGGTTTTCGGGTACCGTTCCCTGGCTTGGATGGGCGTCGTCGGCTTGATTCTGACGGTTGCCTCTGGCTGGCGTCAGGGCGTGCCCGGGCCGGCAGCCACCACGCCTGCTCGTTAATGGGCAGGCTTCGTACCAATTCATGGAGGCAAAAACTTGATTCCGCCTAATACCTTGAGCCACTTGACCGCGGCGGCGAAAAAACTGCACTGGAACCGCACATCCCGCACCGGCTTGCCGCCGGGCACCTTGCTCGACGAGACGCCGGAGATTCCTGCGCACACGCGGCTGATCCATTATGGGGCGCAAGGCGAGCTGATCGAAGAGGAGGGCGCCGCGCTGGCGCGATTTCAGGAACTCGTGACCCGCAATCCGGAAGGCGTGAGCTGGTTCCACGTGCAAGGCCAGCCCGACAAGGATTTTCTAGAGGAATTGGGGCAGCGTTTCGGGGTACACTCCCTGGCGTTGGAAGACATCCAGTCGCGCAACCAGCGTCCCAAGCTCGATGATTTCGACGAGCAGCTGTTCGTAGCGCTCAATGTGCCGCGCTGGCAAGACGAAGACGTGGTGCTGGAACAGTTCAGCATCCTGCTTGGAGACAACTACGTGATCAGCATTCACGATTCGCCGGAAGACATCAGCACCGTCATCCGCGACCGGCTCGCGCGGGGCCGTTCCAGATTGCGCGAGCATGGCGCGGATTACCTGATGTATGCCTTGATGGACCTGGTGGTCGATCAGGCTTTTCCGGCGCTGGAAACTTTCGGCGAGAGTATCGAGCAACTCGAAGCCAGCCTCATACTCGAGCCGCGGCGCGAAATGCTAAACACCATTCAGGCGGGCAAGCGCGCCCTGATCCGCATGCGCCGCCAGTTGTGGCCGACCCGCGAAGCCATCTCCAAGCTCGGACGCGAGGTACACGACGCTCCGCTGATGGACGACAAACTGCGCCCCTACCTCAGCGACCTGTATGACCACACGGTGCAGCTCATGGAACTACTGGACACTTACCGCGATGTGGTGTCGGGCCTGATGGATATCTATCTGTCCAGCGTCAACAACCGGCTCAGCGATATCATGCGTACCTTGACCGTGATTTCGGTGCTGTTCATTCCCTTGACGTTCATCACCGGCGTCTATGGCATGAACTTTGCCGCCTTCGTCAACAATCCATGGACTCAGCCGCTGCTCCGCTGGCAATACGGCTATCCTCTCGTCTGGTTCGTGATGCTATCCATCGTCGCGGGGATGTTGTGGTTCTTCAAACGCCGTGGCTGGATCTTTTCGGATTTCAAATGATTTTCAGCGGCTTTTCCATGCGGCGCCTACAGGACTGAGGCTAAACTCTTTCGGTTCATTATGCGATCCAAGGGCCTCCGGCCCCGCTCTCCCGTTTAAAGGCTTATGAATGCATATAACGTCGTTCAAGCCAATCCATCATCATATTTTGTTCAGGACCACGTCATCTAACCGTGGCGGAGCGGGTGTCTGCCCGGAAAAACGCCGTGAATACCTCCCTGTAGTCTCGTCGGCGGCCTCCTTGCCGCCGATGTTTTCCGAGCAGACGCCCGCTCCACTTTTCAACGGCTTACGAATTTAGATGACAGAGCCTGACCTTTTGTCTTTAAGTCGAGCATGCCTGATAGCGCAACCAAGGATCAGTTAAGTATCGCTGGGACTATGCGAATGGCATGATCAACGATCAAAGCGGCGTAGAGTATGAAAAGAAAAGTGATGGAGTGACCGAACACGCGGCGGGCAAACTGATCCATTTTGCGGTTGATGGGCATACGCTTTAGTTTGATCGTCAGCCACAGGTACCAAAGGCCGCTCAAGGAGGCCGCGATGCCGTAAAACATGCCTGTTTCGCCCAGAGCGAAGGGCAAAAGGCTGACGACCAGGGTGAAGACGGCATATTTGACGATTTCGTTGCAGGTGCGCTCCACGCCATGCGTGACCGGGAGCATGGGGATATCCGCCTTGGCGTAGTCTTCCCTGTGATACAAGGCCAAAGGCCAGAAATGCGCAGGGGTCCATGCGAAGATCAATATCACCAGGAATACGGGCAAAGGGCTGATCGCAGCGCCTGTTGCGGTCCAGCCGATCAGAGGCGGCAAAGCGCCGGCTATGCCGCCCCATACGATGTTCCAAGGCGTACTGGGCTTCAGGTAGAGCGTGTAGATGACGCCATAGCCGACCGTTCCGAGGAGAGTGAGCGCCAAAGTGGTTGGATTGGTCCATAGGCTCAAAATGATGATAGCGGAACAGAACAAAGTAGCCGCATAGAGCATCGCGCCAAGGCGGCTGATGCGGCCATTGGCCAAGGGACGCAGATGGGTGCGACGCATGTGCTGGTCGATGACAGGCTCGACGAGCTGATTGAGCACGCCGCCCGCGCCGCCGGCCAGAGCGATGCCGGCCAGCCCAGCTAAGGCACCCGGCCAGTGTTTCCAGAACTCTGGCGCCAGGAGTTCGCCGACAAGAGCAGTGAATACGAGCAGAGAAACGACCTTGAACTTGGCCAGCGTCAGTAAGTCTTTGACCAAGCGTGGAATAAAGACCGATGAGAGGGTTTCTCGGGAGGTGGTGGTTTTACTTTCGAGTTCGAGTTCGCTCATTGGATATCTCTAGGTTATGCAGGAGGCAAACAAAGGTGTGCTATTGGATCGGGGTCGAAGTGACGAGCCTTACCATCGCCATTGCAATACCACGCCCACTGTGATCAGCAGGGCCATGATTTGATGGAACACCACCATCACGCCGGGGGATTTGGGTTTCAGGTTGACGGCATAAAAGAGGAAGAAGCCCAC
>JALUXU010000002.1 GCA_027013225.1 Acidihalobacter sp. | reverse complement strand
GAGACAATGTGGCGATGACTGTATCTCTGATAGCGCCGATTGCGATGGAAGAAGGTTTGCGGTTTGCGATTCGTGAAGGTGGTCGCACCGTGGGCGCCGGCGTGGTGTCGAAAATCCTCGAGTAATAGGCGAATATTGATCATTTTTGGAGAATATGTGTGATGGCTGCAAGTCAAAGAATTCGGATTCGCCTAAAAGCATTCGATCATAAGCTTATTGACCGCTCTGCAATCGAGATCGTTCAAACGGCTAAACGCACTGGGGCGAGGGTAAAAGGTCCAATTCCTCTGCCTACACGCAAAGAAAGATACACAGTTTTGATCTCGCCGCATGTTAATAAGGACGCGCGCGATCAATATGAAATTCGCACTCATAAAAGACTGATGGATATCTTGGATCCTACCGACAAGACCGTAGATGCATTGATGAAACTTGATCTTGCCGCGGGTGTTGATGTGCAAATTAGGCTTAACTAATTCTTAAATATATGCAATAATGGTCGGCTCTTTCTGGCCCGGCACGCGATTAAGTCGGGTCAAAATTAATATTGGATTTTGTAGTGAGTCGGGTATTCATGAGGTGGCGGAATGGCTATAGGGCTGGTCGGTCAAAAGATTGGGATGACGCGTGTATTTAACGGCGACGGGGGTTCTGTGCCTGTTACCGTGATCAAGGCGGATCCAAATAGGGTTGCCCAAATTAAAACCCCGGAAGTAGATGGGTACGCTGCAGTACAGGTCGTCGTGGGGGAGCGCAAGCCTACGCGGGTCACAAAGCCTCTCGCGGGTCATTTCGCCAAAGCCAATATAGATGCTGGCCGCCGGCTCTGGGAGTTCAGGGTTGAGGGATTGGATTCTCAAGGAATTGAACTAGGGTCGGTTTTGGGGGTTGATCAATACGCTCCTGGAGATTTTGTGGATGTAACGTCGACCAGTAAGGGAAAAGGATTTGCAGGAACGATCAAGCGTCATAATTTCCGTGGCCAAGATCGCACGCATGGTAATTCACTGTCCCACAGGGTTCCTGGTTCGATCGGTCAAAACCAGACCCCAGGCCGTGTGTTTAAGGGTAAGAAGATGGCGGGTCATATGGGTGATGAGCGCGTCACTGTGCAAAATCTAGAAATTGTTCGTGTCGACGTAGAGCGTCATTTGATCTTGGTCAAAGGAGCTATTCCGGGAGCAACGGGTCAAGATGTGATACTTCGCCACGCTGTAAAGAAGAAGGGTTAATTAAATGCGGCTCCAGATACATGATGGCAAAGAGATTGAAGTTTCCGAAAATCTTTTTGATCATAAATTCAATGAGACTTTGGTGCACCAGGCTTTGGTTTCTTATCTCGCGGGCGGTAGATCTGGAACTAAGGCGCAGAAGAGTAGAGCCGAAGTTAGAGGCGGTGGGATAAAGCCCTGGCGTCAAAAAGGTACTGGTCGCGCGCGTGCGGGAAGTATTCGCAGCCCTATATGGGTGGGAGGTGGAAGGGCTTTTGCCGCTAAACCACGTGATTATTCTCAGAAGCTGAACAAGAAAATGTATCGCAATGCGATACGTGGCATTTTTTCCGAATTGCATCGCCAAAACAGATTGATGATTATTACATCTTTTGATCTTGGCCAGGCGAAGACAAAAATGTTCTGCAAGGCTTTGGATAATCTTGTGTCCAGTCGCGACGTTTTGATGATTTTTGATAAGTACGATGAAAATGTTTTTCTTGGCGGCAGAAACGTTCCTCGCGTGGAGATTGCGCTCGTGAAGGATGTAAATCCGGTTAGTTTGGTGGGTCATGAGCATGTGGTTATGACCGAAGGAGCGCTGCAAAAAATTGAGGAGTGGTTGGGATGAATCATGAACGACTGATGCAGGTTATTATGGCGCCACATGTTTCTGAGAAGTCAGCCCGTTTGGCTGAAGTAAGTAATCAACATGTTTTCAAAGTAGCAGCTGATGCGAACAAACTGGAAATAAAAAAAGCCGTAGAGTTGCTGTTCGAGGTTAAAGTTGAGAATGTGCGTGTAGTTAATATCGACGGAAAAGCCAAGATGTTTGCTAGGCGCCCAGGCCGTCGCAATGGCGTTAGAAAAGCCTACGTAAGCCTTGAGGCTGGTCAAGATATTCAGCTGGCCAATGAGTAACGGGGAAAAGAAATGGCTATTGTAAAGGCAAAACCCACTTCGCCTGGGCGCAGATTCCAGGTAAAAGTAAGCAAGCAAGGTTTGCATGAGGGAGGTCCATGGCCATCGCTGATTGAAAAAAAACACAAAACGGGCGGTAGGAACAATCAAGGCAGGATAACCCAGCGTCACCAAGGTGGCGGACATAAGCGTCTATATCGCAAGGTGGACTTTAAGCGTGACAAAGATAATGTTCCCTGTCGAGTTGAGCGCATTGAATACGACCCAAATAGAAGCGCGAACATTCTCCTTGTCGTTTATAAGGATGGAGAGCGTCGATATTTTATTGCGCCGAAGTCTGTTCAGATCGGCGATATTCTGATATCGGGTGCAACCACTCCGATTAAACCTGGCAACTCTTTGCCCATGAGGTCAATTCCGGTAGGAACAACTATTCATTGTATCGAGTTGCAGCCTGGAAAAGGCGCTCAACTTGCGAGGTCCGCAGGATCTTCAGCCCAGCTGGTAGCAAGAGAAGGCGCGCATGTGACTATTCGATTGCGCTCAGGCGAAATGCGAAAAGTGCCGGCAACTTGCCGAGCGACTATCGGTGAGGTCGGCAATGCAGAGCATAACCTGCGTAAATTTGGTAAGGCAGGAGCAAAGAGATGGCTGGGTATACGCCCAACTGTACGCGGTACGGCAATGAATCCTGTGGATCATCCCCATGGTGGCGGTGAAGGCCGTAACCTCGGTAAACACCCTGTTACACCTTGGGGGGTGCCTACTAAAGGGTATAAAACTCGCAAAAACAAGCGGACAGATAAATTGATTGTTCGTCGTAGAAAATTAAAGTAAGAGGTTGACACGTGCCACGCTCTATTAAAAAAGGTCCTTTTGTCGACCATCATTTATTGAAGAAGGTTGATGAAGCCGTCGCGTCTAATAGCCGTCGCCCTATAAAGACATGGTCGAGACGTTCAATGATTTTGCCTCAAATGATTGGGCTGACGATTGCAGTTCACAATGGTCGCCAGCATGTGCCTGTGTTAATAAGTGAAAATATGGTTGGCCATAAGTTGGGTGAGTTTGCGGTCACGAGAACATTTAAAGGCCATGTGGCTAACAAGAAAGGCAAGTAGTAGGAGCTCATCATGGAAGTAGCTGCCAAGTTGAAATACGCGAGAATTTCTCCGCAAAAGGCTCGCCTTGTAGCCGATCAGGTTCGTGGCTTAGATGTGGAAAAAGCCATACAAATACTGTCTTTCAGCCAGAAAAAGGCAGCAGGAATCATACGAAAGGCGGTCGATTCGGCTATTGCAAATGCTGAGCACAATGAGGGCGCTGATGTAGACGAGTTGAAGATAACCCAGATCTTCGTTGATGAAGCGCCTGTACTTAAAAGAATGCGTGCTCGTGCAAAGGGCCGTGGAAATCGCATCACCAAACGTACTAGTCATATTACTGTAAAAGTTGGTGATCACTAAGGAGTCTGAAGATGGGTCAAAAAGTACATCCAATAGGGATTCGTTTAGGGATTGCCTCTGACTGGACATCTAAATGGTACGCTCAGGGACGAGATTACTCGAACTTTCTTATCAATGATATCCAGGTGCGCTCTTTTATTAAAGACAAGCTATCTCATGCCTCGGTCAGCCGCATACAGATCGCCAGGCCAGCTAAAGCCGCGGTTATATCAATACACACTGCAAGACCTGGTATTGTAATTGGGAAAAAAGGTGAGGATATTGAGGTATTGCGTAAAGAGATTGCTCATCTTATGGGGCTTGAAATACAGAATGTCAAGGTAAATATAGAAGAAATACGCAAGCCCGAAATAGATGCTCAACTTGTTGCAGAGGGTATTGCTCAGCAGCTTGAAAAGCGGATCATGTTTCGCCGAGCCATGCGTAGGGCAGTCACCAATGCCATGCGTTTGGGGGCATTAGGCGTTAAGGTTAATGTCGCAGGTAGGCTGAATGGTGCGGAAATTGCTCGCTCCGAGTGGTATCGAGAAGGCCGAGTTCCTTTGCATACCCTTCGTGCCGGTATTGATTATGGCTTTGCCGAGGCGAGTACGACGTACGGTGTAATTGGAATTAAGGTCTGGATTTATAAAGGCGATGTTTTCGACCTAAACGAATCTCGACAGGCGGCGGGTTGAGGAGATTGAAATGCTGCAGCCAAAGAGAACGAAATATAGAAAGCAGTTCAAGGGTAGAAATCGCGGATTAGCAACAGTAGGCAATTCCGTTAGTTTCGGAGAATATGGGTTGAAAGCTTTAGATCGGGGGCGAATTACAGCTCGTCAGATAGAAGCGGCCCGTAGAGCCATGACGCGATATATCAAACGTGGTGGAAAAATTTGGATACGGGTTTTCCCTGATGTCCCGGTGACTAAGAAGCCTTTGGAAGTGCGCCAAGGAAAAGGGAAAGGAAATGTAGAGTACTGGGTTGCAAAAGTTCAACCTGGAAAGGTTTTGTATGAAATGGAAGGTGTGAGTGAAGAAATCGCTAAAGAAGCCTTCCGACTTGCTGCGGCAAAATTGCCGATTAAGACCACGGTAGTTTCAAGGACGGTGATGTGAGATGAAAGCTTCGGAATTGCGTACTAAAACTATCGCCGAGTTGAACCATGAATTGATTGAGCTTCGCCGCACTCAGTTTAATCTGCGCATGCAAAAGGCCACTCAACAGTTGACCAAGCCAGATCAAATTAACAAGGTACGTAAAGATATTGCTCGCATCAAAACTGTGATGAGAGAAAAAAGATCCATGGGTGTTGAATCATGAGCCAAGAAAAAAAGATGCAGCGATCAGTTGTTGGCCGAGTTGTCAGTGACAAGATGGACAAGACAATAACCGTTGTAATTGATCGACTGGTTAAGCATCCAGTTTACGGTAAATATATTCGCCGTTCTACTAAGTTGCATGTGCATGATGAGATGAATACGTGTCGGGTAGGAGATACCGTGCGTATTCGTGAGACCCGTCCCATTTCAAAAAAGAAATGCTGGTCACTTGTTGAAGTCATTGATCGCTCCTGATAGAGCGATGTGAATAGGTATTACGACCATGATTCAGATGCAAAGTGTTCTTGATGTAGCCGACAATAGTGGTGCTCGGAGGATTCAGTGTATAAAAGTCCTGGGCGGTAGTCATCGCCGATATGCAAAGATTGGGGATATAATAAAAGTTAGTGTCAAGGACGCGAGTCCTCGCGGTAAAGTAAAAAAAGGCGATGTCTACAATGCCGTTGTTGTGAGAACTGCTCAAGGCGTCCGAAGAACTGATGGGTCGAGGATCAGGTTTGATAAAAATGCTGCAGTGCTGCTTAACAATCAACTTCAGCCAATCGGAACTCGTATATTTGGGCCTGTAACCCGCGAACTGCGGTCAGAGAGATTTATGAAAATAATCTCCCTTGCTCCTGAAGTCCTTTAAGGTGATGGAATGAAAAAGATTAAAAAAGGTGACGAGGTTGTGGTTATTACGGGAAAAGACAAAGGGCGCAAGGGAAGGGTCCTTAAGGTTTTTTCCAATGGTAAGCTGCTCGTCCAAAATATAAATATGGTGAAGAAGCACCAAAAAGGTAACCCTCAAGCCGGTATTCAAGGTGGCATTATTGAGATGGAGGCGCCAATACAGGCGTCAAATGTTATGCTGTATAACCCTGAGATAGGCAAGGGCGATCGGGTTGGTTTTCGCCTTTTGGAGGATGGACGCAAAGTCCGATACTTCAAATCCAATAATGAAGTCATTGACGCATAAGGTTCTTGCGATGGCCAGGCTCAAAGAAATTTATAAAGACCAGATAGTAGCTCAACTTAAAGAACGCTTTGAATATCAAAGTGTGATGCAGGTGCCCCGCATTCTCAAGATAACTTTGAATATGGGTTTGGGTGAAGCGGTAGCCGATAAAAAGGTGGTTGAACACGCAATCAGTGACCTGAGTCTGATTGCGGGGCAAAAAGCCGTTCCGACCGTGGCAAGAAAATCCATCGCCGGATTTAAAATTCGTGAAGGATGGCCAATCGGCGCGAAGGTTACTTTGCGTAAAGAAAGAATGTATGAGTTTCTCGACCGGTTTATTAATGTTGCTCTACCACGAGTTAGGGATTTTAGGGGGGTTAATCCGAGGTCATTTGATGGCCGCGGTAACTTCAGTATGGGAATTAAAGAGCAGATTATTTTCCCGGAAATAGATTATGACAAAATTGATGCACTGCGAGGTATGGATATTGCCATAACCACTAGCGCACGCACTGATGATGAAGCACGGGCTTTGCTTACATCATTTAATTTCCCATTTAGGACGTAAGGATTGATCTCTCATGGCGAAAACTTCAATGATTCAGCGCGAGATTAAGCGGGGAAAGCTGGTTAACCGTTATGCAAATAAGCGCAAAGAACTTAAATCAATTATCCATAACATGGAATTGAGTTCTGAAGAGAGAATGAAGGCAATTGTTGCATTGCAGAGATTACCTCGTGATTCAAGTCCAGTGCGTCTACATAACCGGTGTAGACTTACAGGTCGCCCTCACGGCTATTACCGAAAGTTTGGTCTTGGAAGAAACAAACTTCGAGAAGCCAGCATGCGCGGTGATGTTCCCGGTTTGAAAAAGGCCAGTTGGTGAGGTATTGAAATGAGCATGACTGATCCAGTAGCGGATATGTTGACGAGAATTCGTAACGCGCAACATGCCCATAAAAAAACAGTTTCGATGTCCTCATCGAAAATGAAAAAGGCAATAGCTGATGTTTTAACCGCGGAAGGATATATCGATAGCTATGTGGTTTCAGATGATACAAAACCTGTATTGACCTTACAGCTTCGTTATTATCAAGGCAAGCCCGTGATTGACCGTTTGGAACGCGTCAGTCGACCCGGATTAAGGGTTTATAAAAAATGTGATGAGCTTCCAAAGGTTTTAAATGGGCTAGGTGTTGCCATTATATCCACCTCGAATGGGGTTATGAGTGACCGCGCCGCACGAGCCGCAAACCAAGGCGGCGAAGTTGTTTGCATCGTAGCGTAGCGAGAGAAAAAATGTCTAGAATCGCAAAGAAACCCGTACCTATACCAAAAGGCGTGAGTGTAGAGCTCAAGGAGAATTTGGTTAAAGCCAAAGGAGCGAAGGGCGAAGGCTTACAGGTTATTCATCCCTTTGTTACCGTCCGGCTGGATAACGACTCTTTAGTTTTCGAACAAACTCCTGGAGCAGGTGGCAATCTCGCTATGGTTGGAACCATGCGCGCTTTGACCCAAAATATGATTCATGGGGTACACGCCGGCTATGAGAAGAAACTCGAATTGGTTGGTGTTGGTTATAGGGCTCAGGCACAAGGGAAGGAGTTGAATCTTTCTCTGGGATATTCTCACCCGATCAAGTACCCCGTTCCAGAAGGAATTTCTATAGAGACTCCGTCCCAGACAGAGGTTGTCGTCAAAGGTATCGATAATCAGAAAGTCGGGCAAGTAGCCGCTGAAATCCGAGCATTCCGCCCGCCTGAACCATATAAAGGTAAGGGTGTAAAATACGCAAATGAACGGATTATTCGTAAAGAAGCCAAGAAAAAGTAGGTTTAATCATGGATAAAAAAGTATCCAGAATACGACGCGCGAAACGCACTCGTTATAAAATCAAAGAGTCGGGTAAAGCCCGGCTGACGGTGCATCGCACACCTCGTCACATATACGCGCAGATTATCGCGCCGAATGGATCTGAGGTTATTGCATGCGCTTCAACAGTCGAAACTACCTTGCGATCTGGCCTGAAGCATACTGGCAATATAGACGCAGCTAAAATTGTAGGAAAAATGATTGCTGAACGAGCAGCGGCCAAGGGAATAGAAAAAGTTGCTTTTGACCGCTCCGGATTTAGATACCACGGACGCGTTAAAGCTTTGGCTGACTCAGCGCGTAGTAACGGTTTGAAGTTTTAAAGGAAGACGTTCATGGCGAGCAATATCGAAAGTTCAAATAGTAACGACGGACTCCAGGAAAAACTGGTATCCGTGAACCGCGTGGCAAAGGTAGTTAAAGGCGGTAGGCAGTTTGGTTTTACTGCTTTAACCGTGGTTGGTGATGGAAACGGACGTGTAGGGATGGGGTATGGTAAGGCCCGTGAAGTGCCCGCGGCTATTCAGAAATCATTAGAAAAGGCCCGCAATAATATGATTCGTGTTAATCTCCATGAGGGTACTTTGCACTATCCAACAGTAGGGCGGCACGGGGCGGCGAAGGTTTATATGCAACCAGCATCTGACGGAACCGGAGTCATAGCGGGTGGTGCCATGCGAGCCATATTTGAGATGGTTGGCATTAAAAATGTCCTTGCCAAATGCATTGGCACAAGAAATCCTGTCAATGTCGTACGGGCAACCTTAAATGGCCTTCACCAGATGGATTCGCCCGAGAAAATAGCAGCGAAACGAGGAAAAACCGTCGAAGAAATCAGAGGTTAACACTATGGCTCTGCCAGAAAAAGAAATTCGCGTGACATTAAATAAGAGCTTGATAGGCCGCTCCAAGACTCATCGTGCTTGCGCTCGAGGATTGGGCCTTCGTCGGATAAGGCATACTGTTGAAGTGATCGACACCCCAGAAAACCGTGGTATGATTAATAAAATCAGCTACATGGTCTCTGTAGAGGAACGCTAAAGATGCGATTAAACGCTATTAAATCTTCTCCAGGAAGTCGTCCACAAAAAGTACGGTTAGGGCGCGGTACTGGTAGCGGATGCGGTAAGACCGCTGGAAGAGGGCATAAAGGCCAACTTTCCCGCAGTGGGGGCTACCATAAGGTTGGATTTGAAGGCGGGCAAATGCCCTTGCAAAGGCGCCTCCCTAAAGTTGGTTTTAGGTCCTTAAAATCAAGGCGATCAGCTGAAGTGCGTTTGCACGAATTAAACAAATTTGATGGTTCTGTCGACTTGAATGCTCTCAAATCAGCCAATCTTGTTCCGGCTGATGCGTCACAAGTGAAAGTAATACTCTCAGGAACTATTGAAAAGGCGGTTTTGCTTAAGGGGATTAAAGCAACAGAAGGCGCCACGAAGGCGATTGAAGCGGCCGGTGGAAAGGTCGAAGAGGTCTAAATGGCTTCAACAGGTGCTAGCCTAGGAGCAGGCAATCTAGCTACATTAAGTCGCTTTTCAGAATTACGTAAGCGGTTTTTTTTTCTGATCCTGGCATTGATTGTCTATAGGATTGGAACTTTTATCCCTGTGCCAGGTATAAACCCTGAAGCCATGTCGCGTTTTTTTAGCGAGCATAGTGGCTCTATATTGGGCATGTTTAACATGTTTTCGGGCGGCGCGCTGCAGCGTTTGAGCGTGTTTGCTTTGGGGGTTATGCCCTACATCTCCGCATCAATAATCATCCAGCTCTTGACCTCTGTCGTGCCTTCACTCGAGCAATTGAAGAAAGAAGGGCAATCAGGGCAGCGTAAAATTACTCAGTACACTCGGTATGGGACAGTCGTGCTTGCTACATTTCAGGCTATAGGCGTTTCTATAGCTTTAGAAAATCAGCAAGTTAATGGCATGTCTGTAGCTATTCACCCAGGGATAGGGTTTGTATTTACAGCGACTGTAACTCTTGTTACCGGCACGATGTTTTTGATGTGGCTTGGAGAACAGATTACCGAACGGGGCTTGGGTAACGGTATTTCTATGATTATTTTTGCGGGCATAGTCGCAGGCCTCCCTGGAGCTGTGGCAGGAACGCTTGAATTGGCGAGTACTGGAGTGTTGGCCCCCGCAACCATTATTTTCTTGCTGTTGCTGGCTGTTGCTGTTACAGCGTTTGTGGTTTTCGTTGAGAGAGGGCAGCGAAGGATTACTGTAAATTATGCACAACGGCAGGTTGGTAGGCGTGTTTATTCTGCGCAGTCAAGTCATTTGCCACTCAAGCTGAACATGTCCGGCGTCATACCGCCAATATTTGCATCGAGTATAATATTGTTTCCTGCAACGCTTGGGCAATGGTTCGGTCGTAGTGAGGGAATGAAGTGGCTGCAGGATTGGTCAACCACCCTCGCCCCTGGACAACCACTGTATGTCCTTCTCTATGCGGGGGCCATCATATTTTTCGCTTTCTTTTATACTGCACTGGTTTTCAACGCCCGTGAGACCGCAGATAACTTGAAGAAAGCAGGTGCATTGATTCCAGGCATAAGACCTGGCGAGCAGACTGCTCGATACATCGACGGAGTCATGACTCGATTGACTGGTGTGGGCGCGATTTATCTTGTTCTCGTATGTTTGTTGCCAGAATTTCTTATCCTTTACTGGAACGTCCCTTTTTATTTTGGTGGCACATCTCTGCTGATAATTGTCGTGGTTCTTATGGATTTCATGGCTCAAGTGCAAGCCCATATGATGTCGCACCAATACGAAGGCCTAATGAAAAAATCTAACTTGAAAAAGAATAAACGCTGAATTTATACCCCCTTATCGTAAGGGGCCACTATTGTATATACGCGAGGTAAAACAAATGAAGGTGCGTGCTTCAGTCAAAAAAATTTGCAGAAACTGTAAAATTGTAAGGCGTAACAGAGTTGTTCGGGTCATATGCACCGACCCCCGTCACAAACAACGCCAAGGTTGATAACTATTGAATATTGGGCAGAGTTCGAATAGAATTTCAGCCCTTTCGCTTAGCGACTTGGAGTAAATCAATGGCACGTGTAGCGGGTGTTAATATTCCCGATCAAAAACATGCAGTGGTTTCGCTAACCTCAATCTATGGGATTGGACCCACGCGCGCGAAGAAAATCTGTGAAGCGACCGGGATCAATCCGCAAATGAAAGTGAAAGACCTGACGGACGCAGAATTAGATGCGCTGCGTCAGGCTGTATCGGCTTACCCTGTTGAGGGCGATCTGCGCCGTGAGGTTAGCATGCAGATCAAGCGATTAATGGATTTGGGCTGTTATCGCGGCTTGAGGCATCGCAGAGGGCTCCCTGTGCGTGGTCAGCGCACACGCACAAATGCTCGTACGCGTAAAGGACCTCGTAAGCCCATCCGAAAATAAACTTATGAAGGCTTATTAAAAATGGCAAAGGCTCCAGTGGCGCGTACGCGCAAAAAAAACAAACGTGTTGTTACAGAAGGCGTAGCTCATATTCATGCCTCATTTAATAACACGATAATTATGATTACCGATCGACAGGGAAATGCACTCTGTTGGGCAACAGCCGGCGGTTCAGGTTTTCGTGGATCTCGTAAAAGTACTCCTTTTGCTGCCCAGGTTGCTGCTGAGCGGGCGGGGACCAATGCCGCGCAAGACTATGGCCTTAAGAACCTAGAAGTGAGAGTAAAAGGCCCTGGCCCTGGACGTGAATCAGCTGTAAGGGCTCTGAACAACGTGGGCTTCAAAATCAGTAGTATCATTGATGTAACACCCATACCGCATAACGGGTGCCGTCCTCCAAAGCGTCGTCGCGTTTAAGGGATACTTAATTATGGCCAAATATACAGGACCAAAGTGTAAACTTAGCCGTAGGGAAGGTACGGACCTTTTCCTAAAAAGCCGTGCACGTGGTATTGAATCCAAATGCAAGCTTGAAAAAGCGCCAGGACAGCATGGTGACCGTCGTGCTCGCTTGTCCGACTATGGCGTGCAGCTCAGAGAAAAGCAAAAACTGCGTCGTATCTATGGGGTGCTGGAAAGACAATTCCGTAATTATTTCAAAAAGGCGGCTCAACAGAAAGGTTCAACCGGCGAAAACTTGCTTAAACTTCTGGAATGCCGTCTCGACAATGTCGTCTATCGTATGGGATTTGCGGTTACACGCGCAGAAGCACGGCAATTGGTCAGTCATCGTGCTATCACTGTAAATGGTGCCGTGGTGAATATACCCTCTTATCAGGTCGCACCGAACGATGTTATAGCTGTGCGTGAAAAGGCGCGAAAACAAACACGCGTACAGGATGCCTTTGCGCTTAATGATCAATTGGGTCTTGTTTCGTGGTTGGAAGTCGATGGCAAGAAGATGGAGGGGATATTTAAAACAACCCCGGAACGATCTGATTTGCCGGCGGAAATAAACGAATTCCTTGTGGTCGAATTGTACTCAAAGTAACGGAACGACTCCTGTCGTATATCAAGAGGTCAAGATGCAGGCAAAAGAATTGCTTAAGCCGCGACACATCGAAGTACAGACGCTTTCTCCTCAGCATGCGAAAGTCAGCATGGAACCTTTCGAACGTGGTTTTGGTCATACGCTCGGCAATGCACTAAGAAGGATCCTGCTTTCTTCAATCCCTGGCGCAGCGATCGTTGAAGTGGAAATTGAGGGCGTCCTTCACGAGTACACCGCATTGGAAGGGGTCCAAGAAGATATTTTAGAGATTCTTTTGAACCTCAAAAATGTTGCGATCAAGATGGAGGGCCGTGACCAGGCGGTCGTGAATCTCAATAAGAAAGGTCCGTGCGTTGTTACTGCGGGCGATATTTCTTTGACCCAGGACATGGAAATAGTCAATCCGGACCATGTGATCGCCCATATCACAAAAGATACTGGGCTTAATATGAATCTTACCATCTCGACAGGCCGTGGGTATCAACCCGCAGTTCGGCGTCGAGATGAGAACGACGACCATTCCATCGGTAGGCTTTTATTGGACGCGAGTTATAGTCCAATCAAACGAGCAGCTTATTCTGTTGAGAGCGCTCGCGTTGAACAACGTACTGATTTGGACCGGTTGGTTCTTGAAATCGAGACGAATGGGACAGTCGATCCAGAGGGGGTAATACGCCAAGCAGCCTCTATTTTACGAGATCAATTAGAGATATTTGTTGATCTTCAAGGAGAGGAGCTTGGTAGCAAACAAGTACACACTGTAGAAATAGATCCTATCCTGTTAAGGCCGGTTGATGAACTCGAACTGACCGTTCGTTCGCTTAATTGTCTGAAGGCCGAGAATATTTTTCATATTGGCGACCTCATACAAAAGTCGGAAACTGAACTGCTCAAAACTCCTAATCTAGGCAAAAAATCATTGATGGAGATCAAGGATGTTTTGGCCCGGCATGGATTGTCGCTGGGCATGAAGCTTGATAACTGGCCTCCTGCTGGACTTAAAGAACAAAAGGCGTCAGCCTGAAGTTTGGGAGCAAAAAATGCGTCACAGAAACATAGGTAGACAACTGAGCCGAAACAGCTCACATCGCAAAGCAACCTTACAGGCTCTTTCAGTATCCTTGCTGGACAGGGAGGTCATAAAAACCACCTTGCCAAAAGCAAAGGAGCTGCGGAGAGTGGCTGAGCCACTGATTACGCTTGCCAAACAGGACTCTGTGCATAGACGCCGGCTTGCTTTCAATCGTGTACGCGATAAGAAGATAGTTGGGAAGCTCTTCAACGAGTTGGGTCCTCGCTACAAGAATCGACCCGGTGGTTATCTGCGTATTTTGAAGTGTGGTTTCAGACGAGGAGATAATGCGCCGATGGCTTTGGTAGAACTTGTGGACAGACCTGAGACAGATTGATCAAAGGAATCTGTTTGCATAGAGATAGATTTTGCTATCAAATTGCAGTAAGTATTAAAAGCCGAGCCATGCTCGGCTTTTTTCTTTCGATCAGGTAATTATCGATGCAGGAATCACGCAAGGCCATAGTATTGCTTAGTGGTGGATTGGACTCCACTACCACACTTGCCATCGCTAAAGCGCAAGGCTTTGAATGTTATGCGCTTTCATTTCGTTATGGCCAACGCCATGTAATTGAACTCGCATCCGCAGCGCACGTGGCTAAGGCGTTAGGTGCGCGCGAACACATCGTGGCAGACATCAACCTTAGAGTTTTTGGTGGATCAGCACTGACTGACAACATAGAAGTACCCAAACAACGCTCCACGGCCAGCATGAATGAGGGTGTTCCCGTCACTTATGTGCCGGCTCGAAACACCATATTTCTTTCTTTCGGACTTGCTTGGGCTGAAGTTGTGGAGTCGTCCAATATATTCATCGGCGTCAATGCGCTCGATTACAGCGGATATCCAGATTGTCGCCCCGAGTACATCGCCGCTTTTGAGCGTATGGCCGACCTGGCCACAAAAGCCGGTGTCGAAGGACATCAGCGATTGCGTGTGCATACGCCTTTGATCAGTCTCAGCAAAGCCGAGATCATTCGCCGTGGCACCGAGTTGGGTGTGGACTACGCAATGACTTCAAGTTGTTACGATCCCGAGCCGGATGGACGCCCTTGCGGGCAATGCGACTCTTGCTTGTTGCGCGCCAAGGGATTTGCCGAAGCGGGGTTGCCAGATCCCCTTTTGCAGCGGTTTATGCGGCAAACATGACCTCCGGCCGTTTAACATACCTCGCGCGTGCTAGTTTCGAGGCCGCCAGGAGCATTGCATCTGTGCCACCGGAGCATCGCCTTGCGCGTCTGCACGGCCATCATTTTTGCGTTGGTGTAAAAACGCCCGCAGCTCCACATGAAGAGACGGCGAATCCGCCGGTTTTGTTGAGCGAACGGATTGCTCCTCTGGATTTCAGTCTTCTCAATGAGCACTTGGGTAAGAATCCACTTGACGAGTCGATTGCTCGTTGGGTGCGCCAACAGATGAATCACCTGCCCATTCTGGCCGTGGAAGCGAGGAGTACGCCCGATTCCGGCGTCGTGATCGATTTATCGGACAATATTCAAGCCTGGCGCCGCTATCGCTTCGAAGCGGCCCATCGCCTCCCCAATGTGCCATCCGGGCATCAATGCGGACGAATGCATGGGCATGGATTCGAGGTGGTTCTGCGTGCCGAAGCCCAAGAACCTGCCGCGCTGACTCAGGATGCACTCGATGATCTTTGGCTGCCACTACGTAATGCACTCGATCATGCATGTTTGAACGATATTCCCGGCCTAGAAAATCCCACCAGCGAACAGCTTGCAGCCTGGGTGATGCATCGTCTGCAAGGCAGCACGCCCACGGTGAATCGCGTTAGCGTGTATGAGACTGCCACCGCGGGCTGTCATTATGATGGCACGCATTACCGCATTTGGAAGGATTTTCGCTTCGAAAGCGCCACTCGGCTCGTGCAGGCTCCGCCTGGAGATCCACGCCGACGTCTGCATGGCCACAGCTATCTCCTGCGTCTGCGCCTTACAGCGCCTCTGGACACAGTATTGGGATGGACCATCGACTATGGTGACGTTAAAGCCTTGTTCAAAGATGTTTACGCCGCCTTGGATCACCATCGGCTGGATGAATTGCCAGGTATCGAGGATGGCGATCTTTCCAGCATCGTCCGCTGGATAGCCGCCCGTATGACTTCCCGTCTGCCGGCACTGGATCGACTATCCTTGTTCGAGGGATGGGAAAGAGGCGTACAGCTCGACCTCGGTTCCGCGTGAGCTACAACATCAAGGAAATTTTCTACACTCTGCAAGGCGAAGGCGCAAACAGCGGCCGCCCCGCCGTGTTCTGTCGTTTTGCCGGCTGCAACCTGTGGTCGGGGCGCGAGCAGGACCGTGCCCGCGCCGTGTGTCGCTTCTGCGACACCGATTTCGTCGGCACAGACGGCCCCGGCGGCGGCCGCTTTGCCAACCCCGACGCGCTGGCCGAGGCCGTCGCCGCCCGCTGGCCCGCCGCCGGCCCTCGCTTTGTCGTGTGCACCGGCGGCGAACCCTTGCTGCAACTCGACGCGCCGTTGATCGACGCCCTGCACGCGCGCGGGTTTGTGATCGCGGTGGAAACCAACGGCATCCTGCCGCCGCCGCCCGGCATCGATTGGCTGTGCGTCAGCCCCAAGGCCGGTGCGGCACTTCGCATTCGCCGCGGGCAGGAACTCAAGCTCGTCTATCCGCAAACCGGCGCGCCGCCCGAAATTTTCGAAGCGCTGGACTTCGAACACTTCTACCTTCAGCCCATGGACGGCCCCGAGCGCGAGGCCAACACCCGCCGCGCCATCGCCTACTGCAAGGCCCGGCCGCAATGGAAACTCAGCCTGCAAACGCATAAAATCCTGGGCATTCCCTGAACGACGTGAACTCCCGTTGCGTCTGCACCCACGCTCCACTGCACCCGGAGAATCGATCGGTCCCATGGCTTCCCCACCGTGAACCCGCTGCAACGCCTTTTCGCCTGGCGGCCCGGCAAGCTCGCCAAAGGCACGCTGGCGATGACCGCCGGCCTGGGCCTGCGCACCCTCGGCCAGGCGGCGGTGTTCCTTATCGTCGCCCGCGTGCTCGGCGTCGAAGCCTACGGCGCGTATTCGGCGGTGCTGGCGCTGGCGATGACGCTGGGTGGATTCACCGGGCTCGGCGTGTCCGTCATCATGCTGCGCGATACCGCGCGCGATGCCGAACCCTTTGCCGAAAGTTGGGGCCGCACGTTGGCCGCTTTGCTGTTGACCGCGCCGCCACTGTTGGCTGCTTTTCTCATTCTGGCCTGGACCATCCTGCCGGCCAGCGTCGATGGCGTAGTCATCGTGAACCTGGGCGTTGCCGAGATCGCCCTCACCCCGCTCACCTTGAGCGCCATGCAAGCCTACCAGGGACACGAACGCATCGGACGCGCGGCGCGCGTGGTGCTCGCGCCGGTGTTGCCGAGACTGGCCGCCGCCATGTTTCTCCCATTGGCGTTGCTGCTGCCGGTGGCAACGCGCCTGCCGCTATGGTCGGCGGGGTATCTCGCCGCCGCTGCGGCTTCGGCCGTCTATACGCTGTGGCTGTTGCGGCGTGACTTCGGCCTGCCGTTCGAGATCCGCTGGCGGGGGCTTGGTTCGGCCCTGCGCGCCGGCTGGCCATTCTCAGTGGGCGGCGCGGCACACAAGGTGTATGTGGATATAGACAAGCTCATGCTGGCACGCATGGTTTCCCTGGAAACAGCGGGCGCATATTCGGCGGCATACCGGGTTGTGGATATGGCCGGCGTGCCGCTGACGGCTTTCTTCACCGCGGCCGCCCCGCGCTTTTTTCGGGCCGGTCAAAACCATGAAAGCGGCAACCATGCCGCGACATTTGCCTGGAAGTTGTTGCCGCTTCCGGCCGTTTATGCTGTCGCTTGCGCCGTGCTGATGTACGGCTTGGCAGGGATGCTGCCGACTGTTCTGGGTCAGCCATTCGTTTCCTCGACCGATGTGCTGAAGTGGCTGGCCTGGCTGCCTGTCGTAATGCTTGGGCGCTATTTTCTGCAATTCATACTGATCGGCACGGATCGCCAACATGCGTTCATGGCTATCCTGTTGATCGGGGCGGCGCTCAACCTGGGCCTGAACATCTGGTTGATCCCCTGGCTCGAATGGCGCGGCGCGGTGCTGGCGACGTATGGCGCGGAGGTTGCGATGATATTGATGCTCGGCGTCGCCATCGCGGCGAATCCTCGACCGGATGGAGGCTGTGCATCAACGCCGCGCGCGGCGGATTGAGGCCGGCGGTTTACATGATGGGTCATTTGTCGGCAAATCCGCTCATGACCTTCCGATCAGGACATGTCAGGAGAAGTTGAGCGTGGACGATCCGTCTCATGAGTTGTTCAAAAATTACGAGAATCAATATCGGGCGGGCGGTACAGACCAGGCGCATGTCAGTTTTGAGACGGTGCAGGCGTATCACCTGGATCGCTTGCCACGCTGGATCGACAGGATTCCGCTGCAGGCGCGAATTCTTGACGCGGGTTGCGCTACGGGTTATTTGCTCGGTCTGTTGTATGCAAAAGGCTATCACAACCTCGCCGGAGTGGAGCTTTCCGAACAGCTCTTTCAAATAGCCCGCAATGCATTGCCCGAATCGATCGATCTGCTGAACGCCGATGTTCGAGAATTCCTTGCCGGCGCGCCGGATGCCGACTTTGATGTCATTGTGTTCCATCACGTACTCGAACACATTCCACGCGAACATACTGTTGCGTTGTTGCGTGAATTTCGTAGGGTACTGAAGCCCGGCGGATTCCTGAACATCAAGGTGCCGAACGCATCATTTCTGCTCGCAGGCTATCACCTCTTTGGCGACTTTACCCATGTCGTTCATTTCAATGAACGTTCGCTGCCGCAAGTTTTGGAGGCGGCGGGTTTTAATCGCGAAAACATCGAGTTTATTCTCAAGCCGCCCCTTTTATTCTGGTCATGGCGAGATCCGATGCGCATGGTATTGAGGCTGCTCAATCGGCTGCGCTGGCATTTGCACGGAACGCTGCATTGGGCGCTCTGCCAAATGATGGATTTGCATCCGCGACCCAAATATTTCGAGTGGGAACTTGAAGTGCTGGTCAGACGATGAAGACATATTGGAAAGCTTGGGCACGTCTTCTCGTCCGGCGGCTCAAGCGCCTGCTCGAATTCGCGGGCTATACGGCATTCGACCGGCTGGCATTGCTCGGCCATCCGCCCCGCGCGCGTCATGGCCGGGTCGCGCTTGTGCATGTGGGCTTATTGGGCGATGCATTTATGGCGTTGCCTTACGTCCAGGCATTGGCTCGAAAGCTTGCGCGTGACGGGAAGTCGTCGCTGGTCGTTTGCGAACAGGCGGTGCGCGAGGTTTTCGCCGAAGCTCTGCCGGGGGCGGAAGTGTTTGCGCTGCCGAAGAAGGCGTTTCTGCACGATGCGCATGCCCGCTGGCGCATCTTGCAGGCCCTTCGCGCCCATGGCGCCGAACGCGCCTACCACTTCTGGTCTCCGCGAGACGGTATTTTGCAGGATGCCATCGTGCGGGCTCTGGGCGCCCCGGCGGTCGGGTTTGAGGCCGTCTACGCTGACCGGCCGGAAATCGATGTCAAGCTGAGCCGGCGGCTTTATTCGGTATTGGTGCCGTCCCGGCCGGGCGTTCATCTCGGCGTCCAATATCGCGCTTTTTTGCAAGCGCTCGATGACGGCGACTTTCCCGTGAAACCTCTGGAATGGCCATTGCAAAAGGAGCCACCGATCGAACAACCCTATTGGCTTCTGGTACCAGGCGCCAGCCGGGAATTCAGGCGCTGGCCCGAGCAGCGCTTTGCTGAGGTGGCGGCTCATGTGCTGCGCCGCCGTCCCGACTGGCGCTGCGTGATCGTCGGCAGCGCGGCGGAACAGACGTTAGGCAAAAGCATTACAGAACGGTTAGGGGACAGGGCGATCAATCTTGCCGGCCAAACCACCGTCCTGGAATGGGTCGAATGGATCGCTCATGCCCGCTTGCTGCTGGGCAACGATTCGGCCGCCGGACATATCGCGGCGGCGATGGGCACGCCGGCCGTGGTCGTGGCCGGCGGCGGACACTGGGGGCTCTGTTACCCTTACGACGCGAACGAGGCGCCGGTGCGCCGCTTGCCGTTGGCGGTGGGTCTCCGCATGCCGTGTTATGGCTGCGACTGGCGGTGTGTGCATACGCTGCGCGCCGCCCGGCCGTTTCCTTGCATAGCAGGCGTGACGGCCGAAGATGTGGTTCGGGCGGTCGATGGGATTCTGGAAGAGGTGCAGCCGTCAAAGGCGGCTTCTATCCCGAGCGATGCGCCAACCCGTGATACACGCGCGTAGCGGCATCAGGTTTTTGAAGCGGATGGAGCGCACCAGCGCCCGCGCGCCCAGACCGAATACGCGGCCGGCGAGCAGCGTGATTCGGTCGAGGGGCGAGCGGGCCAGTTTGCGTGCAAGCAGCCAATGGCCTGCCGCCGTGCGGGTTTCGTAAAACCACGATCCGTTGCGGCTGGAGGCGCTGCCTTCATGCCAGGCCAGGACTTGCGGCACGAAAGCCATGCGCTCCGCGCCCAGGCGCCAGCCGAGCATGACGTCTTCGCCGTACATGAAAAAATCCTCGTCGAACAGCGGCAGGTTGATGCGCTCCGGCGCAATGAGCAATACGCTGCCGCTGGGATAGGCGAAACTACCCGGCCATGGCCGATCGAAGCCCAGCAAGGCAAAAACGCGCTGATAGTAAACGCTGCCCGTCACCCGCCCCCCGTGATCGACCTGGGGATAGGCGATCACGGCTTGCGGCTGCGCGCGCAGCGCGGCGTCCAGCGCGGCCAGCGCGCCGTGGTGCAACACCGCATCGTTGTTGATGAGCATGATCCACGCCCGCGGCCAGCGCTTGACGATGGCGTCGATGCCCCGGTTCACGCCGACGGCAAATCCGAGATTGCGTGCGCTGGGCTCAATCGTCACCCGCGCCTCGTCCTTCCAATGTTGGCGCAGCGCTTGCGCCGAGGCGCCGCCGTCTTCGGAGTTGTCCCACACCAGCACGGCATCCGCGCCGTCAGCCAGCAGTGAGTCGATGCAGCGGCTGGTGCGCGCGGCGTCGCGGTAGTTAAGGGTGAGGCCGACGATCTGTGGATTCATCGTTTCAATGTCGCGTGATGAAGCCCTTCTCGCACGCCTTGCCACATGGCGGCAAGCTGAGCAAAACGTCGAGGGTCGGCCAAGCCATGTACCAGGGCAGTGAGCAGCAGCTTGACCACGGCCCAGAATTTCCACACCTGCGGTACATAGGGGCGCTGGATCAGCCATAAGGCGTTGCGATACAAATAGCGGTGTCGAGCGGGAGAACGCGCTGGCCATACTCGCCAACCCAGCATCCAAAAGCGCAAGCCCCGTTGCCCCATGCGGTGTTTAAAGACCGCATCTGGTACGCCCCAGAGAGTGTAACCGTTGGCCAACAGGCGAAACGCCCACTCGGTATCTACATGATCGATGAACAGATCGGTATCCAGTCCTCTCAGGCGTTCATAAACGGCTCGTCGCATCAGCGTGCCGCTGCCATTGAGATTGGAGACGGGTATGGGAAGGTGTTCGCTTGGTTCGGGAAATATTCGCCGCCAGCGCCAGCACGTCATCTGATGAAAGCCATGATAAAGCCCGGTATCGACATCTTGTAACTGGGGGCCCACTGCGCCCGGATTCTTCCCGGATTGCTCAAGTTCCATTAAGGCGGTGCATAGGCGTTCGATTGCACCGCCAAGTGGTTCGCTGTCCTGATCCAGAAAAAGGATGAGTTCGCAATCTGGAGCGATGTTTGAAAGATTGCGCACACCCAAATCGAGGGCTGCGGCCAACCCCAGATTGCTTGATTGTGGCAGAAAAAAAGTTTGCGGCATCTGCGTTATCAAGGAATGGATCTTTGCTGTAACTTCCTCGCCGGAACCGTTGTCCACGATGATTTTGATCACCTCGGAGGGCAATTCACGGAGCTGGCAGGCAAGAATATCGATATCCGGCTGGTGGGTGACTGTAATCGAGGCTAATTAAATAGAGTTGACTATCTGTCTTTGGCTCATTTTCGTTTCTGCTAGCGATTAATCATTGTTGGATCGACACATCCGAATCTGTTTATAAGGCACTCTGCGGCGACAACTATGCGATGGAATCGCACGGCGGGGAACCAGACGGCGGGTTCAGCCATCGAGGAAGCCCGCCAATCGTTCGCCGAAACGTTCCCATGCAAAGCCTTCGGCAAAGCCGCGCGCGCCTTTCGGGTCGGGCGGGTGATCGAGGGTGTCCAGCACGGCGGCGGCGAAGGCGACGGTGGGCAGGCCGTGGGCGGCGGCTTCCACGGCGACCATGCCGAAGCCTTCGTGGTCGCCGGGGCGATCCTGCACCGGAAACACGAGCGCGTCGGCGGCGAAATAGGCGGCGGCAATCTCCGGATCGTCTTGCGGGCGCTCGCCGAGAAACAGCACGCATTGGGAAAGTCTGAGCGCGTCCAGGATGTGTTCGATGCGGGCGCGTTCTCCGTTGTTGTTCAGCAGCGCGCTCGCCGGTTCGTCGCCGATCACGAGCAGACGCACATCCGGCCGGCGTTCGATGATGGCGGAGCAGTTCGAGAGACTGGCATGAGTTGTAAGCAACCGGATGATCCGCTGAAGGTTTTGTTCATCGATCATAGTGCCGAAATCGGCGGTGGGCAATTGGTTCTCGAAGAATTGCTTTCGAACATATCGCTACCAAGTAAGGTGGTTTTTCTGTCGCCGGGGCCTTTAATCGAACGCCTGCCGCTTACAATCGAGGCCGTTCAGCTGACGCCAGGTGGTGATCTGTTTACGCTGGGCAAGGAAACGACGATATATGCCCGGCTCTGGTCTGCGCGACGACTGCCCACATTGCTCAAACGACTAACGGACGAGGCATCGGAAGCCGATCTCATCTATGCCAATTTGAAGAAAGCCTTGTTGCTGGCGGCCCTGACGGCCCGCAGCATCCAAAAGCCTCTTTATCTGGCATCAGCATGATGAAATGCGTGTGCGGCGGACATTGCGCTTCCGAGCGCGGCTGTCCGAAGGATTGCTTGTTCGCCTGCTCAACTGTTATGCGGCATGGGTGATCAGCGTATCGCGGGCTTCGGCGGACACTTTGATTGCCGCAGGCGGGCGGCCTGACCTGCCGGTGGTGATTCATAACGGGCTTGATCCGGCACGCTATGCGCGGTCCGTGGATCCGGTAGCGGTTCGTAAAGCCACCGGTTTGCCATTGGATGCGCCGCTGATCGGTTGTTTCGGTCGCTTGACCGAGTGGAAAGGCCAGTCTGTGCTGATCGATGCGCTGGCGCGGATGCCACAGGCGCATGCCGTGCTGGTGGGCGGGGCGATTTTTGGTGAATCGGGTTACGAGGCGACATTGCGCGCGCTGATCGAGCGGCGGGGTCTGGCGCGACGAGTTCACTTTCTCGGCCACCGGGACGATGTGCCGACCTTGATGCGGACGGTAGATGTAGTGGCGCATACAAGTGTCGATTTCGAATCTTTTGGGCGAGTGATCGTTGAGGGAATGCTATCCGAGCGACCCGTCGTTGCCACGGCGGTGGGTGGTGTGCCGGAATTGGTAGAAGATGGCGTGAGTGGATTGCTCGTGCCACCCAAGGATGCGGTGGCCTTGGCGGCTGCGCTGGAATGGGTATTGGGAGATAGAGCATTGGCCGCGAGACTGGCTGCCGCGGGTCGTGAGCGCGCGATGCGTGAATTTACGCTGGACCGCGTCGTGCAGGAAGTGGAAGCGGTAATACGCGAAGTGGCGTGCGGGCGGTCATCTTGAAAGCTGGGGTCGCTCGATGGCAGGGTCAGCTTGCGGTCGGTATGCGGCGGTATAAAGCGATATAACGGTCGATCATGGCATCCATATCGAAGCAGGTTTCAACTCGTTGATGCGCCGCATGTCGCATTCGTCTCCAAGTTGGAGTATCAGAAGATAGCAACTTGACGGCGCTCACAAAAGACTCGACATCATCCACCGGGCATAAAAAGCCGGTTTGTTCATGCACGACCACCTCCGGCAGCGAGGAGGTATCGGCGGCGATCACCGGCAGGCCGCAGGCCATGGCTTCAGCCGCTACCAGACCGAACCCTTCAAGCCGCGAAGGGAACAGCAATGCGTCGGCCCGCTGGTAGGCGGTGACCAACGCCGCGCCGGAGAGCCGCCCGAGATTGCGACAGTTCGGGGGCAATGGGTAACGTTCATGCGCGCCCCCTCGGTCGGCGGTGTAAGCCAGCTCGAAGTTATCTCCCAGCATCTGCATGATCGGTGCGAGTAGATCGACGCCCTTTAGGGCGTTCCAGTTGCCCACGTAGAGCAGGCGGAAGGGGCGGTTTGGGGCAGGGCGTTCGATGGGATGAAAGCGGGCCGTGTCCACGCCGTTGTGGATGACCTCGATGTCTTGCAGGCCGAAGGCCGCTTCCGCCGCGCGGGTGGTGTAGCGGCTCACGGCCACGATGCAGTCGGCGCGGCGCAGGTGGGCGGCTTCCACCCGCTTGATCCAGACGGTGTGATAGAGTCGCTGCGCCGCGCGTTTGTAGGGCATGAGCGCGGGGTCGTGCACGCAGGTGTGGAGGGTGGTCACGATCGGCAGCCCGCGCGGCAGAAAATGCGGATGCAGCCAGGAGTTGGCATGCACGATATTCGCCCAGGCGGGCGGCTTGGGCGCGGGCACGCTCCACGGCGCATATTCGGCGCGCAGCGGCAGCCAGGTGATTTCGGCACGGATGCCGCGCGCGTTCAGCCCGGCGCACAGCCGCTCGGTGAACACGTCCGCGCCGCTTCTGGCGCGCACGGCTGGGAACCACACGGCGGGTTCAGCCATCGAGGAGTTCCGCCAATCGTTCGCCGAAGCGTTCCCATGCAAAGCCTTCGGCAAAGCCGCGCGAGTCTTTCGGGTCGGGCGGGTGATCGAGGGTGTCCAGCACGGCGGCGGCGAAGGCGGCGTTGTCGCCGGGCGGCACGAGGCGGCCGCTGACGCCGTCGTGCACGGCGTCAGTCACGCCGCCGGCGGCGAAGGCGACGGTGGGCAGGCCGTGGGCGGCGGCTTCCACGGCGACCATGCCGAAGCCTTCGTGGTCGCCGGGGCGATCCTGCACCGGAAACACGAGCGCG
>JALUXU010000001.1 GCA_027013225.1 Acidihalobacter sp. | reverse complement strand
CAGCGCCCAAGCCGCCCCATGCGCCCAGCGCACCGAACTACCAGCCACAGGCGCCTACACCGCCCGCGCCGCCACCCACGCCGCACTATGGCCCGTGGGGTTATGGTTCGGCACCGCAGCCACCGGCAGCGCCCAAGCCGCCCCATGCGCCCAGCGCACCGAACTACCAGCCACAGGCGCCTACACCGCCCGCGCCGCCACCCACGCCGCACTATGGCCCGTGGGGTTATGGTTCGGCACCGCAGCCACCGGCTCAGGCGCCGAAAAAACAAGCCACACAGAAATTTCATGCGCAGACGCCTCGGAGAGCGGCTCCCCCGATGCCACCCGCCTATAGCCGGGGCAGAGCTGCCTATCCCATGGCGCCACCGTACGCATACCCGCCGTCGGCATACGGTTATGGATGGCCCGGCTATGGATACGCTGCGCCTCCATATGCTTACCCCTATCCTTACCCAAGGCTGGGTTATGGCTATGGCAGGCCGGGCTACTATGGCCCCCAGCCGCCGCAGGCAAATCAGCCGCAGACTCATTCCGGTTCGCAAAGCGGGCAGGGCGGCAATCCGGCCGCTGCGCCTTCCCGGCATGCAGTAAAGCCACATTTGCCCGGCTATCCCGCACCTGCACAGGCGGCCTATCGAAGAGCGGCTGACGGCACACCGTCATATGCCCCCATGACCTATCGGCGCGATATTTATCGCTATGGGCCCATGCCCTCCGGGCCGATGAGAGCCCGCCCCTATGGGTATCGACCCATGGGATGGGGGCGGCCGGTCATGCCTCCGCCCCGGCTGGCTGAATCGGCTTACGCACCCCGCCCTTCGGTTTGGGCGTACCCACGGCCCCGATTCCTCAGAACCGGCGCTTATGCCCATCCGGCTCAAACGCCATGGGGCTATTATCGATGAATACTGAGTGGCCGCATCACGCCGAGCCACGCAGCTGCCTTTCCGATGCTTCCGGGTCGGGAAGGATTCTATGAAACCGGAAATGTAATACAAGAGGAGGTAATGCATATGCGAAAAGCTAAAACCAAAGGAAGAACCCTCAAGGCGTTGGCCTTGGCCGGGGTGCTGGCGGCCACAGCGCTCCCTTTGTCCTCGGCCTATGCTTGGTGGGGGCCCTGGGGCGGCGGCCCATGGTCCGGCTGGGGCGGAGGTCCCTGGTCCGGCGGGGGCGGTCCCTGGTCCGGATGGGGTGGCCCATGGAATGGCTATGGCGGCCCATGGAATGGCTATGGCGGTCCCTTCACCGGAAACACCGGCCCCTGGAACATGGGTGGATTGAGTATGAATTTCCCCTCCGGGGGGGGGTCGACATTCGGCGGCGGCCCATGGTCCGGCGGGGGCGGTCCCTGGTCCGGTTATGGTGGCCCATGGAATGGCTATGGTGGTCCCTGGTCCGGATGGGGTGGCCCATGGAACAGCTGGTCGAGTCCGTGGGCTTGGGGAAGTCCTTGGGGTGGGTGGTAATCACCAAGGCTCCGGAGGCTCTGATCGCAGCGAGCACTCGCAAAGCCTGCGGTTGGATTGTTCATACACACGCGAAGTGAGACATACGCAAGGAGGTCTTTCATTATGACGTTTGTACAGCAACTCCGTCAGGATAAAAGCCGGTTTTTGCGTCCAGCCCTGCTGGTGGTCGTGATGGGAGCAGCTACGCTGGGCATGGCCACGACTGCTATGGCCCAAACCACCCAAGCTGGCGCAACTGGTACGACTGGTCAGGTCGCGAACTCGAAGCCCAGCCAAGCGACCGCGGGGAATATACGCGGCTACTACTCTGCATATCCACCACCCGCGTATGCATATCCGGCGTATCCTCCACCACCGGCCTATCCAGGCTATGGTTATTCACCCTACGGATATCCTGCATATCCGGCATATCCAGCCTATGGCCCTTACCCGTATTATCCGCCCTATTCTTATCCAGGATGGGGCGGCCCATGGGGTGGGGGGCCTGGGCCCTGGGGCTGGGGTGGCGGTCCCTGGGGCTGGTGGTAATCATCCATGCCCTGAAGGCTCCGATTGAGACTTGCTCCGCTCGGAGCCCTCGCCACCCGAAAGAGGTAGTAATTGTTTCAAAGCAGCATTAACAAACATGCGGAACACCCGCAAGGAGCTATAGATGAAAATGATACAAGGAGTTGGACGCAAAAATGGTTTGCGCCTGCGAAAGACATTGCTGGCTGCGGCCATTGGGTTGGCCGGCCTTGGCATGGCCGGTGCGAGTTACGCATGGGGAGACTGGGGAGGCGGGCCATGGAATGGTGGTGGCGGCCCCTGGTCCGGCTATGGAGGTCCGGCTTCAGGTTATGGTGGGCCCTGGAATGGCTACGGCGGACCGGTTACCGGAAATACCGGGCCCTGGAATATGGGCGGGATGAGCATGAACGCCCCAAGTGGTGGTGGCTCGAGTTTCGGCGGCGGTCCATGGTCCAGCTCAGGTGGCCCCTGGTCGGGTTATGGCGGCCCATGGAATGGCTACGGTGGTCCATGGTCGGGCTATGGTGGTCCGTGGAATGGTTCCGAGTATGGCGGCTATCCGGGCTATTATGGCTACCCCGGCGGTTATAACGGCTACCCAGGCTATTATGGCTACCCCAGATATGGTTATGGTGGTCCCTTTCCTGGTTACAGGAACGGCAACGCTCCAAATTACCATTCGAGTTACGGGAATCGTCCCCCGAGCGCCGTCAAGCCGAAGGGTCCTGCTCCCGCTGGCAGATAGGGTGATTATTTGGCACTGAAAAGCCAATTTTCCTCCATGCGCCTTTTGCGGCATGGAGGGAGATTGGCTGTCTGTAATCAAAATAATTGAGACAGCGAATTTCGCTGCGGTGTTGTTGATTATATATTGTATATTGCTTCTTAAAGAGCAATTCAATCGCTATTCTCTGTGATCCGTCGAACCGGGTCGGGTGAAAAGCTTCTTCATCAAGCGATCGAAATTCACCAGATATGGAGTGTGTGGCATGCGTCTCGTGATAGCCTCCATGAAAGGGGGAACTGGCAAAAGCACTGTCGCTTTCAATCTCGCCGTATGGCTCAGCTATCGTCTTGACTCACCTCTGCAACTCTATGATCTCGATCCACAATCGACACTCAACGATGTGTGCGAATTGCGTGAAGAATTTGAATACGAGCCTAGCTTGCAATGCCATACAACCCTTTCGAAGCAGAGTATGGACGCAGAGGCGTATGCGATATTCGACACCAGCTTCAGCAATCCCAAAGCCTTGCACGCTGCTTTGAGAAAAGCCGATTTGACCCTGTTGCCAGTCGGCCCCAGCCAGGCCGACGTCTGGTCAGCTCAACGCTACCTTCAGCTGATAGGAAAGAATAGCGATATGCCCATCAAGGCATTCATCAATCGCGCCGACACGCATCATGCGATCAAGGAATCCGATCAGGCTGCAGAGGCGCTGCACCAACTTGAAGGCATTGAAGTGCTTGATGTTCGATTGTATCAGCGTACCGCCTATCGCCGCTCCTTGAGTGAAGGGTTGGGGGTGTTTGAACTGCAGCCGAGGAGCAAAGCCTCGCGGGAGATTGAGGCACTCGCCAGTCAATTGTTCCCGGAGTTTGTGGAATAAAAATATAAATTCTTTCTTACTGATTAAGTCAATGAATAGCCGGAGCCAAGAACATGAAATTCCTCAAAGGATTGCTACGCCATCCGATTATGCTTACTTTAGTTCTCTGTTTGATTGGATTGGAGATATACCTGGCTTTCATTCAAACAGGCACAGTTCGTAATGAACGGCGGATCGCTTCTCAAACAATACCTGCCGCCGCAAGCACCCATGCCGCAGCGACGGCGACGGCGCCAACGAGCAGCACGACACATGCCGTAGCGCCTGCGGCCACCGCGCCCGCGATGACGGTCAAAGCCACGCCTGCCGCCGCAAGCACCCGCGCCGCAGCGACGGCGACGGCGCCAACGAGCAGCACGACACATGCCGTAGCGCCTGCGGCCACCGCGCCCGCGATGACGGTCAAAGCCACGCCTGCCGCCGCGAGTACCCGCGCCGCAGCGACGGCGACGGCGCCAATGAGCAGCACGACACATGCCGTAGCGCCTGCGGCCACCGCACCCGCGATGACGGTCAAAGCCACGCCTGCCGCCGCAAGCACCCATGCCGCAGCGACAGTGGCGGCACCGACGACTGGCATAACACGCGCCGTAGCGCCTGCGGCCACCGCGCCCGCGACGACGGTCAAAGCCACGCCTGCCGCCGCAAGCACCCATGCCGCAGCGACAGTGGCGGCACCGACGACTGGCATAACACGCGCCGTAGCGCCTGCGGCCACCGCGCCCGCGACGACGGTCAAAGCCACACCTGCCGCCGCAAGCACCCATGCCGCAGCGACAGTGGCGGAACCGGCAGCCAGCACGACACAGACAGCGGCGCCGGCGGCCGCGATTTCGAAAACTATGCCGAAACGGCAGGCTTTGCTTGAGCAAGCCCGCAAGGCCTTTTGGTCACATGATTACAAGAAGGCTGAGGCTGACTACCGGGTCCTGATCAAACAGTATCCGAATTCCCCCGAGCTGTACGGAGAACTGGGAAATGTTCTCTATGACATCGGCCAGCGGCAAGCGGCGGGCGAACAATACGCCAAGGCGGCTGAATTGTACTTCACCCAGGGCCACATTCCTGCCGCCCGAGCCTTGTTGCCGATCGTGAGTCAACTGGCGCCCAAACAGGCGGAAACCCTGCAGAAGAATATGATCGCTGCTCACGCAAAACGGCCCGCGCCCTTCATGCCTCCGGAAGTCAAGAAATCACCCGTTGTTCATGAGCAACTGAAGTTGCTCGTCAAGGCGCGCCAGGCCTATTGGCATGGAGATTACCAACAAGCCGAATCCGACTATCGAAACTTGATCAAACGTGATCCCAAGCAGCCTCGGCTGTATGGTGAATTGGGGAATGTTTTATACGCCAGCGGTCAGCGGAAAGCGGCGGGTGAACAATACGCCAAGGCGGCTGAATTGTATTTCGCTCAAGGCAACATTCCCGCTGCCCGGGCCTTGTTGCCAATCGTGAGCCAACTGGCACCCAAGCGAGCTAAGGCCCTGCAGGAAAAACTGATTTCGGCGCAAGCAAAACGGCCCACGCTTCCTATGCGCCGAGCAACCAGGAAGCCACCGGTTGTAGCCGCGCAACTGGAGTTGCTCGTCAAGGCGCGCCAGGCCTATTGGCATGGAGATTACAGCCAGGCCGTAAGCGACTATCGCAAATTGCTAGAACAAACGCCGGATATGCCTACTCTTTATGGCGAGCTGGGCAATGTCCTGCTCGCTGAGGGCAAGTCTGAAGCGGCGGCGAAGGAATATCTGAAAGCAGGCGAGCTTTTGACTGCTCAGGGACGCATCATGAGAGCGGCTCAGTTGCTGCCCGTGTTGCGGCGGCTCGATCCAGCCGCCGCAACAGCTTTGGCGAATAAACTGAAAAACCAGGAGGCTCCAATGAGAATACGAGATGAACGATAAGGGTTCGCTTCCAGGTGACTCTCAGGAAGGAGTGGGGAAGAGGGCTAACGAGGATTTCCATACCTACGTCAGAGTGGTCGAACGAAGAGTATGGCTCATCGTGATTCCCGCCTTGATCGCCTTCATTCTGCTTGCCGCCTATGGGTTTTATCTCATATTTAGCTTGACGCGGGATATGCATGCCATGGAGCAACAAATGACGGCCATGAGCAGCAATGTGCGGCGCAACATGAATATCATGGCCGGTGCGATGACGGCCATGAGTCCCAACGTTCAATCCAACATGGACAAGGTGGTGGCGCAGATGAGCTTGATGCGCGGCAGCATCCAGGCCATGGCGAAGAATATCGACCTCATGCAGGTGGAGATGAGTGCCATAGACACCAAAATGGGAAAAATGAATATTATCGTGGATGACATCGATGCCAAGATGGGTAAAATGAATGCGTCGATCACCTATATGGCCTGGGCCGTCGCGCAACTGCAAGCGGATATGTGGAGCATGAACCAGAATATCTCGACACCGTTTTCGATGTTCAGCGCGTTCGTTCCGTGGAGCAACAATCAGGGGCCTTATCCGGCCCCATCCAGGCCTCTGCCTCCGCCCTCTGGCGTGGGTCCTCCGCCGCAGGGATCGGGTTATTACCCTCCGCCAAAGGGTATGCGTTATTATCGCCCATCCCCACAGAACCCGGCTTCATCCCGTCATTGAATACAATATAGGAAATTACATGTTTCAGTCCCCCCAGAGCAAAGCCCGCAAAACCCGTCTCAAGGAGCTTAAAAAACGCCTCGAGGAGGAACATCCGGAGCTAAGCGGCCTGGTCGATCAATACATCGCTTTGGATCGGATTGTTCGCCGCATGGGACTATTCGATGATTCGCAGAGCCATGCCTGGTCAATCGCCTGGTGGCCGGTGGTTCCGATTCTCGGTACCTTCTCCAGCGGAAAGTCCACGTTCATCAATACGCTGGTGGGTAAATCCGTGCAGCGCACGGGTAACCAGGCTGTGGATGACCATTTCACTGTGCTCGCTTATGCGCCGCATGGCAAGGAACAACGTCTTCCCGGCATTGCCCTGGATGCGGATCCTCGTCTTCCATTCTACGGTGTGAGCGAACGTATTCTTGAACTGGAAGGCGGTCACCGTGGAGATACGGTACCAGTCAACAGTTACCTGCAAATGCAGACAGTCGACTCCCCCTTGCTCAAGCATCTGCTGCTAGTCGATTCACCCGGATTCGACGCTGACGAAAGCCGAACCACGATCCTGCGCCTGACTGATTACATCATGGACTTAGGCGATCTGGTGCTGGTCTTTTTCGATGCTCGCCATCCCGAACCGGGCGCAATGCGGGATACCCTCGATCATTTGGTCGGATCCATTCGTGCCCGCCATGACGTGGACAAGTTCCTTTTCGTACTCAACCAGATCGACGCCACTGCCGCTGAAGACAACCTGGACGAAGTAGTGGCGGCCTGGCAGCGCGCGCTTGTCCAGCATGGCATGGGTGGTCATCGCTTCTATTGCCTGTATTCGGATGAGGCGGCCCGTTTTCCGGCCGACAAGCCGGAACTCATCGCCCGCTATGCCCGCCGGCGCGATCGTGATCTTAAGGAAATCCGCCAACGCCTGGAATCACTGCGCACAGAACGCAGCTACCGGTTGATTTCATATCTGGACGAAATGACCCGCAAGCTAGAACAGGATGTGGTGCCTTTACTTGCCCGTGAACGCAAACGCTGGGCGAGGCGGGTGTATGTGCTCGATGCGCTGGCTTATGCCGGGCTTGGCGCCGCTGTTTATTTTTCCGGCGCAGTCCGGCTAGATACGGCGGCTGGCGGCGTAAAAATAATAGCTTACGGCGCAATGAACGCGCACAGCGGCCCCTTGGCGATAGGCGTTGCCGTCGGCGTCGTAATAGCGATTATTCTCGCCGTACATTACAGCGTACGCTACTGGATGGCTAACTTGACCGCGCGCCGCCTCCCGCAGGAAAACGAGCTGGGTTACAAGCCAAGGCGCGCTTTCCTGCGAAGCACGCGTTTCTGGCGCAGCATGACAGCCTCTGCGGCAGCCGGATGGAGCGCCAAGACCCGTCGTCGCCTCAACGACATCCGCAGCGCCTGTTCAAGTCTAGTGCGGCAGCTGAATGACCTGCATACGGGGCCTGCCGCCAAGAGCGAAGCCGCTACGCCATCTTTGGAAACAAAAAAAGCCGAGACACTTGAACCTATCGATAAATCCGACCAAGAGCCTCTGACAATGCAGGCCCATGAGTCGGAACCCATAAAAAAGGAGAACCGAAAGGAGGCCTGATACGATGATTGCAATGAACCCTTTTCTCGCGATGCTGATGTTCGCTCTGATCGTTGCTATTGCTCTGATGTGCTGCTCTAGCTTGTTCGGCTGTGCGCCCGGCTGCGATCCCGAGGAACGGATGCGCCAGTTGGAAAAGAAGAGCCATCACCCTGATGAAGACACTGCGGAGAGATCCGCCGATGCGGGTGGTAAGCAGGTTAGCTAAAACCAACCTGCTTTCGTTTGATTGAACCGCTTTCTTTTCAAACGCACCCAAACTCGTATTCACATGGAGGATAGATTATGGTCAAAAAAACATTTTTGGCTCTTTTGGCAGGAACCGCTCTTGTGGGTTGGCTTTTCCCGCCGGGTGCGACGGCCCAGAATACGGCCCAGCAACCCAACTCCCCCCCGCCAAGCGTCCAGAAGTATCCACCACCCTATGGTCCGTATGGACGGCAGGGAGGCCATCCAGCACTGAATGCGCCCTATGCCGGTTCACCGCATGCGCAATCAGCCGTTAGGACTCTGGGTTATCCATTCAACGCTTTATCGCTCACTGCCGAGCAGAAGGCCAAGATCGAAGCCATTCAGAAGGAAACCCACCAGCAAATGCTGGCGCTGTTCAAACAAGCCGAACCTGATGCGCGAAAACTCTGGGTTTTGACTCATTCCGGTACCTTCATACCTGTTCAGCAAGCCTCGCAAGTCTACGATGCAATGAGCCAGGTACAAAAGAAACTGTTCATGCTGCGGATACGATCGTGGAATCGGGCTCTGGCTGTACTTACCAAAGACCAGCGTACGCAATTGAGTAACTTGTTGCGGCGCGGCCGTCCTCCAATCGCCCGCTAAGGAGTCAAGTGGTTCTGCAGTGATGGGGCACAATGGGTCTACATTCCTCTCAGCGGCCTTGCAACGTCTTGTTAAATTCGTCTCTGGCTACTGGAAGAACATGCGATAACTCCCTGATAAAAGACAAAAGAATTATCTCGCTCATTTGCAAGGGACTGGCTTTTTGTACCACTCACGGCATCAAGGACGGGGGTTTGATGGCAAGTTTCATAGCTCCCCAGCCTCCCGTCCATGATTGATGAGAGAGACTCATATAGCCTGTCCGTGCGAGCAGGGCGGCGCCGTAGGCCGCCTGAGGATAACGGGCAGGCAGAACAGGTACGCCGAGCAGCCTTTCACGAATACGGGTCCAATTACCATTCGCAGCACCGCCACCCATGCTGCGTACGCGAATGATTCTATCGGCACCAGCTTCGGCCAAGCGGGTATATCCCAGCGCTTCAATGGAGGCAATCCCTTCCAGGATTGCCTGAAAGAAACGCGCATCATCGGCGGGGCGCGGCGTCAATCGGGGAGGCAAATAGGGATCCGAGACGGGAAAACGTTCTCCGGGGGTCAGCAGGGGGTAATAATTCAATCCAGTGGGTCGATCGGGCATGATTCCCTTGCTGTAGGCGGTTATTTGTTCATCGCTGAAATAGGCTTTGAGGACCAATCCGCCTGTATTGGAAGCGCCGCCAGCAAGCCATTGGCCCCCCAGCCGGTGACTGTAAATTCCCATCTCGGGAACAAATACGGGACTATGGCTGAGAACTTTGAGCGCCAATGAACTCCCCAGGGAGGTGACACCTTCGCCGAACTCGGATGCGCCAGTGGCCAGGAATCCCGCCACACTGTCGGTAGTACCCGCTACCAGGACCAAATCGGAAGGGAGTCTTAATTCCATGGCCACCTGTTTATTTATTGTTGCGATGGGTGTGCCAGGCTCGACCACTTCCGGCAATATGTAGCGGGGAATGTCGAGTGCGTCGATCCATCTCGGCCATGTTCTAGAAATCGGATCATAACCAAGCTTTAATGCATTGTTTTCATCAGATATTCCCCATGGCGCTCCTAATTTTCCTAACAACCAGTCAGCCTGGTGCAACGCCAGCGTGCCGGTTTTTTCTACCTTCTCGAGCAACCACAACAGCTTGGCCAAAGCGGAAGTGGCTCCCAGGGCGCCACTGGTTGCAGGGGCAATAGAGGCAATCCTATCAGCTTGGGTTACTGCGCGTTGGTCCGAGTAGAGCAGAGCAGGTAATAAGGGATTCCCATCCGTATCCGCCAGCAGCAGCGTTCCCGAGGTGCCGTCCAATGCCAGCGAGACGGGTAGGCCGCCATTTGGGAGGCGGCTTCTCATCACCCGTAGCGCCTGAACAAGCGCTTGCCACCAGAGGTTGGGCGTCTGTTCAACATGACCTGGTTGCCTGACGATGGGAGCCGGTAAAGAGACGGCGGATTCGGCGCGTACCCGGCCATAATCATCCATAGCGATAATCCGGACGCCCGAAGTTCCGATGTCGGCGCCCAGATAAACCGGAAACGATACGACTGGATATTCCGTATTCAGGGAAGCTGAACCGGCACAGGTGCAGACCAGCCTTTGGCACGGTGTTCGGCAACTACAGTAGTATAGATGCCGCCGCGGACATTGAATTCAGCAGTCAGGCGCATAAAGCGCGGATTCAATGCCTCGACAAGATCCTGCAGGATATGATTGGTGACGGCTTCATGAAAGGCGCCTTCATCGCGGTAGGACCAGATATAAAGCTTGAGCGCCTTAAGTTCCACGCAGCGCTCGTCCGGTACATATTCCAAGTGAAGCGTAGCGAAATCAGGCTGGCCGGTCTTGGGGCACAGGCAGGTAAACTCCGGAATTCGAATGCGAATGGTATAATCGCGCGCCGGATGCGGATTGGGAAAGGTTTCCAGGGTTTTGCTTGGCTGGGTTGGCATTCTTGCATTGATCCTGTGTTGATGGAAAAAACCGGGAGCCTATCGAGTTCAGGATGAATCTTCCGCGTCTTGGGGAAATTCGACCGATTTTGAGACCAAACGATCCATCAAATCGAAGAACTCAGGCCCGAATGATATCTGCTCGCTGATAGCGGCTGCCCATATGCTGGTTGTACAAGGAAATCATTTGTATATCAGCAGGTAACGAGAAACACATCCCGGCTGATGGTGGATGCGCCCCGTACCAATCAGGCCGGCTGCAGGCGATCTTGCTACATTATGACACGATAAGTCGGCGGACTATCGAGAACGCCCATCTCGCCAGATCCTTGCGCCCCCAGGATAATATATCCAGCCTAGTAAGAGTTCATCCAAAACCAAATAGTATAGCTATTATTAATTTATGCCATGAGCGACGCGAGCACTCCATGCGCTTGAGCAAAATAAAATTGGCAGGATTCAAGTCGTTCGTCGATCCGACGACAATCCATCTTAATCGATCCCGCGTAGCGATCGTTGGCCCGAATGGCTGCGGCAAGTCGAATACTATCGATGCCGTTCGTTGGGTGATGGGGGAGTCTTCTGCCAAATATCTGCGCGGCGAATCCATGGAAGATGTCATCTTCAATGGTTCTTCGGCGCGCAAACCCGTTGGCCAGGCCTCAGTGGAGCTGGTGTTCGACAATTCAGACGCCAGCCTCGGAGGACAATTCGCCCAATACGGAGAAATTTCGGTCAAGCGCGTGGTTTCGCGCGATGGCCAGTCGCAGTATTTCCTGAATGGCAGCCGTTGCCGACGCCGCGACATCACCGACCTGTTCCTGGGAACAGGCTTAGGTCCTCGCAGTTACGCGATTATCGAGCAAGGCATGATTTCCCGCCTGATAGAAGCCAAACCCGAGGAATTGCGCGTCTACTTAGAGGAGGCGGCTGGTATCTCCAAATACAAGGAACGCCGCCGAGAGACCGAAAACCGCATCCGCCATACGCGGGAGAATCTCGACCGTTTGAACGACCTGCGTGACGAACTTGGCAAACGCATCGCCCATCTCAAACGCCAGGCGCAAACGGCCGAGCGATACAAGGCTTTGAAAAAGACACGCAATCGCTTGCGTGCCGAATTGATTACTTTGCGCCTTGAGGTGTTGGAGACCGACCTTGGGCAAGGTCAAACCAGCATCGATGAAGTTCAAGACAAGCTCGAAGCCGCCATCACCCGCCTTCGCGACCGCGAAAATGAAATTGCAAAAGCACGCGAGCAATTGCGCGTCTCCAATGCGGATTTTTCCGAGGCACAAAGCCGATTTTATCGGATAGGAAGCGAAATCACTCGTACTGAACAGACTATCAAACATGCCGAAACCCTGCGCCAACAGCGGGCGCAGGCATTGCAGCAGATTGAATCCCAGCGGGTACAGGCGAGCAAAATGTTGAACAAAGACGAGGCCACCCTCGCGCGTCTTTTTGTCACACTGAAGGAACGAGAACCCGGGCTTGAAGCGGCTGCCAAAGCAGAAGCCGAAGCCTTACGCGGCCTCGATAAATGTGAAGGAGAAATGAGCGAATGGCAGAATGCTTGGAATGAATTCAACCAGCGCGCTACCGAGCCTGCAAAGCGGGCGGAGGTGGAACGCATCAGAATAGATCACCTCGAACTTCAGATCGCCCGCACGAAAAAAAACCTGCAACGGCTTCGCGATGAAGCCTCCACCCTCAATACAGCGACACTGGAAAAGGAAATCCAGAGCTTACAGATAGCTGTCGATCAGGCTCGTAAAGAGCTTCAGCAGGCGCAATCATCATTAGAAGCCACGCAACGAAGTCTCGAGAAAGATAAAAACCAAGAGCGCGAACTGAGTCGGCGTCTTGATGCGGCTCGCCGCGAATTGCAGGGTTTGAACGGACGCCTCGCTTCTCTGGAGGCGCTGCAGGAATCGGCGCTTGGCAAGCATGATGAGCATCCCTGGCTTGTGGCGCAAAATCTCGACAAAGCGCCACGTCTTGGTGAGTGTCTTCAAGTCGAAAAGGGATGGGAACGCGCGGTCGAAGCGGCATTGGGCGCTCATCTGCGCGCCGTGTGCGTGGACGATTTGGAATCATTGCTGCCAGCGCTAGCGCAGGACAAGGCGCCTCGTCATTTCATCGTCAAGGGCGAAGAGGCGATTACGGCAGATGAATGGGATACGCATGTCAAAAGTTCTTACCCGGTCGCAGAATTCCTGGTGGGCATTCATGTTGCCAACACATTGGAGGAGGCCCTGGATGCAAGAAATACGCTGAGCTCTGGAGAATTCTTTATCACAACTCAAGGCGAGCGTGTGGGGCGAACATGGTTGAGCTTGTCAGAGGAGGAAGAAACCCAAGGCGGCATCCTGGCCAGAGGGGAAGAAATCGAACGCTTGCGACGACAATGCGCCCAATTGGAAGATGAGATTGCCGACCTGAATGCGCGCCAGGATCATGCGCGTGACCTGTTAAGGCAACACGAAACCACCCGGACGCAGCAGCAAAATCAAGTCAATCTGTCGCATCGGCGTCTGGCTACGGATGAAGCTCGTCTGCAATCACTGCGTGGCCAAGTGCAACGGCAACGCCAACGCGCAGATGCGATACACCAGGACATCGAGGAAGTCGAAAGGCGTATGTCCGAAGAGCTGGAAGCTCTTGCCCAGGCGAGCTCAAACCGCGATCTCGCGCTCATTGAAATGGAGCGTTTGTCCGAGGAGCGCGAAAGGCTGGAGGCGCGGCGAAAAAAATTGCTCGAAAACTTAGACGAGGCGCGACGGCGCGTACAGGATAAACGCAATGCGCATCATCGCATCGAAATCATCCTCGAAGGATTGCGCGCCGAACTGGCAGCGGCCAAGCAAGCCGTAGACCGTGACCGCGCCCAAGTGGCAGAGCTTGAAGAACGCATCCATCGTCTTGGCAGTGAAGACGTGCAAGAGGCGATGCCGACGGCGAAATTGCAGGAAGAGTTGGCCGAACTGCTCGAGCAACGCAAGCGGGCGGATGAAGAAATGGCCCAAGCTCGTATCCTCGTGGAGAAGCTTGAAACCCATTTGCGCGAGGCGGACCGCTCAAGAATGGAGCTCGAACGCGAAGCCGAATACTTGCGGGAACAACTGAACGATCGCCGCCTGGCTCAGGAGTCATTACGCGTGCGTCACCAAACTTTAAGCGAGAAATTCGCAGAAACTGGCTTCGATTTCGCATCCTTATCTCAGGAACGTCCAAAACAGGCTTCCATTGAGGGTTGGGAAAGCGAAATTGCGAACGTGGAGCGCCAAATTCAGCGGCTTGGAGCCGTCAACCTGGCCGCCATAGATGAATATCGAACGCAAAGCGAGCGTGCCGAATATCTGGAGGCGCAGTTCATCGATTTAACCGAAGCATTGAGCACTCTGGAATCAGCCATCGCAAAGATAGACAGGGAAACCCGAAATCGTTTTCGGGAAACATTCGAACATGTCAACAAACGCCTGCAAGATATGTTTCCGCGCCTGTTCGGCGGCGGCGCGGCGCGCCTTGAAATGACCGGCAACGACGTGCTGACCACAGGGGTCGCCGTATTAGCGCGTCCTCCCGGCAAGCGTTTGTCGACTATCAACTTGATGTCGGGCGGCGAAAAGGCGTTAACGGCAGTGGCTCTGGTGTTCGCGATATTCGAACTCAATCCAGCGCCTTTTTGTATGCTCGATGAAGTGGACGCCCCTTTGGACGAAGCCAATGTCGGGCGATTCATCCAATTGGTGAAAGAAATGGCTGAACGGGTACAATTCATCATGATTACCCACAACAAGGTCAGCATGGAGTCAGCCGAACATCTGATTGGCGTTACCATGCGAGAAGCCGGTGTTTCACGCCTGGTGGCAGTGGATATCGACGCAGCGGCCAAAATGGCAATGAGTTGAATATGGATACCTTACGCTGGATTCTTTTGATTATCGGTCTGCTGATATTGGCGGGCATCTATTGGTGGGGCCGCCGCAGCGAAGGCGGGCAACACGGCCGCAAAGCGAAAGAAGATCATCGAGAGCCCCGCTTCGATCAGGATTCCGCTGAAAACGAAGTGGACTGGATCGACGACGTAAGGCCCGTTCGACGTTCGTTACACCAGGGACTTTCCCAGGACGTTACCAATACCGATCGGGAACTCGAACCGCGTCTCGATACGCCTATGTTCGAAAACGATGAGCATGAACCAGCGCCCGTGTCTATTGGGGACGATGCAAAAATCCCTGCTCTGGCTGGCGAAGAAAAAAAGCTGCATTTCTGTGAAATGAAGGAAGAATCACAAGTGCCACGAGCTGTGCCCGAGAAAACGGTTTTTTCCCCAAACGAACCCCAACCGCCTTCATTCGGCCTGGAGACAACAAATAATGATGAGTGGATCGACGATGTGCGGCCACTCAAGCGCAGCCAGACGGAATTGGAAGAACGCGCATCCAAAATTCGACTCGATGACATACCGAAGGCCGTTGCTGAAAAACTGGGTACCGCTGAAGAAATCGCTTCGCGGGACGAGGCCCCCGAACCTGTCGATGTGCTCATCATGCATTTGGTGCCTGCTAAAAAGGACGAGATGTTTTCCGGCGATGCGCTGGCAGCCGCTTTCGATTTTTTCGGACTCCGCTTTACCCCCAAAGGTACATTCATCCGCGAAGCGGGCGCGGGAGAACCCATGTTCAGCGTCGTCAATCGCCTCAAGCCCGGGACGTTCGAATCCGCGGGCTTCGCGAATGTAAAAACGCCAGGGATCAGTTTCTTTTTGAGGCTCCCCGGTCCCGATCAACCGATGGTTGCTTTTCGGGCGATGATTGATTGTGCCCGAAAGATGGGGGCGCGCTTGAATGGGCGCTTGCTGGATGAATATGGGCAGCCGATGACTCCTCAGACCTTCAGCCAATATGAAAAGCGCGTGCGGATCTTCGTTAGCGGCCTCTACAAGCGACTGGAGAAGGCATCTTCATGCCCTGATGCGACTGGGATAATGTCGATGCCAGAAAGGCAAACGAAACAGCAGGAAAGCGGCAAGCCGCCGACCCTGTCTTTAGATGCTGGGGCGAAATCCGTGGTGGAATCATCGCCTTTTGGAATAAAAGAGCATGCCAAGCCTCGATTCGACGATGAAAACGTTTCTGGCCGTCCAGAAAAGGAGGAGCTCAGTTGGCTCGAACGTTACGAAAACCGCGTGCGTTCTTTTGTCGCCGGCTTGAAGCGAAAATCGCGAGACGAGCCGCTTGAATCATATGAGCCCATGTCGCATGTGGATGTCGAGGACGACGACATCTTACTGAGATCTTCCTCTGAAAGTCGAACGGTTCCTTTTTCCAAGCCGGTTTTCAATGAGGTTGAAGCAGAAAACGCTCTTCCAGCCGCGAAGTTATCCCACACAGAAGAAGAAACGGAGGATGATTTTCCCTCCGCAACGTCAGATATGCGTTCCCATGAATCAGCGAATACTTCATCAGCTCACAAAAATGCAAAAGCGCCGGAAGAGTTGCTGATCATTCATGTGGTTGCCAACTCGGAAAGCGACGGTATTGAAGGGGACGCATTGGCGCGGGCATTTGAGTCCTGTGACTTGCGCTTCAACGACATGCACATCTTTCAACGTGATGCCGTTTCGGGTGAGCCGCTGTTTCAGGTCGTCAATATGATCAAGCCAGGCACCTTTGATCCAGGAGCTTTTGATACATTGATCACGCCCGGCGTTAGCCTGTTTATGCAATTGCCAGGGCCTGAGCAGCCCATGCTCGCTTTTCGCAAGATGAGTGAATGCGCGCGCCGTCTGGCACAGACTCTGGATGGACATCTTGAAGACGACACGCATAGCGCCATGACCACTCAAACCCTGGGTTTCTATGAAGAACGAGTGCGCCATTTCATTCAACGTCAGGCTAGAGAGAGGGGGGGCAGGCGATGAGTGTGCCGGAATCGATCGCCAGACGGGCGGCGGAATTGCGGGAGCAGATCAACTATCACAACTACCGCTATTATGTCCTTGATCAACCGGAAATACCGGATGCCGAATACGATCGTCTAATGCGCGAACTGCAGCGCCTGGAGTCCCAATATCCCGAACTCATTACCCCGGATTCGCCTACTCAACGGGTAGGCGCGAAGCCAGCGGAAGGCTTTGGAGAAGTCCGCCATCTCATACCCATGCTGTCGCTGGAAAACTGTTTCAGCGAAGACGAATTGCGTTCATTCGATCGTCGTGTGAAAGAGCGTCTCGGGCGGACGGGAGCGGTGCGCTATTGCGCGGAACCCAAATTCGACGGCCTCGCCGTCAGCCTACGATACGAGCAGGGGTATCTGGTGATGGGGGCCACACGCGGAGACGGTTATGTCGGCGAAGACGTTACTCAGAACGTACGCACGGTGCGCAGCATTCCCTTGCGGCTTCGAGGAGAGTCTCCTCCTTCCGTTTTTGAGGCCCGCGGAGAGATATTCATGCCCAAAGCCGGATTCGAGATTTTGAACCGCAAACTGGCCGCCCGTGGTGAAAAAACCTTCGTCAATCCAAGAAATGCGGCGGCCGGCAGCTTGCGTCAGCTTGACCCTGCGGTCACCGCTTCGCGGCCTTTGGCCTTTTATGCCTATGGCTGGGGAGAATATCAAGGGATTGAATTACCTGAATTTCATAGTGAAATGCTGGAGCAGATGCGGCAGTGGGGATTTCCAGTAAGTCATGAAGTGAAGGTAGTGCAGGGAATCGAGGGCTGCCTTGCATATTATATGGACATGGAAAAACGCCGGCCTGAATTGCCCTTCGAGATCGACGGCGTCGTTTTCAAAGTAGATTCGCTCGCTCAGCAGGAAATACTTGGGATGACGAGCCGGGCACCGCGCTGGGCCATCGCTCACAAATTTCCGGCGCAAGAAGAAATGACGCGCCTGCTTGATGTCGAGTGGCAAGTCGGCCGCACGGGTGCCTTGACGCCCGTGGCTCGTCTCGAGCCAGTGTTTGTAGGCGGTGTGACAGTAAGCAATGCGACCTTGCACAACATGGACGAAATCGAGCGCAAGGACATTCGCATAGGCGACACTGTAGTCGTGCGGCGAGCCGGTGACGTTATTCCGGAAATCGTCGCCGTGGTCAAGCAACGGCGCCCCGCCGATGCGCGCAAGATCGAATTGCCAAAGAAATGCCCCGTATGCGGTTCCGATGTGGTGCGCGGCGAGGGCGAGGCCATTGCCCGCTGCTCAGGCGGATTGTATTGTCCTGCCCAACGCAAGGGTTCGATTCTGCATTTCGCCTCCCGTCGCGCCATGAACATTGAAGGACTGGGTGAGAAATTAGTCGATCAACTGGTCGAGAAAGGATGGGTTGAGCATGTCGATGATCTTTACCGTTTGACTGCCAGCCAGCTTGCCAAGCTCGATCGTATGGGCCCTAAATCGGCCGCCAATCTGATCGAATCGATCGAACGTAGTAAAAACACGACTATGCCACGCTTTTTGTTCGCATTGGGTATCCGCGAGATAGGGGAAGCGACCGCCAAACTGCTGGCCGAGCATTTCGGTACGCTCGAAGCCTTGGAGAAAGCGGCTTTGGAGGATTTAAAAACAGAAAAGGATACATCCTTAAAACCCGAACAACGCTATCCGCGTTTACAGGCTGTTCCTGATATTGGTCCTGCTGCAGCCACGCATATCTGTCATTTCTTTTCCCAGGACCGGAATCGCCAGATCATCGCCAATTTGCTCAATGTCGGCGTTCATTGGCCACCGGTGAAGGCCAAAAGAGAAGGGCCTTTGACTGGCAAAACTTATGTATTGACCGGTGCGCTGGATCATTGGACCCGCGATGAAGCCAAGGCCGCCCTGGAATCCCTGGGAGCCCATGTGAGTGAATCCGTATCGAAGAAAACGACAGCGGTTATCATGGGCAAGGATCCTGGATCGAAGCTCGACAAGGCGCGCCAGCTGGGTGTTCCGATCCTGGACGAAGCGGCTTTCGAAACCTTGGTGAAAGGCACATGATGCCCGCCCGCCTCCTGGTTGAAGGCATGCGGCGGCTCGCGGATCTGGGATTGACCCAGGGGCGTTCCGGTAATTTGAGCGTGCGTATTGCCAGCGGATTCATGATCACGCCTTCGGGCATTCCTGCGGAACATTTGGATGCAAAGGATATGGTGATCATGGATCTGGATGGGCATGCCCAAGGTGATTTGCCGCCTTCCAGCGAATGGCGCATGCACCGTGATCTTTATCGAGCTTTTCCCCGCGCAGGAGCCGTGGTCCATGCCCATCCCCCGCACGCCACAGCCTTGGCCTGCCGACGCGAGGCTATCCCGCCCTTCCATTATATGGTCGCGGTAGCTGGCGGAGCGGATATCCCTTGCGCCGACTATGCCACGTTTGGCACCTACGCCTTGTCCGCCAATGCGATCAAGGCGCTGCGGGGGCGCACTGCCTGTCTGCTCGCAAATCACGGTATATTGTGTTATTCAAATGATATCGAACGGGGCATTGATCTGGCTCTGGAAGTCGAAACCCTGGCCAGGCAATATTTGCTGGCACAGCAAAACGGTGAGCCAGTATTGCTCGATCCCCAAGAGATGGATGAAATCATCGATCGTTTCAAACACTATGGATCCGCTTCCATCAGGGTCAGGGGCTAAGGACGATGGTGATATGGAGGAAAAGCGATGAGTTGGTGGGGTAAGGGGGTTGGGGCCGCCGTCGGGCTGGTTTTGGGCGGTCCTCTGGGCGCGATGTTAGGCGGTGCTATCGGTCATCAGGTCGACAAGAAAAAGAATCAGCACGATCTGCAGCAAGCACGCATTTCCGATCAGCAGGAAACCACCCAGGCCGCTTTTTTCACGGCGACCTTCGCAGTCATGGGATATGTTGCAAAGGCTGACGGACGCGTAAGCGAGCGCGAAATCCTGCTGGCGCAACAGGTGATGCAGAGCATGCAGCTGAGCGAAGCTCAACGCCAGGCCGCCATCGAACTTTTCAACCTGGGCAAATCTTCGGATTTCGATCTCCAGGCCGTACTCGATCAGTTTCTGGGGGTGGTGCATAAACGCAGCGCCTTGATCCCAATGTTTCTTGAAATCCAGATCAGCGCAGCCTTGGCAGATGGATTTCTGGATGAACCCGAGCGTTCCATTTTGCTGCACATTAGCCAACGGATGGGCGTCTCCAAGCTCAAATTCCAGATTTTGTTCGCTCGTGTCGCCGCCATCATGAGCATGCAGGGCGTATTCTCGCAGTCCCAAGGCGCCGAAGGCGCCGAAGGCGTGGGTACCCCGCAGCTGCATCTCAGCCAAGCCTATGCAGTGCTGGAGCTGGATGAATCGGCCAGCGATGAAGAAGTAAAACGCGCCTATCGGCGGCTGATGAGTCAAAACCATCCGGACAAGCTGGTATCCAAGGGGTTGCCAGAAGAAATGATTCAATTGGCGACCGAAAAAACCCGCCAGATAAAGGAAGCCTACGAAGCTATCAAAAAAGCGCGCAACGGCTGAAGGCCACTGGATACTCGAAAAACCGCAGCAATCGGCTCGCGCAGCAGGTTTTTCGAGTTGCCCTACTGTTTCAATACAAGGAAATGATCTCATGTTAAATGAAGACAAGACGCAAAAAATCCATAGAGAACATGAAGAAGGAATCGAATTCGCCGAGCGCATGCTCGCTATGATCGGGGCCAATGACGCCGAGGCTGAGTCGGCCTTCATGCAGATAAAAGCGTATTGTGACCTAGAGTTGGAGCAACATTTACAGCATGAAGAGATGACGCTGTTTGCCCCCTTGTTCCGCAATTACAAAGCGCATCAGGAGCTCGCCCGGCAACTCCTGCAGGAACATGGCCGCATGCGTTCTTTCGCGAGATTATTCGACGCGAACACGCCTGTCGAGGAAGTGAATGAATTTTTGGAACTTTTGAAAGCGCATTCCATTACAGAAGAAGAGCAATTGTTGCCAGCCATAAGCGAGCTGTTTTCCGAGGAAGAGATGAAAGCAATAGGCGATTTTACTCCGCTAGCGAAACAATGAAATGGCCAAGCCGCTTGCTTCTTGCTCTTGGAAAATAATTGAACCCGCCTTTTCCCCGGTTTTCCTGTGGCAGCATCCAATACCAAGGTGATATTCGCCGCCCTGGCCGGCAACACGGCGATCGCCGTGACGAAACTGTTTGCGGCTTTCGTTACTGGAAGTTCCGCCATGCTGTCGGAAGGCATCCATTCCTTGGTCGATACGGGGAATCAAGGTTTATTGCTCTATGGCATCCGCCGCGCCAAGAGGCCACCCAATCCGCAATATCCTTTTGGTTATGGCAAGGAAATCTATTTTTGGAGTTTTATGGTCGCGATAGCGATTTTTGCTGTGGGCGCGGGTGTTTCGATTTATGAAGGTATTGATCACATCCTGCATCCCGAGCATATGAGCGATCCTTTGATCAACTATATCGTGTTGGGTGCCGCTCTATTGTTCGAAGGGTTTTCCTGGACGGTGGCATTTAGGGAATTTGGGAAAATCAAGGGGAAATTGAGTTATATAGAGGCGATCCGGAGAGGGAAGGATCCATCCATGTTTGTTGTGCTTTTCGAGGATTCGGCCGCTATCGTAGGTTTGCTGGTGGCGTTGCTAGGCATCGGCTTGGCCCAGATGACAGGAATACCCTGGTTCGACGGAGCCGCTTCCATCGTTATCGGCTTAATCCTGGCTTTCACCGCCCTACTGCTTGCCACGGAAACCAAAAGCCTGCTCATAGGCGAAAGCGCCAGCCAGGAAATCCTCACAGGTATTCGCCAGATTGTGAGCCAAGATCGGGGTGTGGTTGGCGTCAAAGAATTGCTCACCCTGCACATGGGGCCGGATTTCATCCTCGTGACTATGGCCGTTGATTTCAGGGATGCGCTGGATGCTCCGAGCATTGAAGAAACTATCGCCAGGATCGACCGAGCCATCAAACGCGACTATCCGGAAGTCAAGAAAATCTTTATAGAGGCAGAATCGCTGAACGCCCCGAAACATGAGGCCAATGCGCATGCTTGAGAACCGGCTTTTGGAGTTTCCGGATGCGCGGATTTTATCTGTATCGGCCGCCGCCGGGCATGTTTTTTCCAAACCCAGCCTGAAACAGATACGGCTGCTCGAGGGACTCGGCGTGGAAGGCGATGCGCATTGTGGCCCCAAGGTAAAGCATCGAGCCCATGCCGCTCGGAATCCGGATAAACCCAACCTGCGGCAAGTCCATCTCATTCAGGCGGAATTGTTCGCTGAGTTGAAACGCTTGGGTTTTGTGGTGGGCCCTGGAGACTTGGGAGAGAACATTACTACGACCGGCATCGATTTGCTTTCCCTTCCAGTCGATTCCGAATTGCGGCTGGGACCGAAGGCGATCGTGCGTCTAACAGGATTACGCAATCCCTGCCGTCTTCTGGATGAGTTTCAAAACGGGCTCAAAAACGCTCTGATAAAGCGGGGGGAAGGCGGAGAAATCACCAGAAAGGCGGGAGTAATGGGAATTGTCGTCCAAGGCGGCCTCGTTTCTGTCGGCGACAGCATTGCTGTGCGCACGCCCGCGCCTCCTCATCATTGCCTCGAGCCCGTGTGATCATCCATGATAGACGGAGATTCAGCAGGGGAATGATTTTGCGTCTGAGCAGCGCTGGCTAATCTGGATCGGTGTGTTTTCATGAGTGCGTTGGTTGGAATTACCACGTTTGGCCCGCGGCCATCGAACCGCTACGAATTGCCGCAGGGTTACGTCGATGCAGTAACGCGTGCCGGTGGCGTGGCCGTGGGTTTGCCGGCTCAACGTCGCCCCCAACCGGAAGTCATGAATCGACTCGATGCATTGATTCTTATAGGCGGCGAGGATATGGACCCCACCTTGATGGGCGACATGCCGCAACGCCCGTTTTTCAGGCTTAGTCCGGAGCGCGATCGGGCCGAACTTGCATTGGTGCGGCATACGATGGCATGCGGTTTGCCCATGTTGGGTATTTGTCGAGGCATGCAGGTGATCAACATCGCTCTGGGAGGACGTTTATATTTGCATCTTCCGGATATCTATGGTGAGCATTTGCCGCATGTTTTGCCTGAATGGGGCACCGTGCCACATAGCGTCAGGCTGAAGCCTGGCAGCCGTCTGGCCGGCTGGCTGCAGGTCGAACATTTGCAAACCGCTTGCTCTTGCCATCATCAGGCCATTTCCCGACTGGGTGAGGGACTCCGCGCCGTTGCCTGGGCCGAGGATGGCGTTTTGGAGGCATATGAACATGAAACGTATCCTTTTCTGATCGGCGTGCAATGGCACCCCGAACTTAATGCCGGCGAAGATCCTTTGCAACAACGCCTTTTTGATATGCTTGTAAAGAAGGCGCGTAATCGTTCTTTGCCGACTTCGGGAAATTCAGTGAAATTAAAAAGTTCGCCATGACTTCTCAGAGTCACAAGACCGCCTGACGCTCGGTCTTTACTCGCGTCGAGCCGAGTATGCAGCCACCGATTTTATAGGAATATCCCATGGGCTGAATGTTTCATTCGGCTTAAGCATGGAGGAACTTCAATGGATTGGAAAAATGCTTATCGTTCGCTTTATTACGCCGATGCCGAGATTCCGGATCTCGAGCTGGATCCGGCGCGTACAGCTTTGCTGGTGATAGATATCCAGAACGCCTATTTCGATCGTCCGCCACGACGATTGGATGTTCCTGAAAGCCAGCGGAATGAATGGGGCCGCTGGCAGTATTTCGACCAGCGCATGCGAAAAACTGTACTGCCTACTGTTCGCCGCCTCCAGGATGCTTTTCGCAGGCAGGGGAGGGACGTGTTGCATGCACGCATCGCTTGCCTGACCGAAGATGGGCGCGATCGCTCATTAAGTCAGCGCCGACCCGGTTTCAATAATGTATTGCTGCCCAAGGATTCTCCGGCCTCGCAAATCGCACCGGAAGTGGCGCCTGCGCCAGGCGAGATCGTTGTCACCAAAACCACTGACTCAGCGCTCACCGGCACCAATCTGCGCCTGGTGATGCACAATATGGGGATCTATCATGTGGTGGTTGCCGGTATTTTCACGGATCAATGCGTTTCCTCCACGGTACGAAGTCTGGCTGATGAAAGTTTCGACGTGGTATTGATCGAGGACGGTTGCGCTGCCATCAGCCAAGAAATACATGATCACGAACTCACAGTGATCAACAACATCTATTGTCAAGTGATGTCGGCCGATGATCTGCTCGGTATCCTGGGAGGATGAGTACGATAGGATAATACCCTCGAAGAGACAATTGCAAAAATTGCTACGGCCTTTACCAAAGAACTGAAGGAGTGATTCGATGATGCAAGCATTGACCCGCGAGCGGGTAAAACTATGGGCCAAACGCTTTGGCTGGACGGCATTGGTTTTCTATACCGTCAAAGGCTTGTTCTGGCTGGCGGTGGGTATGGGTGCGTGGACGTTTTTTCAGCATGGAGGCTGAGTCTCGTCGCTCTCTCCTGCGCGTGAAAACCATCTTTTGGAAACGCTGGCGCAGCCGTTTGATTGTTTTCTTTATGAATTGAACAGATGTCCAATCCTTTCTTCAACCATCCTGTTCTCAACTCGCCGTATGAATATCCGTCGCGCCATTGGGAGCTGGATGACAGCGGGCAACCGACACAAAAGATTATCGAGAGCAGGCGTCCGGCTCAATTCATCACACCCATCCCCCGGCCGAGACACCAAAAGGGCGCTCCCAAACAGGACGACCTGTTGTTCGACGATCTTTCTTCCCAGGATCAGCAATATATCCATACTGCCATCATCAATGGAGTGCGCCAGGAGATTGATCGGTGGCGTGAGCTCCCTCTGTCCCAATGGAGAGTTACACCGGAAACTGCTCGTCTTCTCCAACACTGGCGTCATCACAACTACAGCAGCATTCGGCCATTCTTCTGCCAGGTCGAAGCGGTTGAGACCGCCATCTGGCTGACCGAGGTAGCTCCACAGATCGGAAAGACGGGCCAGAAGTATCTTGATCATCTCGCCAACGCCAACGCCGAGGCCAATCCCGAGCTGATGCGTCTTGCGCTCAAGGTGTCCACCAGCATCAAACGCTGGCTGCCTCCGACATCAAGAGCGCTGTAGCCTTTTTTAAAATCGTTTTCTCCCGTTCCAGGCGTTTGATTTGGGCTTTGAGTGTTTGGATTTCACG